>NZ_JBIAHS010000013.1:0-252240 GCF_042870755.1 Streptomyces sp. NPDC006365
CGAGGCGGAACGCGCACAGGTCGACGTCTCAGCCGTGGTGAGACACCGGGTCGACGCCTGGCGGGCCGCCTTCGCCGGCGCGGGCGTCCCGCTCACCACGCAGATCCCCGACGGGGTGAGCGCCCTGTCCCTTCCCGACTCCCTCGACCACGCACTCGACACCCTGCTCGACAACGCCCTCAAGTTCGGCGACGGCGCACCGGTCGACGTCTCGGTTCACCGCCAACCTGTCGGGGAAGCCGCGGGGACGGTGGATGTGACGGTACGGGATGCCGGTCCGGGCCTGACCGCGGAGGAACTCTCCCAGGCGGGCGGGAGGTTCTGGCGTAGCACACGTCACCAGAACGTCCGCGGCACGGGGCTCGGCCTCGCGCTCACCCGCATGGTGGTGGAGGCGGGCGGCGGCGAGCTGCTCCTGGCAGCCGCGCGGCCGCACGGACTGTCCGCCACCGTACGGCTGCCCGCCGCTCCCGCACTCCCCGGCGACCCGGTGTGACGGGAGCCGGTGACGGGCCCCTGCAAGCGGTCAGGGATGTGACTCGCGGTACCACCGGGCGGCGCCGGGGTGCAGCTCCAGCGGGTGGGTGGCGATCGCTGTACGCCGGTCGAGGCGACGGGCCTCCGGGTGCGCCCCGATGAGCTGTGACTGTCCCTCGAACAGCAGCCGTGTCAGCCAGTACGCCTCCGAGTCCGGCATGTCCCGTCGTACGACAAGGAAGTTCGGCACGCTCACCGTGGTCACCGCGCTCTGCGCCCCGTAGACGACGGCTGGCACGGTGGTCTCGGTGTAGAGCTCGCCGTAGGACCGGGTGAGCTCCCCGACCACGCCGCCGAGGTCGACGAGGCGGATCGTGGTGCTCCGGCGGAGATCGGTGATCGCCCCGGTCGGCAGGCCACCGCTCCAGAAGAAGGCGTCGATCCGCCCCTCTGCCAGGGCGGTCGCCGACTCGCGCACATCCAGCCGCAGCGAGGCCAGGTCACCGTCGGGGGAGAGCCCGGCGACCTTCAGGATGCGTTCGGCGATCAGCGCTGTTCCGGATCCCTCGGCGCCGTCTTCGCGTTCGATATCACCACTGACTTCCGCACCAGGCTCTTCCCCGGCTCCCAGCGTCTGATCGAACTTGCCGATCGCCTGGAGACTTTGCAGGTCGAGGCGATGTGCTGGTGCGGTGCTCGGGCCACGCACAATGCGCGCACCGTGGGTGGAGAGATGGTCGTCGAGGGGGAGCAGGTCGTCGTGGGCGACGTGGCCAAGTCGGCGGCGGAGGTCGGGTACGAGGTGCTCTGCCGACGTCATCACCGCAGGCGGATGACGAGCGCCGCGGCGCGGGCAGCGGTGCTTTCGCCGGATGTGCTGCCAGTCACCGCCACTTGACCTCTGGCCGGCGAGAAGCGCGTCGGCTTGCTTGTCGGCCGCGCTGGCCATGGGGGAGCGAGCGTTGGGGAGTGGGAGGCTCTGGGCCGTGGGCTCGGGAAAGTGGCCTTGGCCGCAGGTTCGAGTCCTGGGCGGGAGCCACAATCAAGGGTTGGTTGTGTCGCACCCGCTGTGACTGCGGAGATTCGCTCGTCGTGACGATGTCGGCACATCTGCCGAAGACGCGTGTCGGTTGATGTTCGGCATCGGGAACTGCGTCAGCGCCCGGTCTCGGCCGAGTCGCTGCGCAAGGAATTGCGGGTCGGTGCGGACCGATCAAGGCAGTTGGTGGCTTTGGTGCGCGCGAGCCGTAACGGCGGTGCGCGAGGATGAGAGCGTGGGGCATTGGTCGCCCTCCTCGCCCTCGCAACCTTGGTCCTCCCCGAGACGCGGCCGTATTACGAGCCCCCTTCCTGCCGGTGAGCGGCCTCGAGTGAGCCCCGCCCGGGCTCCGTGTGGAGGTGCCACGCATATCCGTCAGCGGGGCTGGCGGTCGCGGCCGAGGAAGGTGAGGAGCCGGCGGTGGACGGGGGCGCTCGCCGGGACGGGGCCTGACTTCGTGTTGGACGTAGGAGCCAGGCATCGAACAGCCGGGGGACGGGCCGTCCGGCCCGACCTCGATCTTCCGCTGCCCTGGCAGAACAATTGAAGGCAATCGGTACCACGAGATGCTGGCGTCAGCTTAGGGGTTGCTGTGTGGGGGCTGGGGTGGGGGCGTTGCTGGAAGGAGGGGCGCCACGGGGAGGGTGGACACCCACGACCAAGGGCGTTCACGGACTGTCGCCTGTGAACGCCCTTCGCCACATGATCAGCACGGATGGTTCGATCGTCAGCCATTTTCCACGCGAGTCGCGCCCGCACACGCGCCTGGAGTGTCAGGGCTCTACGGACAGGGAGTGGTGGAAGAAGCCGGACGGGTCCCACAGCCGCTTGGTCTGCTGGAGGCGCTGGTAGTTGTCTCCGTAGTAGAGGGTGTGCCACGGGATGCCGGACCGGTTGCGGTGAGGGTCCCTCAGGTCCGTGTCGGGGTAGTTGATGTAGCAGCCCTGGTAGCGCTCCCCAGGTGCCGGTACGCCGCCCGCAGCGTGGAAGAAGTCCTCGTACAGCTCCCGGACCCAGCGGATGTTCGCCTCGTCCTGTGCCGGATCCCCCCAGAAGGACTGGAACAGCATCTTGAAGGCCGAGGAGCGCTGGACACTGGCCGTCTCGCTGGGGGAGATGGCATTCACTCGGCCTCCGAAGGAGAGCAGGACGACCATGGCGTCCGGGTTGGCGTGCGCCTCAGACGTGAGGTGGTGGTGGAGGGTCGCGACCTGATGGTCGTCCAAACCGGTCCGCATGTACGCCGACTTGTGGTCGGCGCGCAAAGAAGGGTGGGTGAGAGTGGGGTTGCTGGTACCGAGCAACCGGGTCGCGTTCAGCCAGGGCAGGCGCCGTGGGGTGGCCAGGTGGGGCATCGCGGCCAGATCGCCGGACGGCTTGGACAGGGCGGTCGCCGTCAGGCCGGTGCCGGCGGTGATGGCCTTGAGGAAGTTGATGAGCAGTTTGTCGGCGTCGGGGGCGCCGGCGTCCACCTGCGTGAACAGGTCCAGGGTGCCGTGCGCCCGGTGACAGAGGTTGAACACCGAACTGAGCGCGCGGCTCGGGGAGTCCGGCGCGCTGTTGGCCTTGTGCCAGGCCCCGTAGTTGCGCAGCAGCCGGCCGAACCGCTGTTCGTTCAGCTGCTCCCACGGGAACGACAGCGCGCTGACCAGCACGCCCGCGGGCGGCCGTACGAGCTGCCGGTCCGGCTCGGCTCCCCGCGCCCCGGGCGAGCGGAACCAGTAGCGGGTGACCAGGCCGAAGTTGCCGCCACCGCCGCCGGTGTGGGCCCACCACAGGTCGCGGTGGGGGTCGTCCTCCTCGCGGGTCGCCACGACGGTGCGCACCCCGCCCGACCGGTCCACCACCACGACCTCCACGGCGTACAGGTGGTCCACCACCAGTCCGTGCGCGCGGGAGAGCATGCCGTAGCCGCCACCGGCCACATGCCCGCCGGCGCCGACGCTGTAGCACATGCCGCCGGGCAGGGTGACGCCCCAGCCCTTGAACAGCGTCTCGTACACGTTCAGCAGCCGGGCGCCAGGCTCCACCGCGAAGGCGCGCATGGACGGGTCGTACGACACGTCCGTCATCTCGGAGAAGTCGAGCAGTACCTCGACCCCGGGATTGCAGACCAGGTCGGCGAAGCAGTGCCCACCGCTGCGTACGGAAACCTTCTTGCCGTCGTCGACGGCCCGCCGCAGGGCCGACTCGGCGTCCGCGGCCGATCGGATCACCCTGAAGTACTCGGGCCTGGCGACGAAGCGCTGGTTGTTGCCGGTGGTCAGCGTCGCGTACCTGAGGTCACCGGACCGTATGGCCGCCCCGTGGCCGGTGTCGGTGGTGCCGGACGGGGCGGCCTGCGCCGGACGGGGCGACAGCGCGGCCACCGAGGCTGCGCCGGCGAGCGTGCCAACACGGGTGATCAGCGTGCGGCGGTCTGTTCCACTCATCTGTTCCCTCTCTGTCATGCCCGGCCCGGGCACGGGTCGTGTTCGGGAGCGGCTGACGTCTGATCAGGTCGAAGGAGTTCAGGCACATGTGCCGCCGGTGGTCCGAGCCACCTGGTCAGGCCCTCGGCAAGACCGGCCGAAGTCGCCGTGCCATGCTCGGCGGCCCAGGCCACGTAACCGTCGGGCCTGCACAGCAGGGCCTCGGCGGGCCAGTCCGGCGGCGGGCCACCGCGCAGACGTACGGAGTTCAGCCGGCCCCGCCAGCCGAGGGCCGTACGGTCCAGCGCGCCCTCGGCTTCGGGCGTGAGCACCAGCAAGGGCCGTCCCGTGCCGAGCAGTTCGGCCACCGTGTGGTCGCCGGTGTCGGTCGCAAGCCGATGGTTCGGCAGGAAACGACCCGCCCACGGGTGCGGGCAGGAGGGGACGGCGTACGCCACACTCTGCCCGCTGATCTCGTCGGCCACCCGCCGGCCCGCCTCCGGAACCCGGATGATTTCCGCGAGGAAGGCGGACGGCGGACCGTCCTCGGCGCTCGGGTCCATCAGCCAGGCCTGGACCCGGGTGTTGGCGATGACGCGCTCGGCCACGGGGCGACGTTCCGTCCCGTAGGTGCCAAGGAGGTTCGGTGTGGTGTGGCCGCGGACCACCGACGCGAGCTTCCAGCCGAGGTTGACCGCGTCCTGGATCCCGGTGTTCAGCCCCTGGCCTCCCAGCGGGGCGTGGATGTGCGCGGCGTCGCCGGCGAGCATGACGCGCCCGCTGCGGTAGGCGTCGGCCAGCCGGGAGAAGTCGCTGAACCGCGACAGGTGGACGGGCTGGTCCATCGGCACGTCGCGGCTCAGGATGCGCTCCGTCACCCGGCGCAGCCCCGCCAGCGTGACCTGCTCCCGCCGCGGGGGCAGCGGCCGGGAGAAGTCATGCGTGAGGACCCGGCTGTGCCCGTACGGATTGACGTTGATCAGCGTCCAGCCGCCCTCGCCGCGCGTCCAGCCGTCCGGGACGGCCGCCGGTTCGGCCAGCCGGACGCTGCCGATCAGACCGCTGAAGGTCGCCGGTGTCTCGGTGACCGGGAACCCGGCCTGCGTCCGGACCACACTGCGGGCACCGTCACAGCCGGCCACGTAGTCCGCGTCGAAGGTGCGGGTCCCGTCGCCGGTGAGGGCGGTGACCTGTACCGACCGCTCGGACGACCGCACTTCGCAGACCGTGTGGTCCCGCAGGACGACGGCACCGGCCTCCTGGGCCCGTGCTGCAAAGGTCTCCTCCAGTGCCGACTGGGGGACGCCGAGGATGGGCGGGCCCTCGGCCGTGGGTGCCGAGATGTGCAGCAGGGGCCTGCCGGCGAAGTGGAAGACGGCGGAACGCAGTGCGCGCGGGTCCCCGGGGTCCGGCACGCTGAGGTAGCCGCGGCGCAGCAGGGTCTGCACGGTGCGGGCGTGCAGCGTGCCGGCCCGCGGCACGTCCCGCGGTGTGGTCCCGGCCTCCAGCACCACGGTGTGGACGCCGCGTTCGGCCAGTTCCGCGGCGAGCAGCATGCCGACGGGGCCTCCGCCCACGACGAGCACCTGTGCCCTTTCTGCCGACGACTTCACCGTGTGCTCCTCACCGGGAGGACCGCTCGGCGGTGGTGGCGGCCGGCCGGAGCTCGTCGGCGATCCCGGCCTCCGCCTCCGTCACGGGTGCCTCGCGGGCGGTCCGGTCGGCCACCGGCGAGCGGCGGCGCTCGACGGCGTCGACGGCGCTGCCGGCCAGGGCTGTGATCAGTGCGCAACCGGCGAAGGCCATCGCGACCCAGCTCGGCGAGAGGTAACCGTGGCCGGCGCTGATGGCCAGTCCGGCGGCCCACGGCCCGACCGCGTTGCCGATGTTGAACGCCGAGATGTTGCCGGCGCTGGCCAGGGTCGCCGCGCCCTTGGCCTCGTTCAGGACCCGGGTCTGCAGGCCCGGGTTGATGAGGAAACCGGCCACACCGAACACGATCAGCGTGGCGGTCATCAGGACCTTGTTGTGCGCGGTGACGGAGAACGCCGCGAGGGACACACCGAGGACGACCATGCCAACCCACAGGGTGCGCATCAGGTTCATGTCGGCGAACCGACCGCCGAGCACGCTGCCGCAGAGGGTGCCCACACCGAACAGGACGAGGAGGACGGGCACGACTCCCTCGGAGAAGCCCGTCACGTCGGTCAGCAGCGGCGCGATGTACGAGTAGCAGCCGAACAGCGCGGCCTGGCTGAGTGCCGTGGTCGCGAGTCCCAGCCACACCCGGCCGCTGCGGAAGGCCGCCAGTTCGTCGCGGACGCTCGCCTCCTCGGTGGAACGGTGGGGCGGTACGAGGGTGATGACGCCGATCAGCCCGATCAGGGCCAGTCCGTTGACGACCCAGAACGGGGCCCGCCAGCCCCACTCCTGCCCGAGGAAGGCGCCCAGCGGCACACCGGCGATGGTCGCGATGGTGAGTCCGCCGAACATGATCGCGATGGCGCTCGCCCGCTTCGACGGCGCTACGAGATCCGCGGCCACCACGGCGCCGATACCGAAGAAGGCGCTCTGTGCGACGGCGGTCACCACGCGGGCCACCAGGAGCACCTCGTAGGTCTGTGCGGTCGCCGCCATGACCTGGCCCGCGAGGAACACGACGAGCAGTACGACGAGGGTGGTCTTCTTCGGCAGCCGCGTCGAGAGCAGCGCCACCGCCGGCGCGCCGACGGCCGCACCCACGGCGAACGCCGAGATGAGGAGTCCGGCGGCGGGGATGGAGACCCCGAAGGACTGGGCCAGCTCCGGGAGGAGCCCGGCGATCATGAATTCGGTCGTGCCCAGACTGAAGATCGTCAGACCGAGTACGAAGAGTGCGATTGGCACAGCGAACGCTCCAAACGGGCGTGGCGGAAGGAGGAGCCCCCCACGGGGCGCTACGGAGTGCCACGTCGGGCCACATCGGTGGTCCTCCACCTGGCGCTGAACGCCGGAATGCCGCGATGAAGCGCGCGATTTCCGGGGGATGTGGCCGCCGGTGATGGAGCGGCCGGAGTGAGCGGCGGACCGTGCGACGGGCTCGTAGACCCGCGGAATCCTCCAGCGATACGTCGACCACGCTAATCATTCAGGGACGATCGGTCCAGTAAGAGGCCCACTTTCAGACAGTCGAGCGGCACATAAAAGCCGCATTGCTCGTCAAAACGCTTGAGAACTGGCCGAACAAGGGCTCGCCGAGCGATCGCTTTCTTGACTGACCGGTCCAGCGCTGTCTACGTTCGGGACATGACGAGACAGCGCGGCTTCGCAGAGGACGAGGCCCTGCTCAAGATCATGCAGGTGTTCTGGACGAAAGGGTTCGAGGCGACCTCGGTTTCGGACCTGTGTGAGGCGACCGGTCTGGGACGCGGTTCTCTCTACGCCGCCTTCGGGACCAAACAGGAGGTGTATGAACGTTCGCTGCGCCGCTATGTCGACGTCACGAACCGGCGCCTGCGGGACCAGTTGGCCCGCCAGGTGCCCATCCGTCAGGTCATACGCGACCTGTTGACGGAGCGCGTCGAGGACTCGCTGTCGGCACAGGATCGCCCCGGCTGTCTGCTGGTCGGAGCGATCGTCGAGCGGGCCGCGCACGACCCGACGGCGGCGCGCATCGCGCATGACGCGATGAGCGCGACGCAGGCCGCCTTCGCCTCGGCCCTGCACGCCGCCAGGGCATCCGGCGAGCTCCCCGGCGGGGCGGACGTGGCGAGCATCTCCGCGTTCTTCACCACGATGGTGCAGGGACTGCGCGTGATGAGCATCTCCGTCCCGGACCGGGACCTGCTCACCTCGATCATCGACACCGCGCTGGAGGCACTGCCCGAGTGACGGGCCCCAGCGCCGCATAGTCCGTACACAGCCGAGCGGGCACAGGCCGGCCCGGGGCCCGCCCCTGCCCGCTCGGGAAAGGAACGCATGTCTGCCAACGACGCCAAGGGCTGCATCATCCGGCGGTCCGAGTTCGTGTTCTCGTCCTTCGACTGGGGGGCCGTCGCCGAACCGGTGGGGCCCGCCATGGGCGCCGAACTGGTCAAGCTCAACGTCGTGGAGATCGCTCCGGGGGCCGTGTGGCGGCTGGGGTGGGCCTTCGAGGAGGAGAACACCGTGGTCGTCCTCGACGGGACCGGCCATGGCGATATCACTGGAGAAAGGTTTCGGCTGGGGCGTGGTTCCTCGGTCTACTCACCCACCGGCAAGACCCTGGAGCTGGCCGCCGGCGACGAAGGCATGACGGCCTACGTCTGGCGCACCAAGTTGGACGGCGGCGAGACGTGGGCGGCCTCGCCCAAGCTCGCCGGGGCCCTCAGCGACGACGACGTCCAGCTGCGCGGCTTCTCGGGCATCGGCGAGGCGCCCACCGAGGGCGAGGGCGCGGTCATGAACTTCGTCTTCTGGCCCGGCACCGGCAGCCCCCGGCTGTGCCTGCACTGCGGTGTGCAGCAGCCCGGACAGACGTTCAACGTGCACGTCCACCCGGACAGCGAGGAGGCGTTCATCGCCTTCCAGGGCGTCGGCCAGCTCTACATGTACGACCAGTGGAACGACGTCGAGCCCGGAGACGTGCTGTTCGCCCCGCCGGGCGTGCCGCACGGTGCCCGCAAGCCGGGCGGCGACGGGCCGGACACCGCCGAGTTCATCACCTGCGGCGGCCCGACCCCCTTCGATTCCGCCCTGTACCGCGCCGCGGGTGTGTCCGCGGACGTACAGGCCGTCTGAGACCCCGACAGGAGAAGTCCCCGTGAACCTTCCCGACAGGCCGGGACCCGCCCCGCGTACCAGGGGCCCCGTCCCGCACGGCCAACTGGACCAGGTGGCCCCCACTCCGCTGCAGGAGGAACTCTGGCAGCGCATGCGCTCGCTGAGCGGGGTCTATCTGGCTCCCACCCACGTCCCGTACCCGGAGGCGCGCGCGATCCACCTCGCGCCCGAGTTCGGGACCGGCCCGGACGACGCGTTCATCCGCAACAGCCGGGAGTTCGCCCACCAGCACCCGCCCCAGGACGGGAGCGTGCACCTCACCCTTCCCGAGGACACCAAGAAGCTGGTGACCGAGGCCGGTTGGGGCATCCCGCACCCCATCCAGAACACCGAGCTGGTCTTCGGACCGCGCGACCGCGACGAGATCGAGGTGGTCTGGCAGATCCTCCTCGCCTCCTACGGCTACGCCCGGGGCCGCTGAGTCACAGGACCGGCCCCTCTCCCGGGACCTCCCGGGTACCTACCGACACGCATTTCAAGGAGTTCAACCGATGACGGTGAAGACAGCTGTGGTGACCGGCGCGAGCAAGGGCATCGGGCTCGCGGTGACCCGCGCTCTGGAAGAGGACGGCTTCAAGGTCGTCGGCGCGGCGCGCACCATCACCCCCGAGCTGAAGGAGGCCGCGTCCCTGACCGTCTCCGTCGACCTGTCCACACCCGAGGGACCGGCCGAACTCATCAGGCAGGCCCAGGAGGGCGTGGGCGCCATCGACGTCCTCGTCAACAACGTCGGCGCCTTCTCGCCGAGGACCAGCGGCTTCGCCGCGATCGACGACGCGGAGTGGCAGAGCACGTTCGAGCTGAACTTCTTCGGCGTCGTACGCACCGTTCGCGCCGCGCTGCCGCAGCTGATCGAGCGTCAGGGCGCCATTGTCAACGTCTCGTCCGCCCGTGCGCGCGGCCCCCAGCCGCCGACCGTGGACTACGGCGCCGCGAAGGCCGCCCTGACCAACTTCAGCAAGGCCCTGTCCATGGAACTCGGCCCGAAGGGCGTCCGGGTGAACACCGTCTCCCCCGGCCCGACCCGCACCCCGGCCTGGCTCGACTCCGACGGCTTCGGCGCCGGCCTGGCGGCCGCCTCGGGCAAGAGCCTCGAGGAGTTCCTCGAGGGCTTCCCGGCCGCCGCCGGCCTGACCACCGGCCGGCTCACCGAGCCGGAGGAGGTCGCCGAGGTCGTCCGCATGCTCGCGAACGGACGCACCCGCGCGCTCAACGGCGCCGACCTGGTTGTCGACGGCGGACAGCTCAAGACGGTCTGACGCCCCATGAGCCTGGCCCACCCGGGCCAGGCTCAGCCGTGTCCGGGCAGGCCTGGAGCGGAGGTGTGTGGCCGTACGTCCAAGGCGACGGTCCGGCTGCGGGCCCCAGGGCCGGGTCTCCGCCCGGGCACCGGGTCCGCACCTCGCAAGGGCGGCGGCATCGCGGCCCTGCCCAGGCACGCATGACCCCGGACGCGTCCGCACCGCCGGTACCGCTACCGGCACGCATCGCCCCGCGTGCAGGCCCCGCCGCCGGCACCCGCACGACGAGCCCGCCACGGGCACGGGCACGGCGCCCCGCCTGAGCAAGAGACCGGGGCCGTGCGCGGGCACAGGCACGACGGTCTCCGACCGGACACAAGGCCCACCACCCGAACCCCACGAACCCGCACCCGCCCCGTCGCGTGCCCCACTGATCCGCCCGCGGCGCGCCCGGCGCCGGCCCGGCGTCAGGACCTGTCCGGACCGGGGTGCCCACGACCGGAATTCCGGAATCCGCCCGGACCCGGCACCGCCAAGCGAAACTTCATATCGCGTTTCCCACGTCAGACCGACTCGAAAATGCGGCCGGCCTGCCGTTTTCGCATGCCCGAAAACTGTCAGGTAAAAGGAATGGAAAAAGACAGGATCAAGTTGCTGACGGTTCTGCCGATGTGCTTCCGTGTAGTAGTCGGCGCGGCAAGGTCAGACGTTCCGCGAAGGCGGCTCCCATTTCTGGGAGAACCCGCGGCCAAAGGGGGTCGCTGCGCGGGAAAGGCAGCCCGAGGGCGTGCGAACACCTCGAGCGTAATCCGGGGGATCAATGACATTCACGCTGATCGCAGCGGTTTGAGGCTGGCGCCATACCAGTCGACAAATGACGCCTGACCTCTCTTCGCCTCGCAGGGCCCCTGCTCACCCACGCCTTCGCAGGGCCCCTGCTCACCCACGCCTTCGCAGGTAGCAGAGACGCTGCCGCCCACACTCCGACGTTACCCCACAGTAGTAAGGATAGGCATATGCCCGTAGTCACCATCGACTGGTGGTCCGGAAGCAACGAGGATGGGCGACGAGAAGCAGTCAACGAGATTTCGTCCACCGTTTCCCGCATTGCCGAATGCCCGCTGGAAGCTGTCACTGTCATTATCCGCGAAGTCGAGACCAGCTACTGGGGCAAGGGGGGAAAGCTGGCTTCCGAGCTCTAGAAAATACGCGCCGTGAAGGCGCCTGTCACCCGTTCGACCGACGTTCTCCCTGAGCACAGCCATTTCCAAAGGTTCGGTGATCCAGTCATGTGCAGGATATTCGGCCACTTCGATGCCGAAGCGACCCCCCACGAACTGAAGTCCGTCGCCGCGCTCCAGCGGCACGGCGGCCCCGACGCGCAGACCCAGGCCGCCGGTGCCGGATGGGCACTGGGCAACAACCGACTCGCGATCATGGACCTCGACGGTGGCGACCAGCCGTACCGGCTGGGCGAGGACATCGTCGCGGTGTTCAACGGCGAGATCTACAACCACCAGGAGCTGCGGGACCGGCTCTCCGCCAAGGGCCACCGCTTTGCGGACACCTGCGACGGCTCCGTCATCCCCGCCCTCTACGCCGAGTACGGGATGCGGTTCCCCGAGCAGCTCGACGGCATGTACTCCGTCGCCCTCGTCGACCTGCGCGACGAGCCGACCCTGGTCCTCGCGGCCGACGACGTCGGCATGAAGCCTCTCTACTACCACTGGGAGGCCTCCTCGCGGCACCTGTACTTCTCCTCCGAGCTGCCGGCGCTGCTGTCCTTCCGCAACGTCGCCGCGCGTCCCTGGGACGCCGGTCTTGACGCCTATCTGGCGACCAGGACGCCGTTCGGCGAGCAGACGATGTTCGAGGGGATCAGCGTGCTGCCGCCCGCGGCGACCGCCCGCGTCACCCTCTCGGCCGGTCTGCACATCACCCGCCGCGAGGTGACCCGGCCCGTCGGCACGCCCGCCGACGAGGCGGAGGCCACACAGCAGGTGCGCGACCGGCTGCGGGACGAGGTGCACCGGCTCACCCTGGCCGACGTACCCGTCGCCACCATCACCAGCGGCGGACTCGACTCCAGCCTCGTGACGGCCCTGGCCGCGGAGAAGGTCCGTGACCTCCACACCTTCAACATCGCCTACCGCGGAACCTGGCCGTCGGACGAGCGCGCGTTCGCCCGGGAAGTGGCCGAGCGCTGCGGTACGCGCTACCACCAGATCGAGCTCGACCCTGCGTCGTTCCCGTCCCTGCTGTCGGACGTGGTCTGGCACCTGGGCCAGCCCAACGCCGACCCGATCACTCTGAGCACCTACGCGCTGTTCGCCTCGGTCCGCGACGCGGGCGCTTCAAGGTCGCCCTCACCGGAGACGCGGCCGACGAGCTGTTCGGCGGCTACGACCGCATCAGGAAGGCGGTGAGCGCCCCGTCCGGCACCGACTGGGTGACGCCGTACGTCGACGCGCTGGCCGCCGTGCCGAAGTCCCTGCGTGAATCCCTGTACTCCCCGGAGTACAGCGCCTTCGTCTCCGCCAGTGGATCGTCCTCCGACCTCATCGCGGAGCACCTGCGTGCCGCGCCGGGCGACACCCTGGAGGTCCTGACGGACTTCGAGATCGGCAGCCGCCTGCCCGCCTACCACCTGCGCCGCGTCGACCACCTGAGCATGTCGGCCTCCGTGGAGGTGCGGCTGCCGTTCTGCCAGCCCAGCGTCGTCCAGTACGCCCGCTCCCTGCCGCGGGATCTGAAGATCGCGCCCGGCAAGGGCAAGAAGGTCCTGTACTCGGCGGCCGAGGGCCTGCTGCCGGACTCCGTGCTGAACCGTCCCAAGCAGCCGTTCACCCTGCCGATCACCGCCATGTTGCGGCCCGGCCAGCCGCTGATGGACTTCGCCCGCGACGCGCTGTCCGCCGACCGGCTGCGCAGCCGCGGCCAGCTCGACCCGCAGCGTGTCGACGCCCTCTTCGAGACCCAGGCCAGCGCCCCCAACGACCAGGCGGCCATGGCCATCTGGTCGCTGATGGTCCACGAGCTGTGGCTCGAGCAGTTCTGCGGACCGCCCGCGTCCGTGACCACCGGCGAACGCGCTCTGGAGGGGCTGAAGTGATCGGCCACATAGCGCACGTGGAAGGCGCCCCCACTCCCACCGTCGTACTGGACGCCACACGGCTGCCGGGCGAGGAGGCCCAGCTGCGTCCCGTGCTCACGGTGGCCCGCGAGTGGCTGGCCGGCAACGGCCAGGCGCACGTCCTCAAGATGGCGTTGGTGTCCCCGTCCGACCACCCGCTGTTCGACCTGGACTACCGGTTCGTCCAGGCGTTGCCCGACGCCCTGGACAGCTTCGACTTCCGGGGCAGTTGCGGCCACTCCATCCTCGCCTCGGTGGTCTGCGCCGAGGAGCGGGGCTGGCTGCCCCGGCTCGCCCCCGGCGGGCGGGTTCGGGTGCGGGTGCTCAACAACGGCGACCACGTGGTCTGCGAGGTGGACGAGGCACGGCGCCGCAGCGGCAGCTTCACGGTGCACTTCCTCCAGGACGCCGGCGTGCGGATGCGGGACCTGCTGCTCACCGGCCGGCCCACGGACCAGTTACCCACCGACTCCGGCGTGTACGAGGCGTCGCTGGTCTCCATGGGCAACCCGTACGTCTTCGTCGATGCCCGGGAGCTCGGCATCACCGGTGAGCAGGAGCTGTTCGGCGCCGGCGACGAGGTGTACGAGCGCCTGCTGCGGATCCGCGAGGCAGCGGCCGACATGCTCCACTGGCCCCGCAGCGGGGCCTTCCCGAAGGTCGCCGCCCTCGGCGCCTACGAGCCGGGCCGCCTGACGGTGCGTGCCGTGTCCGTGCCCAAATGGCACCCCAGCGTGGCCCTGACCGGCACGATCTGCCTGGCGGCGGCCGCGGGGGTCCCCGGTGCGCTGCCCGCGCGGCTGGCCCGGCAGGCCGGGCTGAACGACAGCGTGGTCGAGATCGCCACAGCCTCCGGCGACACCGCCGCCAAGGCGTTCGTCACCCCCGCGCCAGACGGCTCCGGCGACGGTTCCGACGACGTACTCCAGTGGGTCAGCGTCAGCCGCAAGCTGGCCCGTCTCACCAGCCCGGCGGACATCACCCCGCTGCGCGACTACCGATACCAGGAGGACTCCGCATGCCTGCCACTGACAGTCTGACGCCCGTTCCCTCCCACGAGGAGCTCGCCGAGCGCTACGCCCCGCTGCTGGACGTCGTCCGCGCGGCGGCCGCGGAGGCCGACGAGGCCGGGGAACTGCCGCCGCAGGTCTTCGCGGCCCTGCGCTCCTCCGGGATCCTGGGTGCCGCGATCGCGGTGGAACACGGGGGCCTCGGCGGTGACGCGGTCCTGACCAACCGGCTGATCGAACTGGTCGCGGCGGCCGACCCGTCCCTGGCCATCATCCTCTTCCAGCACTACGCGGTGAGTGCCAGGATCGGCGAGTGGGGGTCCGTCGAGCAGCGGGGCGGCTACCTCCCCCTGCTGGCGAGCGGCGAGTGGATCGCCGCCTCCGCCTGGAGCGAGAGCGGCGCCGGAGCGGACAAGCGCAACCTGTCGACGAAGGCCCGGCGCAGCGGTGACGGCTGGGTGCTGGACGGCGCCAAGACGTTCACCACCGGAGCCGGGATCGCCCAGCTCTACCTGGTGCTCGCCCAGTCCTCCGAGCCCGGTGACACGGACAGCACCTACGGCAGCGACGGGCAGACCTTCTTCCTCGTCGAGTCCGGCACTCCGGGGCTGGTCGCCGACACCGGCATGGACCTGGTGGGCATGCGCGCCTCCGCCACGGGCTTCGTGGAACTGCACGAATGCCAGGTGGACTCCGGCTCCGTCCTCGGCCCGGTCGGCCGGGCGACGTCCATCATCGCCGGTGTCCGCGAGTCGGGCGCCACCCTCGGCGCGGTGTCGACCGGCATCGCCGAGTCCGCCTACCGCCTGGTCATGGCGCACGCCGAGCGCCGGGGCCTGGCCCGGCAGCAGGCCGCCCGGCACCGGCTCGTCGACCTCGGCGCCCGGGTCGAGGCGGCGCGGGCCCTGGTCGAGCGGGCCGGCCGCAAGGACGCGGACGACCCGGGGACCACCACGCTGTACAGCAAGGTCATAGCCTCCACCGTCTCGGAGGAGGTGTGCCAGGAGGCCCTGCGGCTGCTGGGCAGCGCTGGTTTCCTGCGCGGCCACCAGCTCAACAAGCTGGCACGCGACGCACGTGCCGTCGGCCTGATGGGCCCGACCAACGATCTGTGCCGGGACCTGGTGAGCGCGGGATGGGCCCGGTGAACGACAGCAAGGCGGAGAACATGACCTCGACCACGACAGGGCCGGGCGCCGTGCCGGCCGACGGATTCGACCTGCACATCACCAACGCGCGGGTGGTCACCCCACAGGGGGTGGTCGGCGCCGGGGTCGCCGTGCGCGGCGGGCGTATCGCCGCGGTCACCGCGAGCGGGGCCGCGCCGCTCGCCCGCCGTACCCTCGACGCCCAGGGCCGCTACCTGCTGCCCGGCGCGATCGACTCGCACGTCCACTTCCGGACGCCCGGTCTGACGTACAAGGAGGACTGGGCCCACGGAAGCCGTGCGGCGGCGGCCGGCGGTGTCACCACGGTCATCGACATGCCCAACACCCAGCCGCCGCTGACCGATCCCGGCGAGGCGGAGGGCAAGGCCGCGCTGATCGACGGCGAGTCGCTGGTGGACTACCGGTTCCACTTCGGTGTCACCGAGTCCACCGTGGAGAACCTGCACCGGCTCACCCCCCGCGAGGCCACGTCCGTCAAGGTCTTCATGACGGGCCACCACACGGCTCCGCACGTCATCCGGGACCCGCTGGTTCTCGACCGGATCTTCGCGATCGCCGCGGAGCGCGGCCTCAGGCTGGTGCTGCACGCGGAGGACGACGCGGTCTTCTCCCTCCTGGACGACCTCAAGGGCCCCCCGGCCGGATACGGCGACTACGAGCCCTCCCGGCCGCGGAGCGGGGGCATCGTGGCGGCGGCCAAGGTGATCGAACTGGTCCGCAGGCACGGCACCTCCGTGCACGTCGTGCACGTCTCCTCCGCCGAGGAGTCCGAACTGCTGCGGGCCGCGCACCACGCCGGACTGCCCGTCACCCACGAGGTGACGGCCCATCACCTGTCGTTCTCGGCCGACGACACGCAGCGGCTGGGCGCCCGTATCCGGCTCAGCCCCGCCATCCGCACCGTCGCCGACCAGAGCCGGCTGTGGCGGGGCCTGGTCGACGGGGCGGTGGCCACGATCGGCAGCGACCACGCACCGCACACCATCGAGGAGAAGTCGAGGTCCGTACAGGACTCGCCGCCCGGACTGCCCGGCGTGCAGGAACTGGTCACCGCGGTCTTCACGGGCATGCGCCGCCGGTTCCCGGAGATGCCCCTGGACGAGGTGATGACCCGCGTCGCCGGCTTCAGCTCGCAGCGGCCCGCCGAGCTGTTCGGCATCGCTGGACGCAAGGGCCGTGTCGCGCCCGGATACGACGCCGACCTGGCCCTCTTCGACCCGGAAGCCATCTGGATCATGTCCGCCGCCGACGCGCACGCCAAGTGCGGCTGGTCGGCCTACGAGGGCTGGACCTTCACCGGACGCCCCGACGTCACCGTGCGCCGCGGCGAGGTGATCTACGACGGGCGCGGTCACGACCCGGTCTTCGGCACGCCGAGCGGTGTCTGGCTGGAGGCCGAGCCGAGCGTCCGGCCCGTCGGCGGAGCGGGCGCCGCACCGCGGGCCGACGGAGGTGAGACGCCGGACGCCAGCCCCGCACTTGTCTGACCCCAGCCCGCGGTCCGGGCGGGCGGGCCGCCGCCCCGCGGCACGGCGGCCCGCCCGGGCCCCGCGTACGGCCGACCGCCAGAAGGAGTGGAGACCCGATGCCTCTCGACACCACCGATTTCACCCAGGCCCTGGCCCGTGTCCCGGGCCCCGTCACCGTCGTCACCACCGTCAGCCCGTCCGGGCAGTCCTGGGGGTTCACGGCGAGTTCGTTCAGCTCCCTGTCCCTCAGTCCGCCGCTGGTCCTCGTGTGCCTGGACAAGGCCGCCAGCACCCACCAGGCGTTCCTCGAGGCCGACCGTTTCCTCATCAACGTGCTGTCCGAGGAACAGTCCGATGTCGCCCTGCGCTTCGCCAAGTCGGGCACCGACCGGTTCGCCGCGGGTGACATGGCGCCGTGCGAACTCGGGCTGCCCGGCCTGCCCAGGGCGTCGGCCCGGCTGGCCTGCTCGATGCACGACATCGCCGACGGCGGCGACCACAGCATCCTGATCGGCCGCGCGGAGGCGGCCCACACCGGCGGCGGGATGCCACTGGTCTACTGCGACCGGACCTTCGCCCGGCCCGCCCCAGCCGATCCAGCCCTGGCCGCCCGATGACCCCGCTCGCGGCACCGAAGCCGTCCACCGAGCCCCTGGTCGGGCGTACGCCCGACGTACCGCACCTCGCGGCGGCGGACGGCACCGTGGTGGTCTACTCCGACATCGGCTGCCCGTGGGCCACCCTGGCCCTGCACCACCTGAGGAGGGCCATCAGGCGGGCGGAGGCCCCGCTCGCCATCGACCACCGGGCCTTCCCCCTGGAGCTGTTCAACTCCAGGCCGACGCCTAAGGAGATCCTGGACCCCGAGGTGGCCGCGGTGGCCGAACGGGAACCGGCGCTGGGCTGGACGGGGTGGCAGGCACCGCCGTCCACGTACCCGGACACCACGCTGCCTGCCATGGAGGCGGTCCAGGCCGCCAAGGATCCCCGGATCGGTGGGCTGGAGGGCAGCGATCAGCTCGACGAGGCGCTGCGCACCGCCTTCTACTCCGAATCCCGGTGCGTCAGCGTGCACTCCGAACTGATCGCCGTCGCCCGTCGCTGCTCCTTGGTGGACAGCGACGCCCTCGACGACGCGCTGCGCTCGGGGACGAACCGCCGAGCGCTGTTCACGCAGTGGGAGATATCGGCCACGGACGCCGTCCGGGGCAGCCCGCACCTCTTCCTGGTCGACGGGACGAGCTATCACAATCCAGGCATAGCTTTCGGTTGGCCGGACGGTGAACCGCGCCCGGTCATCCACGCGTACCAGCCACAGGTGTGGGACCGGCTCGTCGCCCTGGCAGTGACGGCCCGCTGACAGCCGCGGCCGGGCACGCCGTATGTGGACGCGCCCGGCCGCCGCGGCCGTTCACCGGCCGGTCCCTCCCGTCCGCGGCAGCAGCACACTCACTCGAATGAGCAGCTTCACGGGCGGGGCGAGCAGGCCCGGTTCGACTTCGCCCGGCCCTGAGCCGCCTTGACCGTTGGTCCCCGACTGGTCCCCAGGAATGACCAAGAGGCCGTATCGGCATGCCCCGATACGGCCTCTGACCTGCTGCTCCGCAAGTCGGGACGCCAGGATTTGAACCTGCGACCTCTTGACACCCAGAAGCTGAGGCGCAGGTCAGAGTGAACCGCTGACTCCGGGATCGGTGGAGCCTCCGGACTGCCCTGAGCCGAGGCCGAACAGGGGTGCTGAGGCCCCTCATCGCGCGGCTGGACCCCGCCACCCAACCGTGGCCCGGTTGTCTTCGCGGGTGGGGTCGGTGATCAGCTCGCGTAGGAGTTCTACGGTGGTGGCGTCGACGATGCGGTAGTGGCGGACGCGGGTGTGGGTGTCCGCGTCGCGGCTGTGGGCGGGTCGGGCCTTGGGCAGGGTGGTGTAGATCGGGCCAGGGGCTATCCGGAAGCGCTCAGCTTCTGCACCTTGAGTGCGAGGTTGTTGGCGTCGGCGCTGCCCCACGCGTAGACCACGGTGCTGGCGCCCGGTGCGAGGTCGAGTTTCGCGGGTCCGATGGCGACAGTGGTGGTGCCGGCCAGTACGACATCGGCGTTGACCGACCCGGCGGGGACGTCTGCCTGCTTCTGCTGCGGGTTCTCGACGTTCTTGAAGACGGGAGTGCCGTCGGCCCGCACGTCAACCGCGGGCGCGGCCGCCACGTGCCGCACGATCAGCCTCGACTTGTCCCCCGGCACATTGGACGTGTCGTTGAGGAAGGCGTTCAGCGCAGGCTGGCCCTTGGCGTTCAGGTTGGCCGTCAGGCTGGCGTTGGTGCCGCTGGACACCTCGACCGTCTTCTGCACCACGGGAGTGCCGGAGTAGGAGGCCCCGGCCTTGAGGATCTTGATGTCGTAGGAGTCGGCGGGCAGGGAGAGCTGAGAACTCAGCGAGCCTGGGGTGAAGTCGGACAGCAGTTTCTTGCCGTTGGCGTAGATGTCCACGGTCGCCCCGGGGATGCCGTGGAAGATCGTGACTGTGGCGTTGTTCTGCGCTGCGTTCTGCGCCGCACCGGCCGACGTGGCGGGCACCGCCGTCAGTCCCAGCAGCCCGGCCGCACCGAGCGCGAAGGCCGCTCTTGTGAGTCGTGTGTTCATGGTGTTGTCCCTTCTGTAGCGCAACTGCTGCGCCAGGCCTCTGCATCGGATGCCAGTGGGGCCGCACTTACGGAAATGTGCTTCTGCGGTCTCCGGGTCCTGAGAGAGCGTGCGGTCTTCTGATGGGCTTCCTGGCCTGCGGATTTCCGAGAGGGGAGAGACGCGATGAACCGCCCACGGCTTCGGACCCGGTCCGATCGGCTCCACGACAACCCCTGGCGGGCGCGTCGGCCCTGCGAGAGACCACTCCGCTCACGCCGTATGAAGGTCCCCAACAACCATCGGACAGCTCCGGAGTGATCGCAAACGCCCTGGCCTGTGCCTGGTCTGACCTCGATGAACGGGCTACGGGGAGGTGCGGCGATGCCACGCAGAGAGCGACCGCTGGATTCGGGGGACGGCCTGTTACCGGTGTTCGCCGCGGGCCTGCGGCAGATGCGGCAGAAGGCGGGTAGTCCGCCCTACCGGAAGCTGGCGGAGCTATTCGATCTCGACTTTGTCCTCCGCGGCTGCCGACGCTGGCGTATGTACGCGCCTGGGGACGGGCGGGCACGCGCCGGGCATGCGGCGCCTGTCGCGGCAATCCGCCGTCGGTCCGGGTGACGCCTGGCCCGGTGGCCCGACCGAGGAACCCGAACGGCGCCTCCCTCCCATGCTGTTCGGCCCCTTCCGAAGGGCCTGACGGCCCATGTGCGCGGTCGTCGCCCCGGACACCATGGGCCTATGACGCTCTCCTGCGTCATACCAGTCCACGGAACGCCCTGTCACGAACTTGTCCGGAGGGAGGCGGCCCCGTGTCCGTTCACGACGAACTGGCCATCGCCCGGCACGCTCTCATCGACCTCGTCCTATCAGTTGGTCGGCTGCAGACCCGCCTCGGGGACGTCTTGGACGTCCGCCGGGTACAGGAGGACGCCGACCGCCTGAGGGAGGACCTGGACCTGTTGCGGGAGGGCTCGGCGGCGAAGGAGTCGACGCCGGGTCCCGCGCCGTCCGAGATCGTGCTCATCCCGCAAACGCCGTACGACCTCTCGATGTGGGTCGGCTGCGACGACGAAGGCATCGGCTCGGGCCACGGTCCCGAACTGCGGCGGTAAGCCCGTCCCGCCGGGGGCGTCCCGCTCGCTGGTGGCGGGCCCTCCGGGCGTCCGCTCGTCCGGTCTCGGGACGCCCGGAGGGGATTCGGGTCAGGGAGCGGTCAGTTCGTAGAAGCCCCGGCCGAACGTCGCGGCCACCAAGCGGCGGTGCCCCGCGTCGTACTCGATGTCGTCGACCGGCACCTGCGGCATGCCGCGGCCGAGGCGCAGCCAGCGGCTGCCGCCCGTGACGCTGGTGAACACGCCCTGGTCGGTGGCGAGGTACAGCAGACCGCCCCGCGCGACGGCCAGGTCGTTGACGGGGGCAGCGGGGAGATTGCCCGACAGGTTCCGCCAGTGCCTGCCGCCGTCGGTGCTGCCGTACACATGGGGGAGCGGGGAGCCGGAGCGGTAGCCGGAGTGTGTGGTCCAGACCCGGTTCGGGTTCTTCGGGTCGACGACCACGCGGGTCACCCAGGGGCGCCCCTCGGCCAGCTTCGTCCAGGTCGCCCCGAGATCCTTGGTGACCCAGACACGGCCGTCGTCCGTGCCCACGTACACCGTGCGTCCGTCGCCCGCCGGGGCGATCGAGGTGATGGTGCCGAAGTTGGTGTAGAGGGGGTCGGAGCCCGGGCCGCCGCTCAGGTCCGGGCTGATGGGCTGCCAGGTCACGCCGCCGTCCGTGGAGCGGTTGAGCACTTCGGAGCCGTAGTAGAGGACCTTCGGGTCGCGGGGGTCGAAGACCACCGGGGTGAACCAGTTGCGGCGCAGATAGGCGGTCGCGTCGGCGAAGTACGTGAGCGTGTCGCCGCCGTCGGTGGAGCGGAAGCAGTTGCCGTACTGGTAGCAGGCGAAGACGTTGTCCACGTCGGTGGGGTTGATCAGGTTCTCCTCGCCGTCGCCGCCGAGGTATTCGTTGAACTTCTCCCCGCCCCAGGAGCGCAGCGAGCCGTTGTCCTGCGCGCCGCCCGAGATCCTGGAGACGTCCTGCGGGCTGATCGCCGCGCTGTAGAGCTGGGTGTACGGCTGGTGGCGGGACTTGACCCAGCCGCCGTCGCCGCCGGAGTCGGAGCGGTAGACGCCGCCGTCGTTGCCGAGGTAGACGCGGCCGGGGCGGCGCGGGTCCCACACCATGGCGTGGTGGTCGACGTGCATGCTCGTGTCGTCGGCGCTCCAGGTGTCGCCGCCGTCCTTCGTGGTCAGCAGGGCGACCCCGGCCACATGCACGTGCTCGGTGTCCCGGGGGTCGATCCACACCTTGCCGAACCACCAGCCGAAGGTGGACTGCGAGTCGGTGAGGGCCTGGTTGGCGGGGGTGCGGTTCCAGCTGTTGCCGCCGTCGGTGGAGGCGTAGAAGCCCTCGAAGGAACCGTTGGACTTGTTGACGATCGCATAGAGCCGGTCGCCCGCGACGCCGAGACCGATACGTCCCACGTCGGGACCCCGGGCGGGCAGGTCGCCGCCGAGCCGCTGCCAGCTCTCGCCGCCGTCCGTGCTGCGGAAGACACCGGAGCCGACACCGCCGTACGTCCGCAGGTCGGGGCGGCGGCGGTGGTCCCACAGCACGGCGTAGAGCCGGTCGCCGTCGACGACGATCTCGGTGGCGCCGGTGAACTCGTTGGCGCCCGCGAGGATCCGCTCCCAGGTGGCGCCGCCGTCCTCCGAGCGGTACACGCCCCGGTCGCCGCCGCCGTTGTACAGCGATCCGGCCGCGGCGACGTAGATGCGGCGGGGGTTGGCGGGGTCGATGGTGATGGCGCTGATCGCTCCGGAGTCGCGCAGGCCGAGCGGCTTCCAGTGGGCGCCGCCGTCGGTGCTGCGGTACAGCCCCGTCCCCTCGTACGTGATGCTTCCGCCGCCGGGGTTGGGTTCACCGGTTCCGACGTACAAGGTGCCGTCCGGCGCGGTGGCGACTGCGCCCATGGCCTGGGTCCAGCTGTCGGGCCACACGGAGTGGAACGTCGCTCCGGCATCGGTGCTGCGCCAGAGCCCGCCGCTGGCGGCCGCCGCGTACAGGGTGTCGGCGCGCTGGGGGTCGAGCGCGAGGGAGACCACGCGCCCGCCGATGTTGGTGGGCCCGACGGCCTTCCAACGCCCGCCGGCGGTGGGCAGTTCGCGCGCCTGTGCCGCGGCGAGGTCGTGGGCGTGGCGCGGAATTGACTCTCCCGGCAGGGTCTTCTGGAGGTAGCGGTACTCGGCCGGGGCGGCCGGTCCACGGACCGGCCGGTACACGTCGGGCGGTGTGGGCGGCGTTCCGGCGACCGGCGCCGCGGCCGCCGGAACGGCAGCGTCCTGTGGAGCAGCGTCCTGTGGAGCAGCGAGTAACGCGGCACCGGTGACCGCGGTGAGAACCAGCGAAAGCAGACCTCTGCCCATGAAATCCCTTCCTTCGTCATGACCACTTCAAACTGTGATGACGTTACGAGAGAGGGATGTTGAGCAGAAGGGCGCGAGTCGGCCGGGCCGCACGAGGGGAGGACCAACCCGAGTGGATCTCCTTGGGCTGCCGCGGCGGTTGCCGCTGCCATCGCCCTGCCTCACGATTTTCAGCCAACCGGCCGGTGTACGGTGCCGTGGCACAAGGCAAGCAGAGGGAAGTGCGGCCTTGGCGACGCTCCAGCACGGCCGGGCGGGAGACGGCAGGCCAACCGCCGGATACGCCCCCGGCGTTCCCCCGCGGCACCGTTGCTGGTGCTCGCCTGGGCGGGTGCCGCCGCCGTCCTGTGGCTGTGGTGGCGGAACGCCCCCGCCGTCGCCGCTACCACCGCCGACCGGCTGGTGAACGCGGCGGGCACAGCGCGGCGCTGGCCGGGCTGCGGTCGGGCCCCCGCGTGGGGGCGGAGGGCGGGCCCGTACGGGGCGATGACAGCCGCCCGCCGCGGCCGCGGCAAGGTGCTGCTGCTCGTCGGCGGAGCGGGAATCACGCCGCTCCGGGCGCTGTTCGAGACGCTGCCCGCCGCGCCCGGACACCTGACGCTGCTCCACCGGGCCCGTACGGCAGAGGAGTTGGCGCTGCGGGAGGAATTGGAGGCGATCGCGGACGAGCGCGGGGCCCAGCTGCTGTACGCGGTCAACAGCCCGGACGGTCGACGGCCCGCGATCCCCGCGACGATGCTGCGCAAGGGTGGAGACTTTGCAGGTCGAGGCGATGTGCTGGTGCGGTGAGCGGGCCACGCACAATGCGCGCACCGTGGGTGGAGAGATGGTCGTCGAGGGGGAGCAGGTCGTCGAGGCGGAGCAGGTCGTCGTGGGCGACGTGGTCAAGTCGGCGGCGGAGGTCGGGTACGAGGTGCCGTGCCGGCGTCACCACCGCAGGCGGATGACGAGCGCTGCGTCGCGGGCCGCGGCACTGTCGCCGGACGTGCTGCCGGTCAGCGCCACTTGACCTCTGGCCGACGAGAAGCGGATCACTTCCTTGTAGTGCAGGGAAGTGCAGGGCTGGGCCCTCGGGATCGTCCCGAGGGCCCAGCCGTTCGAGTGGAGGCGCCCCGGCGACCTCGACGCCGTGCGGCGTCCAGCGGCCCAACTTCGGGCGTTGTGAAGCTGGTTGCTCCGATCCTCGTCCCTGGAAAATGGTTCGACGGCTTCGCGGAGCCCAGGGACAGTGGCGCACCATGGATGACTCCGAACTCGTGACCGCTGCGGACGTGCGGCTCATGCGTGGCCTGGCGCGGCGGGTTACGGCCGTCCAGGCCTCGCCGACGCCTTGGCACAGAGGTATGGACGCGCGAGCAGCAGACCGGTGCCGGTGATGGCGATGCCGAAGTAGACCGGCGCGAGGTGGATGAAGTCGGTGTAGCGGATCGCGCCGTGCACCACGACAGCCGGCAGGAAGCCGGCGGCCGCCGCCGCGGTCAGGGTCCAGAACACCCAGGCCTCACCCCGCCGCCAGCCCCACGCGCTGAGCAGAGTGATCGCCACCGCGGCGGCCATCAGGGCGCCGCCGAACCCCGCCCGGTCGTGGGCGACGAACGGCACAAGCCGGGGACTCAGGGTTTCCAGCGTCTGCGTGCTGGTGCCCAGGAAGGTCAGGTCGGTCGGCACGAAGACACCGGTCAGACCGACCACCGAGATCACCGCTCCGCCGACGAACAGCCCCGCTCCCGTGACGATCAGCAGCAGCTGGCCGGCCAGCGCCCGTCGGCGCTCCGGCTCCGGCCCCTCGGGCACCAGGCGCCACCGCGGAGTGTGCGGGGCCCGGCGGACCGCGGCCACGAACATCGGGAACAGCACGAGGGCGGTGGCCGTGTGCAGGGGTTCCACGAAGCCGGTGGCCAGGAAGTAGAACAAGGTGGGGAAGCCGATCGCTCCCGAGAGCAGATACACCTCGCGGGCCCAGGGCCAGCCGCGTCTGATCCCGCCGACGGCGAGGCCGGAGTAGAGGGCGCCGATCGCCACCATCGTGCCGGCCATGGTGATCCGGTCGTGCTGGAGGAAGTGCACGAGGTGGTGGTTGGCCGCATGCAGTTCGTGCAGCGTCATGCCGAGGTAGTCGCGGTCGTACCAGAGCAGCACCGGCCCGAGCGTGATCACCGCGGCGCCGAGTCCGGCGCCCGTCATACCGAGCCCGACGAGCAGCGCCCACCACCAGGCGGGCCAGCGGCGGGGATCGCGGCCGACGTCGCGTAGCCGCGGAGCGGGAGCGGTGGGTGTGGCTGTCTCGGTGACCCGTGCGAACCATCCGGGTCCGGCCTCGAGGAGCACCCCCGGCCGGGCGAGCACGACGGTGCCCGGCTCCTTGAGCGCGGCTGCCGCGGCGGTGACGGACGGGTCGGACACTTGGACCACGTGCGGGTCGTCGCCGCTGGTGAACCCGTCGACATCGAGCTTGAGGGCGGCCTCGGCCTCCGGGTCGCCGGCGCGGACGACCAGCGGGACCGAGCGGCCGGCAGCGGCCTCGCGTACGGTCTCCAAGTCGGCCGCCGAGACGGGCGCCACCTCGACGACACCGACCCCGAGCGGGGGCATGGCGCGTACCGTTTCGCGGGCGAGCGAGGGCGGGACGGATATGCCGAGACGGACGGTCACGGGCACGCCGGCGATCTCTCCGGCGAGGCGCTCTGGCGGATGGCGGTGGCCGAACCCCCGGGCGATCAGCCGCGCGCCGGCGGGACGGGAGCCGATCCAGGCCAGCAGTCGCAGCGCGGTTCGCTGCGAACGGCGTCGGCCGAGGACTGCGGCGGCAGCGCCGCGCAGCGGGTGATAGGTCCAGTCCGGCATCAGCGGCTCTCGCTCTCCGTCGCGGTCGCCCGGTCACCGGGCGCGGTCCAGCCGAGCACCGGCGCCATGGAACGCAGCGTCGCCCGCGTCGGCGTCAGCCGGGCGGCCGTGTCGCGCAGCAGCACCGCGGGCGGCCACGACAGCTGGCCGACCGCGCCGAGCCGGGCGGAGCGGCGCGTGATGGCCTGGGTCCTCGGGCGGCGCAGCACGTCGTACGAGCGGAGCGCGGCGGCCACGTCCGAGGTGCCGTCGAGGCAGTGGGCGAGGGTGACCGCGTCCTCCAGCGCCTGGCACGCGCCCTGGCCCAGATTGGGGGTCATGGCATGAGCCGCGTCGCCCAGCAGCGCGACCGGGCCGCGGACGAAGGTGGGCAGCGTCGGAAGGTCGTACAGGTCGTGGCGGAGCACCGCGTCCGCGGGGACGGCGGCCAGCAGGGTGGGGACGGGATCCGGCCAGGACCCGAACCGGCGCAGCAGTTCGGCGTACTCGGACGAGCCGGAGGCCGCTCCCGCCGGCAGCGACGCGGTCGCGAAGCAGTACATCCGCCCGCCCGGCAGCGCCGTGTAGCCGAACCTCTCCCCGCGGCCCCAGGTCGCCGCACCCTCGGAGGGTGGCTCGGCGAGGGGCTCGGTGACCATGCGCCAGGCCGTGTAGCCGGCGTACCGGGGGCCGGCCGCGTCGGGCCACAGGGCGCGGCGGACCGCACTGCGCAGCCCGTCGGCGCCGACCACGAGGTCGGGCCGGGACACGCCCCCACGGTGATCGACGACCAGGCGGTCGCCGTCGTCGCGGACCGCGTACACCTCGCTGTCCGGCCGCAGGCTGTCGGCGGGCAGCGCCTCGGTGAGCGCCCGCAGCAGATCCGCGCGATGCAGGACCACCAGGGGATGGCCGAAGCGGCGCGCCAGCTCCGCGTTGTCCGTACGGGACAGCCAGCGGCCCCGGCGGTCGCGTACGCCGCCTGTGGCCTCGACGGCGCCGAGTGCCCGGACGGCGTCGGCCAGGCCGAGCACCTCAAGCGCGTGCAGCGCGTTCGGCCACAGGGAGATGCCTGCGCCGATCTCAGTGAACTCCGGGGCCCGTTCCAGCACTTCGGCGCGCCAGCCCCGGCGATGCAGGGCGACGGCCGCCGCGAGCCCGCCGATCCCGCCGCCGACGATGGTCGCGGCGCGCTGCGGCATGGGTCCTCGCTCTGGGTTCGGGGGCGCCGCCCCCGGTCAAGCGGCCGTCGATCCGCTGCCCGAGCGGCATGCGACGCGACGCAGGTCCGCTGAGCAGCGCCTCATAGCAACATGTCGACAGACGCCTGTCAACGTACCCAGGACGTGTATGCGTACCTCGTGCAGCATCTCTCCCACGGGGGACGCGCGGACTGTGTGACCGCGGACGAGGCGCAGTTGCCGGCCCGGAGCAGGCCGACCAAGTCGCCCGAGTCGTCGATCACTTGGGGAGAGCTCGCTCTCGCCGCCCAGAACGCGGCGTGGAAAACGCAGTCGTTGTCAGTGGCTCGTGCGTACGAGGGCGAACGCAGCCCCCTCCGGGTCCGCGACCGTGGCGATGCGGCCGTGCGGGGTGTCGCGGGGCGTTTTCAAAACGTGGCCGCCCAGGTCGATGACATCGGTCAGGGAGGCGTCCACGTCGGCGACTTCGAAGTACGTCATCCAGTGCGGGCCCCGGTCGCGGGGCAGGGCGTGGCCCACACCGCGGATGCCGGCCACCGGGCGGCCCTCGATGTGCAGCGTGATGTAGTCGAAGTCCGCGGAGGCGACCGGCTCTTCCTCGTAGCCGAAGACCGTGTCGTAGAACTTGGCGACGCTCGCGGAGTCGCGTGTGACCAGCTCGTTCCAGGTGGGCGTACCGGGCACCTCCGTGATGCCCGTGCCGAGGTGGGCCGCGATCTGCCAGATGCCGAAGACGGCGCCCGAGGGATCGGAGGCGATGGCCATACGGCCGGCATCCCCGGCGTCCAGAGGGCCGACGCCGACCGTGCCGCCGCAGGCCCGTACCGCTTCCGCCGTCAGATCCACGTCGTCCGAGGCGAAGTAGGGCGTCCAGGCGATGGGCAGATGACGGTCGGGCGGCAACTGCCCGATCCCGGCCACCTCATGGCCGTCGAGCACGGCACGTACGTACGGGCCGAGCTGCTGGGGACCGGGCTGGAACTTCCAGCCGAACAGTGCTCCGTAGAACTCCTGGGTCGCGGCCATCCCGTGCACCATGAGACTCACCCAGCAGGGTGTGCCGGGCGTGTGTGCGGTGCCGTTCAGGCCGGCCGGTCCCCGTGCCTCGGTCATCGTCACTCTTTCCTCGGCGCCTAAGAGCGCCGGCAGCTTCACTTCCGCTTCCGAACGCGCACACAGCCGCCGCGCGCCGAGTCGGCGGCGCATGGCTGGAGGATGCCCGATTTGCTGTGTCCCATCCGTATCCCCGCGGTTGCCTGGTGGTGTCCATCGGCTGTACAGCCTGTGTCCAGGCCCGTACGCCGTGTGCTCGGGTCGGCGGGCAGAGTAGCCGGACCTGGACGATGCGGCCACCCCGTGCGCAAGGATGGTGGCCATGAACGCCATCATCTCCGCAGCCGAACTCGCGAACGCCCTGGCCGGACCGAAGCCGCCGGCGGTGCTCGACATCCGTTATCAACTGGGCGGCCCGAACCTGCGTCCCGCGTACGAGGCGGGGCACATTCCGGGTGCCGTCTTCGTGGACCTGGACTCGGAACTCGCAGCTCCGGCGGGGGCGGGCGGGCGGCATCCGCTGCCGGACATGGAGGTCTTCGGGGCGGCCATGCAGGCGGCCGGAGTCAGTGCGAACCGGGACGTCGTCGTGTACGACGGCGGGCTCGGCTGGGCCGCCGCGCGCGCCTGGTGGCTGCTGCGCTGGACGGGTCACCAGTCGGTGCGTGTCCTTGACGGCGGACTCGCGGCCTGGGACGGCCCGATCGAGGCCGGTACCCAGTCTCCGGTCGCCGGTACGTTCCTGCCGTCGCCCGGCGCGCTGCCGCTGCTCGACGCGGACGGAGCCGCCGCCCTGGCCCGCACCGGCCTGCTCCTCGACGCGCGCGCCGCCGAGCGCTACCGGGGCGATGTCGAGCCGATCGACCGGATCGGCGGTCACATCCCCGGCGCCGTCTCGGCGCCGACCACGGAGAACGTGACGGAATCCGGCCACTTCCGCCCGGCCGCCGAACTCGCCGAGCGCTTCAAGTCCCTGGGCGCGACCGGCACTTGTGAAGTCGGCGTCTACTGCGGCTCGGGAGTCTCCGCCGCCCACGAGATCCTCGCCCTTGAGGTCGCGGGCATTCCGGCCGCGTTGTACGCGGGCTCCTGGTCGGAGTGGTCGGCGGACGGGAGCCGCCCGGTCGCGACGGGTCCCGACCCGCAGTAGACCGGCCCCGGCCCACAGGAGGCGCCCGGTAGCGAAAAGGGCTCGCCCCGAAGTGGTGCGAGCCCCAGTCGCGTACATCTTCCGCTGCCTATTCCTGCTTCTTGCGACGCGTCCCGAAGACGATCTCGTCCCAGCTCGGCACCGCTGCTCTTCGGCCCGGGCGGACGCCGTCCGCCTCGGCCTGCCGGTCGGTGGAGCCGACGAGCCGGTCACGGTGGCTGCCCACCGAGCGCGGCATGAGCACATCGGCGTACGCCGAACCGGCCGAGGCCGCGGGAGCCGGGGGCTCCTCCGCCTCGGGCTCCGGGGCGGGCTCCTCCTCCGCCGGCATCTCCGTGGTCGGGGCGGGGCGCTCGGGCACCACCAGGTCGCCGCGGAAACTGGGCACCGCCTCCAGGAGGCTGGTGAGCGAGTCCCGCTCACCGTTGATGCTCTCCTCCTCGGGCTCCGGAGACTGGGCCGGCAGGACGGGACGTTCCGTCTGGCGCTCCAGGGCGCGGTCCATCGGGTGCTCGCGGTCGCGCGGCAGCCGGGCGATACGCGGCACGAACGGGAAGCTGGGCTCGGGCGAGGCGAGGTCGTCGTCGGACTCGCCGATCAGCGAGCGCGCCTCCTCGTCCACGGCCTGTACGAGCCGCCGTGGCGGGTCGTACGTCCAGCTCGCCGAGTGCGGCTCACCCGCGACCCGGTAGACCAGCAGGACCTCCCAGGTGCCGTCGTCACGGCGCCACGAGTCCCACTGCACGGTCTCCTTGTCGGCGCCGCGCAGCAGCAGCCGCTCCTGCACCGTCTCGCCGAGCTGGGGTCCGGTGGTCTCGCCGGGCCGGCGGACCGGGGTCTTGCGGGCCCGCTCCGCCATGAACGCGCGCTCCGCGAGCACGGGGCCCTCGAAGCGGCGTACGCGATCGACGGGGATGCCGGCGAGCTGGGCGACCTCTTCGGCGGAGGCGCCTGCGCGTATACGCGCCTGGATGTCTCGGGGGCGGAGATGGCTCTCCACCTCGATCTCGATCTGGCCGAGGCGGGGACGGTCGCCGCGTACGGCGGCGCGCAGACGCTCGTCAATCGGAAGCGTGTACTCCGTGCTGTCCGCAGCCTTCAGCACCAGCCGTGTGCCGTCGTTAGAGACGGCCACGACACGCAGTTCGGGCATGGGGACCTCCCGGGTGGTGCCTGCCGACGTCACGTGCGTCGCTGCTTCCGCTAGTCGAGTGTGGCCTGCCCGGGTGCAGCCTGCCACAACCTTGCCGAGTTGCCCGGCGTGTCGGGCGCTGGCCCTGGATCGCCGTTATGGCACGGTTACCTATTCGCAACGCTAAGTGACATACTCCGTCACCCTGTGCAACGAGCCCCCTCACGGCGGTCCTGGAAGGCCCCGGACGCCCTGGCGGGTGTCCGGACCCAGGGCTCGCAACAGTACTCCATTCGGGCCACCTGCGTGGATCGGCACGCCGCCCAACTTCTCGCGGGGGTCGGGAGTTGGTCACCGGGGAAACCGTTCCGGTGACCACGGTGCGTGGCGATCTTCACGCGATCGTCACGATCGAAGTTGATTGTTCCGGCTCTGAGTTCCTCTTGAGTCTCCTCCGAGGTCCTCTCGTTCTCGTGCAGTTGGCGATGGCGCGACTCTGTGGCGCGATTACGTCCCCAACACCCGCCGCAAGTAGTCGTTTCCGAAGCGCCGGTCCGGGTCGAGCCGGTCCCTGAGGGCGGTGAACTCGCCGAAGCGCGGATAGATTTCGGCGAAGTGCTCCGCCTCGCGCGTGTGCAGCTTGCCCCAGTGCGGGCGCCCCTCGTGCGCGGTGAAGATCCGCTCCGCGGCCGTGAAGTACGCCCGGTACGGCGTGCCTTTGTACATGTGGATCGCGATGTACGCGCTGTCCCGGCCCGATGCCGTGGACAGCGTGATGTCGTCGGCGGGCGCGGTGCGCACCTCCACGGGGAAGCTGATCCGCAGGGGAGAGCGGTCGATCATGGCCTTCAGCTCGCGCAGCGTCTCGACAAGGGCCGCGCGGGGGACGGCGTACTCCATCTCTGTGAAGCGCACTCGGCGCGGGGAAGTGAAGACCTTGTAGGGAATGTCCGTGTACGTGCGGGCCGAAAGGGCCCGGCTGGAGATCTTCGCGATCGCCGGGATCGTCGCGGGCACGGCACGACCCACCGAATTGGCCACCTGGAAGAGGCCGTTGGAAAGGAACTCGTCCTCGAAGAGGCCACTGATTCTGCCGACCGGCTTCTCCGGGCCCGCGCTTCGGTTGTTCCGCTTGGTGTTGCAGTTGCCGGTGTGCGGGAACCAGTAGAACTCGAAGTGCTCGTTCTCCGCGTGGAGTTCGTCGAAGGCGCTGGTGACCTCGTCGAAGGTCATCGGCTCCTCACGGGCCGTGAGCAGAAAAAGGGGCTCTACGGAGAAGGTGATCGCGGTGACGACACCCAGGGCACCGAGTCCGATGCGGGCCGCCGCGAAGACAGCGCGTTCTTCTTCGGTCCCCTTCTCGGAGCAGTTGATGACCGAGCCGTCGGCGGTGACCAGTTCAAGTGCCGTGATCTGGGCGGCGATCGACGCAGAGTCACGGCCGGTGCCGTGAGTGCCGGTGCTCGTCGCGCCGGAAACCGTCTGCTCCATGATGTCGCCCATGTTCGTGAGCGACAGTCCCTCGCGGGCCAGGGCCACGTTCAGCCGCTTCAGCGGGGTGCCCGCCTCCACGGTGACGGTGCCCGCCGCGCGGTCGATCTTGCGGATGCCGGTGAGCAGTTGGGGCCGTATCAGCACACCGTCGGTAGCGGCGACGGCCGTGAAGGAGTGCCCGCTGCCGACAGCCTTGACTCTCAGCCCGTCCTCGGCGGCCTGGCGCACGGTGGCGGCGAGCTCCTCGACAGAGGCGGGCGTGACGTCCCGTACGGGACGGGCCGAGACATTGCCCGCCCAGTTACGCCACGTGCCGGTCTTCCCGCTCGCTGTGCTGCTCATGGGTCCCTCCCCGCTGCGGAACCGGCCCGCTGAGCCGGCGATACCCCAGGAAACCGACCGCGACCGCGACGGCCCCGGCGACCGCCGGAACCCCGTACCCGGCCCGCGCCCCGGCGGCGTCTATCACCCAGCCGGACACGGAGGAGCCGAGCGCGACCCCGACCGCAAGACCGGTGCTGACCCAGGTCATCCCCTCGGTCAGTTTCGCGCGAGGTACGTGCCGTTCGACGAGGGCCATCGTCGTGATCATCGTCGGCGCGATGGACAGGCCCGCGACAAACAGCGCCACGGCCAGGAACGGCAAGTTTCCGACCAGTAGGAGGGGGATCATACTCACGGCCATCGTGCAGATGCCCAGTACCCATCTGCGGGCGGGCGCCCCCATGAAGCGCAGCAGTCCGAAGGCGGCTCCCGCCACGCAGGAGCCCGCCGCGTACACGGCCAGTACGACGCTCGCGGCGGCCTTGTGGCCCTCTTCCTCGGCGAAGGCGACCGTGACCACGTCGACCGCGCCGAAGATCGCTCCCGTCGCCACGAAGGTGGCCACCAGGACCTGCAGCCCGGGAGCGCGCAGGGCCGAGCCGCCGGTGTGGTGCTCGCGGGGATGCGGCGTGGGTTCGGTGGCGCGCTGGGCCGTCAGCCAGAAGACACCGGCCGCCAGGAAGCAGCCCGCCAGGAGCGGCCCGGCCTCCGGGAACCAGACCGTGGACAGACCGATGGAGATGATCGGACCGAAGATGAAGCAGATCTCGTCGACGACGGACTCGAAGGCGTACGCGGTGTGCAACTCGGGCTTGTCCCGGTAGAGGTACGCCCAGCGCGCCCTGGTCATCGCGCCGATGCTCGGTACGCAGCCGATGCAGGCCGAGCACAGGAACAGCACTCCGTCCGGCCAGCCGAAGTGCGCGGCCAGCAGCAGCCCGGCCGCCGCGGCGAGGGCGAACAGCGTCGCGGGCCGCAGCACACGACGCTGACCGTACTGGTCCACCAGCCGCGAGATCTGCGGACCGATCACCGCCGCGGACAGCGCGAGGGTGGCCGTGAGGGCGCCCGCGAGGCCGTAGCGCCCGGTGAGCTGGGAGATCATCGTGACCACGCCGATGCCCATCATCGACAGCGGCATCCGGCCGAGGAAACCGGCGACGGAGAAGCCCGTGGAGCCTGGGGCGGCGAACAGGGCGCGGTAGGGGCTGGGCACGGGGGCTCCGGTGAGGATCCGGTAAGGCGTGAATGCGGCCGATACAGCTTACGGGCCCGAGGGTCCTGTGTATGCCGCTGCCGGCCCGTCATTCCGCCCCGTCACACCGCCGTTTCCCGACTGTCAGTGACGAGTGGCAGGATCAATGACATGCCCGACGCGCTCGATGCCCATCCGTACGACGCCCTCCTCCTGCTCTCGTTCGGCGGCCCCGAAGGCCCCGACGACGTGGTCCCGTTCCTGGAGAACGTGACGCGGGGCCGCGGCATCCCCAAGGAACGCCTCAAGGAAGTGGGGCGGCACTACTTCCTGTTCGGCGGAGTCAGCCCCATCAACGACCAGAACCGCGCCCTGCTGGACGCCCTCCACAAGGACTTCGCCCACCACGGCCTGGACCTGCCGGTCTACTGGGGCAACCGCAACTGGGCGCCGTATCTGACGGACACCCTGCGCGAGATGGTCGCCGACGGCCGCCGACGCATCCTGGTCCTCGCCACCAGCGCGTACGCCTCGTACTCGGGCTGCCGCCAGTACCGCGAGAACCTCGCCGAATCGCTCGCGACGCTTCAGGCCGAGGGACTGGAGCTGCCGAGGGTGGACAAGCTGCGGCACTACTTCAACCACCCGGGCTTCCTCCAGCCCATGATCGACGGCGTCCTGAAGTCCCTCGCCGACCTCCCCGAGGACGTCCGCGCGGGCGCGCACCTGGCCTTCACGACCCACTCGATCCCGAACGCCTCCGCGGACACCTCCGGTCCCGTCGAGGACCACGGCGACGGCGGTGCGTACGTGAAGCAGCACCTGGACGCCGCGCGGCTGATCGCCGACGCGGTGCGCGAGGAGACCGGGACCGACCACCCCTGGCAGCTCGTCTACCAGTCCCGCTCCGGTGCCCCACACATCCCCTGGCTGGAGCCGGACATCTGCGATCACCTGGAGGAGCTGCACGGCGCCGGTGTTCCGGCCGTCGTGATGGCGCCCATCGGGTTCGTCTCGGACCACATGGAGGTCATGTACGACCTCGACACGGAAGCGAAGGCCAAGGCCGAGGAGCTGGGCCTGCCGGTGCGCCGCTCGGCCACCGTGGGCGCCGACCCGCGGTTCGCCGCCGCGATCCGTGAGCTCGTCGTGGAGAGGGCCGCCACCGAGAGCGGGCGCGAGGTGAAGCCCTGTGCCCTTGGTGATCTGGGGCCGAGCCATGATGTCTGCCCTGTGGGCTGCTGCCCCGCCCGCGCCCCGAAGCCCGCCGCCGCGGGCGCCGACAGCCCGTACGCCTGAGGAGCACCGTGACCGATACCGCGAGCGACCCGCTCAAGGCCGAACTCCTGCAGATCGCGCTCGACGCGGCGCACCACGCGGGCGCCTTCCTGCGCGACGGCCGCCCCGACGATCTCGGCGTGGCCGCGACCAAGTCCAGCGCCGCTGATGTCGTCACCGAGATGGACATCGCCTCCGAGAAGCTGATCACCGGCCTGCTCGCCGACCTCAGGCCGGACGACGGCGTGCTCGGTGAGGAGGGCGCAAGCGTCGAGGGCAGCAGCGGGATCCAGTGGGTCATCGACCCCATCGACGGAACGGTCAACTACCTGTACGGGCTGCCCAGTTGGGCCGTCTCGATCGCGGCCCGCAAGGACGGCGAGACGGTCGTCGGCGTGGTGCACGCCCCGATGCGCGGCGAGACCTACCGGGCCGTCCTGGGCGAGGGCGCGTATGTGAACGACCGCCCCGCGCGCGTGCGGCCGGCCCCCGCCTTCGGGCTGGCCCTCGTCGGCACCGGCTTCGGCTATCTCGCCGAGCGCCGGTCCCGGCAGGCCGAGGTGGTCCGGCAGCTCATTCCGGAGGTGAGGGACATCCGCCGCGGCGGCTCGGCCGCGATCGACCTGTGCGATGTGGCGATGGGCCGCCTGGACGCGTACTACGAGCGCGGGCTGAACCCCTGGGACTACGCGGCCGGTGACCTGATAGCCCGGGAGGCGGGCGCCCTCACCGGCGGCCGCCCCGGAGAGCCCCTCTCACCCGACCTGACCATCGCGGCCCCACCCGGCCTGTTCGAGCCGCTCCAGAGGCGCCTGGAGGAATTGGGCGCGTGGCACGACTGACATCGCGTAGGCGCTGCGGGGCGACTGGCACGGCTAAAGCGAGGGATGCGGTTCGAAGGGCACTTTCGCCGAAGGCACGAAGATCTACTACTGGTGTTCCGTGCGCAACGACTACGGAAACAGGTGGATCTACGGTCGCGTCGCTGGCACCCAAACCAAGGGCTGGATCTACGCTCCGAACGTCTATCCAGTCAGCGACGTGAACCCCTGCTACTGACACGGCAGCCATCTCTGGCGCTCTAGGTCAGCACCTTTCGCAGCATCGGGAGGCTTCTGGCCATCGCAGCTCTTCCCAGGGCGGTGGCTAGAAGCCTTCGCACGTAATGAGCTCAGTACCCGAGTTCCTTGTGGTTGTTGCCCATGTCCAAGGGATCGGCGGGCTTCTCCAGTGGCGGCAGTGCGGGCAGGGCGTCCCAGGGGACCTGCGTCTTGCGGAGGTCCGTGCGGACGCGGTCCGCGAGTCTTCTGGTCTCGCGGCGGTTCATCGCCGCGCCAACGGCGGCGCCCACCAGGAACGGCATCAGGTTCGGCAGATTCCTGATCGTCCGCTTCATGATCCGCTGGCGCAGCTCGCGCCTCAACTGGATCCCGAGAGCGGCGTTGACCGTCGACGGCTTGGCCACGTCGATGCCGCGCTCCTCCGACCACGAGTTCAGATACGTGGTCGTACGTTCCTTCAGATTGCCCGGCGGTCGCTGACCGTAGACCTCGTACAGCTCGGCGATCAGCTTCAGCTCGATGGCGGCCACGCCGGTGATCTCGGCGGCCAGTTCCGCGGGCATCGCCGGTGGTACGGGCATCATCGCGGCGGCGCCGACCCCCGCGCCCACCGTCGCCGTCGCGTTGCACGCGCCCGCGACCAGCTTGTCCGCGAGCTGCTCGGGACCCAGGCCGGGGAACTGCCGCTGGAGCGTCGCGAGGTCCCGTACGGGGATCCGCGGGGCGCTCTCGATGATCCGGTCCGTGAGGTAAGCCAGGAACGCCCTGGCCCTGCCGCCGCCCCAGCGGACGCCGTCCCTCACCCCGTGCCCGACGGCGACCGCCCGCCGCTTGGCGACAGGCGCCTTCTTGTCCGACACCTCCAGGGCACCGGAGGCACCTGTCACGTCCGCTGCTTCGAGCGAGGCCTCACGGCCCCGCTCGTCGTCACGTACACCGTCCGAAGACGGACCGGCCGCTCCCTGGTCATGAGAACGGCGCTTCCAGGGCGGGGTCGAGCCAACCACGGCCGACCCTGTCTCAGTCGCAGTCGCGGCAGATCGGCTGGCCGTTCTTCTCGCGGGCCAGCTGGCTGCGGTGGTGGACCAGGAAGCAGCTCATGCAGGTGAACTCGTCCTGCTGCTTCGGCAGCACCCGTACGGCCAGCTCTTCGTTCGAGAGGTCCGCACCGGGCAGTTCCAGGCCCTCGGCGGCCTCGAACTCGTCGACGTCGACCGCCGAGGTCGACTTGTCGTTCCGACGGGCCTTCAGTTCCTCAAGGCTGTCGGAGTCGACGTCGTCATCGGTCTTGCGTGGGGTGTCGTAATCCGTAGCCATGTCGCTCTCCCCCTCTGGGTGTCTGTGGTGTCTCAGCGCACGTAACGCGTGAGAGGCCGGACTTGTGCCCGACCTGAGGCGGAGATTTTGCCTCACATCAAGGTCTGTTACTCAATCGACACCCAACCGAACTCAGCAGTAGTGATCGGCTTGGATGGCGAACGGGACCGTACACGGTCCTCACGCCGCACTACAAAGGCGTCTCACCAGTACTTCCCGTCATGAAGACCATCGAAAACCCGGACTTTCCCGGCTTTCCGCCAGCCTCCTTGATCACGGAGAGTAGATGGCCAAAAATTCGCCTGTGTGATCGATCACACATGAACCTCCTGGGCTGCTGCCCAGAAAATTCCGCGCAAAGCGAACAACGCCGTGTGTCGGCGACATGTTCTCAGATGGGCAGGGTGACTCGCATCACCAGCCCACCCCCTTCACGCGGCTCGGCGCTGATGTGGCCGCCGTGGGCACGGGCCACGGACCTGGCGATCGACAGGCCGAGCCCCACACCTTTGTCGCTGCCGGTCCGCTCGGTCCGCAGCCGCCGGAACGGCTCGAAGAGGTTGTCGATCTCGTACGCGGGCACCACGGGCCCCGTGTTCGACACCACGAAGATCGCCTGGCCGTGCTGCGCCTGTGTCGTCACCTCGACCCAGCCGTCCTTCGGCACGTTGTACCGGACGGCGTTCTGGACGAGGTTCAGCGCGATCCGCTCCAGGAGTACGCCGTTGCCCTGGACGACCACGGGGGCCTGCTCCCCGCGGATCGCCACGCCGTTCGCATCTGCCTCGGCGCGCACCTGGTCGATGGCCTGCGAGGCGACCTCGGCGAGATCGACCGCCTTGCGCTCGATGATCTGGTTGTCGCTGCGGGCCAGCAGCAACAGCCCTTCGACGAGCTGTTCGCTGCGCTCATTGGTGGCGAGCAGCGTCTTGCCGAGCTGTTGCAGCTCCACGGGAGCCCCCGGATCGGAAAGATGCACCTCCAGGAGCGTGCGGTTGATCGCCAGGGGCGTACGCAGCTCGTGCGAGGCGTTCCCGACGAAGCGCTGCTGGGCCGTGAACGCCCGTTGCAGTCGCTCCAGCATGTCGTCGAAGGTGTCCGCCAGCTCCTTCAGCTCGTCGTCCGGACCGTCCAACTCGATACGGCGCGAGAGGTCCGAGCCGGCCACCGCACGCGCGGTGCGGGTCATCCTGCCGAGCGGCGCCAGGACACGGCCGGCCATCGCGTAGCCGAAGGCGAAAGCGATCACCGCGAGACCCAGCAGGGCCAGGAGGGAGCGACTGAGCAGGTCGTCCAGGGCGACCCGGCGCTGGTGATCGATGCAGGTGGCGATTGCCGCGTTGAACTCGTCGAGCGTCTGGTCGGAGTTGACCGCGGGGCAGTTCTCGCTCGTGACTTTTATGTCGGTGCCGCCCGTGATCTTGAAGAGCGGATCACTGCCCGTGTTCAGCGCCTGTGCCGCCAGCAGATAGATGATCGACAACAGCAGGATGCCGGCGATCAGAAACATCCCGCCGTACAGCAGCGTCAGCCTTATCCGGATGGTCGGGCGCAGCCAGGGGAACGGGGGCTCCGGCCTCCGCGGGTCCCAGGAGGGCTTCGGAGGCGCCGTCGGTAGCGCATTTCTCGTGGCCACCACTGATCAGATCCGGTAACCGGAGCCGGGAACGGTCACGATGACCGGCGGCTCGCCGAGCTTGCGGCGCAAGGTCATCACCGTGACGCGCACCACATTGGTGAACGGGTCGGTGTTCTCGTCCCAGGCCTTCTCCAGGAGCTGCTCGGCGGAGACGACGGCGCCCTCGCTGCGCAGCAGCACCTCCAGGACGGCGAACTCCTTGGGAGCGAGCTGGACCTCCTTGCCGTCGCGGAAGACCTCGCGGCGGTTGGGGTCCAGCTTTATCCCGGCACGCTCCAGGACGGGCGGCAGCGGCACGCTCGTACGCCGACCGAGGGCACGCACGCGTGCCGTCAGTTCGCTGAACGCGAAGGGCTTGGGGAGATAGTCGTCGGCGCCGATCTCCAGGCCCTCGACACGGTCGCTGACGTCACCGGAGGCCGTGAGCATCAGCACGCGTGTGGGCACGCCGAGCTCGACGATCTTGCGGCAGACGTCGTCGCCGTGCACCAGTGGGAGGTCACGGTCGAGGACGACCACGTCGTAGTCGTTGACGCCGATGCGTTCCAGGGCGGCCGCACCGTCGTACACGACGTCGACGGCCATGGCCTCCCGGCGCAGTCCGGTGGCCACCGCATCGGCGAGCAGCTGCTCGTCCTCGACGACGAGTACGCGCACGTCGCTTGTCCTTCCTCTGTCCACCCGCGTAGCGCACTTCGGCGCACACCGGTGGGGTCTGTCGGGGGTGAGACCTCCATCCTGCCCTTTTCGGCCATAAGTCGGCTGTAAGACGGGTGAGAGGAGGGTGAGAGGCCCGGGAATGCGAGATTTTCTCTTCCGGTTGAGGTTTCCGCGGAAGGGAGTACGGGGAGGACGGCTTTACACCCCGCGATCACGCTCTGCATGTGCCACACCACCATGTGGTACACCACCGGCCGCTTCCGCAGAGCGGACGTGGGTGTCCGGCACCGTCGCCGCCCAGCACGGGCAGCGCTGGGCATCCACAGGAGACGTGATCGCCCCTTCCGAACGGCACACCCCCGTGCCACCGACCCACGACCCAGGACGAGGGGGCGCAGCATGGACGCATTCACCGCAGGACTTCTGCAGCGCATAAAGGCGACCGAGTCCGACCTGACGCGGGCACGCGAGACCGGCGACGACTTCCTCGCGGAGGTCGAGGAGGCCGAGCTCGACGACCTCCGCCGCCTCGCCGCCGAGCACGGTGTGGAGGTCAGCGCGTCACGCGTCTGATCAGCTCGTACGAGAGCGGGGCCCCGGCAGATCCAGACCGGGGCCCCGCTTCGTTGTTGTACATGTTGTCAGCCGCTCTGGACGTTCTCGGCGGCGTCCCGAAAGCCGGAAAGTCGAGCCGGGGCGGCAGCTCGTCAAAAGGGCCCCGCTGAAAGACCTATGCCGCCCGCGCCGCGTCCAGCGCCGCCGCCAGGCGCTCCGGCTCCCGCGTGGACAAGTACAGATACGGCGTCGGGTCCGACGGGTCCGTGACCTCCACCCGCAGGGCCTTGGGGATGTATGCGCGCAGCAGCAGGAAGGCGCGCGGGTCCGCCTTGTACGTGCGCCACGCGCGCGCCTCCTCGGCGTCGAGCACATGGGCCTCGCCCAGGGCCGACACCGGAATCTTCGCGTCGCCCGCGATCAGCGAGTCGCCCACCACCCGGATACGGACCGAGCCGTACGAACTCGCCACGACCGCCGCGACCGCCGTGCCGCCGGCCAGGCCGCCCAGCAGGGGCAGCACGCCGAACGGCAGCAGGATCAGCGCCATCGAGACGCCGACCAGAAAGCAGACGAGCCACCAGGTGCGGGGCGCGGTCAGACGTTCTTCGTAGGAGGCGGAGAGCTGCATGAAGCCAAGCGTCGCAGATGAGCTTAGGTATTCCTGGGCGGGGCTGGGTTTTGGGCCCGGCTCCGGTCCTGGGAAAAGGATCTCGGCTGTCCCGGCGGCCGTGCCCGTGATGTGACGGGGGTGGCGTGGGTGTGCAGGTGGAAGCCTGCGCCGAGTCTGGCCCCACGGGGCTGGTGCCGGGTGGGGGTGCTCATCGTGTGCGGTGCCTGCCGCCGTCCACGCCGCTGGCTGCGGTGGGTGGGTGACTGGGGCATCCGCCCCGCCGGACGCTTTCCACACCGCAACGCCGCCCACTGGGTTTCGGTACGCCGCAGGGGATCGGCATCCGGGCCAACAGGCCAGGTGGCCAGGACCGCGTCGGTGATCTCGCTGCGCCACCAGGCCGACCGCAGCGCCCGTCCGGCCTGCTCCTCGGCCACCCTGCGTACCCGGTCCGGCAGGTACAGCCCGTCCGGCACACTCGCACCCCATCCCAGCGTGCGCAGGGCCATCCACGCGTTCGACGGCAGCCGGGCACCGGAGCAGTCCCTCCCGGAGGCGAGCCGCGCGAGGTCGGGCCGGTTCCAGTGCGGCGAGGTGACCTGGGTGCACAGCTCCTCGACCAGGGACGTCAGCCAGCCCACCCGCCCGGCCAGTACTTGAGTGCCCAGCACCTCGCCGGTGACCGTGTCCAGGCCCCGGAACGCGGAAACCGAGGCACACGCGACGCGCTCCGTCTGCCCCTCACCCAGCTGGATCTTCCGCCGCACCGTCCACCTCCCCGCCCTGGTGTCCCCCACTCCCGCCTGGTGTTCCGCGGCGGGAATGCAGGACCTCCACCCGTACCTGATCCCGCTCCAGCAAGGCGATGATCCACGCGGTACCGAAATGGGCCAGCCGATCCCTCGTGAGTCGCCCGCACCCACCTGGCGCGCTGCCACCGACAGACGAAGGAGTTCTCCAGCCAGGAGGTTAGGGAAGCCCAACGCGAGCTATTCACAGATCTGTTCGTCTGTCGCTCAATCATGTGAAAGTAGCGCGTACCTGCCCAGCCACTGGCAGATCGTGATGCACAGCCAAACCCAGGAAACACAGGCAAAGCCAACGACTGCAATCAACCCTGCCACGGTGCCTACGGGCTGCTGACGCGGAGGTAAGGTCTGCGCCTGTGAGTGGTACCTCTTCGACCCTGCGCCCCCCGCCCGACGCCGTGGCACCGGTGCGGCACCCGGACGCGCCCGCCCCCGGCGAACTGCTAGGCGCGCACTACGAGCACTGCTTCGGCTGTGGCGGCGGACAGGCGCACGGGCTGCACCTCGCGGCCCGTGCGGGCGAAGGCGTCAGGATCACCGCCGAGTTCACCGTCCAGACCGCCCACCAGGGCGCGCCCGGTCTCGCCCACGGCGGCGTTCTCGCGAGCGCTCTCGACGAAACGCTCGGCTCGCTGAACTGGCTGCTGCGGACGATCGCGGTGACCGGTCGCCTGGAGACCGACTTCGTACGGCCCGTCCCCGTGGACACCGTGCTGCATCTGGAAGCCGAGGTCACGGCGGTGGCCGGACGGAAGATCTACTCCACGGCCACCGGCCGGATAGGCGGACCCGAAGGTCCGGTCGCGGTCCGCGCGGACGCCTTGTTCATCGAGGTCAAGGTCGACCACTTCGTCGACAACGGCCGCCAGGAGGAGATCCAGGCGGCCATGAACGACCCGGATCAGGTCCGGCGAGCTCGCGCCTTCGAGGTGAACCCGTGACCCGATCCGTGCCCCCGAGCCCCGTTGATGTGCTGATCAAGCGCGTCGATCCGGACGTACCACTTCCGGAATACGCGCACCCCGGCGACGCCGGCGCGGATCTGCGGACGACCGAAAGCCGTGAGCTCGCGCCCGGCGAGCGGGCCGTGCTGCCCACCGGAGTGTCCATCGCACTCCCCGAGGGGTACGCGGCCTTCGTGCACCCGCGATCCGGGCTCGCCGCCCGCTGCGGAGTCGCTCTCGTGAATGCCCCAGGGACCGTGGATGCCGGGTACCGTGGGGAGATCAAGGTGATCGTGGTGAATCTCGACCCGCGCGAGTCCGTGCGGTTCGAGCGCTTCGACCGGATTGCCCAACTGGTCGTCCAGCAGGTCGAGAAGGTGCGCTTCCAGGAGGTGGCGGAGCTTCCCGACTCGACACGGGCCGCAGGGGGCTTCGGGTCCACCGGCGGCCATGCCGCGGTGGACGGCACAACGGGTGGGAATCGATACGCTTCGGTCGTATCCGACCGGGAAGGACAGTGACGTGTTCGGACGTCGCAAGAAGGGCAGTGCCGCCGAGGACGCGGCGAGCGAGGCCGAGCAGGTCGACGGCGTAGTTGAGGAAGTCGACACTGAGACGGACGACGCAGAGCAGGAGCGCGTACGGCTCGAACCCAAGCCGCGCCCCGACGGTCCCTGGGACAGTTCGGAGGTCCGCGATCCGGCCGAGGGCCGGGTCGATCTGGGCGGCCTCTTCGTGCCCGGGGTCGACGGCATGGAACTGCGCGTGGAGGTCGCGGGCGACGCCATCGTCGCGGCCACCGTGGTGCTGAAGGACAGCGCCGTCCAGCTGCAGGCCTTCGCCGCCCCCAAGCGCGAGGGCATCTGGGGCGAGGTTCGTGAGGAGATCGCCACCGGCATCACCCAGCAGGGCGGTGTCATCGACGAGGTCGAGGGCCCGCTGGGCTGGGAGCTGCGCGCCCAGGTACCGGTGCAGCTGCCGGACGGGACCGGCGGTTTCCAGGTCGTACGGTTCGTCGGCGTGGACGGTCCCCGCTGGTTCCTGCGCGGAGTGATCTCCGGGCAGGGCGCGGTGCAGCCGCAGGCCGCCGGGCTGCTCGAGCAGATCTTCCGGGACACGGTGGTCGTCCGCGGCGAGGGCCCGATGGCCCCGCGCGACCCGATCGTGCTGAAGCTGCCGGAGGACGCACAAATGGTCGCCGAGGGTGTCCAGCAGGAGGAGCAGGCGGGTTCCCGCTTCTCGGGAGGCATGGGGCAGCTGCAGCGCGGGCCGGAGATCACCGAGGTCCGGTAGACGCGTCCGGTAGCTACGGATGCACGACCAGTAGCTACGGATGCACGACCAGTAGACACGGATGCACGACCAGTAGACACGGATGCACGACCATGGGCCGCACCTTCGCCGGGTGCGGCCCATGGTCGTACGCGGGTTTCCGGTCTGTCGGCGCGGCTGACGCGCAGGCCGTGCCACACCATTGCCGGGACGGGTACCCGGTGACCATACTGGCGCCCGGCCGACGGGGGAGGAACGGATGAGCGGCAGCGGTGCGATCGCCACCGACACCATGGTGCGCGTCGAGAACGTCCACCGGTCGTACGGGACCGGAGCCACCGCCGTACACGCCCTGCGCGGGGTCTCCTTCGATGTGCCGCGCGGCGAACTCGTCGCCCTCAAGGGCCGTTCGGGGTCCGGCAAGACGACGTTGCTGAACCTCGTCGGCGGGCTCGACGAGCCGGACGAGGGCCGGATCACCGTGGACGGTCTCGAGCTGTCCGGGCTCGGTGAGGAGGGGCTGCTCCGGCTGCGCCGGGACCGTATCGGCTTCGTCTTCCAGTCCTTCGGCCTCATCCCGATCCTGACGGCCGCCGAGAACGTGGGCGTCCCGTTGCGGCTGCGCCGGGCCCATCCGCGCGAGCGCGAGGAGCGCGTAGAGCTGCTGCTCGCCCTGGTAGGCCTGGCCGATCACGGGGCGCAGCGCCCCGGCGAGCTCTCCGGCGGTCAGCAGCAGCGGGTGGCCATCGCACGCGCTCTCGCCAACCAGCCCTCTCTCCTCATCGCCGACGAACCCACCGGCCAGCTGGACGCGGAGACCGGCCTCGCCGTGATGGAGCTGCTGCGCGCGGTCGTCCGCAGCGAGCAGGTCACCGCGCTCGTCGCCACGCATGACGCCGCGCTGCTCGACCTGGCGGACCAGGTGCTGGAGCTGAGCGACGGCGAGATCGTCGAGCACTGAACTGGTGCTGAGGAGCGGGCCGCATCAGGGTTACGTCAAAGACGTCTCCGGGCCCGCCTTCCGCTGCTTGGGAGCCGACGATTGGCCGTAAGGTCGACGCAGCGTGTGCGGCTGTTACGGGAAGACAATGGAACCCATGGGACGCGGCAGGCTTCGGATCTATCTCGGTGCGGCGCCGGGCGTCGGCAAGACGTACGCGATGCTGTCCGAGGCGCACCGTCGCGTCGAGCGGGGCACGGACTGCGTGGTGGCCTTCGTCGAGCATCACGCCCGGCCGCGGACCGAGGTGATGCTGCACGGCCTGGAGGAGATCCCGCGTCGGCAGCTGGAGGACCGGGGCTCGTTCTTCACCGAGATGGACGTGGACGCGGTGCTGGCACGCAGCCCACAGGTGGCGCTCGTCGACGAGCTGGCCCACACGAACGTCCCGGGCTCCCGCAACGGCAAGCGGTGGCAGGACGTCGAGGAACTCCTCGCTGCCGGCATCGATGTCGTTGCGACGGTCAATATCCAGCATCTGGAGTCGCTGGGTGACGTGGTCGAGTCGATAACGGGCGTACGGCAGAAGGAGACCGTCCCCGACGAGGTGGTGCGCCGGGCCGATCAGATGGAGCTGGTCGACATGTCGCCCCAGGCGCTGCGGCGGCGGATGGCGCACGGCAACATCTACAAGCCGGACAAGGTCGACGCGGCCCTGTCGAACTACTTCCGCCCCGGCAACCTGACCGCCCTGCGCGAACTGGCCCTGCTCTGGGTCGCCGACCGCGTCGACGAGTACCTCCAGCAGTACCGGGGCGAGCACGGCATCCGCTCCACCTGGCAGGCCCGTGAACGCATCGTGGTGGGGCTGACGGGTGGTCCGGAGGGCCGGACGCTGGTCCGCCGGGCCGCCCGGCTCGCGGAGAAGGGCGCCGGCGGCGAGGTGCTCGCGGTCTACATCGCGCGCAGCGACGGTCTGACGTCCGCCTCGCCGAAGGAACTTGCAGTCCAGCGCACCCTGGTGGAGGACCTGGGCGGTACCTTCCATCACGTCATCGGGGACGAGATTCCCTCGGCGCTGCTGGAGTTCGCGCGGGGCGTCAACGCCACGCAGATCGTGCTCGGCGTCTCCCGCCGCAAGGGCTGGCAGTACGTCTTCGGGCCCGGCGTCGGCGCCACGGTCGCCCGCGAGTCGGGCCCCGACCTGGACGTACACCTGATCACGCACGACGAGGTCGGCAAGGGGCGCGGTCTGCCCGTTGCCCGGGGTGCGCGGCTCGGGCGGTCCCGGATCATCGGAGGCTGGCTGACCGGGGTCGGCGGCCCGGCGCTGCTGACGGTGCTGCTCACCCACACCGACGCGGGCCTCGGCTTCACCAACGACATGCTGCTGTTCCTGACGCTGACGGTGGCCGCGGCGCTACTCGGCGGGCTGCTGCCGTCGCTGGCCTCAGCAGCCTTCGGCTCCCTGCTGCTGAACTGGTACTTCACGCCGCCCTTCCACCGGCTGACGATCGCCGACCCGAAGAACATCCTCGCCCTGGCGATCTTCGTGGGCGTCGCCGTGTCGGTGGCATCGGTGGTGGACCTGGCGGCCCGGCGTACGCATCAGGCAGCCCGGCTGCGCGCCGAATCGGAGATCCTCTCCTTCCTGGCGGGCAGCGTGCTGCGCGGCGAGACCAGTGTCGACGCCCTGCTGGAGCGGGTCCGCGAGACCTTCGCCATGGAGTCGGTGGCCCTGCTGGAACGTACGAGCGACGTCGATCCGTGGACCTGCGCGGCCAGTGTCGGCCCGCAGCCGCCGATCCGGCCGGAGGACGCGGACGTCGACATGCCGGTCGGCGGCCATGGCGCTGGCCTTGTCCGGCCGGGTGCTGCCCGCCGAGGACCGCCGGGTGCTGGCCGCCTTCGCCGCCCAGGCCGCCGTCGTACTGGACCGCCAGCGCCTCCAGCAGGAGGCCGAGCATGCCCGCACGCTGGCAGAGGGCGACCGCATCCGTACGGCGCTGCTGGCCGCCGTAAGCCATGATCTGCGCACCCCGTTGGCCGCGATCAAGGCCGCCGTGTCGTCCCTGCGGTCCGATGACGTGGCCTGGTCCCAGGAGGACGAGGCCGAGCTCCTGGAGGGGATCGAGGCGGGCGCCGACCGACTTGATCACCTGGTGGGCAATCTCCTGGACATGTCCCGGCTGCAGACCGGCACCGTCACCCCGCTGATCCGCGAGATCGACCTCGACGAGGTCGTCCCGATGGCGCTGGGCGGCGTACCCGAGGACAGCGTGGACCTCGACATCCCGGAGACCCTGCCCATGGTCGCCGTCGACCCGGGGCTGCTGGAGCGCTCGGTCGCCAACATCGTTGAGAACGCGGTGAAGTACAGCCCTGACGGGGAGCGGGTGCTGGTGGCCGCCAGCACGCTCGGAGACCGGGTCGAGGTGCGGGTGGTGGACCGCGGGCCCGGCGTCCCGGACGAGGCCAAGGAGCGTATCTTCGCGCCCTTCCAGCGCTACGGTGACGCCCCGCGCGGCGCCGGCGTGGGCCTCGGGCTCGCGGTCGCCCGAGGCTTCGCCGAGGCCATGGGCGGCACCCTCGACACCGAGGACACTCCCGGAGGCGGACTCACGATGGTGCTCACCGTCCGGGCGGGCCCGTCCTGTGCCGTACGCCCCGCAGAACTCGCACAACCGGAAAGGCAGGCTTCATGACCCGCGTCCTCGTGGTCGACGACGAGCCGCAGATCACCCGAGCCCTCGTGATCAACCTCAAGGCACGCAAGTACGAGGTGGACGCGGCTCCCGACGGCGCCACCGCGCTCCGGCTCGCGGCCGCCCGCCACCCCGACGTGATCGTGCTCGACCTGGGCCTGCCGGACATGGACGGCGTCGAGGTGATCAAGGGACTGCGCGGCTGGACGCGCGTACCGATCCTGGTGCTGTCGGCCCGGCACTCCTCGGACGAGAAGGTCGAGGCCCTCGACGCGGGCGCCGACGACTACGTCACCAAGCCCTTCGGCATGGACGAGCTGCTGGCCCGGCTGCGGGCCGCCGTCCGCCGCGCGGAGCCCAACGGGGGCGGCGAGGACGAAGTGATCGTGGAGACGGAGGACTTCACGGTCGACCTGTCCGCCAAGAAGGTCAACCGGGCAGGCCGCGACGTGCGCCTCACCCCGACCGAGTGGCACCTCCTGGAGGTGCTGGTGCGCAACGCGGGCCGCCTGGTCAGCCAGAAGCAGCTGCTCCAGGAGGTCTGGGGTCCCTCGTACGGGACCGAGACCAACTACCTGCGCGTCTACATGGCCCAGTTGCGGCGCAAGCTGGAGGGGGATCCTTCGCATCCTCAGCACTTCATCACGGAGCCGGGGATGGGGTATCGATTCGAGCGTTAGTGCTATGGGTAAACCTAGGGGGTACGAAGCTGTCAGAGGCCCCCGGTACGCTTCAGGCATGAGCGCTGTTCCTCGTTCCGAAAGGCCGCCGGGCCGTTTCCGGCGGATGATCGACCGGCTCTCCTCGTCGCAGGAGGACCTGGAGTCGGAGGAACTGCGCGAGGACACCGAGACCACCGGGTGTACGCGTATCGGTGACGCGGATGACCGACAGATAGTGACCGTTACTGGTACCTTGCGCACGGTCACGCTGCGCCCGAGGGCCGGTGTCCCGGCTCTGGAGGCCGAACTGTTCGACGGTTCGGGCGCCCTGGACGTGGTGTGGCTCGGCAGGCGCTCCATCGTGGGGATCGAACCGGGGCGCAAGCTGATCGCATCGGGCCGGATCTCGATGAGCCGGGGCCGCCGGGTGCTGTTCAATCCGAAGTACGAACTCAGACCCCTCGGACGGGAGTAGCCGGTGACGTCGCTCGACAAGCCGACCGAAGACGACGCCCACGACTCGCGGGCGGTGACGGAGGCCGCGCTCTTCGAGGCGTTCGGCGGTCTGCGGGGCATGATCGAGACGGTCCTGCCCGGCCTCCTCTTCGTCACGATCTACACGGTCAACAAGGACCTGCACTCCGCGGCCATCGCGGCGCTCGGCGTCTCCGTGCTGCTCGTCGTCGTGCGCCTGGTCATGAAGGACACCGTCAAGCACGCCTTCAGCGGTGTCTTCGGGGTGGCCTTCGGCGTGGTCTTCGCGATGATGACCGGCAACGCCAAGGACTTCTATCTGCCGGGCATGCTCTACACGCTTGGCCTGGGCCTCGCGTACATCATCACGACCCTCGCGGGCGTTCCGCTGATCGGGCTGATCCTCGGCCCGGTCTTCAAGGAGAACCTCTCCTGGCGGACGCGTAACCCGGGCCGCAAGAAGGCGTACGCGAAGGCGAGTTACGCGTGGGGGGCGATTCTGCTCGCCAAGTGCGCGATCCTCTTTCCGCTGTACTGGTGGGCGGACACCACCCAGCTGGGGTGGGTCCTGGTCGCGTTGAAGATTCCGCCGTTCCTGTTGGCAGTGTGGCTGACCTGGGTGTTCCTGGCGAAGGCGCCCGCGCCGATCGACGTCTTCGCCGAGATGGAGGCGGAGGAGAAGGCCGAGGAGGAGCGCCGGCGTACGGCCGAGCGTTTCGGCGACGCGATGGACCCCTTGGCCGACGAGACCCTGCAACGCCTCACGGACGGCCCGACGGACTCAGTCGAATCGGGCGGCCCGAAGCACCGCAAGCGCTGACGCTCGGATACGAGGATGGGGCTCCCGGAGATCTCCGGGAGCCCCATCCTCGTATCCGAGCGTTCTAGCCGACCGCATCCTCCCGCCGAACCGACAGCAGGTCCTCCAGCTGCTCCTCCCTGGCCTGGGCCGCTACGAACAGCAACTCGTCGCCTGCTTCCAGGGAGTCCTCCCGGGTCGGGGTGAGGACTCGGGTGCCGCGGATGATGGTGACCAACGACGTGTCCTCGGGCCATTCCACGTCGCCGACCCGGATGCCTGCGAGGGCCGACTCCGGGGGGAGTGTCAGCTCGACGAGGTTGGCGTCGCCGTGGCTGAAGCGGAGGAGGCGGACCAGGTCGCCCACGCTCACAGCCTCCTCGACCAGGGCCGACATCAGGCGGGGGGTCGAGACGGCCACGTCCACGCCCCAGGACTCGTTGAACAGCCACTCGTTCTTGGGGTTGTTGACGCGGGCGACGACGCGCGGAACGCCGTACTCCGTCTTCGCCAGCAGCGAGACGACGAGGTTGACCTTGTCGTCGCCCGTGGCGGCGATGACGACGTTGCAGCGCTGAAGCGCCGCCTCGTCCAGCGAAGTGATTTCGCAGGCGTCGGCCAGCAGCCACTCCGCCTGCGGCACGCGCTCGACCGAGATCGCGGTCGGCGCCTTGTCGATCAGCAGGATCTCGTGCCCGTTCTCCAGCAGCTCGCCCGCGATCGAGCGGCCCACCGCACCGGCACCGGCAATGGCGACCCTCATCAGTGACCGCCCTCCTCGTCAGGGCCCTTGGCGAACGCCGCCTCGACCTTGTCCACGTCGTCCGTACGCATCATCACGTGCACCAGATCGCCCTCCTGCAGCACCGTCTGCGAGCTCGGCAGGATCGCCTCTCCAAGCCGGGTGAGGAAAGCGACGCGTACGCCGGTCTCGTCCTGGAGCCGGCTGATCCGCCGGCCCACCCACACCGTCGACGCGTGCACCTCGGCGAGCTGCACACCGCCGGTGGGATCGCGCCACAGCGGCTCGGCGCCCGACGGGAGCAGCCGGCGCAGCATCTGGTCGGCGGTCCAGCGGACGGTGGCCACGGTCGGGATGCCCAGGCGCTGGTAGACCTCGGCGCGGCGGGGGTCGTAGATGCGCGCCGCGACGTTCTCGATGCCGAACATCTCGCGGGCCACCCGGGCGGCGATGATGTTCGAGTTGTCCCCACTGGAGACGGCGGCGAATGCGCCCGCCTCCTCGATGCCCGCCTCGCGCAGGGTGTCCTGGTCGAAGCCGACTCCGGTGACACGACGGCCGCCGAACCCGGAGCCCAGTCGTCGGAAGGCGGTGGGGTCCTGGTCGACCACGGCGACCGTGTGCCCCTGTTGCTCCAGGGTCTGGGCGAGAGCGGAACCCACTCTCCCGCAGCCCATGATGACGATGTGCACGACCGTCCTTCCGCTGTCAATCGTTACTGCTCATGGAGTTACTGCTCAGGCTGAAAAGGCCTCGAACAGGGTCTCAGACCGATGCCCAAGCTACACACGCGCGGTCCGCGGTGGGCACCCCTGTGCACGCTCGCCCACGGCCTTGCCGCGATCAGCGGCGGCTGATGCTGCGGACGCTGACGAGGGTGAGGACACCGAGCCCGAGGAGTGCGGCGGCGGCGCCGATGAGTTCCGCGGTCGCTTGCGTCATGAGGTCTCCAGGAGGGGTGGGATGCGGGGTTTTGTCATATAGACATGGGGACGCCGTCGGTGCCGGAACCCGCAGCATCACCCGTCGCTTAATTCACTCGTAGAGCAGATGTCGGGTGGCGGGTGGGCGCCCCATACCCCGACGGCTTACGATCCTCAGCGTGTCCAAACTGACCGACGTGCCCAAACGGATCCTCATCGGGCGCGCACTGCGCAGTGACCGGCTGGGGGAAACGCTCCTTCCGAAGCGCATCGCCCTCCCCGTGTTCGCCTCGGACCCGCTCTCCTCCGTGGCGTACGCGCCGGGCGAGGTGCTGCTGGTCCTGTCCATCGCGGGCGTGTCGGCCTACCACTTCAGCCCCTGGATCGCGGTCGCGGTCGTCGTGCTGATGTTCACGGTGGTGGCCTCATACCGGCAGAACGTGCACGCGTACCCGAGCGGCGGCGGCGACTACGAGGTGGCCAACACCAACCTCGGCCCCAAAGCCGGTCTCACCGTCGCCAGCGCGCTGCTCGTCGACTACGTGCTCACCGTCGCCGTGTCGATCTCCTCCGGCATCGAGAACCTGGGCTCCGCGATCCCCTTCGTGGTCGAGCACAAGGTGGCGTGCGCGATCGCCGTCATCGTGCTGCTCACGCTGATGAACCTGCGCGGGGTCAAGGAGTCCGGGAGGCTCTTCGCGATTCCGACGTACGTCTTTGTGACGGGCGTCTTCGCCCTGATCGCCTGGGGCGCGTTCCGCGGTCTGTTCCTCGGCGACACCATGAGGGCGCCGACCGCCGGCTTCGAGATCAAGGCCGAGAACCAGGGGCTCGCGGGCTTTGCGCTGGTCTTCCTGATGCTGCGCGCCTTCTCCTCCGGCTGTGCCGCGCTCACCGGCGTCGAGGCGATCAGCAACGGCGTCCCGGCCTTCCGCAAGCCCAAGTCCAAGAACGCGGGGAACACGCTCGCGATGATGGGCCTGCTGGCCGTCACCATGTTCTGCGGCATCATCGGCCTGGCCATGGCGACGAACGTCCGCATGGCCGAGAACCCGGCGCACGACCTGCTGGAGAACGGCGTCGCGGTCGGCGCCGACTACGTCCAGAACCCGGTGATCTCGCAGGTTGCCGAGGCCGTCTTCGGTGAGGGCAGCTTCATGTTCGTGGTGCTCGCCGCGGCCACCGCGCTGGTTCTCTTCCTCGCGGCCAACACCGCGTACAACGGCTTCCCGCTGCTGGGCTCGATCCTCGCCCAGGACCGCTATCTGCCCCGTCAGCTGCACACCCGCGGCGACCGCCTCGCCTTCTCGAACGGCATCGTGCTGCTCGCGGGCGCCGCCGGGCTCCTGGTGTGGGTCTACGGCGCCGACTCGACCCGGCTGATCCAGCTCTACATCGTCGGCGTCTTCGTCTCCTTCACGCTCAGCCAGACCGGCATGGTCCGGCACTGGAACCGCCACCTGGCCACCGAGCGGAACCAGGCCGTGCGCCGCCGCATGTACCGCTCCCGGGCGATCAATACGTTCGGTGCTTTCTTCACCGGCCTTGTGCTGGTCGTCGTGCTCGTCACCAAGTTCACGCACGGCGCCTGGGTCGCGCTGCTCGGCATGGTGATCTTCTACGCGATCATGTCCGCGATCCGTAAGCACTACGACCGCGTCGCCGAGGAGATCGCCGCGCCGGAAGGGCCGAGCGATGATGTCGTACGCCCCTCGCGCGTCCACTCCGTGGTCCTGATCTCGAAGATCCACCGCCCGACGCTGCGCGCCCTCGCCTACGCCAAGCTGATGCGCTCGCACACTCTGGAGGCGCTCAGCGTCAATGTCGACCCGGCCGAGACGAAGGCACTGAGGGAGGAGTGGGAGCGACGCGGCATCGACGTACCGCTGAAGGTTCTCGACTCCCCGTACCGCGAGATCACGCGGCCGGTCATCGAGTACGTGAAGAACCTGCGCAAGGAGTCCCCGCGCGACGCGGTCAGCGTGATCATCCCCGAGTACGTGGTCGGCCACTGGTACGAGCAACTGCTGCACAACCAGAGCGCCCTCAGGCTCAAGGGGCGGCTGCTGTTCACACCCGGGGTGATGGTGACCTCCGTGCCGTACCAGCTGGAGTCCTCCGAAGTGGCCAAGCGGCGGGCACGGAAGCAGCAGGAGTGGAACGCGCCGGGTTCCGTGCGGCGTGGTCCCGCGGAGGAGCGGCCCAAGGAGCCCAGCACTCCGAGGGGCTGACGGACTCGTGTCGAACGGCTGGGCGGTGTCCACGTAGACTGGTGGGCTGTTGTCCGGCCGTTCCCCCTTTTCGCATCTGGAGTCACCCCGCCATGCAGGCAGAACCGAAGAAAACGCCGGCGGGGTCGCTCGTGGGGCAGGAGTACGAGGTCGAGATCGGGCCCGTCGCCCACGGGGGGCACTGCATCGCTCGTACGTCCGAGGGACAGGTGCTGTTCGTCCGGCATGCGCTGCCCGGTGAGCGGGTCGTCGCGCGCGTGACGGAGGGCGAGGAGGATTCGCGCTTCCTGCGCGCGGACGCCGTGACCGTCCTGGAAGCGTCCAAGGACCGAGTCGAGGCGCCCTGCCCGTACGCGGGCCCCGGCCGCTGCGGCGGCTGCGACTGGCAGCACGCCAAGCCGGGCGCGCAGCGCCGCATGAAGGGCGAGGTGATCGCCGAGCAGCTGAAGCGGCTCGCGGGCCTGACGCCCGAGGAGGCCGGCTGGGACGGCACGGTGATGCCGGCCGAGGGCGACAAGGTGCCCGCCGGTGAGGTGCCCGCCTGGCGTACGCGCGTGCAGTACGCCGTGGACGACTCCGGGCATGCCGGTCTGCGACGGCACCGTTCGCACGAGGTCGAGCCGATCGAGCACTGCATGATCGCCGCGCCGGGCGTCAGCGAGCTGGGCATCGAGCAGCGCGACTGGTCCGGAATGGAGTCGATCGAGGCGATCGCGGCGACGGGCTCCCAGGACCGGCAGGTGATCCTGACGCCAAGGCCCGGCGCCCGCCTGCCGATCGTGGAGCTGGACCGGCCGGTGTCGGTGATGCGCGTGGAGGAGAAGGACGGCGGGGTCCACCGGGTCCACGGCCGCCCGTTCGTGCGCGAGCGTGCGGACGACCGCACGTACCGAGTCGGCAGCGGCGGCTTCTGGCAGGTCCACCCGAAGTCCGCGGACGCGCTGGTCAAGGCGGTCATGCAGGGCCTGCTGCCGCGCAAGGGCGAGACGGCGCTCGACCTGTACTGCGGCGTCGGCCTCTTCGCGGGCGCCCTGGCCGACCGCCTGGGCGACCAGGGCGCAGTGCTCGGCATCGAGTCCGGCAAGCGCGCGGTGGAAGACGCCCGGCACAACCTCGCCGCCTTCGACCGCGTCCGCATCGAACACGGCAAGGTCGAGGCGGTGCTGCCGCGCACCGGCATCACCGAGGCCGACCTGATCGTCCTGGACCCACCGCGGGCGGGCGCCGGCAAGAAGACGGTCCGGCTTCTGACGGACCTGGGGGCGCGTCGCATCGCGTATGTGGCGTGCGATCCGGCTGCGCTGGCGCGGGACTTGGGGTACTTCCGGGAGGGGGGTTATCGGGTGCGGATGCTTCGGGCGTTTGATTTGTTCCCGATGACGCATCATGTGGAGTGCGTGGCGATCCTCGAACCGGCTTCAAAGGCGCTCTGACCTGCTGTTTTCTTGGACTGCTCAGGTGCGTCGAGGTGTGCCCGACCTGTTTCCCTCAGTCCATCGCGTGGAGTGCGTCGCAGGCTCGTGTCACATGCCTCACCTGCTGCTTCGAACAGCGGGGTGCGGGCGATGAACGCTCTGCCGCGGCTTCGTGAGGGGGCGGTGGGGGACGTGTCTTGACGCTCGTTCGACGCTGCTTCTGATGGGGCGTCACGAGGCTCGTGCGCCTGAAACAGCAGCGAGGTTAATGATCAAACTCGGACTGTACGCGGGCTCAGGAGTTGGACGCCAGGCGCGGGTCGAGTCCGTACTGATCCGGCACGCCAAGGTGGCCCCGCAGTGTGCTGGTCTCGTAGCCGCCACGTGACCTCACGGTCAGCGGTCTCGACCCGCCTTGTCACATCGGTCGAGAAGCTTTCGGATTGCGACCGACAAAGCTGCCCGCGGCTCTGGGGTCGGTCTGGAGCCTCGACCACGCCTGCGTTCCCCTCGTGTACGGGGGGCGGCGAGATGCTGAGCCGAGAGCCACAGCAAACTCGAACTGCTCTCCGTCATCGGACACCAACAGCTCACCCCCTGACGTCCCGGACCGGGGACCGGGGCCAGGCTCGGCGCGGGAGGGGCCGGACAACGGCACGCTGGTACGGGGGCAGCCCGCATGGCTTTTGCCCTGCGCTCTACGGCCAGACATGTCGGCCCCCTGCGTTGTCCGGGCTCCGTGGTCGGACCGCCGGTTTGACCGGATGCCGCCTCCGTTTTGCTCTCAACTAAGTACGGAGGCAGCATCCGTTTTGATGCGGCCGCGGGATCACGGCAGGCAGGAGGGCGCATGAGCGCCGGTGAGCAGCGGGGGCGCAAGCCCCGCGCGGACGTCCAGCGCAACCGCGCTGCCCTCCTGGAGACCGTGCAGCGTCACTTCCTGCAGCACGGGGTCGGCACCTCCCTAGAGGTGGTGGCCAAGGAGGCGGGCGTGGGGCCCGGCACCCTGTACCGGCACTTCCCGACCCGGGAGGCGCTGCTGGCGGCCGTGTTGCAGACACGCTCCGAGGAGCTGGTGGCCCGCCAGGCGGACATCGATCAGCTCGGCGACCCCGCCGAGGCGCTGGAGCAGTGGCTGCGGGCGATGGAGGAGTACTTCAGCGCCTTCAGCGGTCTGCCGGACCCGCTCATGGCCGCGGCCCGGGCGCAGGAGCCGGACAACCCGCTCACGATTCCCTGCGACATCCTCATCGCCGCCACCGATCAGTACGTGGGAGCCGCACAGCTCGCGGGGCACGTGCGCGCGTCGGTGCGGGGCAACGACCTGTTCCTCGCGGCCTGCTCCATTGCCTGGATCAAGGGCACCGGCACCGAGGGAGAATCCCTCGACCGGCTCCGCACGCTCCTCGCGAGCGGCTACCGCCAGCAGGACACCCAGGCGTAAACCGCACCCCTGCCCCGCCTCCGCAACGCCAGGCGGCACCACCACCCGGCCATCACATCGCGCTGCCCTCAGGGGCAGCACAATCCCCCAAGGGACAAATCATGAAAATTACTGTCATAGGCGCCGGTGTCATCGGCGGGAACCTCGCCGCCAAACTCAGCACGGCCGGTCACGACGTCCAGGTGGCCGACGCCCGCGGCCCCGAGGCCGTCCGGGCGGAGGTGCTGGAGTCCGGCGCCCGCGCGGCGGACCTCGCCGACGCCGTCCAGGACCAGGACGTCATCGTCCTGTCGATCCCGTTCGGGGTGGCGGGCCAGCTGGCCGGCCTGTTCACGTCGGTGCCCGACGAGACGGTGGTCATCGACACCTCGTCGGCGACATCCGCACCTTCTTCCGCGAACTGCCCCACTGAGGAAGTTCCATCGTGGTTCATGCAGGTCAACAGCCCTGGTGCGACGAGTCGTCGGGGTGCTCGCGCAGCTCATCACGGTGACGTTTGCGGGGAGATCATCGGTCACCGAACCACCTGGTGGTGCTTCAGCGCCAGCCGACGCACGGCGGTCACGAGGGCGCACTGTGAACGTCACCGCTCCCGAAGGGGTCACCCAAGGCCAGATGGAGGCAGGGGACCACGGCCGCGGCTCACTCCTTGGCCTTGTCCTTTGTGCCGCGGATGAGTTCCGCCTCGTCGGGTGTCAGATGCCGGCCGCTCTCGGCTGCGACCTGGGCCAGAAGGAGTTCTCCGGTGTGCGCCACGTGCCGTCGCATCGCGTCGGCGGCCGCAGCCGGGTCGCGATCGGCGAGCGCGTCGAGGATGGGCAGGTGCTCGGCGGCGATGTCGGCGAGTGAGCGGGTGCGGTCGACGGTGGAGGCGCCGACCGTGGCGATGGTGTCGCGCAGATTGCCGACTGTCGTGACGAGCAGCGAGTTGCCCCCGGCGGTGAGGATGAGCGCGTGGAAGGCTCGATCATGGGCCATGAAGCGGGCTTCGTCGTGGTCGGCTGCCGCCGCACCCATGTCCGCCAGTTCCCGCCGCAGGCCGTCGATCAGGGCGAGATCGACGTGCTGGGCCGCCAGTCGGGCGGCGGGCACCTCCAGCAACAGACGCAGGTGGAAGACCTCGGCGATCTGCCGGGGCTCGCGCCGTACGACCCTGAAGCCGCGGTTGCGCTCGATCCGCACCAGGCCGAGATCGACCAGTCCCAGCAGCGCCTCGCGTGCCGGGGTACGAGAGACGCTCAGCCGGTCCGCGAGTTGGCTGACGGAGTACAGCTCACCGGGCCGCATTTCTCCGGTGACTATCGCTTCCTTGACCACCTCGGCGATCTGCGTACTCAGATTCGCGTTACCGGCGATCTCCCGCACCCTGGGCCTCCTGCTCGCTCGTACTCCCGGCGCCTCGCTACGCCGCACCTGACATGTTACGTGTGACATGCCCGGGCCTTGTTGACGTGAGCGCGCAGCCCGAGCCGCATCATTCGAGGCGGGATGCGAGAAGTTCGGCCAGGTGGACACCCTCGCGGGCTCCGAGGTCGGACAGCTGAGTGCGGCAGGAGAACCCGTCGGTCAACACCACAGCGTCGGGACCCGCTTCGCGTACGGCCGGCAGCAGAGCGCTCTCGGCGATGGCGACGCTGACGTCGTAGTGGCCGCGTTCGGCGCCGAAGTTCCCGGCCTGTCCGCAGCAGCCCCCGACTCTCCGTACCGTGCTCCCAGCCCTTGTGAGCAACTCGCGGTCGTGCTCCCAGCCCATGACGGCATGCTGGTGGCAGTGCGGCTGGGCGACCACACGCACGCCGTCCAGGTTCGGTGGTTCCCACCCGGCGCGCGGGGCGAGGTGCTCGGCGAGCGTCCGGACGCCACCCGCCACCTCCTGTGCGGCGGGATCACCACCGAGCAGTTCGAGGGCGTCGGAGCGGAAGACGGCGGTGCACGACGGTTCCAGGCCCACCACGGGTATGCCGTCCGCGACCAGCGGACGCAGCTCCGCCACAGACCGGCGCAGTATCCGCCGCGCCGTGTCCAGACGACCGGTGGAGATCCAGGTCAGGCCGCAGCACAGCTTCTTCCGGGGAATGCGGACCGCGAATCCGGCATGCTCCAGCACCCGTACGGCGGCGATGCCCACCTGCGGGGTGAAGTGGTCGGTGAACGTGTCGACCCACAGGAGCACCGGATCGCCCGGGTCGCCGACGCGACCGCGTTCGCGCCGGTGCTCGCTGAACCAGCGCCGGAAGGTCTGGCGGGCGAACGGCGGCACATCGCGGCGCGGGTCCACTCCCGCCATGCGCTTGCCCGGTGCGGCCAGCGGACCGGACGTGGCACGGTTGACCAGTCCCGGCGCGAGGGAGGCGAGCCGCGACCAGGTCGGCAGGCTTCCCAGCGCGTAGTGCGCCGGCGGTCGTGGACGATGACGATATGCCTGGTAGAGGGCCTCGGCCTTGTACATGGCCATGTCGACGCCGGTCGGGCAGTCCGACGCGCAGCCCTTGCACGCCAGGCACAGATCCAGCGCCTCGCGTACGGCGGGCGCCCGCCAGTCGGGCACCAGTGAGCCGACCGTCATCTCCTGCAGCACTCGCGCGCGGCCCCGCGTGGAGTCCTTCTCGTCCCGGGTGGCCCGGTAGGAGGGGCACATCACCCCACCGTCCCCCGTCGGATCGGCGCGGCACTTGCCCACTCCGGTGCAGCGGTGAACCGCGGCGGTGAAATCCCCGGCGTCCTCCCGGTAGCCGAAAGCCAGGTCGGTGCGGATCGGGTGGGCCGCCGGGGTCCGCAAATCAGCGTCGAGCGGGCGGGGACGCACGATGACCCCGGCGTTCAGGACGCCGGCCGGGTCGAACACGTCCTTGACGGCGCTGATCGCCCTCAGGGCCGCGGAGGAGTACATCAACGGCAGCAACTCGCCCCGGGCCCGCCCGTCACCGTGTTCGCCGGACAGGGAGCCGCCGTACCGGGCCACCAACTCGGCCGCCTCGAGCAGGAACTCTCTGAAGACCACCGGACCGCGCGGCTCGGTCAGAGGGAAGTCGATACGGACGTGCACGCAGCCGTCACCGAAATGCCCGTACGGTGTACCGGTCAGCTCATGATCGGTGAGCAGAGCCTCGAATTCGCGGAGATAGGCACCGAGCCGCTCCGGTGGGACGGCGGCGTCCTCCCAGCCGGCGTGCGCGGCACGGCCGCGTTGTGAGCGGGCGGCCAGTCCGGCGCCGTCCTCTCTGATCCGCCACAGCGCGGCGGCCTGCGCCGGGTCGGTGATGATCCGGTGACCGCTCGCACCCGTGTCCGCCGCCACCACGGCGGACTGCCGCACGGCGAGGGCGCTCTCGTCGTCGTCGGACAGCTCGACGAAGAGCCAGCCGCCGCCCTTGGGCAGCGGCGGCACCGCGTCGGCGCCGCGCCGGGCGCGCACGACATCCACAATGCGGGCATCCAGCCCCTCCACCGCGACGGGTGAGTGGGCGGTGATGTGCGGGACGGCGTCGGCGGCCGTCGCCAGATCCGGGTAGCCCAGCACCACCAGGGATGTCCGCGCCGGGACCGCGACCAACCGCACCTTGGCGCCGAGCAGTACTCCGCACGTGCCCTCGGTGCCGACCAGGGCACGTGCGACGTCGAATCCGCGCTCCGGCAGCAGGTGCTCGAGCGAGTATCCGGACACCTGCCGACCGAACCGCCCGAATTCGGTACGGAGGGGTCCGAGGTTGGCCCGCACCACCTCCTGCAGTTTCGACAGCGTCGGTGAGGACCGCGGGTCGGCCGAGCGGACGGCGGTGAGTCGCTCGCCGCCACCGGTGAGCACGTCCAGTTCGACGACGTTGTCGGCGGTGCGGCCGTAGCCCAGAGCGCGTGAACCGCAGGCGTTGTTGCCGATCATGCCGCCGATCGTGCAGCGGCTGTGCGTCGAGGGGTCGGGACCGAAACGCAGTCCGTGGGCGCCCGCGGCCCGCTGGAGATCGTCGAGTACGACGCCCGGTTCGACCACAGCCGTCCTGGACTCGGCGTCCACGTGGCAGATGCGGGTCAGGTGCCGGGAGAAGTCCAGCACCACGCCGCTGCCCACGGCGTTGCCGGCGATCGACGTGCCGGCGCCCCGTGCCGTCAGGGGGACGCCCAGATCGTGGCATACCGCCAAGGCGGCCGCCACGTCATCGGCCCCCCTCGGGAAGGCGACGGCGGTGGGTACGACCCGGTACAGCGAGGCGTCGGTCGCGTATTCGGCTCTCCGGCGCGTCGAGGCGTCCACCTCCGTCACGCCCGCCGCGCGCAGGGCGGCGACCACCTCGTTCGGATCCATCTCCACCGCGTGCATGTCCGAGGGGACTCCTGATGTCTCGTGGGGGGGCCTGTGATGTGGGCAAGCAGTGCGTCCCAGGGGCGGCGGTGGCCCAAGGAGCGGAGCAGGCTGTCGGAGTCGGCTGCACTGGCGGCCACGTGGGGGAGAGCGGTCGTCGGGCTGTGTGCGACCGGTCACTGGCTCGAGGGTGGCGCGGGTTCGCCGCCCTGGCCGGGTGGCTGACCGTGCGTGTGGCCGGGACCATGCGTGTGGCCGTGGCCGTGAGCCTCGGTGTGGGGGTGGCTGTGGACGTGGGTTTCTCCAGCGCCCACGCCGGGCACTGGGTCGCCGGCCCGCAGCGGTCGCTGCTCGAAGCGTCCCTCGTGTGCCACGATCGGCCGGCGGTCGCCGGCCAGTTCCGGGTGGGCGTCCTCCAGACGCCGGCGCTCCTCGGCCGTGCGCCGCAGGTGGGTCACGTAGTCCCGATCGCCCTCGTAGGTGCCACGCCAGGTCTGTGGCATCGACTCCGCGGACGGCGGCAGCTTCGCGGCGCCCGCGAGACCGAAGACGCTGGGAACCTTGGACGTCGGCGCCCCGCAGACCGGGCAGTCCGGCAGGGGCGCGGTGAAGGACTGGATGACCTCGCGGCGGTGGCCGGACGGACACTTCAGATCGTAGATGGCCATGACCGCCTCACCAGTTGTCCATCGAGCGGACGAGGATCCGCTCGATGTCCTCGTCCGTGACCGGCCGGGGAGCGGTGGCGAGCAGCCTCTGCTGCTTCATCGCCCCCTCGACCAGGTCGGGGACGTCCGACGGGGTGTAACCGACGCCGCCGATACCATTCGGGATGCCGATGTCCTGCATGAGTTCCGTCAGCATGGTGGGCAGGAAGTCGGCGAGGTCCTTCGGCCTGTCGGCGGTCGGGTCCAGCAACTCGGCGGCGCGCACGTGCCGTTCCGGCCGGGCGGAGAAGGTGAACCTGAACGCCTCCGGTGCGGTGAGCGACACCGACATGCCATGGGGCACCATCGGCTCGTGCACCGCGTAGCCGGGCGGCCGGAACTCCTTGACCCGCCCGGCGATCGGATAGGCGTTGGCGTGCGGGATGTGGACTCCGGCATTGCCGAACCCCAGTCCGGCCATCGTCGCGGCCAGTGCCATGTCCACGCGCGCCGCCACGTTCTCGCCGTCGCGCACCGCCGACCGGAACGAGCGGCACAGCAGTCGGAGCGCCTGCTCGGACCACATGTCGGAGATGGGGTTGGCACCGCAGTAGGGCACCCGCTGCTCGGGCGTATTGCGGTCGTAGGAGTCGTACGGTCGAGCGGTGTAGCTCTCCAGCGCGTGGCAGAGGATGTCCATCCCGGACGAGGCGGTGACCTCGGGGGGTTGGGTGACCGTGAGCGTCGGGTCCACGACAGCCAGCGTGGGCCGCAGCCAGGCGTGACTGATGCCGGTCTTCACCTTCAGCGAGAGCACGTCCAGCACGCAGATCGTGGTGCTCTCCGAACCGGTACCGGTCGTGGTGGGCACCGCGACCAGCGGCTTGAGGGGTTGGGCGGGCGCCTTGGCAGCGCCCACGGGCGCGTTGATGTAGTCCATCAGCTCACCGGTGTTGGTGGTGAGCAGGTTGACGGCCTTGGCGGTGTCAATGCTGGAACCGCCGCCGACGGCCACGAACGCGTCCCAGGGACCCGAGCCTCGGGCATGGTCGATGGCCTGCCGCAGGCTGGCGTCCGTGGGCTCGACGTGTACGCCGTCGAACACGTGGGCTTCGACACCGAACTTCGCCATCTGTTCGGCGACCCGCTGAGGGTGCCCGGTGGCGGCGATCTGGGGATCGGTGACGACCAGGACCCGTCCCGCCCCAAGGCGGGCCAGATCGAACCCGATCTCATCGCTGGCTCCAGCCCCGAACTTCAGGGCTGGCGAACCGTAGGTGAAAACCGTCTCCGTGGACGTGTCCGGAATCATGAGTAGTAGCCGTCCGGGGCCCGGCGCATGGAGCGCAGCTGCTCGGCGTCATGGCCGAAGACGACCTGGGCGTTCGACTGCTCGGCCAGGCCGCGGATCTTCTCGACCGAGCCGTACCAGGCCGACAGGTCGTTGACGATGGCCGCCGGTACGGCAGGGGGGCCGTAGGAGTCGCCCATGTAGACGGCGTCCGACGTGAAGATCATCGAACCGGTCTCCGGCAGGTCCACCTTCATCGCCATGGTCCCCGGTGTGTGCCCCGGGGCCTCGATCAGGGTGACCCCCGGAAGGATCTCGGTGTCGCCCGAGACGGTCTCGAAGTCGAGGCCCTCGTAATCCGCCTTCAGGTGTGCCCCGTTGAAGGCGCCCTCGTAGCCGAAGGCCCACTTCTGTTCTTCCGAGTGGCACACCAGCCGCGCGCCGGTGCCGGCGAACATGTTCACGTTCCCGGCGTGGTCGAAGTGAAGGTGCGACAGCACGACGTAGTCCAGCCGCTCGGGGCTTACGCCGAGCCGGCCCAACTGGGCGTCGAGGTACTGCTCGTCACTCACCTGGTCGTAGGGGAAGAACTCCTGCAGCCCGGTCGGTTCCCACCGGGTCTCCCAGTCGCGCGGGCAGCTGGTGTCCCAGAGCAGTGTGCCTTCCGATGTCTCCACGAGAACGGCGTGGGTCGTGCAGGGATACCACTCGACCGGCCGGTCGCGGTCGGCGCGGGAGCGCATGGTGCGGCCCGGCTTCAGCAGCAGCCAGGCCAGATCGCAACTCATGGCCCCGCAGTCCAGGACATGCACTTTGGTCGGCGCCATCGGACCTCCTGTTGTCCTTGTTGTCCGATCCGTACGAATGGGTTGAGTGTGATGTGTTGCATGCAACACGTCAAGTGCCCAAGCCGACTTGATTTCTGTGGATCACGGACGAGGTCTCTCCCAGGCCGCTGAGCCACGCTTTCAAGGAATAAGGAAGTTCCACCATGGTTCATGCAGGTCAACGGCCCTGGTGTGACGAGTCGTTGGGGTGTTCGCGCAGCTCATCACGTGATCGTTGCGGGGAGATCATCGGTCACCGAGCCACCTGGTGGTGCGTCAGCGCCAGCAGGGCCCGTACCAGCGCGGTCGCGTGCCGCGGATGCATGCGCAACACCATGACGTTCTGGGCCATGTCCCCACCCTTGGACCACATTGTTCGAAGACGGACCCTGGGGCGGCGAGTAGCCGATCCCGACGTTGTCGAAAAGGCTCGAGGCCAGGCCGCCGGCAGCGGATCAGCACTGAGCCCGTCCTCGTAGCCGTGGACCGGCGACCGACGCGACGGGTGACAGCCGCGAGGCGCGGGCAGTGCGCAGGGAACCCGTGGCGCCGGACACGGCCCTGCCTTCTAGGACAGTTCGCGCATGAGGATCTTCCCGGTGGCGGTCATGGGCAGGGCGTCGACGAACGCGACGATGCGCGGGTATTTGTAGCCTGCGAATTGATCGCGGGGTGCTCCATGAGCACCTCCTCGAGCTCGCGCGGGTAGACGTTGAACCCGCCGCGAATGATCATGTCCTCGGACCGGTCGACGACGAAGTAGAAGCCGTCCGCGTCCTTGCGAGCCAGATCTCCGGCGCGGAACCATTCTTGGCTGATGGCCTACGAGGTGGCCTCGGGGTGCTTGTAGTAGCCCTTCATGATGTTGTAGCCCTTGATCGCGATCTCCCCGACCGCGCCGGGGTCGTCCTCCACATCCGACCAGTCATCGTTGATGAGCTTCATCTGGACCCGGCCATGTGACCGCGGTCCGCGAGCTGCTCATCGACGTACTGACCCCCGAGCAGCTCACTTCCTTGGCCGACGGTCTGGGCTGGGCCCGCGACCGCATGCTTGGGCAGTGAGCCGGCACTCGGCACAGCATCTGGATGTGGAGGTCAGGCAGGCGCGGAACTTCTCCCCGTGCAGCGCGAGGTCCTCGGCCTCCGCCCCCGAGAGGTTCTTCGGCGTGGGTGTGGGGTGTCATGGGCTGAAAGGCAGGCTCGACTGTGGCGACCCGAGAAGTGGTGCGGGGCATGACGTGCGAACCGGCGTCCGGAGCCAGCGGCGGAGGCCCCAGCTGGGTGAGCTGACCGTGGCAGCCTGTGGGCCCCGAAAGAGAACTGCCGACCGTGACGCTCGTTTGACGCTCTGGGCGCCCGCACGCGGGACAGTGAGCCGAGAAACCTGCTCTGACCTGGGCTTTTCCGAGACCCGCTCAGACCGACATCTTTCCGATGACGCATCATGTGGAGTGAGGGGTGCACAACCTGAATCTCCGCTGGTCAGCGGTGCTGGCGTGGGAGGCCAGTGGCGTACTCGCGGCGGTGGGCGGCGGGAGTCTGGAGCGTAGATCATCTGACACGTCGGGGATGGGGCTTTCCGGCTTTGTCCGCGCCGCAGCGGTCGGGGTTCCTACGATCGCGGGCGGGGTGCCTGATCGTTCGGGAGGGGAAGCGTGTCGTCGCTGGAGAAGGTCGCAGCTCGCCGGGTTGAGCTGGACCAGCTCGCGGAGGCGCTGGCCAAGCAGCTGGCCGAGGTGGACGCCGAGCGCGAGGAGTTGGCTGTCGCGGAGCGGGTGCTGCGGCGTCTGTACGAGCAGGAAGTCGAGGCTGTCGCCGAGGAGGCGGACGCCGGGGCACCGCAGCGGGTGCAGGTCGCGGGCCGGTCGGTGCTGAAGGTGCCGCACCGCAGCGACGTTCCGGGTGCGTCCGCGCTGCCCGGCGACTACCGGCGGATGCTTGGGATAGTGAAGGCGGCGGGCGGGCCGGTGATGGTCAAGGACGTCGGCGCCGAGCTGGGGATCGACGCCTCGGTGCCCGGCCGGCTGGAGCCGCTGCGCGGGAAGCTGTCGAAGCTGGCCGATCGGGGCTGGCTGCACAAGCTGTCGAACGGCACCTTCACCATCCGGGCGTGATCTCCCGCGGTGAGGCCGTAACCAGGCGGCCCCCGGCCCGAGTTGATGACGTATGCCTACAAAGTCTCCCCCGGCCGGGGCCCACACCGAGCTTGTCTACCAGTGCCGGCTGACGCTGTCCACGCAGACCCTGACCTTCCTGACCGGGCTGCTGCGCGCCCACCTGAAGCAGATCCGCTCGCGGTGGCGGAAGCTCCCGGCCGGGCGGATCGCGGTGATCGTGCTGGCCGCGCTGCGGCATGACCAGCGCCTGGCCGACCTCGCCGGCGGCAACGACATCTCCCGTACCACGGTGGACCGGTGGCTGAAGGAGATGATCGACCTGCTGGCCGCGCGAGCCCCCAGGTTGGAGCGGGTGCTGGCGAAAATCGCCCGGGAGGGTGGCAGCGTGGTTCTGCTCGACGGGTCGCTGATACCCACCCAGCGCCAGACGGGCCTGCCCATGCGGCGGCGCTGGTCGGCGAAGCACAAACGGCACGGGCTGCTGGTCATCGCCCTGACCGACGTCAAGGGACGGCTGTTGTGGACCTCCACCGCCCGCCCGGCGCGCGGCTCGGAGATCACCGCCTGCCGTCACGACGACCTGGTCGGCCGGCTCCGCGAGGCCGGCCTCGCCGCCATCGCCGACCTCGGCTTCGTCGGCCTCGACGACGGCGGCCCGGACGCCGACCCGGCGGTCATCACCGGCTACAAGAAGCCCAAGGGCAAGAAGCTCCCGCCCGCGAAGAAGCTGGTCAACCAGCTGATCGCGGCGGAACGGGCGGTATGCGAGCACGCCTTCGCGCATCTGAAGAACTGGCGGATACTAGCCAAGCTCCGCCTCGACGTGAAGTGGGCCACCCGACTCGTACGGGCGCTGATGATCCTCACCTGGCACGAGATCGCCCGCTGACCGACGATCTTCACGCCAGACAGGCCCCCGCGACCAGTACCGGTACGGCATCACCCGGCCACGCCACCCCCGCGACTACGCGTTCACGTAAAACACAACTCAATCGGGAGCGTTTCGCGTTCGATGTGTCCACGTGGCGGGCGGTCGTGTGATGTCCCGAGAGCGTGGGAGGGACCCTTCCGTGCGTCCTTCAGGTCGAGGGGAGTACCGACGCGCCTGCCTTGGCGATGATCTCCTGCAGGGCCGCGACGTGCTGATCGAAGGCGGCCCGGCCGACGCTGGTGAGCCGCGCCGACGTGCGCGGCCGCTTTCCGACGAAGCCCTTGCGGATCTCGATGTAGCCGGCGGCCTCGAGCGTCGTGAGCTGTTTGGACAGGGCGGAGTCCGACAGGCCGGCGCTGTCGCGCAGGAACTTGAAGTCCGCCCACTCGGTGGCTGCGAGCAAGGAGACGAGCGAGAGCCGGGTGGGTGCGTGGATCAGCTCGTCGAACTTGGGCTTGGTCACCGACGGCTCCCGGGCCGGTTCGCGAGCATGAGGCGCTGAAGGTACCGCGTTTGCATCGGTCCACCGACCACAAGCACCACGGCGGTGACCGAGACACCGATGGTCCCGGGGTACGAGACCCCGGACGCCTTCAGGGTGAACGTGGCGGCCAGCGATACGCCGACGAGGACCGCCGCGAAGACCAGAGCCGCGACCACGAAACGGGGGACGGGCAGGCTGGTGCGCGGCTGGGGTGTGCGGGCCGCGCGGAACGCCACCAGCCCGGCGGTGGTGAGCACGCCGGCCACCAACACGGCGGTGCCGATCACGGCGACGGGCCCCTGCCCGGTCTCGGCAACCGCTGACATCGCGACCATCAGGAACGCGATGGCCCACCAGAACCAGTTGGGAGTGCCGGCCATCCGGATGACCTGCTCCTGCCGCTGGCCGATCTCGGTGAGTGCGCGTGCGGCCTCCTCCGGCCGTACCTGGTCAGACATATGCCCTCCTCGAAGTACTTTCCTAGAGGGAAAGTACTAAGCATTTTCCTAACTGGCAAGTACTTTCCCAGGGGGCGGCACGTTGCCTCGACGGCTGAGGTGACGGCCAACGCCTCTGCCGGTCGCAGGGCACCCCCTGACCTGCGCGAACCCCACATCACGACACCCCTGCTATGGCTTGAAGAGGAACCCTCGCCATGCAGTTCAATGAGCACACGTATTCGAATCCTGCCGACCGGAGGAGGCTGGACGACCTTGCCGGCCGGATAGCCGACGACGCGCACGTCATCGCCCAACTCGCCGACTGGTGCCACGCGGTGAAGAACTCCCCAGGAGTGACCCCGGAGTTCGAACCGGTCGCCACCGGGCGACGAGCCACGGCCGGTGCTACTCGACCAACCGAAGGCGTCGCCCTCGACGAGCGACGCCTGAAGATTTGCACAGAACTGCGCACCGCCGAGAACCATCTGCTCCACGCCGCCGCCTACACAGCCGGCGTCAAAGCGGCCCTCGACCGGGCCCTCGACGCCTGGGAAGGACGCGCAAATGTCAGTCACGGGAGGACTTCAGAACATGCCGCATAGACGCACGCGTACACGCAGACACGCCGCCAGAGCCGCATCCCCTAACTCGTAGGCCACCGGCCCCATTGAGCTGTGTTCAACGTGAACGTGCAGGTCGCGGAGGTGGCGCGGCCGTGACACGCTTCCCCTCCCGAACGATCAGGCACCCCGCCCGCGATCGTAGGAACCCCGACCGCTGCGGCGCGGACAAAGCCGGAAAGCCCCATCCCCGACGTGTCAGATGATCTACGCTCCAGACTCCCGCCGCCCACCGCCGCGAGTACGCCACTGGCCTCCCACGCCAGCACCGCTGACCAGCGGAGATTCAGGTTGTGCACCCCTCAGTGCGTGGCGATCCTCGAACCGGCTGCGAAGGGCTCCTGACCTGCGGTTTTGTGCGTGCGCATTATGTGCGGTGCGGGCGTTGCGGGCGATATCCTGACGCTGAAATGACGCTCGTGACGCTCATTTGACGCTTGTTCTGATGGAGTGTCAGGTGTGTTGGGTCGCTGGTCAGGCGCTCTGGTGCGCCGTGCGGTCACGGGGCATCGCCGAGGGTTTCGTGGCGGTCTGCAGTCCTACGGCCGGTGGCCGTAGGACTCGGATGGTCAGCGCGACACGTGACGCAGCGCCCATCCAGGCTGCTCGAGTTAGGCAAGCAGATTGCCTTGCCTAAGTCAAGCAACTTTTCATCTTGCTTAAACTCAGGCAAGCACTTCTATGGTGGTCCCATGTCCACACCGCACCCCACGTCGGCACCCGTCCCGACGGCTGTGACCGAGAGTGAGCGCGCCCTGACCCGCATCACCTATCTGGCCGCGACCGGGCCCGCCAGCACGAGCGCCTGATGGCCGAGTCCGGCCTGTCGCTGGACCGGGACGCCGCGGCGATCATGGGTACATCGCCGAAAGCGAGCCACTGCGTCCCGGAGTGCTGGCGGCCCGGCTGTCCGTGGAGGCATCCCACATCGCCCGGCAGTTGCGGCAGCTGGAGAGGGCCGGTTACGTGGCTCGCGCCCCGGATCCGGACGACCGGCGGGCCCAGCGAGTTCAGCTGACTCCGGCTGGTCTGGCCGCGGTCGAGCGCATGCAGGAGGTGCGCCGCCGGGGCATGGAGATGGCTCTGGCGGACTGGTCGCCCGAGGACCTGGTGCAGCTCTCCGTGCTTTTCCACCGGCTTGTCGACGACTTCGTCGCTCACGCCGAGGTCGACATCGACGTTCGGCCCTCTGCCTGACGGCGATGCGGAGACCTTGTGCGGGCGGCCTCTTCAGGCCGGGGCCGAGCCCCTGGCCTGCCGTTCAGTCGTGAAGCGTAAGCCCTACCCGAATGGTCTTGCCATGCACAGGAACATCATCACCAGTGAGAAGCCGTCACCGCCTCGTGGTGGCGGGCGGCATGTCCTGGTCGTCGACCCAGATCCCGGGGTAACCGAACTCCTCGCCGGCGCACTGGAGTTGGCGGGATATCGCGTCGGAACGGCAGGCACCAGTGCCGAGGGGATGATCCGGCTCGCTCAGCTCCGGTTCGACCTGGTGGTCTGGGGCGGGGCCGCTTACGGGGGCTTGGTCAAAGGACGGCCGGCGCCGTGGAGGTTCTTGGCGGGCAGGGCGAGTCCTTCGGTCTGGGAGTAGGCGGCGTTCTGGTTGCTCGATGTTCACGGCAAACGTCCTGTGGGTCGCCGGCTCGTGTCCGCTTGCCGTCCTGGGCGGCGCTAAGGCCGGGATTCGCCCTGGAGTCGGCATGGGGCGGGCCCTGTGAGGGCGTCCGGCGCGTGTTGAGCCGAGCTGCCGGTCAGATGCTCGTGTCGGGCGTGGTGAGTGAGGCAAGGGCGGCGTCGAGGCGGCGGGTGGCGTCCTCGGCGACGGGGCGCAGGGCGTCGAGTTCGGTGAGGGTGACCATCGTGTTCGGGTCGAGAGCCTGTACGGCGGTGCGGTCGCCCTGGCGGCGGACGACGACGTTGCAGGGCAGCAGCAAGCCGATGGAGCGGTCGGCCTCCAAGGCGCGGTGGGCGAGGGGCGGGTTGCAGGCACCGAGGATGACGTAGTCCTCCATGTCCTGGTCGAGCTTGGCCTTGAGAGTGGCGGTGACGTCGATCTCCGTGAGGATGCCGAAACCCTGCGCGGCGAGGGCTTCGCGGACGCGCTCCACGGTGGTGGCGAAGTCGGAGTCGAGGTGCACAGTGCGGTCGTAGCGCATGGCGGTGGCCCTTCTTGTCAGCTCGCTCGGGGCGGGTTACCGGTCGTGTGCGAGGTACTCGTGAGGTGGTTCCACGAGCTTTCGCCCCTTTGGATACCCCCCGGGGTACTCGTCTACGTCGAATGTATACCCCCAAGGGTAAATATTCACTGGAAGGGAGTACCTCGTGTTCTTCGTCGACACGATCGAGGTGTCGGGGCTCGGCAACCGCAGCTGTTTCGCCGGCGGTGAGCGCACGGCGGTGGCGGTCGACCCGCCGTGAGACGTCGACCAGGTGATCGCGGCGGCCCTCGGCGCGGGGTGCGGATCTCGGAGGAGGACGGCGCGGCGGCCGCGGTGTTCACCGGCGGCTCACTTCTGATCGGCACGGTCGGCCGGCCCGGGAGCGAGGAACCGAGATGAGCATCTTCCGACGGGCCCGGGGCGGCCCGAGCCGGGTGAGCGTGCAGGAGGCGCGGCCGCGAGCACCGGGCGCGGCGGGGCACGCCGTGCTGCTGGAAGTGCGCGAGCCGTGCGAGTGGCAAGTGGGGCGCGCTCCGCGAGCCGTGCACCTGCCACTGTCCGCGCCGGCCGCCGGGGCGGGGCTGCCCGCTCAGGCGCAGGAGCGGCCCCTGGTCGTGATCTGCCGCTCCGGCAACCGCTCCCGGCAGGACGCCGAACTGCTCGTCGCCCGCGGCTCGGAGGCCGTGGACGTGATCGGCGGGATGCGGGAGCGGGCCGGATCGGGTCTGCCGGCGGTGGACGCGCGTGGCCGGAACGGCACGGTCGCGTGAGCGCTCTCATGCTCGCCCTGGCCGCCGGAGGGGTCATCGGCCTGGCGCTCGGCGCGCTCGGGGGCGGCGGAAGCGTCCCCTGGCCGTCCCCGCGCTGATCTACCTGCTCGGTTTGAGTCCGGTCGGGGCGACGACCGCGAGTCTGGTCATTGTCACGCTCACCTCGGCCACCGCGCTCGTCGCGCACGCCCGCGACGGGGAATGTGCGCTGGCGTACGGGGCTGCTGTTCGCGCCCGCCGGGATCGGCCCGGCGATTCGGGGCAGCACGCTCGCCGACAGCATCCCGGAGACCGTACTGACGGCGGCGTTCCCCGTGGTCGCGGGAGCGCCGTGCGCATGCTGCGGTCGGGGCCGGGCGTTGAGGGAGTCGTGACGGTACGGCCGGGGCGTCCCGCGGCGGCCGGTGCCGGGCTCGGCGCGGTCACCGGTGTCCTCGGTGCCGGCTGGCGGCTTCCTGGCCGTACCGGCGCTGGTGGCCGTGCTCGGCATGCGGATGCGCAACGCGGTGGGCACCAGCCTGCTGGTCATCAGCGTCAACTCGCCGGCCGCACTGTCGATGCGCGCCGGCACGGTCGAGGGGCCGGACTGGGCGGTGGTCGGCCCATTCGTCGGGGCCGCGATCCTCGGCGCATGGGACGGCAAGCGGTTGGCCGTGAAGGTCTCCGGACACACGCTTCAGCGGATCTTCACCCTGGTGCTGCCGGCGGTCGTGGCCTTCATGCTGATTGACGTGCTGTCGTGGCGGGCGCCGCCGCGGCGAGCAGCTTCAGGCCAGGGACAGGAACAGCTTCTCCAGACGGGCGCGCATCGCCTCCGGGTCCTCGCCGTTCTTGCGCCCGGACTCCATGTCGGTGACGCACTGCTGCAGGCCCGTCGCGATGATCGCGAAACCGGCACGGTCCAGCGCGCGCGATGCTGCGGCGAGCTGCGTGACGACATCCTCGCAGTCGCGCCCCTCCTCGATCATCCGGATCACACCGGAGATCTGACCCTGTGCCCGGCGCAGCCGGTTCAGCACGGCCTTCAGGTCCGTACCCTCAAGCTCCAGTTCCACGATCACTCCTCGAAAAATACCCCTAGGGGTACTGTACGTCCCGATTCGGGGTGGCGTCGACCAGTAAGGATCACACCTGTCATGGCCAACTCCCCGACCCCTGTCACCCTCGCCACGGATCAGGCCCGCACGCGGCTGCACGAGCTGACCGTCATCGACGTGCGAACGACCGCCGAGTATGCCTCCGGCCATCTGTCCGGCGCCCTGAACATCCCCCTGGGGCGCGTCCGGCGGGTGCTGCCGGAGATACGGCACGTCGCCGGGCGCGGCGACGTCCTCGTCGTGTGCGCCTCGGGGGTCCGCTCGGAGAGCCTGCAAGCTGCCGGCCGAGCAGGGCATCACCACGGCGACCCTCGTCGAGGGCGCCGACGCCTGGGCCGCCGAGGAGCGCGACCTGCACACGCCGGCAGCCTGCGACCGCCCGTTCCGGCTGGAGCATGGAACGCCAGGTGCGCTTCACCGCCGGCAGCCTGCTTCTCCTCGGCCTCGTTCGGGGCCTGCTCATGCATCCGGCCCTCCTGCTGATCTCGGCCGGCATCGCGGGCGGCCTGGTCTTCTCCGCCCTCACCCACACCTGCGGCAATCGACGGTCGGCATGGTGTTCCCTCCGCTCTTCTATACCGGGCGGGGTATCTTGGCCTGCTCGGTTCAACCGGTGCCGGTCCGGGTTTGTTCCATGCAGACGGGAGGCAGCGGGAACCAGCGCATGTGCTCGAAGTCGGCCGGCAGTCCGGTGGGGCCGTCGTCGAGACGGTCGGGACGAGCGGCCAGCACCTCGCGGGCACGGGCGAGTTGACCGGACAGCGCCTCCTCGCCCAGCCGGTGATGGCGGACGGCCGGGGCGGAGGTCCACCCGTCGACGCCGAAGCGCACGTCGGTCAGCCGCAGTGGAGCGTCGGCGGGGCCGTCGTGGTGGTGCCACTGTCCGGTGTGCGCATCGAAGCGGTAGTCGGGCAGGAGGCGATGGCCGTGCGTGGCGATCAGGTCGATGGCGTCGATGAGGTAGTCGCGGACGGTGTCGCTGATGAAGTAGTTGAAGTTGACGCGGATCCAGCCGGGTTTGATGCCGTCGCAGCCGTGTGCGACCTCGTCGAGCAGGGCGTGCGAGGTGGGGGCATCGATGGCCAGCAGGCGGTGGCCGTAGGGGCCTGCGCAGGAACAGCCGCCGCGGGCCTGGATGCCGAAGAGGTCGTTGAGCAGGGCCACCACGTAGTTGTGGTGCAGGTAGGAGCGGTCGCCGTGGCGGATCCGGAAGGAGACGATGGACAGTCGGCGGGCGTGGTGGTTCCCGAGGATCTCGATGCCGGGGTCGCGGTCCCATTCGGCGAGGGCGCGGAGCCAGTGGTGTTCCTCGGCGGCCTGGATGGTGTCGGTGCCGACGGCCTGCTTGAGGGCGAAGACGAGCCCGGCCCGGACGGATTCGACGATCGCGGGGGTGCCGCCCTCCTCACGGGCCACGGGGTCGTCGAGATAGCGGTGGCCGAGCGGATCGACGAAGGCGACCGTGCCGCCGCCGGGCACGGTGGGCACCCGGTTGCGCACCAGCTCGCGCCGCACGACGAGCACGCCGGGGGTCTGCGGACCGCCGACGAACTTGTGCGGGGAGAGGAACAGAGCGTCCTTGCGGTCCCCCGCGCCCGGAGCGCTCTCGGCCGTCCGGATCGGGACGTACGGCGCCGCTGCCGCGTAGTCCCAGAAGGACAGGGCGCCGTAGGCGTGCAGCAGCCGCGCGATGCGGTCGGTGTCGGTGAGGATGCCGGTGACGTTGGAGGCGGCGGAGAAGCTGCCGATCCGCAGCGGGCGGCCGGCGTGGCGGCGTAGTTCCCTTTCGAGCCCGGTGAGGTCGACATGGCCGTCGGGATCCTCGTCGATCACGACCACATCGGCGATGGACTCGCGCCAGGGCAGCTCGTTGGAGTGGTGTTCGTAGGGGCCGACGAAGACCACCGGCCGCTCGGCGGGTGGCGGCCGGTCCGGGCGCAGCTGAAGGATACCGACCAGTTTGCTGACCGCGGCGGTCGCACCGGACCCGCAGAAGATCACCAGATCGTCCTCGGTGCCGCCGACCGCCTCCCGGATGATCCGGCGGGCGTCCTCGCGCAGCCGGGTCGTCTGCAACCCGGTGCTGGAGCTCTCCGTGTGGGTGTTGCCGTAGCGCGGCAGCACCTGCTCGCGGACGAAGTCCTCGATGAAGTCGAGCGAGCGGCCGGAGGCGGTGTAGTCGGCGTAGACGATCCGCTTCGGCCCGTAGGGGCCCTCCAATACCTCGTCGTCGCCGATGAGGCCGCCCCGGATCCGGTCCAGCAGTGCCGAAACGGTCGGCGCCGAGGTCGTGCTCATGGCTCCAGCTCGATGTCGGTCTCGGGCGGCTGGTGGAGGGTGTTGTGGACCGTGCAGTGCGAGGCCACGGCCAGCAGTGCCGCCCGCCGCTGCTCGGACAGCGCCGCCGGAGGGGTGATCACGAGGCGCAGGGAGGAGACGCGCGCCGGGCGGTCGGTGGCCATGGTGAACTCGGTACGGACGCGCAGTCCGGCGAGGGGTAGGCCGTGCCGGTGGAGGTAGCGGCCCGCGTAGAACGCCACGCAGGTGGCCAGCGAGGCCGCGAAGAGCTCGGTCGGGGTGGGCGCGGTGTCCGTGCCACCCGCTTCCAGCGGCTGGTCGACGTGGAGGCGGTGTCCGCGGACGTCCACGGTGTAGGCGTCGCCCTCGACGTGGGTGACCTGGAGGCGATGCACGTCTGTCTGCTGCGGGTGGTTCGTGCTGAGGGTCTGCGGTGTGCTGCCGGTCATGGCCGGGCCCCTCTCGCTGGTGTCGGCTGCTCCTGAGTCCAGTCGACCGCTGAGCGCGGGGCACGACGAGGAAGCCTCCGCCCGCGCCGACCAGTCCGGTGACCAGGCCGACGACGATGCCGTCCAGCAGGACGTGGGGGACGGGGAGTTCGTGGTGGACCTTCCGCGGCTGTTGCCGGCGGCCGCGGATCATGGCGACGGCGGTGGCGATCATCATCAGAGCGAACGCGATGAGCAGGACGCTGCCGGGGATGAACTCGGCCAGCCGTCCGCCCGCGTAGGCGCCGGTCATGCCGGCCAGGCCGAACAGCAGCCCGGTGCGCCAGCGGACGCGTCCGGCCCGCGCGTGGGAGACGACGCCGGCGGCGCTGGTGACGCCGACGACGAACAGCGAGGTGGCGATGGCCTCCTTGGTCTCCATTCCGGCCAGGTAGACCAGGATGGGCACGGTCAGGATGGACCCGCCGCCGCCCAGCACGCCGAGGCTGACGCCGATGAGCAGGGACGCGGCGATGACGACGGCGATCACGAGGAATCCCGCAGGGCGGCGACGACGGTGGCGAGGTCGGCGCGGGGACCGCGGTTGTAGGGCAGCTTCGCCAGCAGCATGCCCATGGCGCAGGTGTTGGTGAGCGCGGCGACGGCCAGCCCTGCCCCGACCGCAGTGCCGATCAGGTGCAGTCCGGGCAGGAACAGGCCCGCGACGCCGGTCACGAGCACCAGGGTTCCGGCGACGAGCCGGACCTGGCGCTCCAGGTCCCAGCGTTCCGGGCCGCGGGTGAGCGGGCCTCCTGCGGTCTCCCAGGCCATGACGCCGCCGTCGAGGACGCGCAGGTTGGGCAGTCCGGCCTCGGCGAGGGCCTGTTCGGCCTGGGCGGCGCGGGCGCCGGAGCGGCAGATGAGGATGACGTCCTCGTCGAGGTGGTGGCGCAGTTCGGCGCGGTGCTCGCGCAGGGTGTCCAGGGGGACGTTGTAGGAGCCGGGGATGTGGGCGGTGCGGAACTCGCCGGGCGTGCGCACGTCCGGCAGCCGCGGACCTTCGCCGGAGAGGGCCAGGTCGCGCAGGGTGGCGGGAGTGCGGTGAATCAGACGTCGGCGGATGCGGGCAGGGCGAGCCAGGCGCCGTAGCCGCCGAGCAGGTCGGAGACGTCGGTGTGGCCGTGGTGGCGCAGCAGGCTGGCGGCGATGGAGGAGCGGTGGCCGCCCGCGCAGTGCACGACCAGGGGACGGTCGGCGGGGATCTCGTCGACGCGGCGGGCGAGTTCGGCCAGCGGGATGTGCAGCGAGCCCTCGATGAAGCCCTCTTCGCGCTCGGCGGTGTTGCGCACGTCCAGGACCAGCGGGGGCTCGTCGCCGTCGAGCAGCCGACGCAGTCCCTCGGCGGTGAGCCGGCTGGCCTGTTCCATCTCGTCGGCCAGGGCGGGGAAGGCGCCCTCGGGTTCGCGCAGGTAGCCGCAGACCTTGTCGAAGCCGATCCGGGCGAGGCGGGTGACGACCTCTTCCTCGCGGTCCTGGGGCGCGATGACGACGACGTCCTGCTCGGGGGCGACGACCATGCCGGCCTGCTCGGCGAAGCGCCCGTCGGCGGGCACGTTGACCGAGCCGCGCAGATGGCCGGGCGCGAAGTCCTGCGGGGAGCGGGCGTCGACCACGACCGCCCCGGCCGCGCGCCGCTGCAGGAACTCCCCGGCCGACAGCGGCCGGGGCGCGGCGGCCGCGTCGAACAGGCCGTGCTCCTTGCGGTTGAGAATGGCGTCGTAGACGAAGTAGGCGGGCGCGGACGGCTGCCCGGCCGTCACCAGCTCGACGAACTTCTCCTCGCTCATCGGCCGGCAGGCGTAGTTGGTGGCGCGCTGCTCGCCGATGGTGGACTGCCGCTGGGTGGAGAGGTTCTTGCCGCACGCGGATCCGGCGCCGTGCGCCGGGAAGACCCGCACGGCATCCGGGAGGTCCATCAACTTGTGCTGGATGGTGTCGTAAAGCATCTTGCCGAGTTCGTCGGCGGTCACGCCGATCGACGCGAGCAGGTCGGGGCGGCCCACGTCGCCGATGAACAGCGCGTCACCCGTGAGGACGCCGTAGGGGACGGTGTCCTGCGCGTGCTCGTACACCAGGACGCTGATCGACTCCGGCGTATGTCCCGGGGTTTCGAGGATCTGGAGCTGGACGTCGCCGAGGCTGATGTGCTCGCCGTCGGTGAGCTTGCGGATGGGGTACTCGGCCTCGGCGCGCTGTCCGTAGCCGATCCAGGCGCCGGTGCGGTCGGCGAGCTCCAGGTGGCCGGCGAGGAAGTCGGCGTGGAAGTGGGTGTTGAGGACGGCCTCGATGGTGAAACCGTGCTCGGCGGCGTCGGTGACGTACTCGGAGACGTCGCGCCGCGGATCGACGACGACGGCTTTGCCGGTGGTCTCGTCGGCGATCATGTACGACGCCTGGGAGAGGCAGTCGAGGTAGTACTGGGCGAAGAACATGGTCGGGTGACCTCCATGTCGAATGGGACTGAATACCCTGGGGGTATATTCGAGAGTCTGGTCCGCCCTTGTCGGAGGGCGGGGACGGTGGTCGGCCCGGGCCGGGGGGTGCCCGGGCCGACCGGTCAGAGGCGGCCGGTGAGCATGCCGTGCCAGTACACCGGCGGCAGGCCGTACCGCTTGAACAGCCACATCGTGCGCCGCTCCTTGAAGGGGTCGAGCAGCGGGAGGTGGGCGTGGGGTTCAGGTCGTAGTCGAACTCGGCGAGCAGCATCCGGTCGCGGGCCGTCACCAGCGGACAGGACGTGTAGCCGACGTAGCGGTGCGCCGGGGAGCGTCCGTTCATCACGTCCAGCAGGTTCGCCGCGACCACCGGGGCCTGCTTGCGCACCGCGGCTCCGGTCTTGGAGGTGGGCAGGTTCGCCACGTCGCCGAGGGCGAAGACGTTGTCGTAGGACGGGTGTTGAAGGGTGTGCTTGTCGGCGGCGACGAAGCCTTGGGGGCTTGCCGGGTCGGCGAGCGGGCTCGCCTTGACCCAGTCGGGGGCGCTCTGGGGCGGCACGGCGTGCAGAAGGCCGTAGCCGATGGTCTCCTTCGTGCCGTTCGCGTGGTCGGCGACGGTGATCTCGCGGGCGTCGCCGTCGACGGCGGTCATCTCGGAGCGCAGCCGCACCTCGATCCCGTACCGCGCCGCCACCTTCTCCAGCACCTGGGACCAGGCGGGCACCTTGAACATCACCGGGTCGGGGATGACCAGGACGATCCGTATGTCGTCGAGCACCTTGCGCCTGCGCCAGTGGTCGGCGGCCAGGTAGGCGATCTTCTGCGGGGCGCCGCCGCACTTCAGCGGTGTCGCCGGATGGGTGAAGACGGCCGTGCCCGACCGCATCCTGCTGATCAGCTCCCAGGTGCGCGGAGCGTACTCGGGCGCGTAGTTGCTGCTCACCCGATCGTGACCCACTGCCTCGCCGAGGCCGGGGACACCGTCCCAGTCCAACTGGAGACCGGGTGCCATCACCAGATGTTCGTAGGTGAGTTCGGCGCCGCCGGACAGCGTCACCGTGCGGGTCTCGGGGGCGACGGCCAGGGCGCGGCGGCGGATCCACCGCACGCCGTCCGGGATGACCGACCCCTCGGGGCGGTGGGTGACGCGCAGGGGTGCCTGGCCGCCGCCGACCAGGGTCCACAGCGGCTGGTACCAGTGGGTGTCGGACGGTTCGACCAGGGTGATGTCACTGACGCCGGCGCGGCGCAGGCGGGCGGCGACGCTGATGCCGGCGCTGCCGCCGCCGATGACGGCGACGCGGTGGCGGCCGGTGATCGGGGTGTCGGTGGGGGAGGGGGTGGCGGCCAAGGCGGTGCTCCTTTCCGGCTGGCCGGTGTGCGGGGGCCCGGCAGGGTCAGGTGGCGTGCTCGTGTGAAACGGCCGCGACGGGACGGCCGGCGCGGGCCCAGGCGCCGGTGCCGCCGGTCACCGAGTAGGCGTCGACGCCGCGGGAGGTCATCCAGTCGGCGGCTGTCCTGCTGCGGTTGCCGCTGGCGCAGATCACGTACACCGGCCGGTCGGCGGGCAGTTCGCCGCACCGTGTGGGCACGGTGCGCAGCGCCATCGGACGGGCGCCGGGCACGTGTCCGGCGGCGTACTCGTCCGCCTCCCGGACGTCGACCACGAGCGCGCCGTCGGCCCAGGCCGCCGCGAACGCTTCCTGTGTCACTTCACGAGCCATTTGATTGGCTCTCAATTACCCCCGGGGGTATCTCTCCGGCGAGAGTACGGCGGCCTGGAGGGGAGCGTCAAATACCCCTCGGGGTATTTGCCCGAGAGGTAACTCGCGGCTCCGCGCCGGGGTCGGAAACGAGCCTTGACCCGTCGGTCACGGCCCTGGGCGGCCGGACGGTCGTCCGTGTCGCCTCTTCGGCGCTGGAGACCGCCGTCCGCGGACAGTGCCGCACTGCCGTTGGACCCTCACTCGCTTCCTACATCCGGCAAGGTCCACCGAACCGGGTGATTGCTCTTGAAGTGAAGGTGGTGGTGTTGCCCATGTCACCTTTCCTGCAGGGTAGTTCGGCATGTTCGAGGGATGCGCGCCGGTAACGTTCCGGTGTCAGTACGAGCAAGACATCCGGGGGTCCGGTGGTGATGCGGCGCATGGCGGCAGCAGCCGTGCTGCTGGCTGCTGCCGTCCTGCTGCACTTCGGACTGCCCCACCACTCCTCGGCCACTCCGGGCGCGGTGTCAGCCGTGGCACCCACAATCGAAGCGAAGTCCAGGACGGCGCAGAGTCCCGTGTCCACCGTGGCTCACGCCGGTACCGGGTCGCAGCACCACGAGGCCGCCGACGACGTTCTTGCCATGCCACCCCGGGCAGTTCACCTCGTCGAGCCGCCGTCTCTCGCCGAGGACGCGAGCGCGAGGGCGACGATTACGTCCCTCGTCGTCGTGTCCGGCGTGCCGCATCCCCGTGCGGCGAGAGACGTCTGGAACCCCGGCGGCGGACTCGCGCCCGACCTCACCACCCTGCAGACCTTCCGCTGCTGATCGGCAGCGTGCTCCGCGCACCCTCCCCACCACCGGTACGCACCTCCATCGCCGACCGAGCGTTCAACCGGCCGCTCGCCCCGGCTCGTTGACGCGTATCCGGACGCGCGCGGCACGCGCTCTTCGCGCCTTCCCTCCCCGAGAGCCCCACGAAGAGTCACGAGGCCGATATTCATGCACACGCTCAGCGAGCACGCCCGAACGTTCCCCGCGAAGATCGCCGACCAGCAGGGGGAGCTCGGGCTGCCGGCCGGGGGCCTGCCCGCGCACCAGTCCATCGAGCTGAACCTCGCTGGGCTGCGGCGCCTCTGCCGCCCCGCGGATATTCCATGACATACCGGGGTGAACGGCACCCAGCGTTCACCCGTACCCCTTGTCGTACTCCTGGCCGCTGACCGCGGGCGGGAACAGCCTGGAGACGGAGAGGCACGTGCCACAGCATCCCGAGCAGCCAGAACAGCCGGAGCAGTCAGATGGGGGACGTACCGGCCGCACCCTGCCCACCGCCCGCCTGATACGCGGCGCCGCGCTGGCCGCGAGCCTGGCCCTCCTTCCCCTGGCCACGGCCTGCAGCGGGGGCGAGGACGGTGCCGCGGAGGACCCCAAGCCCTCGACCAGCCCCGTGGCCGAGGCCGTGGCGCCTGCGAAGGTCGAGGTGATCGCCAACCTGACCGGCTGCAAGCCCAAGATCCGCATCGAGGCGGACCAACTGCGCCAGGGCCTCTGCCACACGAAGAAGGTCGACTACCTCATCACCACCTTCCCCGAGGAGAAGTACAAGCAGACCTGGCTGGAATCCGCCGCCATCTACGGCGGCAAGTACCTGGTGGGCTCGCGCTGGATCCTCAGCGCGAAAGAGCCGGAGATGCTGGAGCAGTTCCGTACCAAGCTCGGCGGGACGATTCAGCAACTGCGGGGCATCGGCCCGACTCCGGCCCCGAGCGCGTCGTAGCGACAACCCCACCCCTCACCGCAGGCCCGCCCGCATCCGCACCGTACGACCCACCCTGGAGGCTGCCCTCATGCTCGTGGCATCGCGCCGGGCCAAACCGCTGACTGCCCTGCTCCTGGCCGGAGCCGTGCTCGCCTTCCTCCTCGGCGGCGCCGGACCCGCCTCCGCCCACGCCACCCTGACCGGGTCCGAACCGGCCGACGTATCGGTCCTCAAGGCGGCCCCGAAGCAGGTCACGCTCACCTTCAGCGAAGGCGTCAGCCTCGCCGACGGCTCACTGCGCGTACTGTCCCCGAAGAACGAGCGGGTCGACCAGGGTGCGGTCACGCGCGCTGGCGGGAAGGCCGACACCGCCCGCGTGATGCTGAGCGGCAAGCTGCCCGAGGGCACCTACACGGTGTCCTGGCGGGTCGTCTCCGCGGACGGTCACCCGATCTCCGGTGCGTTCACCTTCTCCATCGGCGAACCATCCGCCTCCGCCGCCGCCGCGCCCTCGGCCGAGACCTCGGACGACACCGCCGTCTCCCGCCTCTACGACGCCTTCCGCTACGTCGCGTACGGCGGTCTCGCCCTGCTCATCGGCGTCGCCGTGTTCACCCTCGGGTGCTGGCCCGCCGGCGCAGGTCTGCGCCCGCTGCGCAGGCTGCTGCTGACAGGCTGGACGGCGCTGTTCGCCTCCACCGTCGTCCTGCTGCTGCTCCGTGGCCCGTACGAGACCGGCCGGGGACTCACCGCGGTGTTCGACCTGTCGCTCCTGGGCCGGACCGTCACGGGCAGGGGCGGGCTGGCCCTGGGGGCACGGCTGTTGCTGCTCGCCGTGGCGGGAGTCCTTGCCTTGCGGTTGGCGACCCGGCTCCGCGGCAGTTCCGAGGGGAGGCGTCAAGGTTCGGCCGCTGACGCCGCTCCACCGACGCACGCGTCTTCCGCTCCCCGTGCCGACGCAGCTGATCGGCTCACCGGTGAACGGCAGTTCGGGACCGGGGTGTACGGGGCGGGTGTGCTGTTCGCCGTGGGTCTGGCCCTCACCTGGGCCGTTGCCGACCACGCCGCCACCGGTATCCAGGTCCCGTTGGCGATCCCCGTCTCCGTGCTGCATCTGCTTGCCATGGCGGTGTGGCTGGGTGGTCTGCTTGCGCTGGCCGTCGCCCTGTTCCGGGCACCCGCAGGCACGGTGATCCCGGCAGCAGCGGTGGCGCGCTTCTCCCGGCTGGCGTTCACCGCGGTCGTGGTCATGGTCGCAACCGGCGTCTACCAGTCCTGGCGACAGGTCGGCTCCTTGGAGGCCCTGGCCACCACCGAGTACGGCAGGCTCCTCAATCTCAAGGTTGCCGCTGTGGTCCTGGTACTGACCGTGGCGGCATTCTCCCGCCAGTGGACCGCGCAACTCGGCCACCGGCCGCAACCGCGGGAATCCCTCCCGGCGACTGCCCCTCAGCGCGCCCGCCTGGCACAGGCCGTCGGCGCCGGTGCCTCCTCGGGCGGCGACACAACCGAGGACACGGACGCCGACGGGCCGCCCGCCCCGGGCGTCAGCCCCGCCGCCTCGGACTCCCCGTCCGAGTCCGGCCGCCACCTGCGTGGCCTGCGCCGATCGGTCGCCGCCGAGGCCGTCCTCGGCGTGGTGGTCCTGGCGATCACCACGGTGCTCACCGGCACCCAGCCCAGCCGTGCCGCCGTGGAGAGCGCCGCCGCGACCGCCGCAGCCCAGGCTCCCAGGGCGAGCGTGGCCGTGATCCCGTTCGATGTCGGCACCCCGAACGGGCACGGCAGAGCGCAGATCACCTTCGCGCCGGGGCAAGTGGGCGACAACACCGTGGAGGCCATCGTGTACGGGCCCGACGGGGGCCCGTCCTCGGTTCCCGAACTCCGTCTCACCCTCACCCACCGTGCCCAGCGGATCGGCCCGCTGGATGCGAAACTCGTTGACCGGGGAGGCTATTGGGCCACCGACCGCCTGCGGCTTCCCCTGCCCGGTACCTGGACCCTGCGGGTCACGGTGCGCACCTCCGACATCGACCAGGTCACCGTCTCCAAGAACGTGACCATCAGGCCGTTGCCGACCTGACCCGCTGTTCGTGGTGAGCACGGACGCCGGCCGGCCCGCGGACGTTCGCCGGGGCGTGCGGTGTCGGCGTCCGTGCGTCCGGAGGGCGGAAGTGGCCCGCCCCCCGGACAGGGCTTGCACGGTCAGTTCTGCGACGCCGCGGTGCGACGCTTCGTCAGCCACCACGCGCCGCCGCCCACCACGAGCAGCGCCACGACGCCCCCGCCGATGACCAGGCCCGCCGAACTGCCCCCGTCCTCCTCCGAGGCATTGGTGTCGGCATCGGACCCCGCGGCCGCGACATCCGACTCCGTTGCCGACGGGCTCGGGCTGGGCGTCGCACTGTCACCAGGGTTGGGGCTCGGGCTGGGGTTGGCCGGTTTGGCGCCCGGGGCCGCGGCCTTCAACTTCAGGACGGGGGCGGGCTGTTCGGGCTCCTCGCCGCCGCTGGGCAGTTCGATCCAGCGGGAGACTTCGCCGTCGCTGTAGGTCTCGACGGTCTTGAACGCGAGCTCCTTCGCGTCCGGCAGCTGCCGGATCTTGATCTTGTGCTCGGCGTCGACGCCGGTCTTCAGGGCGGGGCCGCCGACGGTGTACCCGTCGCTGGTGGCCTTCAGTTTCCAGCCCTTGGGCGCTTCGTCGAGCGTGACGTCACCGGGAGCGATGCCCTCGGGCAGTACGACGCGCAGTTCGGTGAAGCCGGCGGTGTCGGACTCGGCCTCGGAGACGAAGTCCAGGGTGGCGTTCTCGGCCAGGGCCTGGGGCTTGTCGGCCTCGACCTCCGCGTGCGCGGCGGCCGGTGTGGCCAGGGTGAGCGTGGCAGTCAGCGCGGCGGCACCGGCGAGAGCGACGCGGCGACCGGCATGGGCCACCAGTTGGGTGGACATGGACACAGGGGAACTCCTTGCTGATACGGGAGAGACCGGTCCAGCGGATGCCGGGACCGGTGACGGAGCGGAAGTGCTCCCGCCGCGGTGGTCCCCTGCGCACCACCGCGTGCTCCAGCACGTCGTCCCATGCCTGGGGCGCTCCCTGGAAGGAGGCGCCCGGCCGCCGGTCGGGCAGCGTGAACAACACCCGGCCGGTGTCGCACACCGGTCGCGGCAGCACCTGGGCCACAGCGGCCGCGGCTGATCTGGCGAGCATGCGGAATGTGCCGAGCGCGGTCGTCATCCGCGTGTCCGCCCGGTGCAGCAGCCAGGCCACGACCAGCGCGGCGGCCGCGTGGACGGTCGTCATCGCCGCCCCGGCGTGATGCCAGGCGTGACCGTCGCCCGCGGCGGCAGCGAGATGCCCGGCGTGCAGGGGGTGCCCCGGCACTGCCGCCTGCGTGTCGCCGTCCGCGAAGGACAGTGCCAGATGGAGCACACCCTGCACCGCCAGCGTGGCCACCACGGTCGCGGCCGGCGCGTAGCGGCGGCGCGCCAGCGGCCAGACCGCCACGAACTGGGCCACGATCGCCGAGCCCACCAGCCGCCAGGGCACCGTGCCTTCGGCGATCGCGTGGTGACCGAAGGTCGCGAGCACGGTGCCGAGCACGGCGAACAGGCCGGCCCGCGCGCATGTTCCCGCGCGGCCGGCCCGGCCTGTTCCGGCACGTCCCTCGTGCCCGGTCACGTGATCACGCGGCACGGTCGCCCATCGTCCCTACCGGTCGGCGGCCGTCCCGTAAACAGCCGTACGTACGCCGCCGCACGGTCAGGCTCGCTCACCGATCGCCTTCGCGAGCCGGTCCGGCGTCCGGGTGGAGAGGTAGAGGTACGGAGTGGGATCGTCGGGGTCGACGATCTCGACGCGCACGGCGGTGGTGATGTAGCTGCGCATCACCATGAACGCGCGCATGTCCGCCTTGTACGTCCGCCAGGCCCGCGCATCCTCACCTTCCAGGACCTGCGGTTCGCCCAGCGCGTTCAGCGGGATCCGTGCGTCGCCGGCCACCAGGAGGCCGTTCGTGACTCTGATCCGCATCGAGCCCTGGGAACTGACGAAGAGCCCGGCCAGGCAGGTGCCCGCCACCAGGGCGATGAGCGCGGCAATCGGGCCGTAGGGCATGAAGATCAGCGCCATGGAGAGGCCGAAGAGGACGGCGATGACCCACCAGGATCTGGGAGCGGTGAGGCGTTCGTCGTACGCGGGGGCCTTGCTGGAGGTCACTGCGTTCACCTTGTCGTATACGTAGGGGGACGGCGGGACTGTTCACAGGGGGAAGAACGCGCCGGCGCATGGCCCTCGTCAGTCGGACAGCCGGTCGTCGATGAGGGACTTGAACACCTCGTAGGAGCCGGGGGTGGCGATGGCCTCTCCGCCGAGGAAGAGCGTCGGGGTGCCCTGCACGCCCAGCCCGAGGCCGTCGCGCTGGTCGTCCTGGACACGTCCGGCCGTCTCCGGATCGGCGAGGTCGGCGTCGAACCGGTCCATGTCCAGGCCGAGTTGCTTCGCGTAGCCGCGGAAGACGGACTCCTTCCACTCCTGTGACTCGCCCCACTCCTTCTGGGTGGTGAAGAGCTTGGTGTACATCTCCTCGAACTTGCCCTGGCGGGCGGCGGCTTCGGCGGTGCGCGCGGCGAGCTCGCCGTTGCGGTGGCCGGGCATGGGGAAGTAGCGGGCGACGAACGTGACCCGGTCGCCGTACTCCTCGCGCAGCTTCTCCACGACCGGGTACATCGCCCCGCACGCCTCGCACTCGAAGTCCAGGAACTCCACGATGGTGAGTTCGCTCTTCCTCGGCTCGGTGAGGCGGTGGCTGGTGTCGCGGACCGGCAGGGCCTCGGCGGCGGGCTGCACGTTCACGCCGCCGGTGTCGCCGTCGTCGGGAGAGAACAGCAGGAAGGCGCCGAGGGCGGCGGCGAACGCGGCGACGAGCGCCGCGGCGACGATGAGGTGCTTCTTGAGCTTCTTCATGATTCCTCGGTGGGGGCGGAGTCGGTGGTGCGGTCGGGCAGCCGGTCGCGGGCGTGCAGGCTCGCCAGGTAGGCGTTGTAGGCGGCCAGCGGGTCGTTCTCGTCGCCGCGGTCGATCTTCCGGTCGACGCGGCGGGCCTCGCGCTGGTCGGAGCGGACCCACTGGATGGCCAGGATGATCGTGGTGATCAGGACGGGGATGTCGCCGGTGGCCCAGGCGATGGCCCCGGCGTCGTACTGGTCGTCCATCGGATACTCGACCCAGGGCCGGTCGAGCGCGGACCACCAGCCCTCGCCGATCAGCGCGGTCGAGCTCATCAGCGAGATGCTGAACCAGGAGTGGAACGGCATCGTCAGGATCAGCACGAACAGACGGCCCAGGTGGGGCGGTCGGTGCGGTCCGGGGTCGATGCCGATGACGACCCAGAAGAACAGCAGTCCAACGGCCAGGAAATGCACCAGCATGAACATGTGGCCCAGATGACTGCGCATCAGGATCTCGAAGAGCGAGCTGTAGTAGACGACGAAGGCGCTGCCGATGAACAGCACGCTCGCCATCACCGGATGCGAGATCACTTTCACGTAGCGGCTGTGCAGGAGCTTGAGAAGCATCTCCCGCGGCCCGTCTGATTCTCCCTTGGGGGCGCGGGGCAGGGCGCGCAGGGCGAGCGTGGCGGGGGCGCCCAGCACGAGCAGGATCGGCACCGTCATCGCGAGGATCATGTGCTGGCCCATGTGCACGCTGAACAGCACCTTGCCGTAGACCGCCAGCCCGCTCATGGTCGCCGGCACGGTCACCACCAGGCCCAGCAACCATGAAATGGTGCGCCCGACCGGCCACTTGTCGCCCCGGGCGCGCAACTTCAGTACGCCCGCCAGGTACAGCAGGGCGGCGGCCGCGGTGCCGAACGCGAACACCGGGTCGAAGTGCCACTGGGTGAACAGCGGCGTCCACGGGAAGTCGCCGAGCGGCGGCGGCATGGGGAAGCCCAGCAACTCCTCGGCGGAGGAGAGGGACGCGTCCTCGGCACCGGGCGCCGGGGTACGTGACAGGCCCACCGCGAGTCCCATCGCGGCGGCCATGAGCAGCAGTTCGCCGGCCGCGAGCCGGACGAACGCCCGTCGGCTGCCGTCCGCGAGAGTGGGCAGCGTGCGGCGGCGGTGCCACCAGCCGACGGCACCGAGCAGGGCGAGCGCGACCGCCTTGCCGATGACCATCAGCCCGTACCGGCTGGTGAACACGTCGCCCAGGGACGGGAGCCGGACCACGGCATTGACGATTCCGCTGGCCGCGACCGCGAGCAGCGCCCAGCCGGCGAGGGGACTGAAGCGGCGGGCTGCGGCCGCCGTGTCCGGCTCCCGCCGGGCAGCGACGACCAGCATGAAGAGCAGCCCGCCGACCCACAGGGCCACACCGATCAGGTGCAGCGCGAGGCTGGTGACCGCCGCGTCATGGTTGCCGGACGCCGAGGAGTGGCCTGTGAAGGCGGGTGGCAGGAGTCCGGCGAGGGCGACCAGGAGCGCCAAGCGGGCCCAGCACGCCGTACCGATGCCCACACAGAGCGTCCCGATGATGCCTCCGGCGGCCACCATCAGGGCGTACGACCGCCCTTGGGGGTCGGTGGATACGAAGTCGGCCAGCACGGCGGGGGACATGATGTCGCCGACCGGCCGGGCGAACAGGTCGGAGAGCGTGAACAACAGGGTGGCGGCCGAGGCGGCGGCCCACAACGCCGCTGTCGCCGCGGCCCAGTTGAGGTAACGCAGCTGCGTGGGGCCGAGTCTCCTGCCGCCCGGCAACAGGACGACGACCAGGAGCAGCGAGCCGATGGTGGCCACCGCGGCTGCGTCCGTGACGGTACGGGCCACCGGCAGCCCCCAGGCCGTCACGGCACCCGCGTCCGGGATCCCGGGAATCTGCGCCGTCGCGCCGCCACCGGCCCGCACGGCGGCCACCGTCACGGCGACGGCGAGGCCGACCGATGCGACCAGCACGAGGGACAGAGGCGGCAGCCGCCGGGTCTTGGTGGTGTCAGTGGCCACGACCGGCTCGCCTCCGCCGCGCCACAAACCCGCCCGCGGCCGCCACGGCGACGGCCAGCACACCGGCACCGATCAGCATGGTGCCGCCCGCGTCCCAAGACCCCCCACCGGCTTGGCCGGACTCGGGCTGCCGAGGCGTCGCATCGGCCGATCGCGCGGCACGCGGAGACGGGCTGGGACTGCCCGTCTCCTTGATGGTGAAGGTGTAAGAGCCCGAGACGGGATGGCCGTCGGCGGAGACGACCCGATAACCCACGGTGTAGCGGCCGGCTGGAGAGCCGGTGTCGAGGGGAAGGCTGACTGTCTTGCCCTCGACCTGCGGATCGCCCGCGGCGGCCGAGGCGCCGTCCGGGCCGGTGACAGCGACCTTGGAGTACTTCTGGGTCATCGCGTCGCTGAAGGACAGCGTGACGCGCGGGGGCAGTCCGGCGAGTGCGGCGCGCACGGCCGGACTGGTGGTGTCGAGTTCGGTGTGGGCTGCGGCCTGCGGAACGGTGGTGGCCAGGACCGCCAGGGCGGCGGGTGCGACCAGGGTGCGTGCCGCCGTGCGGACGGCACGCCGGTCGGTGACGTTCATGACGCGGGACTCTCTGTGGCCCCCGGCGACGTGGCCACCGGGGTGGGAGGGACCGGCCCGCCGGGCGGCCCTCGCGTCGAACCCGTCAGGGCATGCAGGGGGCGCCGGTCGGCGTCGGCCGGAGAAGGGCGAATGGAGCGTGCCCGGCGGACGGCGGAGCCCTGCCCTCGTTCAACCGCACGAGCAGCGCCGACATCAGTGGCGAGTTGCTGTCGGGGAGCGCGATCTGCGGACCGGTCCCGTGACGGCCGTTCAGCAGTGGCCAGACGAACACCAGCAGACGTCGTACGGCCGCCAGCAGCGGCCTGCTCTGCCAGAGCAACCGCTCCGTGACGCCCATCAGACGGGCGGCGAGCAGCAGGGTGACCAGGTGCCCGGCGAGCAGAACACCGGGCGGCGGCCCGGACACCGCGTCGTGCTCGACCAGCCAGGACGAGCCGCCGAAGGTGCCGTCTTGTCCCGTCACCGCCACGCAGGCACCCGGCAACGAGTAGGCGACGTGGTAGGCGAGTTGTGCGAGGGCGAGCACGCCCAGCAGTTGGGTGTCCGTCAGCCGATGCCGCGTCAGAACCGCCGCGCCCGGCCCGGCCACCGCTCCCATCCCGACCACGATGACCCACCGAGGCGCATGCCCCTGCGACAGGACATGTCCGGCCAGCGGCAGCAGTACACACAGCACCGCCAGCACCCCGGCCCGCAGTGCGCGCAGCGCACCGGACGCCGGCGAGCCGGCTTGTGCCGGGTGGGGCGGTTGCATCAGGTCGGGGCTTTCGGGAGTCCGTCGCTTGTTCGGACGGGGAGCGGATGGCGGCCTACGGGACTGCGGAACCCGTACGCCCCGGAAGCGTACCCACCGACTCTCCCGCCCGTTGACGACAGGGTGGGGCTCGCGACGCCGCCACTTGGGAACGATCATTGGTCGATAAGTTTCCGCAGGTCAGAGGCTTTCTAACGGACATGACAACGGTCACCGATGCAGCCTTTGGTGATTCGCTGACCCATGCGTTTCACTGCATGCGAGGCATCCGTCGCGAGGGGGAAGGCGTACAGCATGAGTGACCACGGTCATGAGCACGGCCCGAAGCAGGAGCACGGCGCGGGTGGGCACGCAGGGCACTCCCACGGCGTCTCCGCGGACGCCGACCGCCGCTGGTTGGGGATCGCGCTCACACTGATCACGGCGTTCATGGCGATCGAGGTCGTCATCGGGATCATCGCCCAGTCCCTCGCCCTCATCTCCGACGCGGCCCACATGCTGACCGACGCCGTGTCGATCGTCCTCGCACTGATCGCCATGCGGCTGTCGGCACGCCCCGCCCGCGGCGGCTTCACCTACGGCCTCAAGCGAGCCGAGATCCTCTCCGCCCAGGCCAACGGCCTGACCCTGCTCCTGCTCGGCGCATGGCTGGCGTACGAGGCCGTGCACCGCCTGATCGATCCGCCCGAGGTGGAGGGCGGGCTGGTGCTCGTCACAGCCCTCGCCGGGATCGTCGTGAACGTCGCGGCCGCCTGGTGCATCTCCAAGGCCAACCGCTCCTCGCTCAACGTCGAGGGCGCCTACCAGCACATCCTCAACGACCTGTTCGCCTTCATCGGCACCGCGGTGGCCGGTCTGATCGTTCTGCTCACCGGGTTCGCCCGCGCCGACGGCATCGCCACACTCGTGGTCGTCGCGCTGATGGTGAAGGCCGGGTACGGGCTGCTGCGCGAGTCGGGCCGGATATTCCTGGAGGCCGCCCCGGCTGATGTCGACCCCGACACGCTCGGTGACAAGCTCGTCGCCCAGCCGGCCGTGGTCGAGATCCATGACCTGCACGTCTGGCAGATCACCTCGGGCCAGTCCGCCCTGTCCGCACACGTCCTCGTCGAACCCGGCGGCGACTGCCACGCCGTCCGCCGAGACCTGGAGGAACTCCTCCGGCACGACTACGGCATCACCCACTCCACTCTCCAGGTGGATCACACCCCGGAGAAGGTGTTGCAGCTGGCCCTGCCCGGTGAGTCGGCCGGCGACGGGGCGCACTGCGAGGACCCGCATGGCCCGGTCCACCGTGAAGAGCCGCACGAGCACTGAATGGGGCTCACCGTGACGGGCGGGCACGTGGTGCATCGCGACACCTGACACGTGCCCGCCGTTGGCGCCTCCTTGCACGAGGTTGAGGCGCCGGAGCCCGGGGCGAGGACACGCGGACGCCGGGTGGGGACTAGCGTCGTGGATGTCGTCAGGGCGCACGCGGTGGCAGCACCCAGTGCGAGTGGCGACCGATGGCCAGGATCACCCAGCAGCAACACTCAGGGAGTACACATGGCGAAGATCCTTTTCGTGATGACCGGCGCCGACCAGTGGACGCTGGCCGACGGCAGCACGCACCCCACCGGTTTCTGGGCCGAGGAGGCCACCGTCCCCTACGAGGCGTTCAAGGCCGCGGGCCACGAGGCCACCGTGGCCACGCCCGGTGGTGTCGTGCCGCCCGTCGACCCCGCCAGCCTGAGCCCCGAGGTCAACGGGGGCGCGGAGAACGCGGCGGCGGTCCGGGGTGTGGTGGAGGGCGCCGCCGAGTTCCGCAGCCCGGTCGCGCTGGCCGATGTACGCCTCGACCGCTTCGACGCGGTGTACGTTCCCGGCGGTCACGGCCCGATGGAGGACCTGGCGGTGGACGCCGACTCCGGCCGTCTCCTCGCCCGGGCGGTGGAGTCCGGTCTGCCGGTGGGCGTGGTGTGCCACGGCCCGGCCGCGCTGCTGGCCGCGACGAAGGAGGACGGCACCAACGCCTACGCCGGTTACCGCATCACTGCCTTCACCAACAGCGAGGAGCGGCAGGCCGGAAACGCGGAGAAGGCCAAGTGGCTGCTCCAGGACCGGCTCACCGCGGCCGGCCTGAAGGTCGAGGCCCGCGAACCGTGGGCGCCGCACATCGAGGCCGACCGCAACGTCGTCACCGGCCAGAACCCCGCCTCCTCCGGCCCGCTCGCGGCCGAACTGCTCAAGAAGCTCGGCTGAGTCGCGGCACACGAGATCCTCAGCCGCTCCCATGAGCAGACCACGACCAAGCAGCCGACCAAGGCCGAAGAAGACCAACGCACCACAGGCACAGGGAAGTTGACGTCATGACCGACAAGCTCACCGTGAGCGTCCTGGGCACCGGCATCATGGGCGCCGCGATGGCCCGTAACCTCGCCAAAGCCGGGCACACGGTCCGCGCCTGGAATCGCACTCGCGCCAAGGCCGAGCCCCTCGCGGCCGACGGGGCGCACATTTCCGGTACGCCCGCCGAGGCGGTGACCGGTGCCGATGTCGTCCTGACCATGCTCTATGACGGGCCGGCCGCCCTGGAGGTCATGCGCGAGGCGGAGCCCGCGCTGCGCCCCGGCACGGCCTGGGTGCAGTCCACCACTGCCGGGATCGAGGGCATCGGCGAGCTGGCCGGCTTCGCCCGCGCACACGAGCTGGTCTTCTACGACGCGCCCATGCTGGGCACCCGTCAGCCCGCCGAGGCGGGCCAACTGCTGGTCCTGGCCGCGGGCCCGGTCGAGGGCCGGGACGTGGTGGCTCCCGTCTTCGACGCGGTCGGCGCCCGCACGGTGTGGACCGGCGAGGACGGCGCGGCCGGCAGCGCGACCCGGCTGAAGCTCGTGGCGAACAGTTGGGTCCTCGCGGCAACCGCGGCGACCGGCGAGGTCCTCGCGCTGTCCAAGGCGCTGGGCGTGGACCCGCAGAGCTTCTTCGACGCCATCGCCGGCGGCCCGCTCGACATGGGCTATCTGCGGGCCAAGGCCGGACTCATCCTGGACGGCAGGCTCTCCCCGGCCCAGTTCGCGGTGGCCACCGCCGCCAAGGATGCCCGCCTGATCGTCGAGGCGGGTGAGCAGAATGGCGTACGCCTCGACGTCGCCGCCGCGAGCGCCGCACGCATGAAGCGCGCCGCCGCCCAGGGCCACGCCGACGAGGACATGGCTGCCGCGTACTTCGCCAGCTTCGACGCGGACTCCGAACCCGATCTGACCCCCGACGAGGAGGCGTCCACCTGAGGCCGCGTCCTCGGGACCCGGGGTCGTACTCAGACCCCGTCACGCCGCCGTCGGAAACCCCTTGGTCCGGAACACCCTCCGCTCCGCGTCCACCGCGAACACCTCGCAGTCGTCTCGTGCGGCGGCCCAGTCGATGCCTTCCGGGCCCATGGCGAAGGCCGCCGTCGCCGTGGCGTCCGCCTCCGTGAGGGACGAGGACACGACCGTCACGCTGAGGAGGCCCGTGGCCGGGCGGCCGGTGCGGCCGTCGATGATGTGGTCGCCCCGTTCGTAGCGTGCGGAGGTCGCCACGGCGCTGTCCGTCACATCCAGGACCGTGCAGAGCTTGTCGGCCTGTTCGGGGTGCCGTACGCCCACCCGCCATGGACCGCCGGCCGCGACCACGTCGCCGCCGGCGTTCAGGCAGAACCGGGACGGCCCGGTCGCCGCCACCAGGTCCGCCGCCCGCTGCACCGCCCAGCCCTTCACCATGGCGCAGGGATCGAGGCCGCGACCGGGCAGCCGTACGTCGAAGGCGCCCCCGGTCGCGACCCGGTACCTCTCGCACAGGTCGAGGATCTCCGCCAACTCCGGACTGATGTCGTGGAGTTCGAGCTCACCACGGTCGAGCCGCGACACCTCGCTGCCGGGCTTGAAGGGGCTGAACCGTTCGTCCACCTCGCGCAGCCAGTCGAAGGCCCGGTCCGCGGCCTCGGCGGCATCCCCTTCTCCCTCGTCCATCCGTACGGAGATCGGGAACCCCATGATGTGCTCGACCCGGCGCACCCTCAGCCCCTCAGCTCTTCGCGTCGATCGCGGCCTGGAGGGACTCGACGTAGCCCTCGCTGGTGATCGTGGCGCCGGACACCGTGTCGATGTCGGCGCTCTGCGCCTCGAGCGTCTCCTCGATCAGCTTCGGCACGGCGGCTTCGGTCTGCGGGTGGTTCGGCTGCTGCAGCATCCGTACGGAGCTGATCGTGTCACCCTCGAAGGTCACCTCGACCTGCACGGGGCCCTTCTCGGTGTTGAGGGTCGACCCCGCGATGACCTGGTTCGACGTGCCCGAACCAGAGGATCCCGTGTCGGACGATCCCGAGTCCGAAGAGCCCGAGCCCGACGAGGCAGCCGCGGACGGCGTCGAAGCCGGTGCCGCGACCTCGGTGCTCGACGACGAGGTCTCGGCCGACGGTGCGTAACGCCAGACCGGGATCAGGGCAGCGACGCTCACGACCAGGACAGGAACTGCTCGCTTCATGGTGTCGTCCCCTCATCCGGCCAGGCTGAAGCGTTCGAAGTGGATCTGCTGCTTGGGCACGTCCAGGTCGCGCAGGGTGCGCAGGACGGCGCCGGTCATGCCGGGCGGGCCGCAGACGTAGACGTCCCGGTCGGCGATGTCCGGGACGAGCCGCGTCAGTTCGGCCGGTGCCAGCTTGTCCGGGGTGGCCGGGCCGCTGACCAGGAACAGGTGGGCGCCCTTGGCGTGGGCCAGTTCGCGCAGTTCGTCGTAGAGCACCGCGTCCCGGTCCGTGGCCACGCGGTAGATGACGGTGGCGTGGCCGTGCAGATCCTCCAGCAGCGCCCGGATCGGGGTGACCCCGACGCCGCCCGCGATGAGCAGGGCGTCAGGGCGGGTCCGGTGCATCGTGGTGAAGGCGCCGTACGGGCCCTCGGCGAACACCCGCGTGCCGACCTTCAGGTGCCGCAGCGCCGCCGTGCCGTCGCCGGCCGTCTTCGCGGTCAGCCTGAGGCTCCGGCCGTCCGGGGCGGCGGACAGCGAGAAGGGGTTGGCCTGCCACCAGCGGCCCTTGGTCATGAACCGCCACAGGAAGAACTGGCCGGCCCGCGCGGGCAGCCGGTCCAGATCGCGGCCGGTGATGTAGACCGACACCACGTTGTCGGACTCGGGGACGACGGCCGAGACGCGCAGCTGGTGCCGCAGATTGCGCCACAGCGGCAGCACGAGCCGGCCCACGAACACCGAGCCGAGCGCCACGCCCCACAGTGCGTACCAGTACGTCGTGGCCGCCGAGTTCGTCGTGAAGGTCGTGCCCACCGCGACCTGGTGCGTGAACGCCAGCACCACCGCGACGTACGTGTAGAGGTGGATGAAGTGCCAGGTCTCGTACGCCATCCGGCGCCGGGCCCAGCGCGCCGAGACCGCGCCGACGACCATGATCAGCACCAGGGCGACGATCGCGCGCAGCACACCCTCGACGGTCTCGGCGAGGTCCACGAGCTGGCTGACGGGGTCCATCGACGAGGACTCGGCGTAGCCGAGGGTGATGAACACGCCGTGCCCCAGCAGCGACCACAGCAGACCGAAACCGACCCAGCGGTGCCAGGAGGTCAGCCGGTCCATGCCGATCCGGTGGTCGAGCAACGGCAGCCGGGCGACGAGCAGCAGTTGGAAGGCCATGAGGAGTGCGGCGTACAGGCCGGTCAACCGCCCCAGCAGGAGGAGGGCGTTCGAGTTGAGCCCGGACTGGAAGAAGAAGGCGGTCACCACCGCGACGTTCGCGGCCAGCAGGGTGTGCAGGCCGGTGCGGGCCACCATCTTGGGGCGTATCGCCGGTGTGGGGGGTCTGACGCGTTGGACAGTCGTCACGGGACGGCAACTCCTCGATCAATGATCCGGGGATACCGAGCCTGCCTGGTGGGAGCTGTCGTTCAGCTGTCGGTCAACTTTCAAGTTTTTATCGATGTGAGTCTGGAGGGGGGACGGCTATGGGCGCCAGGAGTCACGTGAAGCACTATGAGCGGGTGGAAAAAGTACGCCTGCTCGTGGTGGACGACGATCCGCCCATCGCCGACCTCGTCGCCACCGTCGCCCGCTACGAGGGGTGGGACGCGGTCACCGCGTATTCCGGTGAGGAGGCGCTGCGCCAGGCCGCCGAGTTCCACCCCGACATCGTGGTGCTCGACCTGATGCTTCCCGACCTGGACGGATTCGGTGTGCTCGACCGGCTCCGGCTGTCCGGGACGATGGTGCCCGTCGTGTTCCTCACCGCCCGCGACGGAGTCGCCGACCGCATTGCGGGCCTCACCCGGGGCGGCGACGACTACCTGGTCAAACCGTTCGCGGTGGAGGAGCTCATGGCCCGGCTGCGCACCGTACTGCGCCGCAGCGCGGGTCCCGCCTTCCAGCGGTCCGTGCTCCAGGTCGCCGACCTGACGATGGACGAGGACACCCGTGAGGTGCGGCGCGGCGAGAAACTGCTCACGCTCACCCCGACCGAGTACGAGGTGCTCCGCTATCTGATGCGCAAGTCGCCGACCGTGCTGACCAAGGCGCAGATACTCGACCACGTCTGGGAGTACGGCTTCGGAGGCCGCTCCAACGTCGTGGAGCTGGTCGTCAGCAGGCTGCGCCGCAAGCTCGAAGGGCCTGACGAGTGCGCTGACGGCCGGGCACCGCTGATCCACACCGTGCGGGGCGTCGGGTACGTGGTGCGGCAGGTCACCGGGTGATCGGCCGGCTGAGGCGGACGTATCGCAGACTGCGCCTGGGCACCCGGCTCGCGCTGGGCCTGGGCGTGCTGTCCCTGATGGTGTTCGCGGTCGTCGGTACGGCGCTGACGACGTACATGCGGGACTACCTGTCGGATCAGCTCGACACACAGCTGGCGCAGGCACAGATCGCCCAGTCCAGGAACATCGAGGAATACGGCACGCTCTCGGGAAAGAAGTACTACAGCTGGTTCTACGCCGTGTACGACGTGTCGGGCGGTACGCCCGTGCTCCGCAAGCCCGAGGAAGCCTCCGACCTGCCGAAGGACGTCGACGACTTCACCGCCCTGGCCCGGGCGCAGACCGCCGCGGACACGGAGCTCCTGCGCACCGAACACCTCCAGGGCAAGGGTGAGTACCGGCTGCGCGCCTGCGAGGTCGAGCCCGGCGTCATCCTGGTCAGCGCCGCGCCCATGGAAGGCATCGACGACACGGTGGGGCAGCTGATCACGATCCAGGTCGTCACCTTTGTGCTCGCGATTCTCGCCCTCGTGGTGTCCGGCCGGGGGATGCTGCGGCGCGGTCTGAAGCCGCTGAGCGACATGGCGCACACCGCCCGCGGCATCACGTCGCACGACCTGACCGACTCGGCACGGCTGCCGGTGCGCCACGACGGGCGCAGCGGCGGCCCCGAGGTCGAGGAGCTGCGCACCGCGTTCAACACCATGCTGGAACACATCGACGACTCGCTCGCCGTCCGCACAGAGGTCGAACAGCGGCTGCGCCGCTTTGTCGCGGACGCCTCGCACGAGCTGCGTACGCCCCTGATGTCGGTACGCGGCTACGCCGACCTGTTCCAGTACGCGGCGGCCCACAGTCCCGAGGAGCGGGACAAGCACCTGGCCCGGCTGCGTGCCGAGGCCGCGCGGATGGGCGTACTGCTGGACGACCTGCTGCTGCTCGCCCGGCTGGACGCCGCCGATGTGGAGGCGCCGCTGCGGCTGGAGGAGGTGGACCTGGTGGAACTGGTGCACCAGGCGGCGGACGCCTTCCGCGTGGGCCGGACGGACCACCCGCTGACCGTCACGCCCGGTCCTGGCCCGGTGAGGCTGTGGCTCGACCCCCTGCGCATCAGGCAGGTGCTGGACAACCTGCTCTCCAACGCCGCGGTGCACACCCCGGCCGGTACGAAGGTGTCGGCCGAGGTGTCCGTCGAGTCCGGCATGGCGGTGGTGCGGGTCGCCGACGCAGGCCCCGGCATCCCGGCCGCCGACCAGCACCGCGTCTTCGACCGCTTCTACCGCGTCGACAAGGCCCGCAGCCGCGACCGGGGCGGCAGCGGCCTGGGCCTCGCGGTCGCGCACTCACTGGCCCGGGCCCACGGCGGAACCCTCGAACTGACCAGCTGTCCGGGCTCGACGACCTTCACGATCAGGCTTCCGCTCGGCCGGACGGCCTGAGTAGCCGCCTCCCGAGCCCGCTGTCTGCGACGGCCCTGAGGCTTCCTGCGTGGCGCAGTATGTGAACGAAATTGTTGACAATTTTGTTCACCTGCATTTACGGTCGACAGGCACTCACTCAGGGAGAGCACGATGGCGGACGAAGGCAGGCCGAGCGGCGGAGAGCAAGCGAAGCAGCACGCGCTGACGCAGCTGCGGCAGGCGATCCTGCGCGGCGAGATGGCACCGGCCCAGCGGCTGGTGGAGAACGAACTCGCCGAGCAGTTCGGTGTGACACGGGCCAGCGTGCGCGCGGCACTGATCGATCTTGCGGCCGAGGGACTGGTCGAGCGGATCCCCAACCGCGGCTCACGGGTCCGGCTGGTGACGGTCGACGAAGCGGTCGCCATCACCGAGTGCCGCATGGTCCTCGAAGGACTGTGCGCGGCCAAGGCGGCCGTCGAGGCCACCGACGACCAGCTGACCGAACTGGCCGACCTCGGCACGGCGATGAGCAAGGCCGTCGCCGACGGCGAACCGATGACCTACTCCGGGCTCAACCAGGAACTGCACGCCAAGATCCAGCAGTTCTCCGGCCAGCAGGTGGCCGTGGAACTGCTGGACCGGCTCAACGCGCAACTGGTGCGCCACCGCTTCCAGCTCGCACTGCGCCCCGGGCGCCCCCAGCTGTCCGTGAACGAACACCTGGCCATGATCGAGGCGATCAGGGCCCGCGACCCCCAGGCGGCCGACGCGGCCGCCCGCGACCACCTCACGAGCGTGATCGACGCGTTGCGCGAATAGACGCTGCGCGAATGAGGCCGCGGGAGTGGGTCGACTGACCTTTCCAGCAAGGAGATTGCAGCCATGACGCACGACGAAACGGCGCCCGCACCCCCACGCTCGACCCTCGTCATCACCGCGCACGCCGGGGACTTCGTATGGCGGGCCGGCGGAGCCATCGCCCTGGCCGCCTCCCGCGGTGAGCGGGTGACCATCGCGTGCCTGACCTACGGCGAGCGGGGCGAGTCCGCCAAGGCGTGGCGCCAGGGCAAGACGCTGGAGGAGATCAAGGGGATACGCCGCGAGGAGGCCGAGAAGGCCGCGGCCACCCTCGGTGCGGAGGTCGTCTTCTTCGACGCCGGCGACTATCCCCTCCTCGCCACCCCGGAGCTGACCGACCAACTCGTGGGCACCTATCGGAAGACCCAGCCCGACGTCGTGCTCACCCACCCGCTGGAGGACCCGTACAACGGCGACCATCCGGCCGCCGCCCGGATGGCCCTGGACGCCCGCGTGCTCGCCCAGGCCATCGGCTACCCGGCCGATGGCGAGATCATCGGAGCCCCGCCGGTGTTCTTCTTCGAGCCGCACCAGCCCGAGATGTGCGGCTTCAAGCCGGAGGTTCTCCTGGACATCACCGAGGTGTGGGAGACCAAGCGCCGGGCCATGGAGTGCCTGGCCGCGCAGCAGCACCTCTGGGACTACTACACCGACCTCGCCATCCGCCGCGGCGTCCAGCTCAAGCGCAACGCAGGCCCCAACCTCGGCCTGCCGCACACCACTTACGCCGAGGCCTACATGCGCCCCTACCCGCAGATCACCGGGGAGCTGGCATGAGCGGCGTGATCGTCACCAACCCTCCCAAGGCCTCCGAGAAGGACGTGGACGCCCTCTCCGCGTACGGCGTGGCCACCGTCCACGAAGCCGTCGGCCGCACCGGCCTCCTCGGCCCCCACCTGCGCCCCATCCAGCAGGACGTGCGCATCGCCGGCACCGCGGTCACCGTTCTGAGCTGGCCCGGCGACAACCTCATGATCCACGCGGCGGTCGAGCAGTGCGGCGAGGGCGACCTCCTCGTCGTCACCACCACCTCGCCCTCCACGGACGGCATGTTCGGCGAACTGTTCGCCACCGCGCTCCAGAAGCGCGGAGTACGCGGCCTGGTGATCAACGCGGGCATCCGCGACACCGCGGAACTGCGCGAGATGCGCTTCCCCGCCTGGTCCGCCGCCGTGTCCGCCCAGGGCACCGTGAAGGCGACCGGCGGCTCGGTCAACGTGCCGGTCGCCATCGGCGGGCAGATCATCCGGCCCGGCGACGTGATCCTCGCCGACGACGACGGCGTGATGTGCGTGCCCCGCGAGCAAGCCGCCGAGGCCGTCGCGGCGTCAGCCGCCCGTACCGCCAAGGAGGAGGCCTCCCGCGCCGCCTTCGCCGGGGGCCAACTCGGCCTGGACCGCTATGCGTTGCGGGAGACCCTCGTACGCCTGGGGGTGCGGTACCGGTCATACGCCGACTACGCCCGCGACGAAGCCGGATCGTGAGCGGCGGGCCCGAGCCCGAGGAGGTGCGCTGCATGCTGATGCGCGGCGGTACCTCCAAGGGCGCCTACTTCCTGGCCGACGACCTGCCCACCCAACCCGGCGTACGCGACGACCTGTTGCTGCGCGTCATGGGCAGCCCCGATCCGCGCCAGATCGACGGGCTCGGCGGGGCGCACCCGCTGACCAGCAAGGTGGCCGTGGTGTCGGCCTCGGCCGATCCCGAGGTGGACGTCGACTACCTGTTCCTCCAAGTCGGCGTCGGCACGAGCGAGGTGTCGGACCGTCAGAACTGCGGCAACCTGCTCGCCGGCGTCGGACCCTTCGCCGTCGAGCGCGGGCTCGTCGCCCCGGCCGACGGCGAGACCTCCGTACGGATCCGTATGCTCAACACCGGGGAACTCGCCATCGCGACCTTCCCCACCCCGGACGGACGCGTCGACTACACCGGCTCCGCCGAGATCTCCGGAGTGCCAGGGACCGCGGCGCCCGTGGCCATCGAGTTCATGCCGGGCCGCAGCCCGTTGCTGCCCACGGGCAAGATCCGCGACACCCTCGCCGGTACTTCGGTGACCTGCGTGGACAACGGGATGCCGACCGTACTGATCGCCGCCTCCTCCCTGAAGATCACCGGCTACGAGGACCCCAAGTACCTGGAGAAGGACGCGGCCCTCGCCGATCGGCTCCGTGAAATCCGCCTGGAGGCGGGCCCGTTGATGGGCCTCGGCGAGGTCGACGGCACCACCGTGCCCAAGCTCAGCCTGCTGGCCCCGCCCGCGCACGGCGGCGCGGTGATGACCCGCACCTTCATCCCGGTCCGCTGCCACACCTCCATCGGCGTTCTGGCCGCCGCGAGTGTCGCCGCCGGGCTGCGGATCGAGGGCGGCGTCGGCCAGGACGTGGCCGAACTCCCGGCAGCGGGGGAGCGGTTGCGCATCGAGCACCCCACCGGGTTCCTGGACATCGAGGCGGTCGTCGACGCGGGAGGCGGCGCTCCGGTGGCTCGCCGCACGGCCGTTGTCCGCACCGCGCGCAAGATTTTCGACGGGACGGTATACCCCGGGCCCGCCGAAACCGCCGCGCCCCGTTCCTGAACAACTCCCTTTCGCTGCACCAGCGTTCCCGCACCGCCTTCCCCGTACCCTCGTCCCTGCGGAGCTCCCTATGACACCGCCCCTCGGAGACATCGCCCACCTCGGGCACGTCGAACTGCTCACACCGGACCTGGACCGCAGCCTCGCCTTTTTCACCGACTACCTCGGCCTGACGGTCAACGGCGAACGCGGCGACTCCGTCTACCTGCGGACCTGGGACGACTACGAGCACCACAGCCTGGTCCTCACCGCGCACGAGACCTCCGGCATCCGCCGCACCGCACTGCGCGCCTCCAGCGAGGAGGCCCTGCAGCGCAGGGTCGAGGAGCTGGCGTCCGCGGGACACGAGGGCCGCTGGACCGAGGACGAGCCGGGCATCGGTCCGCTCCACGTCACCACCGACCCGGACGGCCACGAGGTCGCCCTGTACTGGGAGTCCGAGTGGTACCAGGCCCCGGAGGCGCTCAAGCCGGGTCTGAAGAACCAGCCCCAGGCCAAGCCGGGCCACGGTGTGGCCGTCCGCCGCCTCGACCACGTCAACTACCTCGCCGCCGATGTCGCCGCCAACGCCGACTTCCACCAGCATGTCCTCGGCGCCCGCCCCACCGAGCAGATCCGGCTCGACAGCGGCAGGATCGCCGCGAAGTGGCTGACGTTCACCAACAAGTCGTACGACGTCGTCTACACCGAGGACTGGACCGGCTCCCGCGGCCGGCTGCACCACATCGCGTTCGCCACCGACACCCGCGAGGACATCCTGCGCGCCGCCGATCTCGCCCTGGACACGGGCGTGTTCATCGAGACGGGCCCGCACAAGCACGCCATCCAGCAGACGTTCTTCCTGTACGTCTACGAGCCGGGCGGCAACCGCGTCGAACTGTGCAACCCGCTCACCCGACTGGTTCTCGCCCCGGACTGGCCCCTGATCACCTGGACCGAGGAAGAGCGGAAGAAGGGCCAGGCCTGGGGCCTGAAGACCATCGAGTCCTTCCACACGCACGGCACGCCGCCGGTCGGCTGACGTCTCTCACGTGCTCCCTCACCCCCTCCGGTGACCTACCTTCCGGACGAGAGGAGAACAGGCCCGATCCGGTTCACCGCCCACGCCCGCCTACGCGTTGGTGGCCCGCCGCACATGGTCCGCGATCAGCGCGTAGACCGGCCGGGCGGCCTCGGCGTCATTGAGGTCGTAGCCGTGGTCGGCCTTGGGGACGAGGTGGTGCTCGGCCAGTGCTCCGGCCTTGTCGAGTCGCCCGGCGTACCGCTCGCCCTCGGCGCGGAGGAGGTCGTACTCGGGGGTGATGACGAGTGCCGGGGCGATACCCGTGAGGTCGGCTGTGTCCGCCGGGTTGGCCGGAGAGACCAGACGGTCGGTGCGTCGGGCGGGGTCCGGCACGTACGAGCTGTCGAAGATCGCGGCCATCCACGGTCGCAGCGTCGGCTTGGGGATGGCGGCCTTCTTGTCCTTGGCGCTCGTCGCGAGGTCGAGCGGCGGATAGTGGAGGACCTGGAGCGCGATCGCGGGCCCGCCGGTCCCAAGGGCCTGACGCGCCACCGCCGCCGCGAGACCGCCGCCGGCGCTCTGCCCGCCCACGGTGAGCCGGCTGCCGTCCCAGCCGTGCTCGCCGCCATGCGCGGCCACCCAGCGGACGACCTCGTACGCCTGCGAGGGTGGGGCGGGGAACGGGTGCTGCGGCGCGACCACGTAGTCCACGTTGACCACGACCACGCCCGCCTCCGCGGCGAGGTAACGGCACAGTGCGTCGTCCATCTCCGCTCCCGGCAGAACGTATCCGCCGCCGTGGAAGTTGACGTGGACCGGCGGGAGTGCCCCATCCTCGGATTTGGGCATGTACACCACGACCGGGGCCGGAGCTATGGACGTCGGCACCGTCAACTCGCGGACGTCGCGCGGAAACTCGGGAAGCCGCTCACGCCACGAGGCCACGGAGCCCCGCCCACTGGCTCGTCGGCTCGCGAGCCCGAGCATGCGCTGCATGGTCTTCGCGGCGAAGGAGGCCACTGCCGGCCTGGCCAAGAGAGACATACGGCTCCGTTCGGGGATGGTTCCTTGTCGAGGTCAATCATCAGGATTCCTGGCGATTGATGATGGGGGTGATAGTAGCCGTGCTGCCCGCGGAGTGACCCCGCCGGGGACCGGTCCCGTATCCCCGCGGGCACACTGGCGCCGGGGTGCGCGGCGGAGGGGTACGCGCACCCCACCCGCCGACCGACTCCCCGACACCGAGGAGACGGATGGAGGCCACCATGGATCAGCTCGCGAGTCTGGCTCGCGGTGTCGCCAAGGCCAGTCCAGGTACCTTGCATGCGCGCTCACTGACCGGCGGCATCAGGGTCCCGCCACGACCGGGCCTGACGATCCGCTTCGGTCGCGGCGAGCAGCCGGACGTGGACCTCGCGGTGGGCCAGGACGACCTGCGGGTCAGCCGCCGGCACGGCGAACTCACGTACCGCGCAAGCCAATGGTGGCTGCGCAATACCGGACAGCAGCTCGTCCGCCTGCCGCATGGCCGCCTGACGCACGAAAGCACCGAGCCCATCCCGCTCACGCCCGGCTACACCCCGCTGTTCGTGAGGGGGTCGGGCTACCGGGAACACCTGGTCGAGCTGTATGCGACGGGCCACGACGCCCCCGGCCTCGTACCGCGCCGCCAGGCGAGCACCCTGAAACCGCGGATCTGGCCGCTCTCCGAGGACGAACGGCTGCTGCTGGCCGTGATCGGCCAGCACTACCTCCTGTACGAGGGCGGCCCGCGCCCCCTGTCCTACCGGCGCGCCGCCCGCCTGCTGGAGTGTCTGCGCCCGGACGACAACTGGACCGAGCGCCGTATCGAGCACAAGATCACGGAGGTTCGCAAGCGCCTCCACAACGGCGACTTCCCCTACCCGCTGATACACGACAAGGAGTCCGGAGCGCCCACGGACAACAACCTCCTGCACAACCTCCTCAGGGGCCTGGTCGAATCGACCACCCTCGTCCCGCCGGACCTGGAGATGATCGACTAGAGCTTATTGAGTGGCACTTGCCGGGTGTGATCCCATTCATGCATTGCAGATGCGAGGCAACACGGCTTAATCTGGCGCACATGCAGTCCTACACCATCGGGCAGGCGGCCCGGCTGCTCGGTGTCAGTGCCGACACCGCGCGCCGCTGGGCGGACGCAGGCCGCGTCGCGACGCACCGCGACGAAGGCGGTCGTCGCCTCATCGACGGCCGTGATCTGGCCGCCTTCTCCGTCGAGATCGCGCAGAGCGGCAGCGGTGAGGAGGAGCACCCGTACACCTCGGCGCGCAACGCGTTCCCCGGCATCGTCACCGCCGTCAAGCTGGGCGACGTCGCGGCCCAGGTGGAGATACAGGCGGGCCCGCACCGCCTCGTCTCCCTGCTGACCCGGGAGGCCGTCGAGGAGCTGGGCCTGGAGGTCGGTATGCAGGCCACCGCACGCGTGAAGTCGACCAATGTGCACATCGACCGTGCCTGATCACCCGCCGGCCACGGCCTCCGGCATTGCTCCTTGCAAGGAGCCCCCCGGCATGTCCCTTCTCCGTACCGGGCGCCGCGCCGCCGCCGTACTCATCGCCGCCGCCCTGCTCGGCTCCCTCGCCGCCTGCGGCACCGGCGGGACCGAGCAGACGAGCGGGAGTTCGGACACGGCGAACCTCACCGTCCTGGCCGCCTCCTCCCTGACCGATGTCTTCAGGACCGCGGGCGCGGCGTACGAGAAGGAGCACCCGGGTACGAAGCTGGCCTTCTCCTTCGCCGGATCCCAGGAACTGGCCGCGCAGGTGAAGCAGGGCGCCCCCGCCGACGTACTCGTCACCGCAGACACCCGGACGATGGACGGGCTGAAGGCCGACACCGGCAGGGCGACCGTCATCGCCAAGAACCGCCTGGTCATCGCCGTGGGCGCGGGAAACCCGAAGAAGATCGAGGGCCTCGAGAACCTCGCCGACAGCGAGGTGAAGACCGTACTCGCGGCGCCCGAGGTGCCGGTCGGCCGCTACAGCAGGCAGGTCCTGGCCGACCGGAAGATCACGGTGAAACCGGTCTCCGAGGAGCCCAACGTCCGGGCGGTGCTCAGCAAGGTCGAACTCGGCGAGGCGGACGCGGGCATCGTCTACAAGACCGACGCGGCCACGGCGGCCGACAAGACCGACGCGATCACGATCCCCGACGAGCAGAACGCCATCGCCTCCTACCCCGCCGCCACCCTCAAGGAGTCGCAGCACTCCACGGTGGCCACGGCCTTCGTGAAGTGGCTGTCCTCGCCGCGGGCCCAGCAGATCCTCCGCACCGCGGGCTTCGAGAAGCCGTGACCATGTGGGGGGCGTGATCAGTGATGAGTCGTGGCCAGTCATGAAAGTCCCACGCCCTGGCGGCCCGCGTTCCGATATCGGGCGAACCCGCGTCCGCTCCTCCCGTACCCCGCTCACCCTCGCCCTCCCCGCCCTGCTCGCCATCGCCTTCCTGCTCCTCCCGCTGGCCGGTGTTCTCGCCCGTACCGACTGGGGTGAGCTGGGCGGGCACCTGACCAGCCCGGGCACCAGCGAGGCGCTGAAGCTCTCCCTGGTCGTCTCCTTCTGGTCGCTCGGCCTGTCGCTCGTGCTCGGCGTCCCGCTGGCCTGGCTGCTGGCGCGCGTACCGTTCCCCGGCAAGGCCCTCGTGCGCTCGCTCGTCCTGCTGCCGATGGTGCTGCCGCCCACCGTCGGCGGCGTCGCGCTGCTGCTTGCCTTCGGACGGCGCGGGCTTCTCGGGCCCTGGCTGGAGGACGTCTTCGGCATCACGCTGCCGTTCCACACCTCGGGCGCGGTCGTCGCCGCCACCTTCGTCTCGATGCCCTTTCTGGTGATCAGCCTCGAAGGGGCGATCGCCGGACTCCGGCAGGGTTACGAGGAGACCGCCGCCTCCCTCGGGGCCTCGCCGCTCCGGGTGTTCGCCACGGTGACGCTGCCCATGGTGGCCCCCGGTCTTGTCGCCGGAGCCGCGCTGACCTGGGCCCGCGCCCTCGGCGAGTTCGGCGCCACCATCACCTTCGCGGGCAACCTTCCGGGCACGACGCAAACACTGCCCCTCCAGGTGTACCTGCTGCTCCAGGAGAACCCGCAGGCCGCGACCTCCGTCTCGCTGCTGCTGCTCGCCATCGCCATGGCGGTCCTCGTCGCCCTGCGCGGCCGCTTCACGGGTACGCCGGGCAGCGCTCGCCCGTACCCGACCAAGCCACCCGTGGACGAGGGGAGTTCACCCGCGAACACTCCCGAACCCCCCGCTGCGTACGAGGGTGCCCCGGACAAGGAAGGCTGGTCCCTGCATGCCGAGGTCACCGGCTTCGACCAGCTCGTCCTGGAAGCGGCCCCCGGCACCACGATCGCCGTGGTGGGCCCCAACGGCGCGGGCAAGACCACCCTGCTGCGGGCCCTGCTCGGCCTGACCCCCCGCGCCCACGCCGCACTGCACCTCGGCGACATCGACGTCACCCAACTTCCCCCGCACCGCAGGTCAGTCGCCTGGGTCCCGCAGGACGGCGCGCTCTTCCCGCACCTCACCGCACTCGCCAACACGGCGTACGGCCCGCGTGCCCACGGCGTACCGCGCGCCGAGGCCCGCCGCGCCGCGCAGGACTGGCTCGACCGGCTCGCAGTGGGCCACCTCGCGCACCGTAAACCCGCCCAGCTCTCCGGCGGCCAGGCCGGGCGGGTCGCCCTGGCAAGGGCATTGGCCGTACGCCCCCGGCTCCTGCTCCTCGACGAACCGCTCGCCGCCCTCGACCAGACCACCCGTGCCCAGGTACGGCATACCCTGCGCCGTCACCTCGAAGGCTTCGGCGGAGTCTGCCTGATCGTCACCCACGACCCGGTCGAGGCCGTGTCGCTCGCGGACCGCGTGCTCGTACTCGACGAGGGCCGCGCCGTCCAGGACGCCCCACCCGCCGAAGTCACCCGGCATCCACGCTCGCCATGGGTGGCCCGCATGCTCGGCCGCAACGCCTGGCCCGGCACGGCGACCGCCGACGGGCTCGAACTCGCCGACGGCGGAGGGCGGTTGGTGATCGCGGACCCGCTGCCCGCGGGCACGGAAGCCCTCGCGATCATCGCCCCCGAAGCGGTCGCCGTCCACCGCGACAGGCCAAGCGGCAGCCCGCGCAACGTCTGGCCCGGCACCGTCCGCGAGATCACCGCCACCGGCAGCAGACTGCGCATCCTCATCACCTCCGACCGCGCACCGGACGTGGTCGCGGAGATCACCCCACAGGCAGCTGCCGAACTCGGCCTCGCGGACGGGGCTTCGGTATGGACGAGCATCAAGGCGACGGAGACGACGGTCGTACGTCTCTGATCCCGCCGCAGCCCACAAGAGGGCCCGTCGGCGTGATGTGCGGCACGACCGCCTCGGTCTCGTCCAGCCCGAGGACCGTGGTCGTACAGTTTCGCGGGAGGACGGTTCACAGCTTGAGGGGGGCATGCGTGACCTTGTTGGAGGGGGACCCGCGGTCGGTCGGGGGATACCGGCTGGAGGGCAGACTCGGCGCGGGTGGTATGGGCGTGGTCTACCGGGCCAGATTCTTGGGGGAGGGTAGGGACGGCGGGGGCGAGGAAACCCTCGCCAACCCCACCGCGCACACCTTCAACTCCGGCTGGAACGACACCGGATCGACCGCGTCACTGGTCACCGCATTGATGCTCAGGTAGTCCCCGAAGAGATCGTTCCAGTGGAAGGGCGCGAAGCAGCACCCCGGCCGGACCCGGTCCGTCACTGCGGCGGGCAGCACGGCCCGCCCACGCCGTGAGGCGACTTCGACCGCATCACCGTCGGCGATGCCCAACTCCCGGGCGTCCTGCGGATGCAGTTCCACGAACGGCCCGGGGTTCAGCTTGTTGAGCTTGGCAACCTTCCCCGTCTTGGTCAGCGTGTGCCACTGGTGCTGAAGCCGCCCGGTGTTCAGTACGAAGGGGAAGTCGTCGTCGGGCATCTCGGCGGCCGGGATGTGCGGCCGCGCGTAGAACACCGCCCGCCCACTCACCGTGGGAAAGGCGAGCTCCCCGTCCACGTACCGGATCGGATTCCGGTCCGGTCCCTCCTCCCGCGCGGCCGGCCACTGCACGGACCCCGCCCGCAGCCGCTCGTACGTCACGCCGCGCAGATCCCACCCTGTCTTCGGATTCCAGGCGCGCTTGATCTCCTCGAAGACGTCCTCCGCGCTCTCGTACGAGAACCTCTTCTCGTACCCCATCGCGCAGGCCACCCGCGCGATGAGCTGCCAGTCCGCAAGCGCCTCGCCGGGCGGGTCCGCGGCGGGCGAGGCGAGGGTGAGATTGCGTTCGCTGTTGATGAGGACGCCCTCGGTCTCCGTCCACATGGCGCCCGGGAGTACGACATCGGCGTACGTGTTGGTCTCGGTCTCTGCGAAGACGTCCTGTGTGACGACGAATTCGGCGGCCTCAAGCCCTTCGATGACGGTCCTGCGATTGGCGACCGAGGCGACGGGGTTGGTGCAGATGATCCAGCAGGCCTTGATCGCGCCGTCCGCCATCTTCTGGAACATCTCGACGGTGCCCTGCCCGACACCGTCCTTCCGGAGCGTGTCCGGGGGCAGCTCCCACAGCTCCTCGACGAAGGCACGCTCCTCGTCGACGAGGACGGACCGCTGCCCCGGAAGGCCCGGCCCCATGTACCCCATCTCACGGCCGCCCATGGCGTTGGGCTGGCCGGTGAGAGAGAAGGGACCGGAGCCGGGGCGGCAGATCGCACCGGTCGCGAGATGCAGGTTGACCAGGGCGTTCGTGTTCCAGGTGCCATGCGTGGACTGGTTGAGTCCCATGGTCCACAGGCTCGTCCACTCGCCCGCCCGGCCGATCAGCGAGGCGGCTTCGCGGATGCCGGCCTCCGGGATGCCGGTGATCTCGGCGACGGTGGCAGGCGGATAGTCGGCGAGGAAGCCGGGCATCGCCTCCCAGCCCTCGGTGTGCGCGGCGATGAAGGCGGGGTCGGTGTGGCCGTTCTCGTGCAGGAGATGCAGCAGCCCGTTCAGCAGCGCAAGATCCGTACCCGGCTTGATCTGCAGGTACAGGTCGGCCTTCTCGGCGGTGGCGGTACGCCGCGGATCGACGACGATGAGCTTCGCGCCCGCCTTGACCCGGTCCATCATCCGCAGGAACAGAACCGGATGGCAGTCGGCCGTGTTCGAGCCGATGACGAAGAAGACGTCGGCCTTCTCGAAGTCCTGGTACGAGCCGGGCGGACCGTCGGCGCCCAGGGACAGCTTGTAGCCGGTGCCCGCGCTCGCCATGCACAGCCGGGAGTTCGACTCGATCTGGTTCGTCCCTACGAAACCCTTGGCCAGCTTGTTCGCCAGATACTGGGCTTCCAGGCTCATCTGCCCGGAGACGTAGAGGGCGAAGGCGTCCGGGCCGTGCTCGTCGATGATGGCGCGCAGCCGCCGGGCGGTCTCGGCGATCGCCGCGTCCACGGGCGTGGGCACCGGCTCCGCGCCGCGGCCGTCCCGTATGAGGGCGGTGCCGAGCCGCCCAGGCGCGGCGAGCATGTCGGCCGTGGTCGCGCCCTTGGCGCACAGCCGTCCGAAGTTCGCGGGGTGTGCCTTGTCGCCGGACGCCTTCAGGACCGTACGCCGCCCGTCGGGGCCCATCCCGATGCTGAGGAGCATTCCGCAGCCGACACCGCAGTACGAGCACACGGTCCGTACCTGTGTGCTGCTGCTCTGCGGGCCCTGTGCGGCCACGGGTGGCCCCTTCTGGTCGGTGGCCGGCGGGTTGTCCCGTGTTTGATACGGAGTCCGGCGCTTGTTGATACGGAGTCCGGCGTTCGAGCGTTTAACGACTGATCGCCGGGGTTGCACGCGCCACACAGCCGTCGAGGGCGTGATGTACGGCACGGCCGCGTCGCGGACCGTGTCGCTGTTGGGCCGAACGGGTGAGCATGCGCAAGAATTGCCCGGTGCAGGAAATCAGTGCGAGTCAGGTCGGGGGGAGCCGGTGAACGGCCACGACGTCACCGATGAACAGTGGGAAGGGCTCGCCCAGGTCGTCCCGCTGCGCGGCCGAGACGCCTGGCCGTCGGCGGTCGACCACCGGTCGATACCCGAGGCGGACACCGAACCGCGCCGCCGTTTCGTCGTGCTCCGGGTCAATGTGTTCGGTGACGCACGCGAGGTCGCCGAGACGCTGATGGCCGGTGTCCCGGTCCTCCTCGACCTCACCGGCGCCGAACCGGACGTCGCCAAGCGCGTACTGGACTTCAGTACGGGCGTGGTCTTCGGGCTGGCGAGCGGCATGCACCGGGTCGAGCGGAACGTGTTCCTGCTCACGCCACCGGGCACAGAAGTGGGCGGGCTGATGGAGGGTGCGGGAGTCCCCGGCGTCTGACGATCACTTGCTTGACCTGCTGATCCCTCGATCGTAGGAAGGTCTGCCGGGCGGAACGGTTCGGCAGGCCGGCGGAAGCCTACGGTCCGGATATGACCGTGCCCTTGCGATTCCAGAGCGCCGCCACCGTGGATGCCGTGCCCGCCGAAGACGCTGCGCGTGGCGGGGCCGCCTGCCACGACGGGCGGCCGAGGGTCACCGCGCTGCGGCTGTCGGCATTCGCCACACACCGGCGCGCGGAGTTCCCGCTCGGCCCGCTGACGCTCTTCGCGGGGCCCAGCGGAAGCGGCAAGAGCAGTGCGCTGCGGGCCTACGAAGCACTGGCACGGCTGGGCGGCGGGGCGTCGCTGGGCGAAGTGTTCCCGGATCCTGGCGCCTGCGTTCCCGAGCGGGCCCGGCCCGATGCCGGGCGGCGGCGCGGGTTCCGCATCGGCTGCACGGTGGACGGTCCCGCAGGAGTCGTACGGCTCGACCTCGCTGTGCAGGCCGAGCCCGAACTCCGCATCGTCGGCGAGCGGTTGACGACCGGCGGGCTGACCCTGCTGGAGACGGCCCTGCGCGATCCGAGCCGCCCCACGGTGCAGGCGGCCTGGCACACGGCGGGCTCGTCCCCCGTGACCCGGGCCCCGCTCCCCGACGACCGGCTCGGCACCGCGCTGCTGCCCCTGCGTGTGGCCGGCAGGACGGACGGCCAGCGCCAAGTCCTCGCCGCCGCCGAGCAGATGGTGGTCGCCCTGCGCTCCGTCTTCGCCTGCGACCCGGTACCCCGGCACATGCGCGCGCCCGTGCCGCTCGGCGCGGGACGTCTGCTGCCCGGCTGCGACAACCTCGCCGAGGTGCTGTGGCGCACGCGCTCGGAGTGCGGGAGGCGGCACGGGCTGCTGGTCGCGGCGGTACGGGACGGGTGTGCGGGTCAGGTCGTGGACGTACTGGCCGAGCAGGTTTCGTCCGGCGCCGGACAGGGATCGGTACCGACGGCTCGGGCGGTCCGGGCCGTCCGGGCGGCCCCGGCAGTCCGGGCGGTGCTGGACCGGGGCGACGGGCTGCGGACGCCTCTGGGAGTGCTGGGAGATGGGGAGTTGAGGTATCTGGCCCTCGCACTGGTGCTGCTCACCGGGCCGGGTGTGCTGGAGGTCGACACGGCGGGGGAGGTGCCCGAGGCGCTCCAGACGCTCACGGTTCTGGCCGACGGGTTCGACCGCGATCTGGACGTACGTCAGCGGGACCAGCTCGTAAGGCTCGCGGCGCGGATGTGCGAGCGTGGGCACATTCGGCTGGTGGGGGCCGTGAGCGACCCGTCCTGGGCCTCGGGAGCGGACGGGGTCGCGGTGGTACACCTTGAGCCGTGACAGAACTTGATGTGGCCCAGCTCCAGCGCAGACTGGCCGAGTTCGCGGCGGCGCGGAACTGGCAGAAGTACCACACCCCGAAGAACCTGGTCGCCGCGCTCAGCGTCGAGGCCTCCGAACTCGTCGAGATCTTCCAGTGGTTGACGCCGGAGGAGTCGGCCCGGGTGATGTCCGACCCGAAGAAGGCGTCCCGCGTGACGGACGAAGTCGCTGACGTCCTGGCGTACTTGCTCCAGCTGTGCGAGGTGCTGGACATCGATGCCCTCGCGGCACTGTCCGCGAAGATCGACCGGAACGAGGAGAGGTTTCCGGTGGGGGAGGGGCCGGGAGCCGGGGAATGACGTGTGGCGTCGGGGCGTCGGGGCGTCGGGGCGTCGGGGCGGCGCAGGGGCTTGGAGGCCACGGAGGGCCGATAGTCACTCTCCGGAGTCATCAAGTTGTCCACACTCGAATTATTGTCCACAGATTTCCGGCTTCCTCTGGCTTTTCGTCCCAAGGAGCTTCACTCTGGGTAGTGGCAGGCAGAGTTCGGGCAGGCGTGTGAAGAGCGCGTCGGGACAGACGAGGACAGTGCATGGACGCGGTGCGACTCATCGGTGCGAGCAGGCGTGCCCTGATGGGAAGTGAGGACGCGCGGGGCATCATGGCGGAGGCCTGCCAGGCACAGGCCCTCGCCCAGGCGATAGGCAGTCGCCTCGCGATGTCCGGCCCTCCCGAATTACGGGGCGAGGCAATGGGGTTGACCGAGCTGGCGGGCAGAGGCTGCGGCGTCCTGGATGTGCCCCTGCCGAGAGCCGGCACCCTGCGTGCCGCGCAGCTCACGGAACTCGGCGATGCCCGCCGAGCTCTCGTCGACCTCGGCGGCCTCCTGGGAGAGGTGGGCATCGCCCTTGTGGGAATCGCGTCCGCGGCCGACGACGAGGCCACTTACTGGCAGTGCATGGAGGCCATCGACGCGGCGGATGAGTCCCGCGACAGGGTTCTGGAGATGCTGCGCAGACTGGCGGTTCGGGATGAGGCTGAGCAGGAGCGGGGGTCCGCGGCGTAGGGATTCGCCCCCGCCGCAGGCGCCGCCGGATGAGCCGACCGTCAGGGCGGCGCAGTCAGGCGTTTTTGGAGCCGTCCGTCGGGGACGCGTCCGGGCGCGTGGCCGACTGTTGGATGTCGGCGTCGAGTTGGGACAGGTCCGCGTTGAGGGCGGCCATCAGCTCCTCCATCTGTTGCAGCAAGCCTTTGGGCTGCGACGACGGAACAGCTTCCTGGGACATGAACGGCCTCCTCGGCAACGCGCCGGTCGGTCCGGCTCCGCCCGACTCCAACGAAGACCGCCGGGGCCAGTCACTGCCAAGAGCCCACCATCCGCGCGGAGTTGACGGATTTCACCCGGCCGAGGACGAGGCGGTAGTCGGCGGGACCCTGGCGTTGACCGCTGTTCGACCGTGCAGTATGGAGGCATGGATCTTCGAATCTTCACCGAGCCCCAGCAAGGGGCCAGCTACGACACCCTGCTCGCCGTGGCCAAGGCCACCGAAGACCTCGGCTTCGACGCCTTTTTCCGCTCCGACCACTATCTGCACATGGGCTCCGTGGACGGCCTCCCCGGCCCCACCGACGCCTGGATCACCCTCGCCGGACTCGCTCGCGAAACCAAGCGCATCCGGCTCGGCACCCTGATGACGGCCGGTACCTTCCGGCTGCCCGGCATCCTGGCGATCCAGGTCGCAGGGGTCGACCAGATGTCCGGCGGTCGAGTCGAACTGGGCCTGGGCGCGGGCTGGTTCGAGGAGGAACACAAGGCGTACGGCATACCGTTCCCGAAGGAGAAGTTCGCCCGGCTGGAAGAGCAACTGGCGATCGTCACGGGCCTGTGGGCGACGGAGGTCGGCCAGACCTTCAGCCACCACGGCACCTACTACGACCTGACCGACTCGCCCGCGCTGCCCAAGCCCGCACAGGCCAAGGTGCCGGTACTCATCGGCGGTCACGGCGCGAGCCGTACGCCGCGCCTGGCGGCCCAGTACGCCGACGAGTTCAACATGCCGTTCGGTTCGATCGAGGACACCCAGCGCCAGTTCGGCCGCGTACGGGCGGCGGCGGAGGAGGCAGGGCGTAAGGGCGACGACCTGGTCTACTCCAGCGCGCTCGTCGTCTGCGCCGGCAAGGACGATGCGGAGGTCGCCCGCCGCGCCGCCGCGATCGGCCGCGAGGTGGACGAACTGAAGGCAAACGGCCTGGCCGGCTCCCCGGCCGAGATCGTCGACAAGATCGGCCGCTACACCGAGGTCGGTGCCCAGCGGCTCTACCTCCAGATCCTCGACCTCGAGGACCTGGACCACCTGGAGCTGCTCTCGGCCCAGGTGCAGTCGCAGCTGTCGTAACCCGAGTCTGATTACCGGCCCCGGCAGCCGTGATCGTTGACAGGTGGTTCCGGGTCCTTGGTAACTCCGCCCGGTGCGCTCCGTGTTGCCCCCCCCGAGGGGCGACGCGGGAGTGCACCGGGTCGGGTTCGTGTGTCACAGAACGGCGGTCAGCAGCGAAACCGCCGACTCCTGCCGCCCGATGGTCGCTTGGTCGAACGGTCCGGCCCAGCTCAGTCCGTACTGATGAGAGCTGTTCCGGTCGTTGGCGTAGGCGGAGGAGGCCTGAGCACGCAGGTAACTCCGGTAGGGATGTCCAGTGAGGACGCGGTCGAGTTCGCCGAGATTGCGGGCGAAGATGCCCTTGAAGGCCGCCTGGTCGGAGTTGCAGTCGCCCGCCGCCTGGCAGGGCTCGGTCAGGATGCCGTTCTGTGTGAGGGCCGGACTGGCGATCACCGCGTCGGCGATGGCCCGGCCGTCAGCGATCAGGCTCTTGTCGCCGGTGGCCTTGTACAGCTCGGCGAGTCCGCCCAGGATGACTCCCTGGTTGTAGGTCCAGGTGGTGCCGCCGTTGTTGGCGCAGCCGCCGCCCTGCGTGTTCAGACCGTCGTTGACGAGGTGATCGCCGTTGATCATCCCGCTGTCCTTGAACCATTGCCACGCTTCGAGGGCGTGGGCCAGGTAGACCTTGTCTCCGGGAATCCGGTTGTGCAGCGCCGCGGCGAGCTTGATGTACAGCTCGATGCTGATCGCGTTCTTGTAGCTCTTGGCCGGGATGTCCCACCAGATGCCGCCGCCGCAGGTGTCGTCCCAGTAGTCCCGCATGTAGGCCTCGTCCAGCTCGGCGATGTCGAGGTACTTCTTGTCGCGGGTGAGGTCGTACATGCGGGTCATGGCCAGTGCCCACCAGCCGGTGTCGTCGGTGGAGTCGGCCCTGAACTCGCCTCCGCCCTCCGGCCACCATTCCAGGGGCGCTCGCTGGATGGCGATGGTGTTCTTGACCTCGGGCATGTATTTCCGCGACCCGGTCTTCGCCATGTAGTCCAGAAGCGCCTGGAGGGCGTTCCCCGACTGCCACCACGGTGATTCGGGCTGCCAGCGGCCGGTCTCCTGGTCGTAGAAGCCCATCATCGCGTCCACGGCCGCGGTGGCCCTGGTACGAGCGGTGGTGGGGACGGCCGGAGACGCGGCCTGGGTCGGCACGGCCGTCGCGAGCAGGGACAGAACCACGCCGCAGGCGGTGGCGCCCGCGGTGGTCCACATTCTTCGAGCCCATCTGTGCATGTCCTGCAACTCCTTGTGTTGAGGGCACTGCTCCTTGCGTGGGGGTAGGGGTCCTACGGTGCGGGTGCGGGTGCGGGTGCGGGTGCGGGTGCGCGTGCTGGGTGGCGGAGTGGACTCCTGAGGCGGACTACTGAGGAGTGGCGGCGGAGTACTGAAGGGCGGCGGCGGTCGCCCGGCCGTGGGGCGGTCTCACGCGGTGATCACCTTTCCGCCCGCCTGACGGCAGAGGTCCAGCGTCCGGGGGTCGGCGCCGGCGGTGGTGACCAGGACATCGACGTCGGAGAGCGAGCACAGCCGCAGGCTGCCGGTGCCGGGGAACTTGGTCTCGGCGGCCACCAGCACCACGCGGTCGGCGACCTCGATCATCGCCTGCTTGATGGGCGCCTCGACGGCCATGTCGTCGACCACGTGGCCGCCGGCGCGCACGCCCGTGCAGCTCAGGAACAGCAGATCGGCGCTGATCTGCCGCAGGGCCGTCTCGGTGAGCGAGCCGACCAGGGACTGGTAGTTGCGGCGCAGCACACCACCGAGCATCACGAGCCGTACGGTGTCGTCGTCCCGCAACTCATCCAGTACGGCCAGATTGCTGGTGATCACGGTGACCGGGCGGCCGCGCAGGTGGCGGGCGATCAACGAGGTGCTGGTGCCGATGTCCAGAACGACCACGCTGTCGTCCGCGACGAGTTCGGCGGCACGGACGGCCATGGCCTCTTTCATCGCCATGTCGTGCGAGGCCGCGACAGCGAACGGATCTTCGGTGACGGCTTCCTCCGCCGCGGCCTCGACGTTCGCACGCAGCGACAGGGCGGCGCCGCCGTAGGTCCGGATGAGCTCGCCGTCGCGGTCCAGCAGCGTCAGGTCCCGGCGGATGGTCGACTCGCTCACCTGGAGCCGCTCCGCCAGTTCGCGTACGGATGCCACGCCTCCCGTCATCCGCAGTGACTTCACGATCTTCGCGCGTCGTCTGCTCGATGTCACGCGCAGAAAGTAGCACCGCCTGACTGACTTCGGCCATGCTGAGGACGGTTCGGTCATGCGGATGACTGATGTCGGTCAAAAACTTGGAATGTCCTGCTCGCAGTTGAGCATATTCGGTGCGCCGCCGTGCCTGTCGACATCCGGATGCCGGTGGTGGGCGGCATCGAGGGGGCCCGCCGCATCGCCGCGGATGCGGCCCTGCCCGCGGTGCACGTGGTCATCCTCGCTGACCTCCACGGCACGCGCGTCCGGCCGTCTGGGAAGTGAGCGGCTCACGTGGCATACCCGGGCGACCGCGGATGAGCGGAAAATCCTGAGTATTCCCGCGGTCATTCGCTGTACGTTGTCGAGGCGCGCCGAAGAGGCGCTTCCGTGGCCCACTGGCCGTAGCGCAGTGCTGCTACAACGCTGAGAAGGGGCCAGGAGCAGTGATCACAGAAGCGCGCTCTCTCCTCGCTGGGATCCATCGGCGTTCCGCGCGTGTGCACGCGATGTGCACCGCCATGCACGACACGGCGAGGACCTACAGCTCAGAAGGCAATTCGAGGTGTCACCACAGTGTTCCTGACGATCAGCACCACCGGTACCCCAGAGCGCCCCGCGACCGACCTCGGGTTCTTGCTGCACAAACACCCCGAGAAATCACAGGCGTTCTCCACCTCCTACGGCAAGGCGCACGTCCTCTACCCCGAGGCGAGCGCGGAGCGCTGCACGGTGGCATTGCTGCTGGAGGTCGACGCGGTGGCGCTGGTGCGGCGCGGTAAGGGCAAGGGGCGTGGTGGTGCGCCGGACGCGGCGCTCGCGCAGTACGTCAACGACCGGCCGTACGCCGCCTCGTCACTGCTCGCGGTGGCGCTGAGCGGCGTGTTCTCCAGCGCGATGAAGGGCACCTGCCACGCCAAGCCTGAACTCCCGGAGCAGGCAAGGCCGTTGCGCATCGAGGTGCCCGCACTGCCCGCCCGCGGTGGAGCCGAGCTCGTACGCAAGCTCTTCGAACCGCTCGGCTGGACGGTGACCGCTCAGCCCGTGGCGCTGGACGCCGAGTTCCCGGAATGGGGCGACTCCCGTTACGTAAGCCTCGTACTCGAAGCCGAACTGCGGCTGGCCGAAGCGCTGCGGCACCTGTACGTCCTCCTCCCCGTCCTCGACGACGCCAAGCACTACTGGGTGGCGACCGACGAGGTCGACAAGCTGCTGCGGGCCGGTGAGGGCTGGCTGCCCGAGCATCCGGAGCACAAGCTGATCACCAGCCGCTATCTGTCCCGCCGTTGGTCGCTGACGCGGCAGGCCATGGAGCGCTTGGAACTCGTACGGCTGGCGGAGGCGGACGACAGCGAGGTCGAGGAGATCGACAACGCCGTCGACGAGACGCAGGACACGGATGAGAGGCCGGTACCGCTCGCCGTGCGGCGGCGTGACGCGATCGTCGAGGCGCTGCGGGCTGCCGGGGCGGGCCGCGTGCTCGATCTCGGCTGTGGGCAGGGCCAGTTGGTGCAGGAGCTGCTGAAGGACACCCGGTTCACCGAGATCGTCGGTGTCGATGTGTCGATGCGCGCGCTCACCATCGCCTCGCGCCGGCTCAAGCTGGAGCGGATGGGGGAGCGGCGGACCGAGCGCGTGAAGCTCATGCAGGGCTCGCTCGCGTACACCGACAACCGGCTCAAGGGGTACGACGCCGCCGTACTCAGCGAGGTCATCGAGCACGTCGACCTGCCGCGGCTGTCCGCCCTGGAGTACGCCGTGTTCGGCTCCGCACGCCCGAGGACCGTCCTCGTGACGACGCCGAACGTCGAGTACAACGTCCGCTGGGAGACCCTCCCCGCCGGGCACACCCGGCACGGCGACCACCGCTTCGAGTGGACGCGCGAGGAGTTCCGCTCCTGGGCGGGGGCGGTGGCCGAACGGCACGGATACGACGTGGAGTTCGCACCTGTCGGACCCGAGGACCCCGAGGTGGGTCCGCCCACCCAGATGGCCACGTTTTCCATGAACACAGCCACGATGAAAGCAGCGAAGGAGGAGAAGGCCGCATGACCAGCAATGAGACCAAGGGGCGTACTCTGCCCGTCACCGACCTCTCCCTCGTCGTGCTCGTCGGCGCCTCCGGCTCGGGCAAGTCCACCTTCGCCCGCCGGCACTTCAAGCCGACCGAGGTGATCTCGTCCGACTTCTGCCGCGGCCTCGTCGCCGATGACGAGAACGACCAGAGCGCCAGCGGGGACGCCTTCGACGTACTCCACTACATCGCGGGCAAGCGGCTCGCGGCGGGCCGGCGCACCGTGGTCGACGCGACCAGCGTGCAGCAGGAGAGCCGCAAGCAGCTGGTCGAACTGGCCAAGAAGTACGACGTGTTGCCCATCGCCATCGTGCTCGACATACCGGAGGAGGTGTGCGCCGAGCGCAACGCCTCGCGCGAGGACCGGGTCGGCATGCCGCGCCGCGTCATCCAGCGCCATATCCGCGAACTGCGGCGCTCCCTACGGCACTTGGAGCGCGAGGGCTTCCGCAAGGTGCACATCCTGCGCGGTGCGGAGGAGGTCGAGAGCACCTCGATCCGCACCGAGAAGCGGTTCAACGACCTGACCCACCTCACCGGGCCCTTCGACATCATCGGCGACATCCACGGCTGCGCATCCGAACTGGAGTCACTGCTGGGCAAGCTGGGCTACCTGGACGGGGTGCACCCCGAGGGCCGTACGGCCGTGTTCGTCGGCGACCTCGTCGACCGCGGTCCCGACTCGCCGGGTGTGCTGCGTCGCGTGATGGCGATGGTCGCGTCGGGCGACGCGCTGTGCGTGCCCGGCAACCACGAGAACAAGTACGGGCGTTACCTCAAGGGCCGCCAGGTCCAGCACACGCATGGGCTCGCCGAGACGATCGAGCAGATGGAGGGGGAGAGCGAGGAGTTCAAGAAGCAGGTGCGCGAGTTCATCGACGGGCTCGTCAGCCATTACGTGCTCGACGGCGGCCGGCTCGTCGTCTGCCACGCCGGTCTGCCCGAGAAGTACCACGGCCGTACGTCGGGCCGGGTGCGCTCGCACGCGCTGTACGGCGACACCACCGGCGAGACGGACGAGTTCGGGCTGCCGGTGCGCTATCCGTGGGCGGAGGAGTACCGGGGCCGCGCGGCTGTGGTGTACGGCCACACTCCCGTCCCCACCGCGACGTGGCTCAACAACACCATCTGCCTGGACACCGGCGCCGTCTTCGGCGGCAAGCTGACCGCACTGCGCTGGCCGGAGCGCGAGCTGGTCGAAGTACCGGCGGAACGGGTCTGGTACGAGCCGACGAAGCCGCTGCGGACCGAGGCACCCGGCGGTCACGACGGGCGGCCACTCGACCTCGCGGACGTGCACGGGCGTCGCGTCGTCGAGACCCGGTACGCGGGACGGGTGTCGGTCCGCGAGGAGAACGCGGCGGCGGCCCTGGAGGTCATGAGCCGTTTCGCCGTGGACCCGCGGCTGCTGCCGTACCTGCCGCCCACGATGGCCCCGACGGCGACCTCGCGTGTGGAGGCCCGTGGCGGAGCCGCTGATGGACACTTCCTGGAGCACCCCGCGGAGGCCTTTGCCCAGTACGCGGCGGACGGTGTCGCGCGGGTCGTGTGCGAGGAGAAGCACATGGGCTCGCGGGCCGTGGCGCTGGTGTGCCGGGACGCGGATACCGCGCGCGAGCGCTTCGGGGCGGACGGGCCGACAGGCTCGCTCTACACCCGCACCGGGCGGCCCTTCTTCGACGATTCCGCCGTCACCGAGGAGATCCTCGGGCGGGTGCGCAGCGCCGTCACCGAGGCCGGGCTGTGGGAGGAGCTGGCCACCGACTGGGTGCTGCTGGACGCCGAGTTGATGCCGTGGTCGCTCAAGGCGTCCGGGCTGCTGCGCAGTCAGTACGCCGCTGTGGGGGCCGCTTCCGGGGCCGTGTTCCCGGGCGCGGTCGCCGCGCTCGAAGGGGCGGCGGCGCGGGGTGTCGACGTACGGGATCTGCTGGTGAAGCAGCGGGAACGGGCCGCGGACGCCGCCGCGTTCACCGAGGCGTACCGGCGGTACTGCTGGACCACGTCCGGTCTGGACGGAGTGCGGCTCGCGCCCTTCCAGATCCTCGCCGTGCAGGGACGGAGCCTGGCCGCTCTGCCGCACGACGAACAGCTCGCGCTGATCGACCGCTTCGTGTCGAGCGACGCCTCCGGGCTGCTGCAGACCACGCGTCGGCTGTTCGTCGACACGGGTGACCCGGACTCCGTGCGGGCCGGTGTCGACTGGTGGCTGGAGATGACCGGGCGCGGCGGTGAGGGCATGGTCGTCAAGCCGGTGGATGCCGTTGTGCGCAACCGGGAGGGGCGGCTCGTGCAGCCCGGCATCAAGTGCCGGGGCCGCGAGTACCTCCGGATCATCTACGGCCCCGAGTACACACGTCCGGAGAACCTCGACCGCCTCCGTGCTCGCTCCCTGAACCACAAGCGCTCGCTGGCGATCCGGGAGTACGCGCTGGGCCTGGAAGCCCTGGACCGCCTGGCGGAAGGCGAGCCGCTGTGGCGGGTCCACGAGGCGGTGTTCGGGGTGCTGGCGCTGGAGTCGGAGCCGGTGGATCCGCGGCTGTGACCCGGCCTGTGGGCTTGGTCACCTCAACCCCTCAGGGCATGCAGGGCGGCGCGGCCGGGTTCGTCCAGGCCGCGCTTCTCGACCGGCGCCTCGGAAGGTACGGCCGGCCGATTTTCGTCAAGGGGACGAGAATCCGGATGCGGTCCGCCCGCGCAATCTCGCCCCTGTCACCCCGGCCGATCGGTGGATGAACACGTGTCCGGATGGTCAAAGATGGAGGCATGGGATTCCAAGTCGACTCCGAGGCCGGGCGGCTTCGCCGCGTCATCCTGCACCGGCCTGATCTTGAGCTCAAAAGGCTCACCCCCAGTAACAAGGACGCCCTGCTCTTCGACGACGTGCTGTGGGTGCGCCGGGCGCGCGCGGAGCACGACGGGTTCGCGGACGTGCTGCGTGACCGGGGGGTCATCGTCCACCTCTTCGGCGACCTGCTCACCGATGTGCTGGAGATCCCGGCCGCCCGGGAGCTCGTACTGGACCGCGTCTTCGACGAGAAGGAGTACGGGCCGCTCGCCACGGACCACATCCGGGAGGCCTTCGACGCCATGCCGGCGGGCGAGCTGGCCGAGGCCCTGGTCGGAGGTATGACCAAGCGGGAGTTCCTGGACGCGCACGCGGAGCCGACGTCCGTGCGCTTCCACGTCATGGAACTCGACGACTTCCTGCTCCGCCCGCTGCCCAACCATCTGTTCACCCGGGACACCTCCGCCTGGATCTACGACGGGGTCTCCATCAACGCCATGCGCTGGCCCGCCCGTCAGCGCGAGACCGTGCACTTCGAGGCGATCTACCAGCATCACCCGCTGTTCCGGGCCGAGACCTTCAACATCTGGTCTCAGGGGCAGGCGGACTATCCCTCCACCATCGAGGGCGGCGACGTGCTGGTGATCGGCAACGGCGCCGTGCTCATCGGCATGAGTGAGCGGACGACACCGCAGGCAGTGGAGATGCTCGCGCACAAGCTGTTCGCCGCCGGGTCGGCGACCACGATCGTGGCGCTCGACATGCCCAAGAGACGGGCCCTGATGCACCTCGACACGGTGATGACGATGGTTGACGGCGACATCTTCACGCAGTATGCGGGACTCGGCATGCTCCGCTCGTACACCATCGAACCGGGCGTGGGCGACAAGGAGCTCAAGGTCACCGACCACCCGCCGGAGCACATGCACCGCGCGATCGCCGCGGCCCTCGGGCTGAGCGAGATCCGCGTACTGACCGCGACGCAGGACGTGCACGCGGCCGAGCGCGAGCAGTGGGACGACGGCTGCAACGTCCTCGCGGTCGAGCCGGGCGTCGTGGTCGCCTACGAGCGGAACTCCACCACCAACACCCATCTCCGCAAGCAGGGCATCGAGGTGATCGAGATCCCGGGGAGCGAGCTGGGGCGAGGGCGGGGCGGGCCGCGTTGCATGAGCTGCCCGGTCGTACGCGATGCGGTGTAGAGGCGAGGCGAACACGGAGAGGCCGCGTAGAGGTCGCACAGTAGTCGCCTCAGGGTCGCATAGAAATGCGAATGGTCGTATAGACTTCCAACCGTCCGTGTCCCCGCATGTCTGGAGCGCCCCCATGGCGACAGTCCCGACCGCCCTCGCCGGCCGCCACTTTCTGAAGGAGCTGGACTTCACGGCGGAGGAGTTCCGCGGTCTGATCGAGCTTGCCGCCGAGCTGAAGGCCGCCAAGAAGGCCGGGACCGAGACCCAGTACCTGCGTGGGAAGAACATCGCGCTGATCTTCGAGAAGACCTCGACGCGCACCCGCTGCGCGTTCGAGGTGGCGGCCGCGGATCAGGGGGTGTCCACCACGTATCTCGATCCGTCCGGCTCGCAGATAGGGCACAAGGAGTCCGTGAAGGACACCGCGCGGGTGCTCGGCCGGATGTACGACGGGATCCAGTACCGCGGGGACAGCCAGGCGAGCGTCGAGGAGCTGGCCGCGTACGCGGGTGTGCCCGTCTACAACGGCCTCACCGACGCCTGGCACCCCACGCAGATGCTCGCCGACGTGCTCACGATGACGGAGCAGGCGGACCGGCCGCTGGACGAGATCGCCTTCGCGTACCTGGGCGACGCCCGCTTCAACATGGGCAACTCGTACCTGATCACGGGCGCGCTCCTCGGGATGGACGTCCGCATCGTGGCCCCCCAGGCCTACTGGCCCGCCAAGGAGGTCATCGCCGAGGCCCTGAGGATCAGCGAGACCAGCGGCGCCCGCATCACCTTCACCGAGACCGTCGACAAGGGCGTCGCGGACGTCGACTTCATCGCCACCGATGTCTGGGTGTCCATGGGGGAGCCCAAGGACGTCTGGGACGAGCGGATCGCCGCTCTCGGTCCGTACGCGGTGACGATGGACGTTCTGCGTGCCACCGGCAACGCGGACGTCAAGTTCCTGCACTGCCTGCCGGCCTTCCACGACCTGGGCACGAAGGTCGGGCGCGAGATCCACGAGCGGCACGGCCTGGACTCACTCGAGGTGACCGACGAGGTCTTCGAGTCGGCGCACTCGGTCGTCTTCGACCAGGCGGAGAACCGGCTGCACACGATCAAGGCGGTCCTGGTGGCGACGCTCGCCTGAGCCCTGAATCATCACTCCGCAGGCCTGCGCTGCTGGGGCACCGCCGGCAGCCTGAACCACACCGCCTTGCCGGACTCCGTGGGCCGGTGCCCGCAGGACGAGCTGAGGGCGCGGATCAGCAGCAGGCCGCGGCCGTGCTCCTGCCAGGGGTCCGGGTGGTCGGGACCGGGGCGGGTGAGACTGCCGGGCGGGGCCGGGTCGCGGTCGTGCACCTCGACCTGGCAGCCGGTCGGCAGCAACTGCACGACCAGCTCTATGGGGGCGTCCCCCTTGGTGTGCTCCACGGCGTTGGCCACCAGCTCGGCGGTGAGCAGCTCGGCCGTGTCGCAGTCGGCGGCGTGCTCGATCTCGGCCAGTGCCGTACGGACCAGTGCGCGGGCGACGGGCACGGCTGCGGCGGAGTGCGGCAGCGCGACGCGCCATGAGGCTGGGGCTGAGGGCTCGTGCAAGGCGGGTCCGTTCATGGAGCAGGTAGTCCTGCTTTCAACAATAAGAATAGTACTGCGGTGCCGGGCGGTAACGCCCGGCGGATGCCTTTCTGGACGATCGGTCTGCTTTCGGGCTGTACCCAGGTGAACGGTCCGGCTCGCGCCGGGAGTCCTGCTGTTACGGCGCTGTCGCGCACCCGTGACTCCGTGACTGTTGTGTCGATGCCACGTCTTGTGGCGTATCAAAACTCACGTATCGAACTTCACGTCGGTTCATGTGCTGAAGCTCGCATACCGACGCCTGGTGGTCGGCTTTATCGCGCACTACTGACGACAGTCAAAGATGAGTGATAAATTCATGGGTAGCGCTCGCAGCGCAAGATCGCCGCCCCCGTCCGAGGAGGCCGCACCTCATGAGTCCCTTCACCGGCTCCGCGACCCGCACGCCCGATTGGCAGCACCTGCGCTGCGAGTACGTCGACGGGGTCGCCACCGTCACTCTGGCCCGTCCCGAGAAGCTGAACGCCCTCACCTTCGGCGCCTACGCCGATCTGCGCGACCTGCTCGCCGAGCTGTCCCGCGAGAAGTCCGTACGCGCCCTTGTGCTGGCCGGTGAGGGCCGCGGCTTCTGCTCCGGCGGTGACGTCGACGAGATCATCGGAGCCACGCTGTCGATGGACACGTCCCAGCTGCTCGACTTCAACCGCATGACCGGGCAGGTCGTGAGGGCCGTACGAGAATGCCCCTTCCCCGTGATCGCGGCCGTGCACGGTGTCGCGGCCGGCGCGGGTGCGGTCCTCGCCCTGGCCGCGGACTTCCGGGTGGCCGACTCGAGCGCCCGCTTCGCCTTCCTCTTCACTCGCGTCGGCCTGTCGGGCGGCGACATGGGAGCCGCCTATCTGCTGCCGCGCGTCGTCGGGCTCGGCCACGCGACCCGCCTGCTGATGCTGGGCGAGCCGGTACGCGCACCCGAAGCCGAACGGATCGGCCTCATCAGCGAGCTGACGGAGGAAGGCCACGTCGACGAGGCCGCCCAGGCCCTGGCCCACCGTCTCGCCCAGGGGCCGGCCCTCGCGTACGCCCAGACGAAAGCCCTTCTGACCGCCGAACTGGACATGCCACTGGCCGCCTCGGTGGAGCTGGACGCCTCGACCCAGGCCCTCCTGATGAACGGCGAGGACTACGCCGAGTTCCACGCGGCCTTCACGGAAAAGCGGCCACCGAAGTGGCGGGGGCGGTGACGGTGGCACCGCCCCCGAGAGAGCACCTCCGGGTCGCCGTCGTCGGCGGCGGCCCCGGTGGGCTCTACGCCGCCGCCCTCCTCAAGCGCCTCGACCCGGCCCGCGAAATCACTGTCTGGGAACGCAACGCCCCCGACGACACCTTCGGCTTCGGCGTGGTCCTCTCCGACGAAACCCTCGGCGGCATCGAGCACGCCGACCCCGTCGTGTACGAGGCGCTGCGGGACGAGTTCGTGCGCTGGGACGACATCGACATCGTCCACCGGAACATCCGCCACACCTCCGGAGGACATGGCTTCGCGGCGCTCGGGCGCCGCAGGCTGCTGGAGATCCTGCACGAGCGATGCCGTTCGCTCGGTGTCGAGCTTCGCTTTCGTACGCAGGCACCGGACACGGCGCGGCTTTCGGAGTCGTACGACCTCGTGGTCGCGGCGGACGGCGTGCACAGCGCCACGCGTGAGGCGTACGCGCAGGTGTTCCGACCGCGGGTGACCACCCACCGGTGCCGCTACATCTGGCTCGCCGCAGACTTCCCGTTCGAGGCGTTCCGCTTCGAGATCGCCGAGACCGAGCACGGGGTGATGCAGCTGCACGGATACCCGTTTGCGGCTGACGCCTCAACCGTGATCGTCGAAATGCGCGAAGAGGTGTGGGAGGCGGCCGGGTTCGCGGAGTCGGATGTGCGGGAGTCAGTCGAACGGTGCGCCAAGATCTTCGCCGACGCCCTCGGCGGACGGGCGCTCAGATCCAACAAGTCGGCGTGGACGGCGTTCCGGACCGTCGTCAACGAGCGCTGGTCCCACGACAACGTGGTCCTCCTCGGCGACGCCGCGCACACCGCGCACTTCTCCATCGGCTCCGGTACGAAGCTCGCCGTCGAGGACGCGCTCGCCCTGGCCGCCTGCCTGGAGGAACAGCCCTCCCTGGACGCCGCGTTGACCGCCTACGAGGAAGAACGGCGCCCCGTCGTCGCCTCCACGCAGCGGGCGGCGCGCGCCAGCCTGGAGTGGTTCGAGAACCTGGGGCTCTATCTCGACCAGCCCGCCCGCCAGTTCGCCTTCAACCTGCTCACCCGCAGCCGCCGGGTCACGCACGACAACCTCAGACTGCGCGACGCGCGCTTCACGGAAAGCGTGGAACGCGAGTTCGGCTGCCCGCCCGGTACGCCGCCGATGTTCACGCCGTTCCGGCTGCGCGGACTGACCCTGCGCAACCGGGTCGTGGTCTCACCGATGGACATGTACTCGGCCGTGGACGGCGTACCCGGCGACTTCCACCTCGTCCACCTGGGCGCGCGGGCGCTCGGCGGCGCCGGTCTGGTGATGACGGAGATGGTGTGTGTGAGTGCGGAGGGCCGGATCACGCCGGGTTGCGCCGGACTCTACACCGGCCAACAGGCCGACTCCTGGCGGCGGATCACCGACTTCGTGCACGCACAGGCGCCGGGCGCGGCGATCGGCGTGCAGCTCGGCCACTCGGGCCGCAAGGGCTCCACCAAGCTGATGTGGGAGGGCATCGACGAACCACTGGAGGAGGGCAACTGGCCGCTCGTGGCCGCGTCCTCGCTCCCGTACAAGCCCCAGAACCAGACGCCGCACGAGCTGCCCCGAGCTCAACTGGCCGACATACGCGAACAGTTCACGTCAGCCGCCCGACGGGCCGCCCGTTGCGGCTTCGACCTGCTCGAACTCCACTGCGCCCACGGCTACTTGCTCTCCGGCTTCCTCTCCCCGCTGACCAACCGCCGCACCGACGCCTACGGCGGCCCTCTGGAGAACCGTTTGCGCTTCCCGCTGGAAGTCTTCGACGCCCTACGCGCCGTATGGCCCGAGGACCGCCCGATGACCGTACGCATCTCCGCCACCGACTGGGCCGACGGCGGCACCACGGCGGACGATGCCGTCACCATCGCCCGCGCCTTCGCCGCACACGGCGCCGACGCGATCGATGTCTCGACGGGCCAGGTGGTGGCGGAGGAGCAGCCGGAGTACGGCCGCTCCTACCAGACGCCGTACGCCGACCGGATCCGCAACGAGACGGGAATCCCGGTGATCGCGGTGGGCGCGATCTCCTCCTGGGACGACGTCAACTCCCTGATCCTGGCGGGCCGCACCGACCTCTGCGCTCTGGCGCGGCCCCACCTGTACGACCCCCACTGGACGCTGCACGCGGCGGCGGAACAGGGCTACGCCGGGCCGGGCGTCAGCTGGCCCTCTCCGTATCGGGCGGGCAGCCGACGCCCGCAGACGGGCCGCACGGATGCGCCGAAGCCGCGGCTTTCGCTGGGGAGCTGAGCGAAAGTCCCCAGCCTGCGCCCTCCAGGGTGGGGGTTCGAATTCGTCGGCGAGTGCGGGTCGTCTGCGGCTGGTCGCTCCCCCACTCTCGGCTTCTCCCCACTCTCGGCTCCGCTCGAGCGGGGGGACCCCATGAGCGGGGGGACCCCATGAGCGGGGACCCCCATCGCGGCGGAGCCGCGAATTGACACAGCCTCGCGCCCCTATCGGGGCCCGAGTTCCGCCATCCCCGCCGTCAACGTCGCCCCATCCGCCGGATCGACCAGGAGAAACGCCCCCGTACGACGGGAAACCGCATAGTCGTCCAGCGCCAGCGGCTCCGCCGTGCGCAGCCTGACGCGGCCCAGGTCGTTCGCGGCCAACTCGGGCGCCCCGCCCAGGTCCTTCACGAGCGCCTTCACCGTCCGCGTCGTATGCCGGACCAGCACCCGGTCACCCACCCGCAACGGCCGGTCGGCCAGATGGCATGCGTTCGCCGAGACATCCTGCGTCAGCGCGGGCGCATCCGTCCCGGTCGTGAGCATGTCGCCGCGAGAGACATCGCGCTGGTCGGCCAGGCGCACGGTCAGCGACTGCGGGGCGTAGGCGACGTCCGCTTCCTCGCCGAGCACGTCGAGGCCCGTGATCGTGGACGTCTCGCCGGAGGGATGCACCGTCACACGGTCGCCGACGCGTAGCGAGCCGGACGCCAACTGGCCCGCGTAGTAGCGGACTTCGTCGTGCCGGATCACGTACTGGACGGGGAACCGGGCCGGTTCGCACGCCACGTCGCTGCCCACCGGCACCGTCTCCAGGTGCTCCAGGAGCGCCGGACCCGCGTACCAGCCCATACGCGTCGAGCGGTCCACCACGTTGTCGCCGACCAGGGCCGACACCGGGATCGGTGTGAAGCCGGGCAGGCCCAACTCGGCGGCGTGGCCCGCGAAGTCCGCGACGATCCGGTCGAACTCCTGCTCCTCGTAGCCGACGAGGTCCATCTTGTTGACGGCCAGGACGATGTGCGGCACCCGGAGCAGGGCCGCGATCGCGGCGTGCCGGCGGGTCTGCTCGACGACGCCGTTGCGGGCGTCGACCAGGATGACCGTCAGCTCGGCGGTGGAGGCGCCGGTGACCATGTTGCGGGTGTACTGCACATGGCCGGGGGTGTCGGCGAGGATGAACCGGCGGCGGGGCGTGGCGAAGTAGCGGTACGCCACGTCGATGGTGATGCCCTGCTCGCGCTCGGCCCGCAGCCCGTCGGTGAGCAGCGCCAGGTCGGGCGCCTGCTGCCCCCGGCTCTGGGAGAAGCGCTCCACAGCCTCCAACTGGTCCGCGAGAACGGACTTGGAGTCGTGCAGCAGCCGTCCGACGAGCGTCGACTTGCCGTCGTCGACGGACCCCGCGGTCGCGAACCGCAGCGTGTCCGTAGTGGTCCCGACAAAAGGATCGATGGTGCTGGTCACGGCTAGAAGTACCCCTCGCGCTTGCGGTCTTCCATCGCGGCCTCGGACAACTTGTCGTCCGCGCGGGTCGCGCCCCGCTCGGTGAGCCGGGAGGCGGCGATCTCCGCGATGACGTCCTTCAGGGTCACCGCGTCCGAATCCACCGCGCCCGTACAGGACATGTCGCCCACCGTGCGGTAACGGACCTGCCGCTTCTCGACCTTCTCGTCCTCGCGAGGGCCGCCCCAGTCGCCGGCGGTCAGCCACATGCCGCTGCGCTGGAACACCTCACGCTGGTGCGCGAAGTAGATCTGCGGGAGTTCGATCTTCTCTCGGGCGATGTACTGCCAGACGTCCAGCTCGGTCCAGTTGCTGAGCGGGAAGACGCGGACGTGCTCGCCGGGCGCGTGGCGGCCGTTGTACAGGTTCCACAGCTCGGGCCGCTGCCGGCGCGGGTCCCACTGGGAGAACTCGTCGCGCAGCGAGAACACCCGCTCCTTGGCCCGGGCCTTCTCCTCGTCCCGGCGCCCGCCGCCGAACACGGCGTCGAACCGCTCGGTCTGGATCTTCTCGGTGAGCGGTACGGTCTGCAGCGGATTGCGCGTCCCGTCCGGCCGCTCGCGCAGCTTGCCGGCGTCGATGTAGTCCTGCACGGAGGCCACATGCAGCCGCAGCCCGTGCTCGGCGACCACCCGGTCCCGGTACTCGATGACCTCGGGGAAGTTGTGCCCGGTGTCCACATGCAGCAGCGAGAAGGGAACCGCCGCCGGGGCGAACGCCTTCAGCGCCAGATGCAGCATGACGATGGAGTCCTTGCCGCCGGAGAACAGGATCACCGGCCGCTCGAACTCGCCCGCCACCTCACGGAAGATGTGCACACCCTCCGACTCCAGGGCATCCAGATGGGAGAGCGCGTACGCACGCTCGGCGCTCACGGAGGTCATACGAGCCCCCTCTCTGCCAGCACCGCGTACACCGCGTCCGCCGACTCCTCGGGCGTCTCCCCCTGGGTCTTCAGCGCGATGGCCGGGTCCAGTGGCGGCTCGTACGGATCGTCGACGCCCGTGAGCCCGGTCAGCTGACCCGCGGCCTGACGGGCGTACAGCCCCTTGACGTCGCGCTCGGCGCACACCTCCACGGGAGTGGCGACATGCACCTCGATGTATGGCGTCCCGCTTGCCTCGTGCCGCTTGCGCACCGCCTCGCGGCTGTCCGCGTACGGCGCGATGACCGGCACCACCGCCAGCACGCCGTTGCGTGCGAGGACTTCGGCGACCAGGCCGATGCGCTGCACGTTGGTGTTGCGGTCCTCGCGGGAGAAGCCGAGTCCCGCGGAGAGGAAGCGGCGGATCTCGTCGCCGTCGAGCACCTCCACGCGATGGTTCTCGGAGCGCAGCCGGCCGGCGAGAATGCGGGCGATCGTGGTCTTGCCCGCGCTCGGCAGCCCGGTGAGCCAGATCGTGGCTCCCTGAGCCTTTGCCGTGTGGGTCATACGCGCAGTCCTTTCGCGGCGCCGGCGGTGCCGAGCCGTTGTTCGTGGAGTTCGGTGAACAGGGCTTCCCAGCGCGGGTGTACGGCGTCCGGGCCGTACGAGGCGGCCGTCAGCACGGCCGCGACGCCCATCTCCGAACGCAGCGACTCGTCGGCCATCAGCTTGGCCATGGCCTGGGCGAGCGCGTCCGGGTCCTCCGGCGGAACCAGCAGCCCGTCCACTCCGTGCGTCAACACATCGGAGGGCCCGGTCGGGCAGTCGAAGCTCACCACGGGCAGCGCGTGGCTCATCGCCTCGATCATCACCATGGGCAGGCCCTCGAAGCGTGAACTGAGCACGTAGAACGAGGCCTTGGCGAGTTCGTCGTCCAGCCGGTCGGTGTGGCCCATCAGGAACACATGGTTGTAGAGGTGATGCTCCTCGATGAGGGCCCGCAGCTCGGCCTTCTTCTCACCGCTGCCGTAGATCCTCAACTGCCATTCGGGGTACGTCTCGACGAGCTTCGACCATGCCTCGATGAGCATGTCGAAGCCCTTCTGCGGGAAAAGCCGCCCGGCCGCCACGGCGATCTTCGCGTGATGGTCGGAGGGGATCTGGTCGAGCGAGTGCACGGCGTTGGGGATGCGTACGACCCTGGTGCCGGGCAGCAGTTGCTCGTACTCCTGGCGGTCCCGTTCGGTCAGGACGGCGACCGCGTCGAAGCTCGGATAGGTCTCCCGGATGCGCTGTTGCACATCACGTTTGTGCGTGCCGTGGTTCATGTGCTCCTGCGCGACACGGACCACGCCGCCCGTCGCGTGCTGCGCGGCCAGGAAGTTGAGCGCGGGCCGGGTGGTCACCAGGACGCCGTCCCGCAGCGTGGACAGGTAGGCGATGAGCTGCTCCTCGACGTACCGGTTGAAGTACCGGTATCCGAACTCGCCCGCGGGGATGTGCTTTCCGGGCAGCTCGAGCAGCCTGCCCCGGCGCCAGTCGTGCCACCGGCCGGCGAGAGAGGACTGCGGGGTGTACTTGCCTTCCCGCAGGTCGACGACCGTGGAGACCGTCACCCGCGGATCGAGCGGGAACTGGATGTCCTTGCGGCGGCGCATCGCACTCACCAGCTCGACGTCCCAGCCCGCCCGCACAAGGGAGTTGGCCTGGTTCATCACGGTGCGGATCGTGCCGCCGCGGCCGTACGCGTGCAAGAGCAGATAGCGGACCTTCGGACGCTTTGGGGCCTCATGCGTCGTAAGTCGTGGCGCCTGATTCCGGACTGTCATATCGCCTCTTCCGAACGGCATTCCAGACGGCACTCCAGCGACAGGTTGTCCTTGACCGTGTAGTACGGACGGACACTCCAGCCGCTCAGCCGCTGCTCCGGGAACACCATGATCTTCTTCTTGCCGCGGATGTCGTCGAGCTGCCGCCCGACGCGCAGCTCCGCCTCGCCGTCGGTGAGATGGATGTCCCACTCCTCAACCTCTCCGCCGGCTTCCGCGTCACGGTCGGCGAGGTCGGAGACGGGCAGCTCGCTCTCGAAGCGATCGCCCTTCACACGCGCGGGGTAGCGCAGCCGCCGGTCGGTCCCGCGCAGCACGAGCAACAGCCGCCAGCCGTCGGTGTCCCCCGCGGCCCGGCCGTGGATGCGGCCCACGAGGCGGATACGGCCGTCGCGCGGCCAGACCTCTTCAACCTCAGCGTGCGGTCTCATGACACATAACCCCAGGACATACACATGGGGCGCAGCAGCTCGGGGACCTCGTCGTCCTTCGGCAGCGCACGACCGGCCTGCACCTGACCGGACTTGATCTTGTCGCGCCAGTCGCCGAGCCCCTTGACCACCTGCGAGTCGTCCTTCTTGCCGTAGTCGAGCATCGACGGCTCGAACTCGACCTCGAGGAACTCGCACAGGCTCCGCATCTCCTTCTCGGGATCCGCGGTGATGTCCTCGTAGCGCACGGTGTGGCCGCCGGTGATGTCCTTACGGGCCTTCTCCACGGCCTTCATGTAACGCAGCGCGTCGGCAGCCGCCTCGTCGTAGGTGCGCTTTTCGGGGTCGCCCTCGTGCCAGGACCGGGCGATGGACACCGGGTGGCGGAGCAGGAAGACGAAGCGGGCGTCGGGCCAGCAGTCCTCGATGCGCTGATGGACGAACGCGTTGCTCGGCGTCTTCTCGACCAGGAAGTCCTTGCCCGATTTGACCAGTTCGCGATGGAGTACCCGGTCCCACAGCAGGTGCTCCAGGTCGCCGCGCTCCAGGTCGAGGGCGCTCATGGCGCGCTGCGACAGCTTGCTGCCGTAGCCGACCTCGAGCCGGCGGATGTGTGTCTCGTGCGGGGAGTGGAGTCGCGAGTGAGCGTTCAGGAGCATGCGCAGCAGGGTCGAACCGGAGCGCACGGGCGACATGATGAAGACCGGCTGCCGCAGCAGTCGGTCCGTCGCCAGGTCCTCGGTGGCGGGGCGTCGGTACACCGGCGTGGGCCGCTTCGCGGATTTCGCCGGTGCGGCCTTCGGCTGCTTGGGCGCGGCGGGGGCGGTGGGGGCCCTGTGCACCTGGAGGCCGGTGGTGGCGGTGAGTGCCCGGTTCAGATTGCGCATCAGACTCATGCGTCGCAAGCCTAGGTAAGAATTATGAGAAGAGGCTAGGAGCGGCCTGAGCGTTGCCCGCACTGACCTAAATGTGACACAACTCACGTCGTCCTGGGATTTGTGCAGGTTCCGGACGGCCCTGTCGGGGCGCCGGCAAAGGCGGCGCCCGCGTCCCGCAACCGCTCGTGCAGCGCCTGGAAGACGGCCGCCGAGCGGGCCCCCGGCCAGTCCGGCGGCAGCAGCGCGGGCGGCAGTCCGGGATCGGCGTAGGGGAGGTGGCGCCAGGAGTCGAGGGCGAGCAGATAGTCGCGGTACGCCTCCTCGGGAGGTGTGTCCGGCCGTGTCTCCCAGTCGTGCAGCACGCGCGCGTGGCGGTCCAGGAACTCCTCGTGCTGCTTGGCGATCCCGGCCAGGTCCCACCAGCGCGCGACCGCCTCGGCCGTCGCCGTGAAGCCCAGATGCGCACCGCGGAACAGCTCCACATACGCGTCGAGGCGCAGCCGTTCCAACGTATGGCGGGTCTCTTCGTGGAGGCGGGCCGGCGCGAGCCACACCCCGGGGGCGGCCGTTCCGAAGCCGAGGCCCACGAGCCGGGAGCGCAGCACATGCCGCTTCTGCCGCTCGGACTCCGGCACGGAGAACACCGCGAGCACCCAGTCGTCGTCCTCCGGGGGCGCCGCCGCGTAGACCCGCCGATCGCCGTCGTCGAGCAACTGCCGTGCGTCCGGTGACAGTTCGTACCCGGCCGAACCCGTCGCCGTGCGCGCCGACAGGAGCAGCCCGCGGCGTTTGAGCCGGGACACGGACGACCGTACGGAGGGCGCGTCCACGCCGACCGCGGCCAGCAGCCGGATCAGCTCGGCGACCGGCACGGGACCGGGGGCGAAGCGGCCGTACGCGCCGTAGAAGGTGACGATGAGGGACCGGGGAGTGTGCTGCTCGGACACGTTGATCATTCTAGGTCGTCGGCGTCATGCCAGGTCACCTTGCGTGGACCGGAGATCGCTTTCCGTGCCCGCGGAACTGCTTTCCGTATGGCCCGGGTTGACGCCTCCACGCAATCGGTAACGCTGAAGCTTCCCCGTCGCCGTACGCGGCAGCGCGTCCATGAAGACGATCCGGCGCGGGCATTTGTACGGCGCGAGCTCGGACTTGACGAAGGCGCGCAGCCCCTCGGGGTCCCGGCGCGCTCCGGCCCGCAGTACCGCGTACGCCACCACGACCTGGCCGCGTGTCTCGTCGGGCAGGCCGACAACGGCCGTCTCCACCACGTCCGGGTGACGCAGGAGCGCGTCCTCGACTTCCGGGCCGGCGATGTTGTACCCGGCGGAAATGATCATGTCGTCCGCGCGTGCGACATAGGCGAAGTAGCCGTCGGCGTCACGGACATATGTGTCGCCGGTGATGTTCCAGCCGTCGCGTACGTACTCCGACTGCCGTGGGTCGGCGAGATAGCGGCAGCCGACCGGTCCGCGCACGGCGAGCAGTCCGGGCTCGCCGTCGGGCACCGGTTCGCCGTTCTCGTCCTGCACGCGCGCGTCCCACCCCGGTACGGGAACGCCCGTGGTCCCCGGTCGGATGTCGTCGTCGGCCGCGGAGATGAAGATGTGCAGCAGTTCGGTGGCGCCTATGCCGTTGATGAGGCGCAGGCCGGTGCGCTCGTGCCAGGACTGCCAGGTGGCGGCGGGCAGGTTCTCGCCCGCGGACACGCAGCGCCTGAGCGAGGAGATGTCGTACGAGTCCAGCTCCTCCAGCATCGCGCGGTACGCGGTCGGCGCGGTGAACAGCACCGACACCCGGTGCTCGGCGATCGCGGGCAGCAACTGCCTGGGGCTCGCCTGTTCGAGCAGCAGGGCGCTGGCGCCCGCGCGCATCGGGAAGACGACCAGGCCGCCGAGCCCGAAGGTGAAGCCGAGCGGGGGACTGCCGGCGAAGACGTCGTCGGCGTGCGGTCGCAGGACGTGCTCGGAGAAGGTGTCCGCTATGGCCAGGACGTCGCGGTGGAAGTGCATACAGCCCTTGGGGCGGCCGGTGGTGCCGGACGTGAACGCGATGAGGGCGACGTCGTCGGCGGCGGTGTCCACGGCGGGGTACGGCTCGTCGGGGGTTCCGGGGCTCACCCGGCGGTCTATTCGGTTGAGGAGGTCGTCCGGGGCATCGCCGCCGTACGTCGTGATCCGCAGCCCGGGGACCTCCGCCTTCGCGAGGTCGTCCACGGACCGGATGTCGCACAGCGCGTGCCCGACCCGCGCGATCTCGCACATCGTGGCCAGCTCGTGAGGGCGCTGCTGGGCGAGCACGGTGACGGCGACCGCGCCCGCCTTCAGGACGGCCAGCCAGCACGCGGCCAGCCAGGGCGTGGTGGGCCCGCGCAGGAGAACGCGGTTGCCGGGCACCACACCGAGGTCACGGGTCAGGACGTGCGCGATCCGGTCGGCTCGGGCGCGGAGATCGCCATACGTCCACAGGTCGCCGGACGGTGTACGGAAGACGGGCCGGTCCGGGGCGGCGTGGTCGAGGAGCTCGGCGGCGCAGTTCAGCCGTTCTGGGTAGTGAAGCCCTGGGAGGTCGAAGCGGAGCTCGGGCCACTGGCCGGGGGGTGGGAGATGGTCGCGGGCGAAGGTGTCGACGTGGGCCGAGGTCGTCGGCCGCCCGGTGTCGATGGCGTCCCTGGAGTCCGTGGGTTCCATGGCGGTTCGCCCCCTGTGTCGTGGTGGGCTCGCGCATCGAGCGTATCGTGTTGGTGACGACAGTCAACGGTCCGCGATAGCCTTGGGGTGTGGCCCGGCAGGGGGAGAAGGGACCGGCAATGACCGCATTCTCGCTCGATCCGGAACAATCCGCCTGGTGCGCGAAGCTCCGTGCCGTCGCCGCCGACTGTCTGCGCCCCCTGGCCGAGAAGGGCGAACCGGGCCACGTCAACCGCCCGCTCCTCGCGGAACTGGCTCAACTCGGCCTCATGAAGCGGCTCTTCACCTCCGGTGCACTCGACCTGTGTCTGATGCGGGAGTCCCTCGCCTACGCCTGCACGGAAGCGGAGACAGCCCTGGCTCTCCAGGGCCTGGGCGCCCACCCGGTCCACGCGCACGGAACCCCGGCCCAGCGCGACCGCTGGCTGCCCCGCGTCGCCGACGGCACGGCGGTGGCGGCCTTCGCCCTGAGCGAGCCGGGCGCGGGCTCGGACGCGGCGGCGCTGAGCCTCCGGGCGGAACGGGACACCTCGCCGCAGGCCGAACCCGACGGCCCGGCCCGCTGGCGCCTCACCGGCGAGAAGTGCTGGATCTCCAACGCGCCCGAAGCCGACTTCTACACCGTCTTCGCCCGCACCACGCCCGACGCCGGCGCCCGCGGGGTGACCGCCTTCCTGGTGCCCGCCGACCGCCCCGGACTCACCGGCACCCCCCTCGACATGCTCTCCCCGCACCCCATCGGCACCCTCGCCTTCGACGCCGTACCGGTGAACGCGGGCGACATCCTTGGTGAACCCGACCGTGGGTTCCGCGTCGCGATGAACACCCTCAACCTGTTCCGCCCGAGCGTCGGCGCCTTCGCGGTCGGCATGGCGCAGGCCGCGCTGGACGCCACCCTCACGCACACCGCGGGACGCGACGCGTTCGGCGGCAAACTGAGCGACCTGCAGACCGTGGCCCACCAGGTCGCCGAGATGGCCCAGCGGACGGAGGCGGCTCGCCTGATGGTCTACGCGGCGGCAGCGGCGTATGACGAAGGCGCCCCCGACGTCCCGAAACGCGCCGCGATGGCGAAGCTGCTCGCCACCGAGACGGCCCAGTACGTGGTCGACGCCGCCGTCCAACTGCACGGTGCCCGCGCTCTGCGCCGCGGCCACCTCCTCGAACACCTCTACCGCGAGGTACGCGCCCCACGGATCTACGAGGGGGCGAGCGAGGTCCAACGGGCGGTCATCGCAAAGGAGTTGTACAAGGAATTGGGTGACAGGGAGCCGTCCGCGGAGGAGGACCGCGCATGACCACCGAGCGCATCAACCCAGGCGAGCTTTCCCCGCCCACCGGCTTCTCCCACGCAGTCACCACCACCGGCTCCCGCGTCATCTACCTCGCCGGCCAGACCGCCCTGGACACCGAGGGCAAGATCGTCGGCTCCACCCTCATCGACCAGTTCGAACGCGCCCTGACCAACCTCCTCACCGCTCTACGCGCCGCCGGAGGCACCCCCACCGACCTCGCCCGCGTCACCGTCTACACCACGGACGTGGCCGACTACCGCACCCACGCCCCCGAACTCGGCCGCATCTGGCGCAAGTTGGCAGGCCCCGAATACCCGGCCATGGCCGTCCTCGGAGTCGTACGCCTCTGGGACACACAGGCTTTGGTGGAACTCGACGGGGTCGCGGTCCTCCCGTAGAACTGCTCGGGGCTACCTGTCGAAGTCCGGTGCGGTGCCGCGCCCCTCAGGGGCGCGGGGCTGTATCAATTTGCCGCTCCGCCGCGCGGGCGCGACCAGCCACGACGGGCCCGCAGTTTTGCACCGCTTGGCCGGCGGAGCGCTTACGCCGCGATGCTCAGGTGCTCCACCGGTACTCGGTGAGGGGCGACGACGCGGCCGTCGGGCAGGAGGGCGCCCGTGTCGTCGAAGACGATGGCGCCGTCGCACAGGAGGTACCAGCCCTGCTCGGGGTGGGCCGCGACGATGTGTGCGGTGTCGCGGCCGGAGCGGTCGGACTGCGGGCAGGAAGGCCGGTGAGTACACATGGCGTACCTCCACGTGCGACGGGTTCGGGCGACGTGGTCGCCGCCTCGTAATGAGACCATGCCCCGCCCGTGGACTCGGCGGAACCGCCGTCCGTGAAGCGTGACAACACGCGGACATGCTTCGGACGTCCCCGGAACGGACGGTACGGACTCGCCACCGAAGGGGTGACGATCACGGCCGCGGCGACGAGCGCCGGGTACCTCTGGGAATCCCACCCCAGGAGGTAAACCGATGTTCCTACGCAAGATCCCCGGCGTGGCCGCCGGTGCGGCGCTGCTGATGCTCGCCGCCCCGTCCGCCACCGCCGTCGACGAACCGGCCGATCCCGATCCCGCCGACGCCACCACCACCGTCGCCGCCGACGTGGTGACCGTCGACGAGACGGGCCGGATCGCGGCGGACGGCACCATCACCCTCTCCGGCACCTACCGCTGCTCGGACAGCTCCGGCCCGGTGCTCGTCAGCTCGTCGCTGGCCGCTCGGGCAAGCAGCCATGTGCGATACGGCATCGGCGGCACCCGCGCGGTCTGCGACGGAGCCGAGCACACCTGGACGAGCACCGGCCGGACGCGGCCGGGCCGCTTCGAGCCCGGACCGGCCCATGCCGAGGCCACGGTGATGGAACTCCGCAGCGACGGCAGCCTCCCCCTCAACCTCCCCCGGCCGCATGTCCACGCGACCCAAGAACAGGCCATCACGCTCGTCGAAGCCTGACGCCCCGCACAGGACGCCGCCGTACAGGACCCGACGTCCACCCGACGTCGTCCACCGAACATCCGTCCCGGAGGCACCCCGGCCTCCGGGTCAGAAGCAAGGAGCGCGGGATGCTGTCAGTCGTGGTGCCCTGCTTCAATGAGGAGCAGGTGCTCGAGGCGTTCAACGACGAACTCCACGCGCGACTCGACGAACTCGGGGAGCCGTACGAGGTGGTGTTCGTCGACGACGGGTCCACCGACGGCACGCTGTCCCTGCTGCGCGCGTTCGCCTTCCGGGACCCTCGCGTCCGTTACCTGTCCCTCTCGCGCAACTTCGGCAAGGAGGCCGGACTGCTCGCGGGCCTGAGCGAGGCCACCGGGGACCACATCGCCATCATGGACGCCGACCTCCAGCACCCGCCCTCCCTGCTCGGCAAGATGCTCGACCTGCGGCGCGAAGGCTTCGACCAGGTCGTCGCCCGCCGCTCCCGCAACCACGACGGCCCCCTGCGAACCCTGCTGAGCCGCGCCTACTACCGGCTCCTCAACCACTGGGCCGACGTCGAACTGGTCGACGGCGCCGGGGATTTCCGCCTGCTCTCGCGCCGAGCCGTGGACGCGCTCGTGGACCTGGGCGAGCGCAACCGCTTCTCCAAGGGCCTGTTCTCGTGGATCGGCTTCAGCACCGTCTTCTTCGACTACCAGGACACGCCACGCGCCGGAGGCAACAGCAAGTGGAGCTACCCCAAGCTCCTCAACTACGCGGTGGACGGCCTGGTCTCCTTCAACAGCCGCCCCCTGCGACTGGCCCTCCACCTCGGGCTCCTGCTCTCCGGCCTGGCTCTCACCTACGCCGTCTGGACGGTCGGCGCCGTGCTCATCGGCGGCGTCACCGCACCCGGTTACGTCACCCTGCTCGTCGCGATCACCGGCTTCGGCGGTATGCAGATGGTGCTGCTCGGCCTCATCGGCGAGTACATCGGCCGGGTCTACTACGAGTGCAAGCAGCGCCCCCACTACCTGGTGAGTGAGCGCCAGCCCGCGGACGTCACCCGTCCGCCCGCGCTCAGGACCCGCTCCTCGTGAAGGGGCAGCTCCTGCGGTTCGCACTGGTCGGGGCCGTCAACACCGGGACGTACTACGCCCTTTACCGGCTGCTGTGCCTGTGGACGCCGTATCTGGTCGGGCATGTCCTGGCGACCCTGCTGAGCATGATCGGTTCCTTCTTCATGAACGTCCGCTTCACCTACCGGACCAATCCGAGCTGGCAGAAGTTCGTGCTGTTCCCGCTGACGAACGCCGCGAACCTCCTGCTGACCACGGCCGGGGTCTACGTGCTGGTCTCCGGCCTCGGCATGGACGCACGGATCGCCCCGCTGATCGCCGCCGTCGGCGCGATCCCCGTCACCTTCCTGATCGCCCGCCGCATCCTGGTGCCGGCATGAAGACCCGCCTCGCCGGACCCGGCCTGGCCGCGGCGATCGCCATGGCCGCCTTCGTCATCTCGGGCGGGCTGCGCGGCACGTATCCCTTCGGGGACCGCTCGCGTGCGGTCAACGACCTCGGCAACCAGTTCGTGCCCTTCCACGCCCACCTGCGGGACCTGCTGCACGGCACCTCGTCCGGCGACCTCTTCTTCAACTGGAACAGCGCCTTCGGAGTGCCGTACTGGGCGGACTTCGTCAGCTTCCTCGGCAACCCCTTCTCGCTGCTCGTCGCGGCCTTCCCGCGGCGCCAGGCCGACCTGGGCGTGTACGTGGGGGAGTGCCTGAGCATCGGGCTCGGCGCGGCCGTCATGGCGCTGTGGCTACGGCGGTTGAAGCCCGGCCGGTGGTGGCAGACGGGCCTGCTCGGCGCCGCGTACGGACTGTCGGGCTGGACGCTCAGCGACGGCGCGTTCGACCCGATGTGGCTGTGGGGCCTGACGGGGTTCCCGCTGATGCTGCTGGCGCTCGACCGCTGTACGCGCGAGCGTGGCTGGCTGTGGGCCGCGCCCATGGTGGGCATGGCCTGGGCCGGCAACTTCTACACCGCGTTGATGGCCGCCGTCGGCACAGCCGTCGTCGGTGTCGTGCTGCTGGCCACCCGCGAGTGGAGCCGGACAGGGCTGCTGCGGTTCCTCGGCCGTACGGCCCTCACCTTCGCGCTCGGTACGGCACTCGCCGCGCCCGTGATCTGGCCCTCCTACCTGGCCGCCGCGGGTGCCCAGCCGATTCCCGCGCTGCCCTACAGCCGTCCGCCGCCCCTGGAGTATCTGCTCCAACTGCTGCCCGCACAGTGGGGGTTCGGCAGCCTGCCCCGGTTCTTCGTGGGCATGCTCGCGCTGCTGCTGGTGCTCGCCTTCCCGCTCAGCAGACAGATCCCCGTGCGTACGCGGGTGGCGTGGTGTCTGGCGCTGCTCGCCGTCGTCGCCTCCTTCTGCTCGCTGCCCACGGTCAAGGCCTGGTACGGCCTCTCGCTGCCCAACGGCAGTCCGTACCGTGCGACGTTCGTGCTCGCCGGTCTGCTGGTCTCGGTCGCGTGGCTGTGCCTCGCCCACCGGCCACGGCCATGGCCGCTGCTGGCCGCCGGTGCGATCACCTGTGTCCTCGCCGCCGCGTCCGTACGCAACGAGAACGGCGTGAGTCACCTGACCTGGCTCGTGGTCCTCGGCTCGGGAGGGCTCACGCTCGGGCTCCTGCTGCTGCTCGCCGGGAAGCGCGGCGCCCGGCTGGTCGGCGCCGCACTCGCCGTGCTCGTCCTCGCAGAGTCCGTGGCCAGCGGTGTCGCCGTCGACCAACAGCGCCACAAGCTGGCCTTCTACACCCCCAAACCCACCTGGGGCGCCCGTCACGACGCGGTACGCGAGGCCGTCAAGCGGGTCGCCGACTGGCCCGCTCATCGCACCGACACCGGCCCGCCCGAGATCGTCAACAACGACCCCCAGCTCCTGGGCGGCGAGGGCCCGGCCTACTACAGCAGCTACGTGCCGAAGCAGACCGCTCGCCTGCTGCGACGCCTCGGCTACTCCTGGACGATGTACGGCCGCCATCTCATCCCCCAGGACAACCCGGTCGCCGACGCGATCTTCTCCGTCGGCGCCCGCATCCGGCACACCGACGCCGCGGCACGGGTACGCGTCGAACGCTTCCCCGCGCCACCGCTGGTGACCGTTCACCCACGCGAGGCGCCCCAACCCCCGCCCGGTTCCTCGGTGTTCGCCCACCAGCAGGCGGCACTGGGACACGAGGTGTACAAGCTGCCACGGATCTCCCTCGCCGGTGCGCACGGCCCGGCCCCGGTGCGCGCGTCGGGCCCGTACCGGCTGACGGCCGCAGGCGCCCCGTACCGGATCACCGCCCGATGCCGCCCGGGCAGCCGCCTGTACGTCGACGGTTCCTGGACCGACGCCATGCTCGCGGGCCCCGACGGAAGGTTCGTACGCCTGTGGGGTGAGCGCCCCGAGAAGGCGGTGGCCACCAAGCCGCTCGGCACCGTCCCCGCGGACGGCCGTGTCACGCTCACCATCGCCACGGTCTTCCAGGACACCGAACTGACCCACTCACCCCTGGCCTGCCTGGACCCCGCCGCACTACGGCGGGCCATCACGGACCTGCGAGTCCGGGGCGCCACGCACGTCGCGGCGGGCGGCCACAGCGTACGAGCCACACTCCCGGCCGGCTCCACGGGCACGGCCGTCATCGCCACCGCGCGTACACCGGGCTGGCGCTGCGCGGTCGACGGCGGCCCGATGCGCGCCCCGCAGAGCCGCCTGGGCATGCTGGCGGTACCACTGCCGGACGACGCCAGGGAGCACCAACTCCGTTGCTCCTTCCGGCCACCCGGCCTGCGCGCGGCCTCGGCGGCGAGCGCGGGAGCGGTGACGCTCCTGCTGTGCCTGACCGCGATTCTTCGAAGGGCGCGGCGTGAACGTGCCCGCGCCCCGGACGCTGGGCAGCGCGTACCGAGAGTGTGTGACGGCAGACGTTCCGCGGATCCCACTTCGCCTTGATCCGTTGGAGCCGCGCGTAGTTGTCCCCGAAGTAGAGCGTGTGCCAGGGCGCGCCGGTGTTCCAGGCGGGGTCCGCGAGGTCGTTGTCCGGGTAGTTGATGAAGGCCCCGTCCGCGGGCGCGGGGACGCCGCCGGTGTCGGCGTACAGGTCACGGTAGAGCTCTCGTAGCCAGGTGAGGTGGCGGGCGTCGTCCTGGGGGTTCTCCCAGCCGTTCACGTAGAACATCTTCATGACCGTGTCCCGGTGCGGGGTCGCGGTCGCGTCCGGGGCCACCGTGTTGACCTTTCCGCCGAAGGGGTGGAGGCTCAGGCCTCCGCCCGGATGGTCGTAGTCGGACCGGGTGAGGTGGTGGTGCAGGACCTCGATCTGCCGGTCGGTCAGACCGCGGCGCAGGTACTCCGACTTGACCTTCAACCGGTGGACCGGGCCCGGGTCGCCCGGCGAGCCGGCCAGGGCCGCGGCCAGCCAGGCCTGGTTCTTCACCGTGCGCACCGGCTGGACCGCTACGCCCTGGTTGATCGCGGTGAGGTGGTCGTCCAGCAGCCGCTGGGCGCCGGAGTCCGCGGCCACCTGGCCGATCATGAGGACCGTTCCCGACGGGCGGCGGGTGAGTGCGAGTTCGCTGTAGAGGCCGAGGTACCGCGAGTCGGGAGCGCTGTGCCGTTCGGCCCACTCGCCGTGGTTGCGCACCAGCCGCGACAGCGGACCGTAACCACCGCCCGGCACATGCCCGCCGATACCCACGGTGGGACACCAGCCGGCCGGGATCGTCACTCCCCACCCCAGGTACAGCCTCCGGTACACATCACCCGGCAGGGCACCCGCCTCCACGGCGAAGGCACGGCGGCCGGGATCGTAGGAGACGGCCGTCATGGCCGACGTATCGATGACCACCTCCACGGCCGGATCGGCGACGAAGCCCTCGAAGCCGTGGCCGCCGCTGCGGACCGTGACCCGTCGGCCGCTGTCCACTGCCTGCTGCACCGCCCGTACGACATGCGCGGTCGTGCCCACCACCCACACATGCTCGGGCTCGCCCACGAACCGCCGGTTGTAGCCCCGAGAGGCCAGGGACCGATGGCGCGGATCACTGCGCCCGACCCTGACGGGGCCGGGCGGCGGGGGACAGGACGAAGCGTCCGGGACAGCCGCCGTGACGCCCGTTCCCGTCGCGGGAACGACGGCCCCCGCCGCCGTCGCGGCCAAGCCGCCCCGCAGCACGTTCCTTCTGCTGAATAAGCTCACCGTGGCTCCTTCTCTTGGACGCACAGGAACCCAAGCGGCGCAGGCGGCACGGTCAGTAGGCCTGGCACCACCGGCAGGGGTGGTGCCAGAATCCCGATCTCAGCAGGTGTGGCGGTGAGGAGGGGGACGACAAGGGATCAGATGTCCCGGAAGATCTCGATCTGTGCCCCCACCGTGTTGAGCCGCTCCGCCAGATCCTCGTACCCCCGGTTGATGACGTACACATTCCGCAGCACCGACGTGCCCTCGGCCGCCATCATCGCCAGCAGGACGACCACGGCGGGGCGCAGCGCGGGTGGGCACATCATCTCGGCGGCGCGCCAGCGGGTCGGGCCCTCGACCAACACCCGGTGAGGGTCGAGGAGTTGGAGGCGGCCGCCGAGGCGGTTGAGGTCGGTGAGGTAGATCGCGCGGTTGTCGTAGACCCAGTCGTGGATCAGCGTCTTGCCTTGCGCGGAGGCAGCGATGGCCGCGAAGAAGGGGACGTTGTCGATGTTCAGGCCCGGGAACGGCATCGGGTGGATCTTGTCGATCGGCGCCTCCAGCTTCGAGGGCCGGACCAGAAGATCGACCAGCCGCGTACGGCCGTTGTCCGCGAAGTACTCCGGCGTACGGTCGTGATCGAGGCCCATCTCCTCCAGGACCGCCAGCTCGATCTCCAGGAACTCGATCGGCACTCGACGCACCGTCAGCTCCGACTCGGTGACGACGGCGGCGGCCAGCAGGCTCATCGCCTCGACCGGGTCCTCCGAGGGCCAGTAGTCCACGTCCACGTCGATGTTCGGCACCCCGTGCACGGTCAGCGTCGTCGTACCGATGCCTTCCACCCGTACACCCAATGCCTCCAGGAAGAAGCACAGGTCCTGGACCATGTAGTTGGACGAGGCGTTGCGGATGACGGTCACGCCGTCGTGGCGCGCGGCGGCGAGCAGCGCGTTCTCGGTGACCGTGTCCCCGCGCTCGGTCAGCACGATCGGCCTGCCGGGGGTGACGGACCGGTCCACCTGCGCGTGGTAGAGCCCCTCGGTGGCGGTGATGTCCAGACCGAACCGGCGCAACGCGATCATGTGCGGCTCGATCGTGCGGGTACCGAGGTCGCAACCGCCCGCGTACGGCAGCTTGAACTGGTCCATACGGTGCAGCAGCGGGCCGAGGAACATGATGATCGAGCGCGTACGGCGGGCCGCCTCCGCGTCGATGGTGCCCAGGTCGAGGTCCGCCGGGGGCACGATCTCCAGGTCCACCCCGTCGTTGATCCACCGGGTCCGTACGCCGATGGAGCCGAGCACCTCGAGAAGGCGGTACACCTCCTCGATGCGGGCCACCCGGCGCAGCACCGTGCGCCCCCTGTTCAGGAGGGTCGCGCACAGCAGCGCCACACACGCGTTCTTGCTCGTCTTCACGTCGATGGAGCCGGAGAGCCGCCGGCCGCCAACCACTCGTAGATGCATCGGGCCCGCGTATCCCAGCGAGACGATCTCACTGTCCAGGGCTTCACCGATGCGGGCGATCATCTCAAGACTGATGTTCTGGTTCCCGCGCTCGATGCGGTTCACGGCGCTCTGACTCGTGCTGAGCGCCACGGCCAGTTGCGTCTGTGTCCAGCCCCGGTGCTGACGGGCGTCACGGATGAGCTTGCCGATGCGTACGAGGTAATCGTCTGCCATGCCGGAAGGCTATCTCGGATATGAGATGTCACCTTCCCGGGGGGGCCATTGGAGTGACGGTCGCTCAGGCGCGACCCCTGTGACGCCTGGTGAGGATGGCGCCGCGGCGGCGCCGGGTCGCGGTGTGTGTCCTGCGCCACCCGAAGGGGCCGGGCAGATCGAACGACGTGGTCCGGCGCCCGGTGCTGCTGCGCGTGTGCCGCGGCCCGTGCCGGCCACCCGTGGTGATGGACCAGGAGCGCCGGTTGATGTTCAACCGCACCCCCGGAAGGATCCGGAAACTCTTGCGGAACGTGAGGGGCATGTCTGCCTCCTTTGGTTCCCGGGTGGGTACCCCGGATCGGCAACGGCACGCCGCGGCTGATTTCTCCGGTCGCCTTCGGGAGGGTGGCGCACCCTCCGGGCATGACCGGACACCGGTCATGTACTAGAGTTATCTCGACATCGAGATATCTGCCGAGACGTACCTCGGCCGCCGGATCGGTAAGGGTTGCCTAACTTAGTCTTACCTTAGCTGATCGGCCAACCGGCGTGGCGGCAGGATGCGGTGGTACGCGCACATGAATGAAGGAGACTGTCGTGTCGGCGAACAGCTTCGACGCCCGCGCCACACTGAACGTGGGCGACGAGTCGTACGAGATCTTCCGGCTGGACAAGGTGGAAGGCTCGGCTCGCCTTCCGTACAGCCTGAAGGTGCTGCTGGAGAACCTGCTCCGGACCGAGGACGGCGCGAACATCACCGCCGACCACATCCGGGCCCTCGGTGGCTGGGACTCACAGGCCCAGCCGAGCCAGGAGATCCAGTTCACCCCCGCCCGTGTGATCATGCAGGACTTCACCGGCGTGCCCTGTGTCGTGGACCTCGCCACCATGCGTGAGGCCGTCAAGGAGCTCGGCGGCGACGCCGCGAAGATCAACCCCCTCGCCCCGGCCGAGCTGGTCATCGACCACTCCGTCATCGCCGACAAGTTCGGCACCAACGAGGCCTTCGCGCAGAACGTCGAGCTGGAGTACGGCCGCAACCGCGAGCGCTACCAGTTCCTGCGCTGGGGCCAGACCGCCTTCGACGAGTTCAAGGTCGTACCGCCGGGCACCGGCATCGTCCACCAGGTCAACATCGAGCACCTGGCCCGTACGGTCATGGTCCGGAACGGCCAGGCGTACCCCGACACCCTCGTCGGCACCGACTCGCACACCACCATGGTCAACGGCCTCGGTGTGCTGGGCTGGGGCGTCGGCGGTATCGAGGCCGAGGCCGCGATGCTCGGCCAGCCGGTCTCGATGCTCATCCCGCGTGTCGTCGGCTTCAAGCTGACCGGTGAGCTCAAGCCCGGCACCACCGCCACCGACCTCGTGCTGACCATCACCGAGATGCTCCGCAAGCACGGCGTCGTCGGCAAGTTCGTGGAGTTCTACGGAGAGGGCGTCGCCGCCACCTCCCTCGCGAACCGCGCCACCATCGGCAACATGTCGCCGGAGTTCGGTTCGACCGCCGCGATCTTCCCGATCGACGCCGAGACCATCAAGTACCTGAAGCTGACCGGCCGCAGCGAGCAGCAGCTGGCGCTCGTCGAGGCGTACGCCAAGGAGCAGGGCCTCTGGCTCGACCCGGCCGCCGAGCCCGACTTCTCCGAGAAGCTGGAGCTCGACCTGTCGACGGTCGTCCCGTCGATCGCCGGCCCGAAGCGCCCGCAGGACCGTATCGTCCTCGCGAACGCGGCCGAGCAGTTCAAGACCGACGTCCGCAACTACGTGGACACCGTGGACGAGGCGGGCCAGGAGTCCTTCCCGGCCTCCGACGCCCCGGCCGTCGCCCCCAACGGCGCCCCGAGCCGCCCGACCACCGTCACCGCCCCCGACGGCTCGACGTACGAGATCGACCACGGTGCCGTGACGGTCGCGGCCATCACCTCCTGCACCAACACCTCGAACCCGTACGTCATGGTCGCCGCCGCCCTTGTGGCCAAGAAGGCGGTCGAGAAGGGCCTGACGCGCAAGCCCTGGGTCAAGACCACCCTCGCCCCCGGCTCCAAGGTCGTCACCGACTACTTCGACAAGGCGGGGCTCACCCCCTACCTCGACAAGGTCGGCTTCAACCTGGTCGGTTACGGCTGCACCACCTGCATCGGCAACTCGGGTCCGCTGCCGGAGGAGGTCTCCAAGGCGGTCAACGAGCATGACCTGGCGGTCACTTCGGTACTCTCCGGCAACCGCAACTTCGAGGGCCGGATCAACCCCGACGTCAAGATGAACTACCTGGCGTCCCCGCCGCTGGTCGTCGCGTACGCCATCGCGGGCTCCATGAAGGTGAACATCACCAAGGACGCGCTGGGTACCGACCAGGACGGCAAGCCCGTATACCTGGAGGACATCTGGCCGACCGAGGCCGAGGTCAACGACGTCGTGGCGAACGCCATCGGCGAGGACATGTTCAACAAGTCCTACGCCGACGTCTTCGCGGGCGACGCCCAGTGGCAGGCGCTGCCGATCCCGACCGGCAACACCTTCGAGTGGGACCCGCAGTCGACGTACGTCCGCAAGCCCCCGTACTTCGAGGGCATGACGATGGAGACCACGCCGGTCACCGACTTCACCGGCGCGCGCGTCCTCGCCAGGCTGGGCGACTCGGTCACCACCGACCACATCTCCCCGGCCGGTGCGATCAAGGCCGACACCCCGGCGGGCAAGTACCTCACGGAGCACGGCGTCGAGCGCCGCGACTTCAACTCCTACGGTTCCCGCCGTGGAAACCACGAGGTCATGATCCGCGGCACGTTCGCCAACATCCGCCTGCGCAACCAGATCGCGCCGGGGACCGAGGGCGGCTACACCCGCGACTTCACCCAGGACGGCGGTCCGGTGTCGTTCATCTACGACGCCTCCCGCAACTACATCGAGCAGGGCATCCCGCTCGTCGTCCTCGCGGGCAAGGAGTACGGCTCGGGTTCGTCGCGTGACTGGGCCGCGAAGGGCACGGCGCTGCTGGGCGTCAAGACCGTCATCGCCGAGTCGTACGAGCGCATCCACCGCTCGAACCTCATCGGCATGGGCGTACTCCCGCTCCAGTTCCCGGAGGGCGCCTCGGCCGCCTCCCTCGGCCTGACCGGCGAGGAGACCTTCTCCTTCACCGGCGTGACCGAGCTGAACGAGGGCCGCACGCCCCGCACGGTCAAGGTCACCACCGACACGGGCGTCGAGTTCGACGCGGTCGTCCGCATCGACACCCCCGGCGAGGCCGACTACTACCGCAACGGCGGCATCATGCAGTACGTGCTTCGCCAACTTGTCGGTTCTTGAGCTGATCGGCTCGGATACCAGAGGATCTGGTCGCTGACTCGCTGCTACCGGCGGTCGCACAAGAGTCTCGCACAAGCGCCCCGTCAGGCTTCGGCCTGGCGGGGCGCTTGCTGTTTCATGCTGATCGAGTAGTGGCCGGTACGTGTCCCGCCGACGCTGATCCGCCCTTTGCCCTGAGCTGGCTGGGGCAGGGCTCACCGTCACACGAGGGGCTAGAAGTTGACTGACTCCCACGGAGCGTTTGATGGCGTCGTAGGAAGCCTGCGAGATCGTGAAGAATCCATGCTCCTCCTCGTCCCGCCGGCTACTTCACAGGCTCTAACGGTCGTCTCAGGTTCGCTCGTTAGGAAGTAGGCATCAGATCAGCGATGTAACCCGTATGTAGGAGGCTAGTGATGGCAGTCAACGCAGCGCCGTCCGGGGAAGCGCCGGCCGGTCGGTTGGCAGGCCGGTGGGTGCCGTGGTTAGTGATTGGCTTGTGGCTGGTGCTGGCGGCGGGCATGGTGCCGCTGAGCGGAAAGTTGAGCTCGGTCACCACCGACAGCGCCGTAGACACCCTGCCGGCCAGTGCCGAGTCCACCAAGGTCGCGGTACTGGAGGACAGTCTCCCCGACGGTGACGACAACACGTTCGTCTTCGTGTACCACCGCGCCGGCGGCATGACCGACGCCGACCGCGCGACGGTCGAGCGCCACTACAACACCCTTGCCAAGCGGTACCCGCCGAAGGCGACGGCGGCGGCCGGCGAGGACGAAGAGGGCTCACCGACGAGCCCCTCCACCGACCGCAAGGCGATGATGTTCACCCTCGAGGTGAGCACGACCTACGGCGCACCGGAGGACATCGTCGGCCCGTTGCGTGACGCCGCGAAGGGCCGCCCCTCCGGCCTGGAACTCGACGTGACCGGCCCGGGCGCGATCGACGGCGACATGGATGCCGTCTTCGACGGCATCGACGTGCAGGTCCTCCTCACCACCATCTTCGTCGTCACGCTCCTGCTCATCCTCACCTACCGCAGCCCGGTGTTGTGGATCATCCCGCTGGTGGCCGTTGGCGCGGCCGCACTGACCTCGATGGGGACCGTCTACCTGCTCGTCAAGGGCTTCGGCATCGTGGTCAACGACCAGAACTCGGCGCTGCTGACGATCCTGGTATTCGGCGTCGGCACGGACTACGCGCTGTTGCTCATCGCTCGATATCGGGAGGCACTGCACCACCATGAGAACGTCCGGGTCGCGATGGTCCACGCGCTGCGCAGCGCGGCGCCGGCCATCGTCGCGTCCGCGGCCACCGTGGTCGCCGGCCTGCTCTGCCTGCTCGTCGCCGACCTGAACAGCACCAGCGGGTTGGGCCCGATCGGTGCGGCCGGCATCCTGTGCGCGCTGGTGGCCATGCTGACGCTGTTCCCGGCGGTGCTCGTGGTGCTCGGCAGGCGGATCTTCTGGCCGGCCATCCCGCGGTTCAGCACGGCCGTGGCGGAGAAGCCGGGGCTGTGGGGACGGCTCGGCACCGCCATCAGCCGCCGCCGGTGGGTGGCGACGCTCGGCTCGCTCGGAGTCCTCGGCGTGCTCGCCCTCGGGCTGGCGGGCAACACCGGCGCCCTGCGGGAGCAGGACCAGTTCCTGTCCGCGCCGGAGTCGGTCACCGGCTTCACCGTTCTCCGCCAGCACTTCCCGGAGCTCGGCGGCCAGCCAATGACGATCTTCACGCGGCCGGCGCACCAGGAGCGGGTGCTCGACATCGTCAAGGACACTCGCGGTGTGGCCCTGGCCGTCCCGGAGCAGACCAGCGGTGGCTGGGCCAACATCTCCGTGTTCCCGAAGGACGCGCCGGACACCGTCGCAGAGTACGACACGATCAAGCGGGTGCGCACCGCCGTGCACGCGGTGAGCGGGGCGGAGGCGATCGTCGGCGGGCCGAGTGCGGAGAACCTCGACACCGAGGTGACCACCAAGCGCGACGAGAAGCTGGTGATCCCGCTGGTGCTCGCCGTCGTCCTGATCGTCCTCGGGCTGCTGCTGCGCGCGATCCTGGCCCCGCTGGTCCTGATGGCCACCGTGATCGTCTCATTCGCCGCGGCCTTCGGCGGCAGCGTGTTCGTCTTCGACACGATCCTCGGGTTCAAGGGCGTCGACTATTCGGTGCCGCTGCTGGCATTCCTGTTCCTGGTGGCGCTCGGCGTCGACTACAACATCTTCCTGGCCAGCCGGGCCCGGGAGGAGACCGTGCGCCTCGGCACCAGAGAGGGCATGCTCAAAGCCCTCTCCGCCACCGGTGGCGTCATCACCTCGGCAGGCCTGGTCCTGGCGGCCACGTTCGGGGTCCTCGTCACACTTCCGCTGGTGATGCTGGTCGAGGTCGGGTTCCTGGTGGCCTTCGGCGTGCTGCTCGACGCCCTGCTGGTGCGGTCGGTCCTGGTGCCCGCCCTCACCTTGCTGATCGGCCGCCGGATGTGGTGGCCGAGCCGGCTGTCCCGTCCAGCGGCAAAGCTGCCGGACGGTCAACAGCCGCTCGCCGACGAGGAGGAGCCCGCGCTGCAACGGTGAGCGCGGCGGCACGGACGAGATCCGGGACGGGGACCCAGGCCCGTCCCGGATCTTTCATGGGCCCGACGGTCGCCGCCCTTTGGTCCTGCGCCACGCGCCGGGGCTGGGGTCGGCGCATCGCGGTGTCCTGCCCGGTGGTGGGCCGCTTGTCCTGCGCCGTGCGGCCGGGGCTGGGGTCGGCGCACCGCGGTGTCCTGCCCCGACGGTGAGCCGCGCGGGGCCATGCCGACCGCCGTCCCTTGTCCTGCGCCGCGCCGCCGGGGCGGGTCAGCGCACCGCGGTGTCCTCCCCGGCGGTGAGCCGCGCGATCGGGGCGGGCGGGGCCGCGGCCGGAAGGTCGACCCGAAGCAGCGCGCCACCGCGTGCGGAGCGGGCGACGGTGGCCCGGCCGCCGTGGGCGTCGACGACCCGCTGCACGATCGACAGCCCCAGACCGGATCCCGGCAACGCCCGGGCGCTGTCGGCACGGTAGAACCGGTCGAACACCCGCGGTACGTCGGCGGCGTCGATGCCCGGCCCGGCGTCGTCGACCTCGAGCACCGCCGACGCGCCCTCGGCACGGAGCCGGACCTGGACCGGCTGGTCCGCGGGGGACCACTTGCCGGCGTTGTCGATGAGGTTGAGCACCGCCCGCTGGAGCGCAGCGGGACGCCCGCTCACCCACACGGAGGTCACGTCGAGCGCGACCTCGATGTCGGGCACACGGGAACGCGCCCGGGTCGCGGCGGCCCCCACCACGTCGGCGAGGTCGAGCAGCTCGGTGTTCTCGTCGCTGACGTCACCGCGCGCCAGGTCGGTCAGCTCGGCGGCAAGGGTGCTCAACTCGGCCACCTGGGCGCCGAGATCGTTGAGCAGCCGGGTCCGGCTCTCCGCCGGCAGTGCGCTGTCCAGGGTGCCGCGCCGATTGAGCCGGATCAGCAGCTCGACGTTGAGGCGCAGGCTGGTGAGCGGGGTCTTGAGCTCGTGGGCGGCGTCCTCGGCGAGCAGCCGCTGGGCCCGCCGGGAGTCCCGGAGCGCGGCGAGCATGTCGTTGATCGACTGGATCAGTCGCCGGATCTCCCCACCGCCCTCATCCGGGATGTCGGCGTCGAGATCCCGGGTGTGGGCGACACGTACCGCGGCGGCGGTCAGCCGGTCGATCGGTGCCAGCCCGGTCCGCGCCACGGTCCGCCCGACAAGGGCGCCGCCGACCACGCAGAGCAGCCCGATCAGCAGCATGCCGAACCCGAACCGGTTGATCGGGCTGTCGTCGGCGACCTGGGCCACCTGGACCGCGCCGTCGCCCGCACGCAGCGTGTAGATGAGGTAGCCGTCGTCGTCGCTGTCGTTCGACTCCATCAGGTCGGCCGACGCGCCCTGCGCCACGCGCCCGGCGTGCTCGCTGACGGGGGGCAGCGCGGGTTGGCCGGCCGGCGTCCGGGTCGAGCCGTCGGGCAGGATGACCCGCACCAGCCGACCGGATCCGGGATACGGCGGTAGCTGGACCTGCGCCAGACCGGCGCGCTGCGCGTTCGTCGCCAGGACGCGGGAGTCGGCGCGTAGCTGATTCTCGGCGGTGTCCTGCAGCTCCCAGCCCAGTAGCTCGCTGGCCACCTGGAAGGCCACGAACACGCTGACCGCGATGGCCGTCGCCGCGATCACCGTCAGCCTGGTCCGCAGGGATCGCCGGCGCCACCATCGGGTCAGCCGACGCGGTTCCCGGCCGGCGGGCCTGCTCACGGAGGAGTCTCCCGCAACGTGTATCCCAGGCCGCGCAGCGTGTAGATCAATCGCGGCTCACCCTCGGCCTCCATCTTGCGGCGCAGGTAGCTCACGTATACCTGGAGGTTGTTGGCGGTGGCGCTCATGTCGAAGCCCCAGATCGCCTCGAACAGCGCGTCGCGGGTCAAGACCCGGGTCGCGTTGCGCATGAGGACCTGCAGGAGGGAGAACTCGGTCCGGGTCAGGCGCAGCGGCCGCCCGCCCCGCCACGCCTCGAACCTGTCGGGATCGAGCCGAACGTCGGCGAACGACAGGATCTGCGACTCCCCGTCGGTCGGCGTGCGCCGGCGCAGCAGGGCCCGCACCCGGGCCAGCAACTCCTCGGTGGCGAACGGCTTGGGCAGGTAGTCGTCGGCGCCCGCGTCCAGCCCCGTGACCCGGTCGGAGACCTGGTCACGGGCGGTCAGCATCAGCACCGGAAGATCCCGACCCGCGGCCCGCAACCGCCGGCAGGTCTCCAACCCGCCGAGGCGGGGCATCATCACGTCGAGGATCAGCAGATCCAGTGTGTCACCGCCGACCCCACCGACCCCGTCGAGCACGGCGAGACCGTTGGTGACGGTGCTGGTGTCGTAACCCTCGACCTGGAGCACCCGCTCCAGCGACTCACGGATGGCCACTTCATCATCCGCGATCATGATCCGCACGCCGGCCCGCCCCCTTCCAGTCGATGCTTTTTGCCGCTCATTGTCTCCGATCAACCTGAGGCCAGGATTAGCGCGTGGCTGGGGACCGCGCTCTTGGCTTGTTGTTAACCCATGCTGGTCGGTGGTGACCCCTGGTTGGCCATGGGAACAGCTCTTGGTCGATGATCTTCTTGTCGAGGGAAGAGCATCAATACCAAGGGCTGTCTCGTTGAACAGCGTGCATGACGTGTGTCCGGTGGACGCGGCCGGGGAACTGGCGGGTTTCCGGCGGGAGTTGCACCGCTGTCTGACCGCTCGGGGGATGCGTTGTTCGAGTTGACGGATGCGCTGTTGTGTACTGACGGGCCGGTGAAATCGTTGGTGGGGTTGAGTTTGGCGCCGGAACACCGGCGCGGGCACGGTGCGATGTACGACGCGGTGAATCAGGGTCGGATCGACGTGCAGCTGTTGCGGACCGCGCTGGCCGGGCTCACCCTTCCTCGTGCTGTTGACGGCCGGTTGATGCTGGCGGTGGATATCCGCGTGGCTACGCCCGGACGCGGTGACGAGCCCGGACCGGTTGTTCTGTCACGTGTACGGCCGTGGCCGCAACAAAGATCGAGGCCGCCGCCACGGCTGGTCCGCAGCCTCCCGGACTGATCGACGCCGCCTGCCGGGAGGCGGGGTCCGCGGACAGCCCACGGAGACGGGAGGCGGCTGCCGCTGCGTCGCCGCTGTGGCGGGATCGAGGCCGGGGCGCAGGCCGTGGAGCCTATGAGAAACGGATGAGTCCTGGTTGGTCTCCCCGTGGGGATTGCCCAGAGGATGCAGATGCTGGTCGCCGTGGCGGTGCCCCGGCCGGCCCGGTGGCGGAGCCCGTCGGACCGTCCCCGGTGCGGCTGTCGTCGTCGAGGACATCGCAGAGCCGACCATGACTTCCGCCCCGGTGGGCCGCTCACCGTGAAGGGCCGACGTTACAGATAAAGCCTCTCGTTGATCTTTATTCCGTTCGCCTTGCAGTGGCTCTCGTAATGATCGATGAACCAGAAGACATCGACCGTTTCGAGCACGCGGTCCTCTTCGTCGAGGAATTCCAGCGGCCCGTTGAGCCAGAACATCGTCTTCATGCCACGTTCGGAGTAGAGCGTGTGGCTCCGCCCCGGGCTCTCGCGGACGAAGTCGCCCGGCCGCGCGACCCAGTCGTATTCCATGTAGCGCCAGCTGCCTTCCAGTACGTAACCGGAGACCGGGCCGCGGTGGCGGTGGCGGCCGAGCACACCGCCCTCCTGCACCCACAGCACGTTCGCGGCACTGCTGGTCCGGACGTCAAAGGTGAGGTGCTTGATGAAGACGTTGGGGGCGAACGGCACCCACGGAGTGCTGTCGTCGCTGATATAGCCCTCTTCGAGTGCGTACTTGTCCCGCATGAGGTCAACCCGTGACTCTGTTGCGACGTGCTGCTTCATGATCTCTTCGGACGTGGTCATCTGTCCTCTTTTCTGAAGGCGGGGAAGGAGGGGATTTCGCAACAACCGATTCCGGTGCGGCTGCCGCCGGCGGGCGCCGGTTCCTGGCCCCACGCCGAACGTAGATGGAGACGTATGGCCAGGTCTTGACTCCCGCCGCACGGGATTGTTGACTCTGCGCGCACACGGGTCTCCTTTGTCCGTGCAGGGTCGGCAGCGAGGTGACCGCATGAGTCTGGAATTCTCCACAGCGACGGTCGATGACCCCTCACAGCTGTCGTACTGGCGCCAGGTGGTCAGCGAGGCGTTCGTCCCTTACGACGTCACCGCGCCGCGGCGCCGCACCGAGGGCTTCCAGGGGACGGTCAGCACTCACGCGATCGCCGGCATGCAGGTGGCCACGGTCGAGGCCGATCCGCACACCGTGTTCAGGACGCCATCACTGATACGCCGGTCGCCACAGGACGACTTCCTCGTCAACCTGGCCGTCCGTGGGTCGGTCATCGTGACCCAGGACGAGCGCGACGCGGTCCTGCGGCCGGGAGAATTCACCCTCTACGACAGCGCCCGTCCGTGCCGGATCACGGGCCCCGACCGATTCGGGCTGGTATCGCTGAGGATCCCCCGGACATTGTTCACCGCATACTGTCGGCTGCCGCAGGACGTGACGGCGACCGTCGTTCGAGGCGATCACGGCGTAGGCGCCCTGCTCTCGCCCTACCTCCGCTCGCTGGCCAGGCACGCGGCCGAACTGGCGCCCGATGTCGTCCAGCAGGTCGGCATCAATGTTCTGGAGCTCCTGGGTGCTGCTCTGCCCAAGGGGCCCGCCTCTGGTGACGGCTCGGCGCTCCCTCGATCGGCACAGTGGTTGCGGGCCCGTCAGTACATCGCGGAGCACATCGCGGACCCGCAGCTTTCGCCCGCCATGGTCGCCGAGGCCCTTGGTGTGTCCATCCGGTATCTGCAGGTGCTCTTCCGTGCCGAGGGCACTTCACCTTCCCGGTCGATCCAGGAGCGGCGGCTCGAACGCGCCGCGCGGCTCCTCACGGACCCTCGGCATGCGGGGCGGACGATCACCGACATCGCCTTCGGTCTCGGTTTCAAAGACGCTTCCCACTTCACCAGGGCGTTCAAGAACCACTACGGAACGGGTCCACGCGCCTACCGCGACAGGCAATCGCCCTCCGGCCCCGTTTGACAGGCGCCCTGGCCGGAGGGCAGAGCGGGGCGGTGGCGCCGCCGAAGGGGAAGCTGCCGCGGCTCGTCTCCGGCTGGGCGCACGCCGCCAACTCTTCGGCGACAGCGATGTCTGCGGCCGGCATTACCTAACGCCTGCCATGGTCTACTCGCTCATCCGGCTCGCCAACCGATCGGGGGACTGCGTCCGGGCGTTCTGCCCGACTTCCGTCTGCCTCGGCTCGGTGGCCTCGGAGAGGGAGATGATCTGACCGCGATCCCGGACCGGGATCACGCGCACCCTCCGAAGGCCTCGGTCACCGGGCCATCGGAGGTCGAACTCGACCGTCTTCCCCCCGACGGAGGCACGGCGGCACTGAACCTCCAGGCCGGGTACGCGAGCCGCGGGCATCTCCCACAGGTCGTCGCCGAACAGTCGACCGGGGCCGAGAAGTCGCTCGGCGGAGTCGTTGGCGAAGGTGATCCGCCAGGCCGCGTCGACCGTGAAAACGGCTTCACCCGTGGCCCGCACCAGGCCAAGAACCACGTCGTCGCACTGTGGAGACGTCCGCTCACCCGGCGTACCGGCCAGGGCGCTCGACATCCCGTCGTCCTCGGCCGTGGAGAGGTGATGCCGAGACGGTTGGGATGCCCCGGCGTCCTTGTCCGGGGTCGTGTCGCTCGTCCTCACACCCCGCCTCCTGTTGGTCCACGGGCGTGTGTCGGCATGGGGTGCGACGAACGTCGACGAGGGCCGCTCGCCCACCGCCGTGCCGACCACGCTCGCTGTGCGGATTCCAGCCTGGTTCCGCCCGCCGCATCTTCGCAGGTGAGAGCAGGTCCCATGCGGAACTACCAAGTGAAGACGATCAGCTCTCTGGAACGCGGCCTGCACGTGCTGCGGACCCTTCAGGAGATGCGTGCCGCCAGTCTGCACGACCTGTACCAGGTCACCGGCATCCCCAAAGCCACACTCCTCCGGATCCTTCACACCTGCAATCAGCAGGGACTGGTGTGGCAACGGCTCGCCGACGGAGCCTTCCTCGCGAGCCTCAGGCCGCAGCGCGTCCCGTACGACGACACCGAGTGGCTCGGCGAGCTGGCGACGCAGGTCCTGGAAGAGCTGTGCGAACGCGTCATGTGGCCCTCCGTGCTCACCGTGCCGCGCCTGGACTACATGGAGACCATCGACACGAACAGCCCGAGGGCCTACTTCGACGAGGTCGTCCCCGTCGCCCCCATCGGCTTCCGCTCGCACATGCTGCTCGGCGCCTCGGGCCGGGCTTACATCGCCTTCTGCCCCGAGCGGGAGCGCGAGGCGGTCCTGCGACGTCTTCGCGAACACGACGCCCCCGGTAACGCCTACGCCCACGACTCGAAGTGGCTGAGCCGGCTGCTGGCGACCACTCGGTCACGCGGATACAGCGTGCGCGCACCGGAGTACGACTTCGACGGTCGCAATTCGATCGCCCTGCCGATCCGGGTGCACGGGGAGGTGCTGGGGTGCGTCAACGTGACCTGGCGCAGGACGGTCATGCCCGCGCAGGAGGTGGCACGCCGCCACCTCGACGACCTGAAGTCCGCGGCGCACCGGATAGAAGAGCAGGTTGCGGCAGCCACCCCGCAACGACTGGACAGTCCTGGCGCCGACGCCTGAGCGAAGCACCCTTCCGGGCCACCGCCGGCTCACTTCGGCATGTGGATCTCCTTAGTGATCGGAGACCCAGGTGTCAATGGTGATCGTCAGTTTTGGACCGACAGCCTCCTTCCTCAAGTACGAGCCGCTCTCGACTCGTCAGCCGAACGCGTCGGTTTCGCTCAGGACGACTGGTCTTCGCCTGCCCGCAGCAGCGCTGCCATGCCCACCCATGACCGACGAAGCCGGTGCCAAGCGCGGAAGCCCGGCTCGGACCCCGGGGCGATCGCAACGTCGGATTTCAGGGGAGGTGGCGATCCCGAGTACCGCAGCCGAAGCATGTGAACTGAGGTGCTTCACCAACTGCGAGTCAGTGCCTCTTTGTATCCCTCGGCACGCCTCTGGCCAGGCGTTTTGTGTGGTTGGTCGAGAGTGAGGTCAAACGGCGGCGGTGAATAGCGTTAAGAACGGCAATCGAAGCATGTCTCACTACGTGCTTCGCCAACTTGCCGGTTCTTGACCTGACGTGAACGAGTGCCCTGCCCCTGCATCTCGCGCGCGGGGGGCGGGGCACTCGCGCTCGACGGTGCGGAAGACGTCGCCTGTGACCGTGATCGCAGGCGATCTGTTCCCGGAGCGGAGCTGCGCATCCTACGACGACGAAGAACCCCGCGCCTGGTACCAGGCGCGGGGTTCTTCTGTCCTTGTGAGCGTGTGGCGAACGAGCGCCGCTAGGCGATGTGCTGCAGCTGCGTGTTGACAAGCCAACGAGCGGGCCTCCTCCTGTGCACAGAACCCGGCGTATAGCCTGACTCGTCTGCCGCTCTTTTGCCTGTCGCCCGCAACCGTGACCCGGCTAACGAAGCAGTGGCAGGACGACCACGCCGCCTTCCAGCGCCGCGACCTGCCGGACACCGACTACGTGTACGTGTGGGCCGACGGCGTGCACCCCGAGGTCCGGCTCGGGAAGGCACACTCCTGCGTCCTGGTCCTGATGGGTGTGCGCCAGGATAGCCGCTCCACCGACGCCGGCCCCTTCGAGCGCAACGCGTCCGCGCTGCCCTGCTCCCACGCCCGACGCCAGCGCCGCACCGACCGAGCCGTCACCCGCAGATCCCTCGCGACGGCCTCGGTCTTCTCACCGCGTGCGAACCGCTCGGCCGCCTCCAGGCGCACCCGCTCCCGCTTCTCCTGCTCCCTGGGTGTCGGCCCGCCCCCATGCGCGTACCGCATGACGCCGTCGTACCGCAACGATCAAGAACCGTCACGACCTGCCGGACTCCGTGACTTCAACTGAGTAGTGGATAGCCTTTTCCAGTTGATGTAACCTCAACTGGAGCACCCAATCCAATTGGGGGTTCCGGGGGCCGTCGCGGCCCAACGCCCACCACCGGCAGGGGACTTTGATGAGCACGTCGGAAAGCACCAGGCTCCAGGTCGTCTTCGACGACCTCCAGTTGACGATCGCGGATCTGATCATCAAGCACGGAGTGACCGAGCAGGAGTTCCAGCGAGCCATCGCATGGGCCCTGGAACTCGCCGAAGCCGGCGAAATACCCATGACGACCTACCAGTTCTTCATGCATCCGGTACTGGAGGCCAACCTGGGCGCCGCGTATGCGAATCCGGAGAAGGACGGTGCGAGCCCCTGGGTCGGCAGGGGGCCGGCCTATGTGCCCGGGGCGCCGGTCCTGGAACGCCCGTACGCGCTGCCCATGCGCCCCGACGAACCCGGCGAGGTGCTCTTCGTCTCGGGACAGGTGCGCTCCACGAGCGGCGAGCCGATCGCGGGCGCGGAGCTCGACATCTGGATGACCAACGCCAAGGGCGACTACTCGAACTTGACTGCGGAGATGATCCGGCCTCTGGTCATAGACCTTGACGAGAGCCTGCCCCCGTTCAACCTGCGCGGAAAGCTGCTCACGGACGACGAGGGTCGCTTCGAGTACCGGACGGTCATGCCCGGCATCGAGGTCATGGGCATCGCCGAGGACGGCCCTCTGGGCAGGCTCATCAAGACACTGGACCGGGTCGACATCCGCCCGCTGCACATCCACACGATCGTCACCGCCGCCGGCTTCCACACGCTGACCACGCAGTCCTACTTCGAAAGCGACCCGATCGTCTACAAGACCCTCGAACCCCGCACGACGCCCGAGTCCAGCGTGCACGTCACACAGCTCCATGACGACCCGGCCGACTTCAAGGCGCGCGGCCTGGATGCGCCCTACCACACCGTGACCCACGACTTCGTACTGCGCCCGGTGACCCCAGCAGTCTGAGTGAACCGGACCCAGGAAGCTCGGCGGAGCGCGGGGCGACAGACCGCGCTCCACCGCAGCCCAGGGACTGGCGGCGATGTCCCTAGTGGGGCGGACATCCATCGCGCCGGCCCGATTTCGCAACGTCCGGGCGTCGACACCTCCCGTCCACGCCCGGACCGGACGCCATCAAGCTCACAACTCCGTGCTGCACGGAGCGATCAAGGAGGATCCACGTGCCCGACAGGGTCGCTGACGAGTTGGCCATCCGTGGCCTTACCGCACGCTTCAATCACATGGTCGACCAGTTGCGCGGCGCCGATTGTGCCGCGGCCTTCACCGAGAACGGCGTACTCGAGGCGGGCCCGCGCCACGAGGGCAGAGCGGCCATCGCAGCCTTCTTTGACGCCCAGGCGCATGGAGAGCCTATCGACATTGGCTTCGGAATGACGGGACATCTCTTCTCTACCGTGCATGCCACCACCGACAACGTCATCACCATCGAGGGTGACAAGGCGACCCAGATGTCGTACATCCTGGTGTTCCGCCAGGTCCCGCGTGAACTGGCACGGGATGGGCTCTATGTCATCACTCACCGCTGGGATGATCGACTTGTCCGGACGGACGCCGGTTGGTTGTTCGAGCACAGGATCATGAACGTGCTCCAGACGAACGCGAACCCTGACGCCACGGCGCAGAATCTCAGGCTGCCGACACATCCGTGACCACCGAAACCGCCGAGTTCGACCTGGGCGCGGCGTGTGTGATGCGGTGTGGGAGCGCGGCCCCGGCGGGAACGCCGCGTAGCCCGTCCGGGTCCAGACAGGTGCGGGCGGCGATCTCGCGGACCATCCCGGCTCGAGTCGAGTACGGGGATCGGCCGCCTCCCGGGGCAACCGGTAGCGGCTCTCAGCGCCCCGCTGATTCGAGTGGGTCACGATGCGTCGGCGCGACGGTCTCGCGCAGCCCCGGCCGGCTTCGGCATCTCGGCCGGCACCGCGGCCCCGATCCTGCCTCAGGACCGGTCGTCAGGTTGCAGTGCGAACCACAGCTCGGCGCGCGTGGCGGGGGCATCGATGTCGCAGCCCAGTGCTGCGGCGACCTTCGACATTCGACAGTTCGGGGCATGCCGGTGACGACCGCCCGGCCATCTGGAGGTTGATGTTGGTGTCGGTGGTGCAGTCGCCGGACCAGCGGCACCCGAGGCCCTCAGCCACAGTCCGGTCAGCCGAAGCGGGGGGACTCCGCTGGAGCTGAGCAGGGGGTAACGGCCGGAGTGGAACAAAAACGGGGGTGTGGCGGGCAAGTAACTCGTCGTACTCGGCGAGCAGTACCTCGCTCAGCGCCTTGGCGTCCACAGGAGTCGACGACCCGTCCATCCGGGTCAACAGCACCACGCACTGCGTTGCCTCGACGCGGGCCGCGTCTTCGTCCACTGTGTTACGACCGCCGGTGAAGACGACCCGGGTCAGGCCGACGAACTCCGCTGCACCGGGTCTACATCAGCGTCCTGCGTCTGCTGAGACCCCGCAGAAGGAGTTGAGCAACCGGGTTGTCCTACGTCGACCGGGCGTTGGCCAATCCCCACGCCGCCACCCTCGTCGAGGTTTTCAGGTCGATCGTCGATCACGGTCGTGGCGAGGATCCTGGGACGCCTGACGTCGGGTCGGGTGCTTCAGCAGGACGATCGTCGTTTCAAAGAGGATGCGCATGTCGCAAGATCGTGGCCGCCGACGTCCGCGACGACGGTTCAGTAGTTCGTCAGGCTGCGGCCGGTCCGGCCGGTGGGGCGAGTTCCCTGCGGATGACGGGGGCGATCTCGGTGGCGAGAAGCTCGATCGAGTCGTGGACCATCCCGGCGGGCATACCGCCGAAATCGACCTGTCCGATGTAGCGGTCGATGCCGAGCACTTCGCGTTCGGCGAGGATCTTGTCGATGATCTCCTGGGGACTGCCGACCATCAGCGCGCCGAACGGTACCGCCGCGGCGTCGAACTCGGCGCGTCCGATGTGAAAGCCGCGTCCGGTGGGCGGCTTGGGGCGGACGTATTCCTTGTAGAAGGGGAAGACGTCGTCGCGTGCGCCCTGGGAGGTGCGGCCGACGTAGAAGTGGCCGGATCTGCCGAGCCGCAGCCGGTCGGCGGGGTGGCCGGCCGCTGTGCCGACCGCGCGGTAGTGCTCGACGAGGGGGCGGACACTTCGGATGTCCCCGCCGATGAGGCCGAGCACCATGGGCAGGCCGAGGCGTCCGGCGCGTTCCGCGCTGGAGGGGGTGCCGCCCACGCCGAGCCACAGCGGCAACTGCGGCTGCTGGGGCGGGGGCTGGACGGACAGGCCGTCCATGGCCGGGCGGAACCGTCCGCGCCAGGTGACGTGTTCGGGGTTCTCACGGATGGCGAGCAGCAGCCGCAGCCTCTCCGCGAACACGTCGTCGTAGTCCTCGAGGTCCACGCCGAACAGGCGGAACGCCTCGACGAACGCACTGCGCCCCGCGATGATCTCGGTGCGGCCGTCGCTGATCAGGTCGAGGGAGGCGAAGTCCTGGTGCAGCCGGACCGGATCGGCGGTGGACAGCACCGACACGGCACTGGCCAGCCGGATACGGGCGGTGGCCTGGGCGATCGCGGCCAGCGGCACGGCGGGGTTGGCGACTGCGAAGTCCCAGCTGTGGTGCTCGCCGAGACCGAAGACGTCCAGGCCGGCCTGGTCGGCGGCGATGGCGTAGGAGACGATCTCGCGGGTGCGGCGCCCCGGGTCGTGCAGTTTTCCTGTTGTGGGGTCGGTCTGCAGGTCGGACAGGGAGATGATGCCCAGTTCCACGGTCGTCTCCGATTGGCGGACAGGGGTTGGGAGGGAGCGGCCCGGCCGGCGTGGTCGCGGGCCGGGCCGCTGTGAAGGTGCGGGGGACCGGGTGGTCAGAAGGAGTGGGGCCCGAAACGGCCCCACATGATGACCGCGGCGACGATGAGCAGGATCGCGTTGAACCCGATGGCCTGCGGCTCCTTGCGGCGGGCGTGGAGGCCCATGGCCAGGACCATGATCACAGCCAGGCCGGTGGCGGCCAGCGGGGTGAGCACCGTGGCGATGTCGAAAGCACCTGGCAGGATCAGCCCGAGGCCGCCGGCGAGTTCGGCGACGCCGATCAGACGCACCACGGGGGTCGAGACGTCACTGACCCACGGCAGCTGGGACATGAGCTTTTCGCGGGGCTGGGTGGACTTGGTGACGCCGGCGGCCACGAACAACGCGGCGAGGACGCCCTGCAGAATCCACAGGAACACGTTCATCGGAGCGGAGACCTTCTTCTTCGGTCGCGCCGCGGCGGGGATCGCCGCGGCGGATGAGGATGGAGCGGATCAAGGTTCAACAAAGATTCAACGGGGGAGAGCTGGGAGGCGTCAGACGGTGAAGACGCGCTCGGCTTCGTCGCGCTGGGTGTGCAGGTCCCAGTAGAGAGGGGCGATGTCCTCGGCCTCGGCGGTCGGGGTTCCGGGAGGGCCGCCCGCGCCGATCCACACGCCGATGGCGACGTGCGCGGCCTGGATACCGGTGCCGGCCAGCTCCTTGTGCAGGTTGAGCACCCAGTTGCGCAGCGCCGCCTGGGCGGCGTTGACGTTGCCGAGCATCGGGATGGGGTCGACCGAGCCGGCGCCGTTGGTGAAGAGCAGGGTGCCCGCGCCGGACTCACGCATCGCGGGCAGGACGGCCTGGGTGGCGGTGATGGCGCTGTAGAGCAGGAAGTCGATCCATCCCTGCACATCGGAGGGGCTGGTCTGGGACGGGGAGGTGAGGTTCATGGAGCCGATGCTGGGAGCGGGGGAGTGCTCCAGGACGTCGATGCCGCCGAAGCGGGTGGCGGCGTCCTTGAGGGCCTGGGTCAGCGCGTCGTGGTCGAGCACGTCCGCCGGGAATGCCGCGGCGGTGATGCCCTCGGCGGTGAGTCGGCCGACGAGGTCGTCGAGCTTGGCGCGGTTGCGGGCGATGAGAGCGACGTCGTAGCCGCGCGAGCCGAAGGTGCGGGCGATGGCGAGGCCCATGCCGGGGCCGGCTCCGACGATGGCGATGCTGGGCATGGTGAAGTCCTTTCGTGTTGTGGGGGAAGCGTCTGGGATATGGACTGGTCAGGCGACGGTGATGGCGATCTTGCCGACGGTGCCGGCGCCGAACGAGGTGAACGCCTCGGGGGCACGCTCGAGGTCGAACTCGGAGTTCACCGGCACCGTGAGGGCGCCGGAGGCGACCTGCCCGGCGAGGGTGGACAGGGTGTCGGCGGTCGGGTTGGACTGGATCATGGCGGTCTGCAGCTTGCGGTCCTCCGAGGCCTCGGGGACGGCGAGGGCGGAGGCGATGGCGCCGCCGTCGCGGGTGAGCGCGGTGAGCTCGGCCAGGTCGCCAGCGAGGTGCAGCACCGCGTCCACGCCGTCAGGGGCGATCGCCCGGACCTGCGCGGTCACGTCCTGGAGGTAGTCGATGACGGTCACCTCGGCGTCGGTCAGCGCCGAGACGAAGCCGCTCTCGGAACCCGGCTTGGCCGTGGCGATCACCCTCGCGCCCCGGGCCGCGGCCAGCTGTACGGCGATGGCCCCCACGCCGCCGGTGGCACCGCAGATCAGCACCGTCCTGCCCTCCAGCGGGCCGAGCAGGGCGAGACCGTCGAAGGCGGCGGTGCCCGCCAGCCCGAGCGCGCCGGCGTCACGCACCAAGACCCCGTCGGGCCGGTGGGTGATGCCGATGGCAGCGGGAACGGCGACGTACTGCGCCATCGAACCGGTGCCCAGGTACGCCTTGGTGACTACGCCGAACACGTCGTCGCCGACCGCGAAACCCTCGACACCCTCACCGACCGCCTCGACGGTGCCGGCGAAGTCCTTGCCGGGGATCAGCGGGAAGCGGTGCTCCATTTTGCCCCGCAGGTATCCGGCCGCCGTGCCCAGGTCGAACCCGTTCACCGAGGAGGCGGCCACCTTCACCAGCACCTCACCGGCCTCCGGGCGGGGCACCGCCACCTCGGTCACCTCGGGGCTGCCGGGTACCTGCGCCAGTGTCACAGCGCGCACTGATCATCAACTCCTTGGCATCGGTTCGCTCGATTCGGAAAGGGGTATCCGATTCGGGAATCCGGAAAGGCCTGTCCGGTTCTGCGGTGTCTACGATAGCACTGAAACTGGATGGGGCATTCCGATTCGGTAGACTGAGTGTCATGAACCTTGGCGCCCGATCCAGCGATGACCCTGCCGCACAGCCTCTGCGCAGCGATGCCGAGCGCAACCGCGCGCGGATCGTCGCCGCCGCGCGCACGGTGTTCAGGCGTGACGGCCTGCATGCCTCCATGGCTTCCGTGGCCCGCGAGGCGGGGGTGGGCATCGCCACCCTGTTCCGCCGGTTCCCGACAAAGGAGGAACTGGTCGCCGCGGTCTTCGCCGACCGTATGGACGCCTACGTCGACGCGGTCGGCGTCGCCCTCGATGACCCCGATCCCTGGCGCGGTCTCGCGGGGTTCATCGAAACCGGCTGCGCGATGCAGGCCGCCGATTACGGCTTCGCCGACGTGCTGAACATGACCTTCTCCAGAGCCAAGGCTCTGGAGGAGCGCCGAGAGCAGGCGTACGAGGGCGTCGTCCAGCTCATCGGCCGCGCCAAGGCCGCCGGACGTCTGCGTGAGGACTTCAGCCCCGAGGACCTGGTGCTGGTGCACATGGCCACTGCCGGCGTCGTCAACGCCACCGGCGACTCCGCTCCCGACGCCTGGAAACGCGTCGTCGCCCTGATGCTCCAGTCCTTCGAGGCCCCCGCCCGCGGCCCCCTGCCCGACTCGCCCGAGCCCCGCGCCCTCTACAAAGCCATGCTCCGTGCCGGTCAGGCGTGCTCCGCCTCGGCGGAACCAGGGAGGAAGGACTGAAGGGCCACGTCCGCCCGACTGCGCATCGTGAGCGTGAGCCGAGCGCGTGCAGTCGGGTGACAGTCAGTGTCCAGCGAGTCGTTCCTGTTCGTGGGTAAGGCTGGGTCCGGGTCGTGGAGGCGGCGCAGGCCACCAGATGGAAGGCCCTTCGCCGATTTCGAGGCGACGGCGACGCGCTGGGGTTCAACGGACGACGAGCCTCCCGCGCTGGGAAACCGTCCGCGGGCCGGGCTTTTGGACTACTCGCTGGTGTGGGCGAGTTCGATGTCGACGCCGTCGAGGCCGTCGAGGCCGTCGACGCCGCCGCCGGAGACGGCGACCTCGGCCGCCCGAGGCGGGTAACCCGTGGCGGTGACGATGTATGAGTCGCTGTCCAGGTCGGAGAAGGCGTACGCCCCGTCGATGCCGGTCGTCGTGGTGGCGACCACGTTGCCGGCAGAGTCGACCAGTGTGACGCGCGCGTCGCTGAGCGGGACGCCACCGCCGCGCACGGTACCGCGCAGGTGGGCCCCGGGAAGCAGTTCGACCTCTATGTGTGTGCCGCCGGCGCCGATGTCGACGGGCTGGGCGAGCGGCCGGTGCTTGGGGGAGGTGACCGCGAGGGTGACCGTTCCCGGCACCAGGCCCACGAGGCCGAACTCGCCGAAGGCGTTGGTCTGTTCGTTGGCCAGGACATGCCCGCGGACGTCCGTCACGATGACCGCGGCAGCGGCGATCGGGTCCCCGGTGTCCGCGGAGCGCACCACACCGCTCCGTCCGCTGGTGCCGCTGAGCAGGATGTCGTAGGCCACCGGCTCATCGGCCACGACCACCGTCGTGGCCTGCGGCTGGTAGCCGTCCGCGGAGGCGATGAGCACGTACGATCCGGCGCTGGGCGCCTCCATGCCGTATGAGCCGTCGGCTTGGGTGACGGAGCGGCCCAGCGGACGTCCTTCCAGAGAGATCAGCGTCACCGCCGCTCCGGCCACGGGTGCCTTCTCCACACCTCGGACGCGTCCGCCGACCGGGATCGCCGCTGCCTCGCTCCAGCATCCCTGGGAGTACCTGGCTCACGGCGGCGACGGCTCCGTAGAGGTAGTGGTCGATCTGTGGCTGGTGGCCCGGACTCGGAGCCGTGGCCGAGCCGCTCGAAGGTGTCCGCCTGCAAGGCGCGAGCCTCGCGGTGTTCGGGCTCGGCGAACAGGACGTGGCTGAGCACTTCCGCGACCCACCTCAGGTCCCCGGCCTCGTACGACGCGCACGCCTTGGCGACCACCGCGTCGGGTCCGCCCATGAACTGCACGTACCGGACGGCGGCTTCGGTGGGCGGGTGCTGCCACAGGTGGGCCGGGTTGCCGTCGAACCAGCCCATGTAGCGCTGGTAGACGGCCTTGGCGTTGTGGCTGAGCGTGCCGTAGTAGCCGCGCGCGTGCCACGCACTGGCGAGCGCGGGCGGGAAGGTAAGCTCCTCGGCGATCTCGGCACCGGTGTACCCAGCGTTGATCAGCCGGACCGACTGGTCGTGCAGATAGGCGTAGGCGTCGCGCTGCTCCTCCAGGAAGCGGATCGCGCGCTCCTGGCCCCAGGTGGGCCAGTGGTGGGAGGCGAAGACGACGTGGGTGTCGTCGGCGAACAGCCGTATCGTGTCGGTCAGATACCGCGCCCAGGCGCTGGGGTCCCGCACCAGCGCCCCGCGCAGGGTGAGCACGTTGTGCAGCGTGTGGCAGGCGTTCTCCGCGACGCACAGCACCCCCAGATCGGGGAAGTGGAAGTTCATCTCGGCCGGAGCCTCCGTGCCCGGCGTGAGCTGGAAGACCATCCGTACCCCGTCGACGGTCTCCACCTGCCCGGTGCGGGTGATGTCGACCGTCGGCGCGATCAGGCCGACGCTGCCGGTCGACGTCGTCTGCCCGAGCCCGCAGCCGATCTGCCCGGCCGGCCCCTTCGACAGCGCGGCCCCGAACATGTAACCCGACCTGCGGGCCATCGCCGTACCCGTGAAGACGTTCTCGCTGGCGGCGTGCTCCAGGAACCCGGCCGGGGCGATGACCGGTACCCGCCCGGCCGCGACCTCGGCCGGATCGACGACGCCGCGGACACCGCCGAAGTGGTCGACATGCGAGTGGGTGTAGATCACACCCGTCACGGGCCGCTCGCCGCGGTGCTCCCGGTACAGGGCGAGGGCGGCAGCGGCCACCTCGGCGCTGATCAGCGGGTCGATGACGACGACACCGCGCTCGCCCTCCACAAAGGTCACGTTCGACAGGTCAAGGCCGCGCACCTGGTAGATCCCCGGCACCACCTCGTACAGCCCCTGCCGCGCCACGAGCCCGCTCTGCCGCCACAGCGAGGGATGCGCGGTCGGCGGACACTCCCCGTCCAGGAAGCCGTACGCGTCCGCGTCCCACACGACCCGGCCGTCCGCGGCCCGCACCACGCCTGGCTCCAGTCGGGCGATGAACCCCCGGTCCGCATCGGCGAAGTCCCGATCGTCGTCCCAGGCCAGGCCGATGCCCCTGGGCTCGTGCACGCTGCTGGTCATGGTCGTCTCGCTGCTGGTCATGGTCGTCGATCCTCACACCCCCGGGCCGACGACGCCCGATGACGCATCACAGAAGAGCCGCTGACACGTCACAACCAGCAGCGGGGCGGCAGGCGGCTCACGCGTCCGGGGGCTTTCCGCTGCCGATCGCCGGCAGCGGCTGTTCCGCCCGCATGACCTTTCCCTCGCGGGTGTGCCGGGTGCCCCAGCTCCGCGCGAGCCGGGCGACCAGGAGCAGGCCGCGGCCGCCCTCGTCGAAGGTCCGGGTACGGCGCGGGGTGCGGGGCGGTGCTACTGCCGTCGGAAACCTCGCATGGATCGCGTTCGTCGCCAGTTCGCTGACCATGAGCTCCGTGGGGAGGGCCAGCCCTTCGACGCCGAACTCGCACCCGTGTCGATTCCGCAACGCGAGGGCGGCCCGATCACCTTCGCCGCCGATGAAAGCGTACGACCGGACACCTCCCTCGCCGCCATGGCGAAGCTCAGGCCGTCCTTCCGTCCAGAGCAGGGCACGGTGACAGCCGGGAACGCCTCGCCCCTCAACGATGGCGCGGCCGCCCTTCTCCTCTCGGACGAGGAAGGCCTGAAGGCCACCGGCCGTGAACCCTCGCCCGCGTCTTCGCCACCGGAGTCTCCGCCCTCGACCCGCACTACTTCGGTCTAGCCCCTGTCGAGGCGGTAAGCCGTGCACTCACCAAGGCCGGCAAGGGATTCGACGACCTGTCCGTCCTGGAGCTGAACAAGGCGTTCGCCGCCCAGGTCCTGGGTTGCCTCGCCGAGTGGCCCGAGTTCGACCCCACGATCCTCGACCCTCAGGGCGACGCGATCGCCCTCGGCCACCCTCCCCCACTCTCGGCTTCGCTCGAGCGGGGGGACCCCCATGGTGCGTCCGGCGCCCGCCTCGCCGGTACCGTCGCCCACCAACTCGCCCGTCGAGGCAGCGGCGTCGGCGTGGCCACTCTCTGCATCGGCGTCGGCCAGGGCCTCGCGCTCGTCCTCGAACGCTGAGCTGTCAGGAGCCGTCGTGCTGCACCGTCACATCATCGGCCCGCCCGATGCGCCGCGGCTGATCCTGGGCCCGTCTCCGGGCACCTCCAAGGCGCTCTGGGAACCCCAGCCGCCCTTCCTGACCCGCGGTTTCCGAGTACTGCGTTTCGACCTGCCCGGACACGGCGGCTCCAGGACCAGTCTCCTGCGCGACCCCGGACCCGGCCGAACGAGGATGGACGACCTCGCCTCGCTGGTCCTTGCCGTCGCCGACCACCACGGCTGGGACCGGTTCCACTACGCGGGCATCTCCCTGGGCGGCGCCATTGGAGCGCACCTGGCGGTCCATCGGCCCGAACGGGTCGCGTCGTTGGCCATGGTCTGCTCCTCCGCGCACTTCGGCACCGGGGGCCCTGGCATGAGCGCGCGGCCCTTGTGAGGTCCGGGGGAACCGGCCCCTTGCTGGCGACCAGTCCGGCCCGCTGGTTCGCCACCCCGGCCACCGCCGACACCCCCTTCGGCCGCAGGCTGCTCCGCGACCTGGCCGACGCCGACCCGGTGGGGTACGCGGCGTGCTGCGACGCCCGGGCCATGTTCGACATACGCGGGGACTTGAGGCGTATCTCCGCCCCTACGCTCGTCGTCGGGGGTGTCCACGACGTGGCCACCCCCGTCACGCACGCCCAGGAGCTCGTGGGGGGCATCGCCACGCCACCCTGGACAGTCCACACCGAGGGCGCTTCAGGGGGTCCGCCGCTCGACTGAGCCGTTCAGCCTGGACTCTGGCTCGGATCGGGAAGAGTGCAACTCAAGAGATCCGATGTGTGGAGGTTCCTGAGGATGGAGGGTGGCCTTTCCAGGCTCGGCGGGCCTCTAGAAATCGCCTGTCCAATGTGCTGGTTTGGTTGAATCTCGTCTCAGCTATAGACGCGGCCGCCTTTGGGCTCCTATAAATCCATCCGATGTCTTCCTTAGGGCGACGCGAAGCACAGCCGTCATGTCGGCGTTCCGCTCCTGACGCCCTGTCATCCCCCCTTGACCCATGGAGCCGCACCATGTCCTCTGCCTCCCTCAGCAGACGCTCTCTGATGAAGGCCGCCGCCCTTGCCGGAGGAGTGGCGGCCTTCGGGCTGCCCCAGGCCCTGTGGCCCTCCACCGCCGAGGCGTACACCGTCCCCTCGAAGATGGACTGGTGGTACCAGGCCAGGTTCGGGATGTTCATCCACTTCGGGTCGTACTCGTACCTCGGCCAGGGCGAGTGGGCGTTCGACAACCAGCAGTGGAGCAAGGCGGACTACCAGACCCAGGTCACCAAGAACTTCAACCCGAACCAGTTCAACGCCGCCACCATCGCCGAACTGGCCAAGAACGCCGGCATGAAGTACCTCGTGATCACCGCCAAGCACCACGAGGGCTACGCGATGTGGAACTCCGACGTGGCGGGCTTCACCGACACCACGGGTACCAAGCAGTACAACCTGCGCGACTACAACGGCATTCAGACCGACCTGCTCATGGACCTCAAGACGGAATGCGAGAGCCGTGGCATCAAGTTCTGCCTGTACTACTCGATCCTCGACTGGAACCACCCGTCCCAGACCGACCGTCACGAGGGCGGTCTCACCACGATGTCGTCGCAGGCCGCCCGCACCGCCTACATCGCCGACATGAAGGCACAGCTTCAGGAACTGCTGGACCGCTACGACCCGGCACTGCTGTGGTTCGACGGCGACTGGTTCGGCGAGCCCTCCAGCCCCACACTGGAGGACTGGTGGCTGACATCGGACGGCGAAGACCTCTACGACTGGCTGATCGCCCGCAAGCCCAACCTCATCGTCAACGAACGGGTCAAGCGGGACCACGGCCTCGGCGACTACGCGGTCGCGGAGTTCGAGATGCCCAGCGGGCCGATGGGCCGGCCGTGGGAGCGGTGCGCCACCATGAACGGCGCCTGGGGTTACAACGCGTCGAAGGAGAACTCCTACAGATCAGTCACGGACATCGTTCGAGAGCTCGTGACGGTCGTCTCCCGAGACGGCAACCACCTGCTGAACATCGGCCCCAAGGGCGACGGCTCGGTCACCGCGGGAACCCAAACCGTACTGAACGGCCTGGCCTCATGGATGTCGACGTACAGCGACAGCATTCACGGCACCAGCGGCAGCCCGTTCGCCACCGAACCCGCCTGGGGGAAGATCACCAAGAAGAACGGCAAGCTCTTCGCCCACGTCTTCACCTGGCCCACGAACGGGCAGCTGCGGATCCCGGCGATCGACAACACGATCAGCCGCGTCTATCTGCTGAACAACCCCTCGGTCTCGCTCCCGTACACGGTCACCGACCAGATCAACGTCACCGTCCCCGCCACCGCGCCGAACGCCATCGACTCCGTGGTGTGCGTCGAGGTGCAGGGCATGCCCGTGAGGGTCGCGGCGATGGTATTCCAGAACGTCAACTACGAAGGTGCCCGGGCCGTCCTGCCGCTGGGCGGTTACACCTCCTCCCAGCTGTCCGCCGCAGGCCTGGGACCTGCCATGACCTCCTCCCTCCTGGTGCCCGACGGCTACCAGGTGACGGGCTACTCCGGCGACAACTTCACCGGCACCGCCTGGACGTTCACCTCGAACACCCCCGACCTCCGGGTGACCGGCAACAACGACGTCATCGCCTCGCTGAAGGTGACGTTCAGGCCCGACAAATACTTCAGCCTGACCAATGTCACGAACCACCTGGTGCTGGACAGCGGCGGCAATGTCGCGAGCGGCTCGCCCCTGAAGCAGTGGGAGTCGATGGACAACGCCAATCTCCAGTGGCAGGCGATCGAACTCGGGAACGGCTACTACAGGCTCGTCAACCGCACGAACGGTATGGTCGCCGACGGCTGGGGCGCAACTCGCAACGGCGATCCGGCCCGGCAGAAGGCCTGGGACGGCAGCAACACGCAGCAATGGCAGATCGTCCACCGAGGCCAAGGCCAGTACTCCATCGCCAACCGCAGTACGGGACTGGTCCTCGACGGCGGCGGTATGGTCGCCTCAGGGTCCGTGACCAAGCAGTGGACGTGGCAGCAGAGCACCAACCTGCTGTGGACGATCAGGCTAGTCGGCTGACTGGGTCGGTGGCTGCACAAGCGACTCAAGAACACAGCTGAGCGGTCACATCAGATGCGGCGGCGCTGAAGAGCGCCGCCGCCCAGTGACCACAGGACGGTGGACTCCTCCTGTCGCCCTCTCGGCTTCGAACTGTCCGCCGGCGGGCCGCTACGCGTCCTCGACCACGACGATGTCCAGGACACGCGGCCCGTGCACGCCTTCCCCCCCGGTCCAGTTCGATGTCGCTGGTGGCCGAGGGGCCGGAGACGAGTGTCAGCGGCCGGTACGGGTCCAGTCGTTTCAGCGATGAGCGCACCGGCAGGCGGCAGAGGCACCTCGCAACAAGGCGCCGGTCGGAGGTTAGGGACGTACGGGTTCCCGAGTTCACGGAGCGCGTGAGCGCGACCAGCGGGGCCCAGGTGCCGACTGGCGCCTGGTCACCGAACCGAGCTCAGTGGCATGACCCTGTAGTACGTCGGCACTGCGATCACCGCGACCGCGACGTGCATCAGGAACAGCGCCACCACACCGGTCACCTCGCCCTCGCCGAACAGGAAAAAGTCCGGCACGAAGGACAACACGACGACCGACGGGACGATTCGGCGGAGCAGCCGTTCGGGATCGGGGGAGAACCTGCGGACGAGGGTCCACCCGACGGATCCTCCCAGCACTCCCAGCGCGGTCAGAAAGACGTACGACGAGGGCTCCAACGGGCCGAAGTCCTCCGGTGCACCGAGCGCGTGCGCCAGTACGGCGATCAACGCGTTCACCAGAGAGGACAGGAGGAAGGCGACGAATACACCTCCCGCCACCGTGATCGGACCCCGACGTGAGGGGAGCGACTCAGAGACACGGGACATGGCAACTCCAAACGGATGCGAGGGACATTGGTCAGTTCTTGGGGCTACTGGTTGCATTCACTTGTTGAAAGAGACGGCCGACGTCGACGCCGTCACGCCTGCCGGCTGCGCGCCGTGTCGTAGCCACGAGGTAGTGGACCGCAACGGCGATAACCAGCAGCGCGGTCCAGTCGTTCAGGCGCAGGCCGAGGATGTGGTGGGCCTCGTCCACCCGCAGGTACTCGATCCAGAAGCGACCTGCGCTGTACGCGGCGGCGTACAGCGCGAACGCCCGCCCCCGGTCGAGACGGAAACGGCGATCCGCCCACAGGACCAGGGCGACCACGCCGAGACACCACAACGACTCGTACAGGAACGCCGGGTGATAAGTGGCCAGGTTCGGGGTGTCCTCAGGGCGGTGCGCGGGGTCGATCTCCAGGGCCCAGGGGAGGGCGGTGGCCCGCCCGTAGAGCTCCTGGTTGAACCAGTTGCCCCAGCGGCCGATGGCCTGCCCCAGTGCGATGCCGGGAGCGACGGCGTCGGCGTACGCAGACAGCGGAACGCCGCTCCGGCGGCAGCCGATCCAGGCTCCGACGGCACCGCCGGCGATGGCGCCCCAGATACCGATACCGCCGTCCCAGATGAACAGGGCCTTCGCCGGATCACCACCCTTGCCGAAGTACAGCTCGCTGGAGGTGATCACGTGGTAGAGGCGGGCGCCGACCACGCCGAAGGGGACCGCCCACAGAGCGACGTCCGTCACGACGGCCTTCTCTCCGCCGCGTGCGGCCCATCGACGGCCACCCAGCCACACGGCGGCGGCGATGCCGAGGATCAGCATCAGTGAGTAACCGCGCAGCGGCAGCGGCCCCAGCTGGACCTCGCCGACGGACGGGCTGGGAATGAAGGCCAGGGTCACGGGTAGTTCCTCACAAGGGGCGGTGGAACAGCCGGCCGTCGGCTGCGGGGCCGATCGTCGCCGCCCGCGCCCCTCCCGCACATCGACCGATCGACGCGTCCTTCGTCCACCGATCGGTGAACCCGCCCCGCTGGTCGGCTGATTCTGCCGCTACGCGGCTGCACCTACTCTGTAGGCCATGGCACTGCAACAGGCGTGGGACCGGCAGCGGTGGAAGACCATGGGGCAGCACGCCTTCTTCGTCACCGTGCTCGCCCTGTCCGTGCCGGGTGCGCTGGCCGGGGCGAACATGACGACCGGCGCCGCGCTGTCGCGGATCGGCCCGGCAGTGGGGCTCGCCCTTTGGTACGCGTACTGGATCGCGCTGCGCGGTGGCGCCGACCGCCCGCCGCTGCCCTACCTCGTCGGGGCCTTGTCCGGGTGGGCGGTCATGGCCGTGGTGGACCCCGCGTTCCTCCCGGTCGCCATGGCGGTGCTGAGCCCGTACTTGCTGCGGTGGGCCTGGTGGTCGGCCGGCGGGGTGCTGGTGCTGGGCGCCGCCTGGTCGTGGCAGAGCCTGACCACGGACGGCTCCGTCGACGTGCGGGCGCTCACGGGATGCGTACTTGGTACCGCCGTGGCGGTCACGATCACCTGCTACGTCGCGACCCTCGACCACGAGAGTCACAAGCGGCAGCGGCTCCTCGACGAGCTCACCGCCACCCAGGCCGAACGCGCGGCAGCGGAACGCCAGGCGGGCACCCTGGCCGAACGCCAGCGCCTGGCCCGCGAGGTCCACGACACGCTCACCCAGGGGTTCGCCTCCATCGCCATGCTGCTGGACGCCGCACGCGACGACCTGCCACCCGACTCCCCTGCGGCCCGCCGCGTCGAGCATGCCATGCGCACGGCCCGGGACAACCTCGCAGAGAGCCGCCGCCTCGTGCACGCTCTTCGCCCGGCGTCACTGGACCGCACGCACCTGGCAGAGGCGGTCCGTGAACTCACCGCCCGGCTCGCGGAGGAGACCGGCACCGAGGCCTACACGGTTGTGACCGGCCGCCCGGCCGCCCTGCCTCCCAGCACCGAGGGCGAGTTGCTGCGGGTCGTGCAGGAGGCACTGACCAACGCCCGGCGGCACTCCCGCGCGATGAGTGTCTCGGTCACGCTGTCGTACCTCGGCGACGTCCTGGCGATCGATATCCAGGACGACGGCACCGGGTTCTCACCCGTTGCCCGGCATACGGGCGTTGGCCTGATCACCATGCGGGAGCGCATTGCCGTTTTGCACGGCACGTTCGCGGTCGAAAGCTCCCCGGGCGAGGGTACGACCGTCGCCGTCACGGTGCCACTCCCGGTCGAGCCTTCCGCCTCCGCCCCCTCAGCCGTGTCGGGCACCGAGCGGATGGCCCCGGCGTCATGAGAACGTCGGCCGGTCCCACGATCCGAGTCCTCCTCGCCGACGACCACCCCGTGGTCCGTGACGGGCTTGCCGCCATGCTCTCCACCCAGCCCGATCTCACGGTCGTCGGCGAAGCCGCCACAGGCGCCGAGGCACTGCGCCAGACCGCCTCACTCGCACCCGACGTCGTGCTGATGGACCTGCAGATGCCCGGCATGGACGGCACGACCGCGACCGCCGCCATCCGTGCCGCCCACCCCGAGGTGCGGGTACTCGTCCTGACCACCTACGACACGGACGCCGACATCACTGCCGCCGTCGACGCCGGCGCAGTCGGCTACCTGCTCAAGGACACCGGACGACACGAGCTCTGCGAGGCCGTTCGGACCGCGGCTCGGGGAGGCGCGGCACTGTCGCCCACCGTGGCCGCCAAGGTCCTCGCCCATATGCGCGGCGACCGGGGCGCCGGCTTGTCCGGCAGGGAGCTCGAAGTCCTGTCCGCCGTGGCCCGGGGGCAGAGCAACAAACAGATCGCCCGCGCCCTGCGCCTGTCGGAGGCCACCGTCAAGACCCATCTGCTGCACATCTACGCCAAGCTCGACGTCCGCGACCGGACCGCCGCCGTCACCGCCGCACTGGGCAGGGGAATCATCCGCATGGACTGAAGGCACAGGGGCCGGGACTGTCCTAAAGATGGGTCTTGCAAGATTCTCGTAGGTGTTGATCGTCTTGGTCTTGCGGTCAGTTGAGCAGGATCCGCTGGCGGAGGAGAGCGTGTCCGGCGCGGCCGTAGGTCTGCCTCTTGAGGAGTTTGATCTTGTTGTTGACGCCTTCGGTCCGGCCGTTGTGATGGGGCAGGGTGAGGGCTGCGTTGACGGCGGCCCGGTCGCGTTCCAGGCCGTTGGTGAAGGAGTGCAGAAAGGGCAGATCGGCCGCGCGGGTGTCGGTGATCCAGTCGGTCAAGAGCAGGTTGTTGCCGGTGGCCGGGGTGAGCAGGCCGGCGAAGATGCGGACCTGGGCGGCAGGGCCGTCATCTCCGGGCAGACGCCGGTGAGTTGGCCGAGCATGGCGTACTGATCGTCGTCGAGACGGTCGGGGCGGGTGGTCAGCAGCCGGGTCACACGGCGTGGGGACAGGGCGGCGTGGTCGGCTTCGACACGGCCGGAGTTGATGTAGTGGACCCGGAGGTTGGCGCTGCCGGTGTAGCCGACGCAGCGTTGCCGGCAGCCACTGCCTCCTGCTGCCACTTGTCTGCGAGCTGATCCGGAGCCAGACCACTGGTGTCGCCCAGGACGAACTCGACGAAGTCCTCGCGCCAGCCGTCGCGGCGCGGCGTTGACTGCAGCGGCGACGCTCGCCAGGATCGCGAGGCCGGGGGCGACGCCGAGGTGCTGGGCGGAGGTGAGCAGCGCCGAGGCGATCTCCGGTTGTCGTGGTCCACTCCATAGACTGCGGCCTGGTCCGGGCGATGACGCCGGTCCCGAAGCCGAGGGCGATCACCAGCATCGCCGGTGCCATCCCGGTCCAGTAGACCGTCTCGGTCGCGATCAGGGAGGACCAGACCAGCGGGCTCGCGCTGCGGCGCTGGGCGAGCGCGAACGCGAGAGGAGCGTAACCGCACCCCGTGCCGCCGGTGCCGAGTACCGCTCCCACGGCCTCCAGCCGTCCGGTGTGGCGCTCCGCGTCCACGACGTGCACTGGCCTGAGAGCCTGCCCGGCGCAGGATGGCGACGATCCGGTCGACTTGCGCCTGTGACAGAGAAGGCGCGCCCTCGGCCTTGGCGGCTCCCGCCTTCCGGAGGTCCTCGAGTACGACCGGAGAGGCCGGGTGGCGCGGCCATCGTGTTCGCGAGGCGCTCTGATTGTCGGCGTGCTCCACGCTCACGGTCGTGCGTGCCGAGCGTCGAACTGACCGCGGTACATCGCTGCTGTTCTCGGCTGTGTCGCCTGCTGCAGCTGATGAACCAGGCAGTTGCCTCCTTCCGACCAGGTCCATCTGCCACAGGTGCATCGGCGCCTCACGCTGCTACCGGCGGTACTTGCGCGGATGCTGCTGTTCCTGGACGCGGACCAGGCCATTGCGGGACAGCCCCCGGTGGACCGTGGCCCGCGACGGCGCCGCCTGCAGCCCGCGGCCGGACAGCTCGTGGGAGATCCGGCGGGCACCCCACCGGGGATGCCGGCGGCGCAGCTCGCAGGTCTCGGCCTCAACCTCGGCGGACAGGCGCGTGGGACTGTTCCGCGGCCGGCGGGAGCGATCCAGGAGACCGGGCATGCCCTCCTGCTCGAACCGCCGCCGCCAGCTGCGCAGGGTCTGGCGCGAGGTGCCGTACCGGGCCGCGACCTCACCGATCGGAGACCCGCCGAGCACTTCGCGGACAGCCCGGTAGCGGTACACGGGGCAACCGCCAACGGAGCACGTTGACTCGCCGTGCCGAGCGTGTCGAGGTGCTGCGTTAGCGGTAGGAAAACTCGGCCAGATGCGCTCTCTACGCCCGGAATCCATGGTCATTGCGGCGATCTGATGTGAGGATCATTGCCAGAACGCCATCATGCTTGAAATCCTGCAGAACTACCGTGTAACGGGAGCATGTCTCAGTACGTGCTGCGCTCGCTGATCCGCAAGTAGGCAGTCCCGTACGGCAGTTGAGGGCCGCACTCCGGTACGGGGTGCGGCCCTTCGCGATCAGAGCCAGCCGCGTTGCGAGGCCCGCACCCCCAACTGGAACCGGCTCGTCGCCCCCAGCCGCTCCTGCAGCTCACTCACCCGCCGCCGCAGGGTCCGCAGGCTCACCCCCAGATGGCGGGCCACCGCCTCGTCCTTCAACCCGGCCGCCAGCAACCTGATCAACGCCCGTTCGCCCTCGGGGAGTTCACCGTCGCCGACCGGTTGGCCGAGCGGTGTCGCCTGCTGCCAGGCCATCTCGAAAAGCTTCTGCAGGGCTTCGGTCACCGCCGAGTGCCACACCACGACGGCGCAGTAGCCGCCCGCCACGGAGGAGGTCAGCGGGAGCATCGCCCTGCGGCCGTCGACCACCAGCAGTTTGACCGGCACGGTGGGCAACACCCGGGCCTGCTCACCGAGTTCGACCATCCTCCAGGTGCGGGAGAGGACGTTCGGATCTTCAAGGCCGGTCGCCGCGTAGATCCCGCGAGAGACGATCCCGCGGCTGAGCAGATCGGCCTGGAGATCCACCTGCGCCGCGGGCGGTGCGAGATACGGAGGCGTGTCGAAGAGGCACACCTCGTGCTCGGCGCGCGCGTACATCTCCTCCAGGCGAGCGGCGATGGCACCCTCGCCGGAAGCGACCTCGATCAGCCGGGACGGCTCCTCACGCAGCAGCCCGGCCTCGTACGCGGTAGCCATCTCCTCGGCGGTGGCGGCGAGCAGTTCGGACACCGTCTCGCGCCGTCTGATCAGCCCGCGGACCGCCACTCTCGGGTCGATCGCGCGTAATCCCCCCATGGAATCCGGCGGCTGGAGCAGCCCGACCGCGAGCAGCTGGTTGCAGGATTCGCGCACCCGGGCCGGGGAGGCGCCGGTCAGGAGCGCCCAGCCGGCCGCGCCGGCATCGGGCTGGTGGAGGATCGCCCGGTATACCAGCTCGTCGAAGGCGGAGACCCCCACCGCGGCCCAGGGGCTCGCGGCAGGGGTCTGGTCTGCCGTGTCGTATGCCGTGTTCGCCATGGCTCGGCACGGTAGGCAATGTTTGTTAAGGCTGTTAGTACCGGCCTGGGATGCCGTCTACTTCAGACCGTCTACTTCAGGCCGAACGCCCGCACCACGGTCTGGTCGACCGCGTTGCCGTTCCGGTCGGCGGCCCGCACGCGCAGCGACACGAACTCGGTGCCCTTCGGGTGCTTGAGTTCCGCCTTGCCGTGCTTCACCTTCACCGCCTTCCAGGACGTGCCGTCGTCGTACGAGACCCATGCCTTCAGGTCACCGGCCGTGACGCCGCCCGACTGATTCCGGACGGAGAGTCCGAGCTTCGACGTGTGCCTCGCTTTGGCACGGTTGAGGAGGTCGAGCCCGTCCACGTCATAGTCGACCGAGAGCAGCGGCAGCGCCGTCTGCTGGTCCGTGTGCGCCGAGGCGAAGGACCATTCGGTGCGGGTGCTGGTGGAGTACGCGGCCCAGTCGGCTGTGCGCCGAGCGTCGAGCACGAGGCGGTACGAGGCCTTCGCCGCCGGGACGTCGAAGGTGCCGAGTCCGCCGAGTGCGGTGTCGCCGACCTGCTGTCCGTCCGCGTACAGCGTGCCCTTCGCGGTGTCCTGGACGTTGTCCACGGACCCGTAGTGACCCGGCGTGGCCTCGCTCAACTCCGGGATGGCGAAAGTGAGTTTGTCGCCCGTGCGCTGGGAGAGGCCGTACTGCTCACTGGCCGCCGGGCGGACGACCTGGCGCAGCCAGTCCTCGGTGGGCAGCTTGCCCGCCTTGTCGAAGGTCTGCAGGGAATCCCACTGAGGCTTGTTCGCCTTCGTGTCGGGGTAGACGGCGTGCCAGATCCGCGTGTCGGAGACGTTGTAGTACTCCGTGCGCTCCGTGCCGAGCTGCACATTGTTGGTGGTCGCGATGTCGGCAGTCTGCCAGGGACGGTACCGGTACACGGCGTCCTTGCCGATCCGACCTTCCTCGGCCCCGTGGTAGCGAACCCTCTGCTTCACCGTGTTGGAGCTGTTGAGGTCGTACGTCTGGTCGGCCGAGACGCCGCCCGTCTGCGGGAACATCACGCTGTACACATACGGGCTGGCCGGGGTGCTGTCCAGCTTCAGCTTGACCTTCTTCCCGCTCTTCAGCAGGGCACCGAGCTTCGCGCCGTTCTCGCCGGTGGCGATCATCAGCGGGATGGTCGTGCTGTTCACGGAGGCGATCCAGTACCCGGGCGCGTCGTGGTAGGCGATGACGTAACCGGCCCCGGCCGCAGTCGCGTTGGCCAGAGCCTCGTCCGCTGTCTTCCCGGCGGCCACCCGGACCACCGCCACCTTGCCCTTGACGTCGAGACCCTCGAAGTCGGCCGCGCTGCCGCTGCCCGCGTCCACCGCCCGCACCGTGTGCTTACCGCTGATCTTCGTCGGGAAGCCGGTGTACGTCTGCGTGTAGTCGAGGGGCAGCGCGTACTGCTCGGGGCTGGTGACCTTCGCCGTCAGCTCCTTCTCGTACAGCCGGAACTTGGCGGAGAACTCGAACATGCCCTCCGTGACCTTCTCGGTCGGAGCGACATAGACGTGGTCGGTCCAGAAGCCCTGGCTGTAGGTCAGACCCCAGGCGGTGCCCGGCCCCTCCCGGTGCCAGTTGGTGCTGAAGCCCTGGAACTCGGAGTTCTCCTTGGTCTTCAGCTTGATCTCGACCGCCTTGCGGGCGTCGAGGACGACCTCCGTGTTCCCGTCGACCTTGATCTGCGGATCGCCGACGACCGACGTGCCGACGGCCAGCCCGGCCGCGTCCACATCCGGGATCCAGGTCGCCATCGAGTATGTACCGGCCGGCACCTTGAAGGTCCAGCCCGTGCCGAGGAACCCGTACGTGTCCGGGTACGCGCCGTTCAGCTCCTGCAGCATGAAGATCGACGCGGCGGTGGACGGGTTGCCGGCGCGGTTCACCAGCGACACCTTCAGGTCGTAGGTCTTCGGCAGCCTCTCGAAGCCGATGGCGGTGGTGACCTGGACGCCGTCGGCGCTCGCGGTGATGTGGCCCGTGTACCGGCCCTCCGCCGCCTCGGCCGGGTCGACCTTGACGGCGACGGTGGCGGTGCCCTTCGCCGGGAGGGTCACCGTGCCGGCGCCCAGCGCGACCTCGGCGAGGCTCGACGAGACCTTCAACTCCACTTCTTTGTCAGTGGTGTTGGTGTACGTGATGTCCTTGCTGTCGGCCTCGGTGTCGCCGTCCTCGTACTTGCCGAAGCTCAGCGTCGAGGTGGCGAAGACACCCTGCCGGACTGCCCGTACGGCGTCGACCCGGCCGTCGCCCTGCTCGAACACGGAGTTGACGGCGTTCGGCTTCGCGGTGGTGGCCAGGGCCTGCTTGATCTGCTGGCTCGTCCAGTCCGGATGGGCCTGCGCGACCAGCGCCGCCGCGCCCGCGACATGCGGGGTCGCCATAGAGGTGCCGTTCGCCGCCGTGTAGTTGTCGTCGACCGGTGTGCCCATCGAGGTGCCGGAGGCGCGCGCCGCCGTGATGGCCACGCCCGGCGCGGTGATCTCCGGCTTGACCGCGGAGTCGCCGAGGCGCGGGCCACGGCTGGAGAACGAGGCCAGCTTGTCGGACTTGTCGACCGCGCCCACCGTCAGCGCCGAGTCGGCGATGCCCGGGGTGCCGACGGTCTGCTCTCCCGGTCCCGAGTTGCCCGCCGCGATCACGAAGAGGGTGCCCGTGGACGCGGACAGCTGATCGACGGTCTCGCTCAGCACGTCCGAGGGGCCCGAGGCGGTGCCTCCCAGGGACATGGAGACGATCTTCGCGCCGGATTTCGCCGCCCACTCCATGCCCGCGATGATCCAGGAGTCCTGACCGCGACCGTCGTTGGCCAGTACCTTGCCGACCAGCAGCTCCGCGCCCGGCGCCACACCCTTGCGCCTGCCGTCCGAGGCCGCGCCCGAGCCGACGATCGTGGACGCCACATGGGTGCCGTGGCCGTGGCCGTCCTGCACCGTCTCGGTCGGCACGAAGCTCCGCGTCTCAGTGAGCTTCCCCGCCAGATCCGGATGGCCGGTGTCCACGCCGGTGTCCAGGACGGCGACCTTGACGCCCTTGCCGTCGTAGCCCGCCTGCCACACCTCGGGTGCGCCGATCTGCGCCACGCTGACGTCGAGGGACGCCTTGACCTTGCCGTCGAGCCAGATTTTGTCGATACCCTCGCCGAGCTGCCGCGCGGCCTTCGCCGTGGGTTCGGTGCCGAGCGCGGGGGCGATGTCCGCCCAGAAGACGGTCGACTTCCTCGCGCTCAGCGCGGCGCCGTCGATCGTGGGCAGCTCGAGCATCCGGCGCGCGCCGTCGGGGGTCGCGCTGCCCTTCTCGTACGTCGCGATCACCGGGGTGGCGCCGGTCTTCGAGTCCGCGTATCCCTGCTTCACCAACTGGGTGACGTTGAACAGGGCCGGGTCGAGGCGGCCCGCCTTCAGCAGCGGGATCGCGTCCGCCGGCAGAACACTGACCTCGCCGTCCTTCTCGCTCGACACGAAGGTGGCGGACTCACGGCCCTTGCCGCGCTGGACGTCGACGGCGTACTTGCCGTCGGGGCCGGCGCTGAGCGACACGGTGTCGCCGGTGATGAGGGTGACGGTCTGCGTGTTCGTGGCACCGGTCTTGGCGCCGCTCTGCACGGGCGTGGCGTCCGGTGCGGTGACCGGTAATCCGGAACCGGCCGCCGCGGGCGTGATCGCGCCCGTCAGTAGTCCTGCCGCTCCTGCCACAGCCCAGAGGGCGTGGAGTCTTCGCATGGGTGGCGTCCTCCCCTGAACGCTGACGACGCTTCCGGCCTGGTGAGCGGAAGCCAGTGATCAGAGTGAGCGCCGCACACAAAGCGGCTCAAGGGAATCCTGTGGCCGGGGAGTGCCAATGCCCCCTTCGGCCAGGGGAATTGGCGCTTTCGTAGGTCTTCGTCAGGTCTTGTCGTCGCACTCCCGTCGCACTCCCGTCGCACTCCCGTCGTGCGCCCGGAGGACGGGCCGCGCGCCCCCCGCGAGGGCGTGCGACGACGGCCCGGGCATCCCGCCCGCCCTCCTGCCCGGAGTCTTCGAACGCTTCACCCGCGCCGACACGTCCCGCTCCCGCACGGACGCGCGAGCCGGAGGGCCGGGGCTGGCCATCGGGGCTGCGATCACGCCCGCGCACGGCGGCCGTATCGAGGTACACAGCGTCCCCGGGTGCACGGAGTTCACGTCGACCTCCCGGCGGCGGACGATCCGACGGGAGTGCAGGCGGCCTGGAGCAGGCCGGCGTCGGTCCAGGCGACCGGCCTCCGCGACACGCCCGTGGCACAGGCACTAGTCTGATGCGGCTGAACAACTGTGCGACACAGGGGATTTGCGATGGGCGACCGGCATACGCCGCTGGGCACCGGGGAATCGGAGCCCATCGGGTCCATAGGCGGTTATACGCTGCTCGACCGGCTCGGCAGCGGCGGCATGGGCGTCGTCTACCTGGCCCGCGCCGCCTCCGGGCGCCATGTCGCGGTCAAGGTCGTCCACGCGCAGTACGCGCAGGACGAGGAGTTCCGGACCCGCTTTCGCCAAGAGGTCGCGGCGGCCCGCCGGGTGAGCGGGGCGTTCACCGCCCCGGTGGTGGATGCCGATCCCGAGGCCGAACTCCCGTGGATGGCCACGCTGTACGTGCCGGGCCGCACGCTGGAGGACCTCGTTGCCAAGGAAGGCGCCCTGGCCGGTGGCGAGTTGCGCACGCTGGCGCTGGGCCTTGTCGAGGCGCTGCGGGACATCCACCGGGCGGGCGTGGTGCACCGGGACCTGAAACCGAGCAACGTCCTGATGGCCGAGGACGGCCCGCGCGTCATCGACTTCGGCATCTCGCGCGCCGCCGACAACCAGGCCCTCACCGTGACCGGACGACTGATCGGCACCCCGCCCTTCATGTCTCCGGAGCAGTTCGCCTCGCCCCGGGACGTCACCGCGGCCTCGGACGTGTTCTCGCTGGGTTCACTGCTGGTGTACGCGGCCACGGGCAACCGTCCTTTCGACGGTGCCAGCCCGTACATGACGGGTTATCAGGTCGTACACGAGCAACCCGCCCTGGACGGTGTGCACGAGCCGCTGCTGGGCATCGTCGAGCGTTGTCTGGACAAGGACCCGGCCGCGCGGCCCCAACTGGCCGATCTGCACCAGTTGTTCATGACTCTCTCGGACACCGCGGCCGCCACCTCGGTAGCGGCGGGTCCGCCGACTGTGCCGGGAGGCCGGCGGGCCGCGCGGCGGCACGGTGCCACGACGGCCGTGGCAGGTCCCGCCCCCCGTGGCAGCCGGGCGCGTCGACTCGTCGTCCTGGCCGTGGCCCTCGCCGTGACGGTGGTCGGCGTGTCGGTGTACCACCTGGTGTCGAACGTGAAGACCACCGAGGGCACGCCCGGTGCGCGTAGGTCCGCGTCCCCCGGCCCGGCGCTTCCCACCGGTTGGCAGCCCTGGCAGGCGAGCCTCGTCCGGGCCGTGAAGGACGAGTCCGTGATCGTCAACGTGGACAGTGTGGATTCCGGTTGTGTGGCCGGGGGATCCTCGGTGTACTGCGCGGGGACCGGCTTCACGGTCGCCCGGATCGACGCCGCCTCGGGCCGCGTCGCGTGGCGCTTCGGCAGCAGCCCCCAGTCCACGGACCGGCCCCTCGGCGTCCGGGACGGGATCGTGTACGGGGCCGACATGCCGGACGTGACGGAGGTGCAGTCGACCTGGCGGCTGTTCGCACTCGACGCCGACACCGGGAAACGGCTCTGGACACGAGCGGTCGACGCGGGCCGCACCGTCGCCCTGTTCGACGGCGGCGTCCTGGCGATGCCGGAGGGGGCAGCGGAGTTCGTCGCCGTCAATGCCCGGACGGGCAAGGACTTGTGGCGGACACCGGCGACATCGTCGGCCGGCACCGCCTGCGACGCGCTGGTCCTGGGCGGCGTCCCCTACGGCGTGTGCGCCGACGCGGACGACCCCACCCAGGGCCAGACCGGCCTGCTGCGCCTCGACCCGGCCGACGGCACGCCCCAAGAACTCGACGCCCTGCCCCTGGGCGCGGTGCCGCTCGGCGCCGTCGACGGGCAGCCGCTGTTCGCGCTGCCGCAGCAGGCGGAGTGGGAGTCCAACGACGGGCGGGACGAGGCGTACAAGACCCTGGTGCGGGTGAACCCGACCAGCGGTGCCGCCGTCCGGACCCCGCTGGCGGGTACCCCGCGCGGCACGGCCACCCTCATCGACGGCGTGGTGTACTTCGTCCGGCCCGACGGAACCGTCACCGCGAACAGGGTGACCGACGGCGCCCGGCTGTGGCAGCGGGGGACGCAGATCGAGAACCTGTCGGTGCCGGTGCTGTCGACGACGTACGACCGCCTCTACTTCGTCAACCGCTACGGCCGTCTCCTCGCCCTCGACCGGGAAACCGGCGCCGTACGGTGGACCACGGACAAGTTGGACGACCCGGGGACGTCGGCGCAGGACAGGATCCCGAGCGTGCTGCTCGTGAAGGACGCGATCGTGGCCGTGGCGGGCGACACGGCCTTCTCCGTACGTCCGGACCGCGCCGGCACCTCCTGACCTCCCCCGCACCACCACTGACGGCACCAGTACCCCGAGGGCCGCACCCACCGAGGTGCGGCCCTCGTGCGCCAGGCGTTTACAAGTCGGCCACTCGGCGCTATTTTCACCCCGAGTGAGGTGGGAGCGCTCCCATGGAGGGGCGGACCGGAACCTGCCCGAGCCACCGGGGCGCTCCCACCTCACCCGCACGTCCTCACAGAACCGCAGCGACCCCACATCCGCAGCGCGAAGGGACGTACGTCATGAGTAGTCCTCGATTACTTCCATTACCGGCACCAACTCGCCTCAGAGCATGGCTCCTTGTGCTGCTCGCCCTCGTCGTCACCGTCCCCGCGCTCGGCCTCGTGGTCGCGTCCGGCGGTGAGGCGGAGGCTCACGGCACCCCCATGAAGCCCGGCAGTCGCACCTTCCTGTGCTGGCAGGACGGCCTGACCGACACCGGCGAGATCAAGCCCGTCAACCCGGCCTGCAAGGCGGCGCAGCAGGTCAGCGGCACGACGCCGTTCTACAACTGGTTCTCCGTACTCCGCTCGGACGGTGCGGGCCGCACCCGCGGCTTCGTGCCCGACGGCGAACTGTGCAGCGGCGGAAACACCAACTTCACCGGCTTCAACACCCCCAGCGACAACTGGCCGTTGACCCATCTGACCTCGGGCGCGACCGTCGACTTCTCGTACAACGCATGGGCCGCGCACCCCGGTTGGTTCTACGTCTACATCACCAAGGACGGCTTCGACCCCAAGAAGACACTCACTTGGGACGACATGGAGGAGCAGCCGTTCCTGACCGTCGACCACCCGCCGCTCAACGGCAGCCCGGGCACGGTAGAAGCCAACTACTCCTGGTCCGGCAAGCTCCCTGACGGCAAGTCAGGACGCCACCTCATTTACATGGTGTGGCAGCGCTCCGACAGCCAGGAGACCTTCTACTCCTGCTCCGACGTCGTCTTCGACGGCGGAAACGGCGAGGTGACCGGCATCAAGGAGCCGGGCAACCCGAACGAGCCCGTTCCGGGCCAGTGCTCGGCGACCCGCCGTACGACGGGCACCTGGAACGGCGGCTACCAGTCCGAGGTGACCGTCACCAACACCGGCGACGTCCCGATGCTGGGCTGGATGGTCGACTGGACGCTGCCCAGTGGTCAGAAGGTCGAGAGCCTGTGGAGCGGCAACGCGACCTATTCCGGTCAGAACGTGATGGTCCACAACGCCAACTGGAACGGCTCGCTGGATCCGGGAGAAAGCGCGACGTTCGGGTACGTGGTCGAGGGCTCCGGGGGTGATCCGGCGACCGCTCTCGCGTGTCGGGTCGGCTGACGGGAGCGGCTTGTCAGAACGCGACGAGTGCGTCGAGATCGATCTCGACCGGGAACGGCATCTCGGTGACGAGCTTGTCGTGGTGCACTGGGTGCAGGGGAGCAGGGAAGTACGAGCGCGTGTCCGCGTTGAGCCAGTACTCGTGCACGGTGAGCTGCTGATCCCGGTCGAGTTCCACGCGCCAGTAGCAAGGAACCTTGGCTGTGGCGAAGAGCGCGGGCTTGCGCACCCGATCGTCCTGGCGGGAACCGGGGGAGACCACCTCGATGGCAAGGGCGAGCTTTGCCACGGGGATGCAGTCAGCCTCGAAGAGGTTCAGTTCCCGGGGATCGTAGACAATCACGTCGGGCTTGGAGACGTTCTGGTCGTCCACCATCACGCACTCCTCGGTCAGGACCCGATACGGCGATACGCGTGCCGCTTTGAGGGCGTCGCCGATGCCGTCCCGTACCTCGTTGTGCCAGACGTTGGTCTGCCCACGGGCCACGATCACTCCGTCCACAAGTTCCCAGTCGAAGGGCAGCTCCAAGTGCTTGACCTGGTCGAAGGTCCAACCGAGGGTCGGCGGGAACATCCAGTTGTCCTCTGTGGCCCGTCCCCGCTGGGGTGTGGTCATCACTGCTCCCATGGACGAGAGTGTGGACGCCGGTGCGCGTCATGGTCTTGTGTACGACGGTAGCGTCACCCGAAGTGAGACTGCCACGGCACGCCGTTGACGCGCGGCGGGCGCGGAGAGTTCCTCCGCGCCCGCCTTTCCCGTGGGGGATTGGACCGGCGTACCTCAGGCCAACAGCTCCACCTCCGCCAGCGTCGCCTCGCCGTCGAGGACCAGCCGGTAGCGGTCATACGTCCCCGGCTTGGCGATCGAGAACGCGCGTGTCTGCTTGTCCCAGGTGAAGGATTCGCCGGAGCGTTTGTCGAGGTCCTTCCACGTGCTGCCGTCGGGGGAGCCCTGAAGGACCCAGCCCTTGGGTGCCTTCGCGCGGTCGGAGGAGGTCAGCGTGTACTGAACTGCCTCAGCTACCTTGGGGATTGGCAGATCGACGGAGGCCGCAGCCCCACCCGTCGACGAGGTGTTGTCGAACAACGGCCCTTCCCCCTCGATGACATCGGCCCGCGGCGACGGCACCTTGTCGTCCTGGGTGATCGACGGCGGCGCCGCGTTCTTCCCCGTGCCCCACGACGACGGCTTCGGCCCCATGTCGAACTCCAGAACGCCGCCGCGGGAGATCAGCGAGTGTGGCAGCGAAGTCGACGTCCACGTACGGCCGTTGACCTTCAGCCCCTGTACGTACACGTTCTTCGCGCTGTTCTTCGGGGCCTTGACCACCAGTTTCTTGCCGTTCTCCAGATGCACGGTCGCCTTGGTGAACAGCGGTGAGCCGATGGCGTACTCACCGCTGCCCATCACCAGCGGATAGAAGCCGAGCGCCGAGAAGAGGTACCAGGCCGACTGCTCGCCGTTGTCCTCGTCGCCGTGGTAACCCTGGCCGATCTCGCTGCCGGTGTAGAGGCGGGACAGCACCTCGCGCACGTTCTTCTGCGTCTTCCAGGGCTGACCGGCCGCGTCGTACATGTAGTTGACGTGGTGGGCCACCTGGTTGGAGTGCCCGTACATGCCCATCCGTACGTCCCGCGCCTCGGTCATCTCATGGATGACGCCGCTGTACGAGCCCTTGAACTCGGGCGTGGCGGTCTCTGGGGTGGCGAAGTACTCGTCGAGCTTCTCCGCGAGCTCCGACCGTCCGCCGTACAGGTTCGCGAGGCCGCGTGAGTCCTGGGGCGCGGTGAAGGCGTACCCCCAGCCGTTCGTCTCGGTGTAGTCGTAGCCCCACACGCGGGGGTCGTACTCGGACGACTCGACCCGCCAGTCGCCCTTCTCGTCGCGGCCCTGGAAGAAGCCGGCCTTCGAGTCGAAGAGGCTGACGTAGTCCTGAGCCCGGTCGAGGAAGTACTCGGACTCCTCCTTGTAGCGCTTCTCGCCCGTCTTCTTGTAGAGGGCCTGGCCCATCTTCGCGATGCCGTAGTCGTTGAGGTAGCCCTCCAGCGCCCACGACAGGCCCTCTTTGGTGTCGGTGCTCGTGTAGCCGAGGAAGGGGGAGGTCGTCATGCCCTTGCGGCCGACTCCGGACGACGGCGGGACGACGGTCGCGTTCTTCACGGCCGCGTCGTACGCCGACTTCGCGTCGAAGCCGACACCCTTCACGTAGGCGTCCGCGAACGCCACGTCCGACGAGGTGCCGGTCATCAGGTCCGCGTACCCCGGTGAGGACCAGCGCGACGTCCAGCCGCCGTCCTTGTACTGCTGCACGAAACCGTCGACCATCTCGCCCGCCTGGCCCGGTGTGAGCAGCGAGTACGCCGGCCAGGTCGTCCGGTACGTGTCCCAGAAGCCGTTGTTGACGTACACCTTGCCGTCGACGATCTTCGCCCCGGTGTGCGTGGGTGTGTCGGGGCCGGGCATCGGGGAGAACGGCGAGGCGTACTGGTACTTCGAACCGACCTTCTCGAAGCCGGAGTTGGGGTACAGGTACAGCCGGTAGAGGCTGGAGTACAGCGTCGTGAGCTGGTCCGGTGTGGCGCCCTCGACCTCGACCTTGCCGAGGATCCGGTCCCACTGCTTCTGGGCGCGCGACTTGACGGTGTCGAAGGACGTGCCGTCCGGGATCTCCTGGCGGAGGTTGTCCTTGGCCTGGTCGACGCTGATGAGGGAGGTCGCCAGGCGCAGGGTGACGGTGCGGTCGGCGCCCGCGTCGAAGCGCAGGTGGCCCTTGACGCCGGAGGAGCTCCCGTCGGTCACCGGCGCGTCGAAGACCCCGTACACGAACAGCCGGGTCGCGCCCGTCGACAGGTCGGACTTCACGTCCGAGTAGCCCGTGACGACCCCGTTCTCCTTGTCGAGCGTCAGTCCGGCCTGGTCGGTGACGTTGTCGAAGAGGACGCTCGCGTCGTCACCGGGATAGGTGAAGCGGAGGGCCGCCGCGTGGTCCGTCGGCGCCATCTCCGCCGTGAGGCCGTTCTCGAAGCGGACCCCGTAGTAGTACGGGCGCGCCGTCTCGTTCTCGTGCTTGAAGGCGAGCGCGCGGGCCGTGCGGCCGGTGTCCGGCGTGCCCGAGGCGGCCGAGGGCATCACCTGGAAGGTCTGCCGGTCGCCCATCCAGGGGCTGGGTTCGTGACTCGCGCTGAACGCCTGGATGGTGGGCAGATTGTCCGCGTTGTTCGCCCGTGCGTAGTCGTACAGCCAGCGGAGCGATCCCGCGTCGGTGACCGGCGTCCAGAAGTTGAAGCCGTGTGGCACGGCCGTCGCGGGGAAGTTGTTGCCGCGCGAGAAGCCGTTGCTGGAGTTGGTGCCGCGGGTGGTCGAGGCGTAGTCCGACAGATGCGCCTTCGGCTTCTCGGGCTGCTTGACGCGCAGCGCGATGTCGTCCAGCCAGCCGCGGAACTTCGCGGGCCCCTTCGGGGAGTCGTACGCGACCAGGATCCTGTCGACCGTCCGGCCGGCCGCGACGGAGCCGATCCGCGAGACGACGTTGTTCCACTGGTTGACGTACAGGACCTTGGCGGCGCCCTGCCCCTGCGGCGTCAGCGCGAACCCGTGCTGGTCGGTGGCGCGCAGGTCACTCAGATGGGTGCCGTCCGTGAAGGCCAGGTCCACGGACACGTTCGTGGCGTCGTAGTCGCGGTCGCCGTCCGCCATCGACGGGAAGACCCGGTACGCCAGCTCCGTGTTCCGCCCGACCGCGACGTTGACGTCGAAGACCTTGTTGTACGAGTAGGCGCGGCCGTCCGCCTGGTGCCTGCCCGCATAGCGCAGCGCCCGCTTGCCGGTGAAGCCCGCGCGTGCCTTGGCGGTCGGGGAGGCGTTCGGCCCGTTGTCCACGAGCGAGAGCATGTCCCTGGGTGCGGGCTCCTCGCCGCCGCCGGTCGAGAACTGCACATCGGCGAGCTGCAGGGCGTCGGAGGCGCCGTTGTTCTTGCTGATGTCGAGCCGGAAGTGCTGGTACTCGGCCGGTTCGGCGAGGTCGTACGACTTCGTCTCGAAGCGCTCGCCGAAGGATTCGCCCGTGCGACTGTCGAGGGTCTTCCAGTCCTTGCCGTCCGTGGAGCCCTGCAGCGTCCAGTCCTCGGGGTCGCGCTCGTCGTGGTCGTTGGCCGAGGTCAGCGCGTAGGTGACGAGCTTGGCCGGGGCGTCCAGATCGAACTCCACCCAGCCGGTGGGGGCGAAAGTCAGCCACTTGGTGCTCGACTCGACGTCGACGAGGTTCTCCTTGACCTCGCCGCCGCCCGTGTTCTCGCCGCTCGCCCGGACGTCGGTGACGTGGTCGGTGACATTGCCGGGGATGCCGGTGCTGTAGCCGCCGTCCACGCCCGAGGAGCGTTTCGTACCGTCAGGTGCCGTATCAACCGTATTGAGCCAGTCCGGGGCCGGATCGTCCGCCTCGAATGAGGAAGCGAACTCCCGGTCGGCCGCCGCCGCTTGGCCCGGCCGGGCGACGGCGGCGCCCTGCGAGGCCACCACCAGGGCTAATGCCGTCGCTCCGAGAAATGCCGTGGAACCCCATCTGTGCCGAGATCTGCGCTGCATCTACCAGAATCCCTCGCGAAGTGGACAACGTTGTCAATCCGCTGTGCGGGGTCCAGTAGGGCGTCAAGTGGTCAGTGGTGTCAAGAGTGTTGAAGAGGCGTATGCGATGCCAGGAGCCGCAGGTTGCCGGCATCACTCAATTGGCCGAGGTCAGGAGAGGTTCAAAGGGTCCACGGGGAATCCAAGGGTGTGTCATATATCCGCGAGATCTCAACTCGGGAAAGACTGCCGACCGAACCTGCATTCGATCTTGCCCCCGCATCGTGAAGTGGACTATACCTGTCAGCGTCCGCATGGTCGCTCCTCCATCCGCGGGGCAACCGCACGACCCGAGTTCCACCGAAACCCCTCTCAGGGGTGCACCGAGTACGTCGTCCTACCCGGCCTCAGGGCCGGGAGTCCGGCCCGTGACGCAGTCGCTTTCGGCCATGCGTCGCCGGGAAAAAGCAGCACATCATCGCGGTGCCGGGGAGGATCCGGTTCACCGCCTGAGTCCTGGAGAAGGCGAGGACTTGAGCATGGGATCCACTTCCGCCCACAGCGGCCATGAAGGTTTGGGCCGGCGTGATCTGATCAAGCGGTCCGCCGCACTCGGCCTGATCGCCGTGCCCACGATGAGCTTCCTGTCCGCGTGCGCCAGCGGTGGTGACAGCGGCGGCGAGGAGAAGGTCGACAAGGGCAAGAAGACCGCGGAGAACCCGCTCGCCGTCAACGAGAGCGCTCCGCTGGAGATCGTCATCTTCGACGGCGGTTTCGGTACGAAGTACGCCGAGGACGCGAAGGCGGTCTACGAGCAGAAGTTCCCCGACGCGAAGGTCAAGTTCTCCTCGACGCAGAAGATCCAGTCGGTCCTCCAGCCGCGCTTCAACCAGGGCACCCCGCCGGACCTGATCGACAACTCCGGTGCCGAGCAGATGGACATGGGCGTCCTCGTCGGCAAGAAGCAGCTCGCCGACCTCACTCCGCTGCTGGACGCGCCGTCCGTAGACGACCCGAACAAGAAGGTCCGCGACACGCTGCGGCCCGGCATCGTCGAGATGGGCCAGTTCGACGGCGACCCGGTCTGGATCATGTACTACGCGTACACCGTGTACGGCGTGTGGTACTCCCAGAAGGCCCTGGACTCGCTGGACGCCACGTACCCGGAGACCTGGGACGACATGCTCGCGGTCTGCGCGAAGGCCAAGAAGAAGGGCATGGCGGGCTGGACGTACGCGGGCAAGCACCCGTACTACATCCCCTTCTCGCTCTACCCGATGATCGCCAAGGTCGGCGGCCGGGAGACTCTCGACGCCATCGACAACCTTGAGCCGAACGCCTGGAAGCACCCCGCGGTCAAGACCTGCTTCGAGGCCTACTACGAGCTCTACAAGAAGGGCTACATCCTCGAGGGCACGCCCGGCCTGGACCACATCCAGTCGCAGACGGCCTGGACCGAGGGCAAGGCGCTCTTCATCCCGAACGGCTCGTGGGTGGAGAACGAGGCGGCGAAGACCATGCCGAAGGACTTCGACCTCGCGGTGTCCGCGCCCACCGGCATCGACAGCTCGGACAAGATGCCCTTCGGCACCATCTGGGCGTCGGGCGGCGAGCCCTTCATCGTCCCCGCCAAGTCCAAGAACCCCGACGGCGGCATGGAGCAACTGCGCATCATGCTCAGCGAGGAGTCGTCGAAGAACTTCACCACGTCCGTCAAGTCGCTGTCCGCGTTCAACGGCGGCACCGACGGTATCGAGCTGACCCCGGGTCTGAAGTCCGGTGTCGCGGCCCTGGAGAAGGCCGGCGAGAACGTGGTCAACCCGCGCCTCCAGGACTGGTACGTGGCGTTGCAGAAGGAGAAGATCGGCGTTGGTGGCCTCGGCGAGATGATGGCCGGGCGGCTCACCCCGGCCGAGGCGATCAAGAAAATCCAGGGTTACGCCGACGAGGCGGCCAAGGACGACTCCATCCAGCACTACAAGCACCAGTGAGCGCGGCGGGGGGCTCCGGGGCGTGACCGGGGTCCCCCGCTCTCGATGCGTGGTGTCGGCGGCGGCGCGGGAAGATCGGGTCGGTAGGAATGCAGCACGGTAAGTACCGTTTCATCGTGGGGTTCTTGTCGGCCCCCCTGGCGATTTACACCCTTTTCGTCATCTGGCCCTTCGTCCAGTCCATCTACTATTCGTTCACGGACTGGAGCGGTCTGAGCCCCGAGTTCAAGATGGTGGGCTTCGCCAACTTCACGAGAATGCTGGACGACGAGGTTTTCTGGAAGTCGTTCCAGCACAGCGTGATGTTCGTGGTGCTGTTGCCGCTGGTGACGCTGACACTGGCGCTGTTCTTCGCCTTCATGCTGAATGTCGGCGGACGGCGCAGGAAGAATGCCGCGATCGCGGGCGTACGCGGTTCGGCCTTCTACAAGGTCGTCTACTTCTTCCCGCAGGTGCTGTCGATCGCGATCGTCGCGCTGTTGTTCCAGTTCGCGTACAACCCCAACAGCGGTGCGCTCAACTCCGCGCTCAAGGCGGTCGGTCTGGACAATGTCCAGCCCAACTGGCTGGGCGATCCCGATCTCGCGCTGTGGTGCGTCTTCGCGGTTCTCGTCTGGTGCACCGTCGGATTCTTCGTCGTGCTGTTCTCCGCCGGAATGGCGTCCATTCCCAAGGACTATTACGAGGCGGCGCTCCTGGACGGCGCGAACCGCATCACCACGTTCTTCAGGATCACCCTGCCGTTGCTCTGGGACACCGTGCAGTCCGGCTGGGCGTACATGGGCATCCTGGCGCTGGGCGCCGAGTCCTTCGCGGTGGTGCAGATCATGACCGTGGGGCCGAACGGCGGCGGCCCCGACTATTCGACGACGGTTCTGCCGCTGTACGTCTACCAGAAGGCGTTCCGTGACGGCCAGGCCGCCTATGCGACGACGATCGGTGTTGCCCTGCTCATCGTGACGCTGCTGTTCGTGGCGGTCGTGATGAGGCTGGGCCGGCGCGAGCGGTTGGAGTACTGACCTATGAAGACGACCGACACCCCTCCCGCCGACGTCACCCCGGACGAGCGGCCGCCCGTCACCAAGACGACGGCCGTACCCGGGCCGTTGGACAAGCCGTCCGAGGGCAGGACCCTCAACTTCTTCTCGCACGGCATGCTCATCCTCTGGGCGTTCATGGTCGTGATGCCGCTGCTGTGGGCGGTGATGACCTCGTTCAAGACGGACCGGGACATCTTCAGTTCGCCCTGGGCGCTGCCGGACTCGTTGCACTTCGAGAACTGGTCGCGCGCCTGGACCGAGGCGAACATGAGCGACTACTTCCTCAACACGTTGATCGTGGTGGGGTTCTCGCTCGTCGGCACGATGCTGCTCGGTTCGATGGCGGCGTACGTCCTCGCGCGTTTCGAGTTTCCCGGGAACCGCTTCATCTACTTCCTCTTCATCGGAGGGATGAGCTTCCCGATCATCCTGGCGCTGGTTCCGCTCTTCTACGTCATGCAGAACCTTTCGCTGTTGAACACACTGCCCGGGCTGATCCTGGTCTACATCGCGTACTCGCTGCCGTTCACCGTGTTCTTCATGACGGCGTTCTTCCGTACGCTGCCGACCTCGGTGGCCGAGGCGGCATTCGTGGACGGCGCCTCGCACACGCGGACGTTCTTCCAGGTGATGCTGCCGATGGCCAAGCCCGGACTGATCAGCATCAGCATCTTCAACTTCCTGGGACAGTGGAACCAGTACATGCTGCCGACGGTTCTGAACACCGATGAGGACCGCAAGGTCCTCACGCAGGGCCTCGTGCAGCTCGCCGTCAGCCAGGGCTACAAGGGCGACTGGTCCGGACTATTCGCGGGCCTGGTCATGGCGATGCTCCCGGTCCTCGCCGCGTACATCATCTTCCAGCGCCAGGTGGTCGCGGGTCTGACGGCGGGCGCGCTCAAGTAGCGGATTCGTCCGTCCGGTCGCTTTTGCGAGGGTGGTCCCGGATTGGTGCCGGGGCCACCCTCGCGTGTGCGGGCGCCCCGGCACGTGCCCCTCCGCTCAACCTATTGACGGGAGGCAGCCCAAACAGCTCAGCTTAGAGTTCACTAGTTGCACATAGACGGGGTCTTGCCGAGGCGACCCCGTACGCAGGAGGTCGTCGTGGAGACTCCGGGGTCGCAGTCGTCGCTGCACCGAGCCAATCTCGAGCGGGTCGTACGCGCCGTGCGCCTGGCCGGATCGCTCACGCAGGCGGAGATCGCGAGGACGACCGGCCTGTCCGCGGCGACGGTCTCCAACATCGTCCGCGAGCTCAAGGAAGGCGGAACGGTCGAGGTCACGCCCACATCGGCGGGCGGACGGCGGGCCCGCAGCGTCAGCCTGAGCGGTGACGCCGGCATCGTCATAGGGGTCGACTTCGGGCACACGCATTTGCGCGTCGCAGTCGGGAACCTAGCGCATCAGGTGCTCGCCGAGGAATCCGAACCCCTCGATGTGGACGCCTCCGCCGCGCAGGGCCTCGACCGGGCCGAACAGCTGGTCAGCAGGCTGATCGCGGCCACCGGCGTCGACCGCGGCAAGATCGCGGGCGTGGGCCTCGGTGTGCCGGGGCCGATCGACGTGGAGTCCGGCACCCTCGGCTCGACCGCGATCCTGCCGGGCTGGACCGGCACCAAGCCCGCCGAGGAGTTGCGGGGGCGGCTCGGCGTACCGGTGCACGTGGACAACGACGCCAACCTCGGCGCCCTCGGCGAACTCGTCTGGGGCAGCGGTCGGGGGGTGCGGGACCTGGCGTACATCAAGGTCGCCAGCGGTGTCGGCGCCGGCCTGGTGATCAGCGGACGTATTTACCGCGGACCGGGTGGCACGGCGGGAGAAATCGGTCATATTACTCTTGATGAGTCCGGCCCCGTCTGCCGCTGCGGAAACCGGGGCTGCCTGGAGACCTTCACGGCCGCGCGCTACGTACTGCCGCTGCTCCAGTCCAGCCACGGCACGGATCTGACCATGGAAGGCGTCGTACGGCTGGCGCGGGACGGCGACCCTGGCTGCCGTCGCGTGATCGCCGACGTCGGCCGACACATCGGCAGTGGAGTCGCCAATCTCTGCAACTTGCTCAACCCGAGCCGGGTCGTCCTCGGCGGTGATCTCGCCGAGGCCGGTGAGCTGGTGCTCGGGCCCATAAGGGAGTCGGTCGGCCGTTACGCGATCCCCAGCGCGGCGCGTCAACTATCCGTTCTTCCAGGGGCACTTGGTGGCCGGGCGGAGGTCCTCGGGGCTCTCGCTCTCGCACTCAGCGAGATGGGGGATTCAACCCTTTTGGATGGAACCCTCCCCACGGCCACTCCTGCCTTCACTTAGAGAACGGATGGCACCGTTGCCATCTCGTTAAGGATTTACTTCTTGACGTCGCACTAATGGCCGAGTTGACTGCCAGCCACCTCGGCCGCACTGTCGCGGCCTCGTCAGGGAGGTATCTGAAGTGAATACGCGTATGCGTCGTGCCGCTGTTGCCGTTGCCGCAGGTGCGATGGCCATCTCGCTGGCTGCCTGTGGCAGCGCCGAGGAAGCCGGCGGCGACAGCGACGAAGCCGCCACGAACAAGGGCGACGCGATCAAGGTCGGTCTCCTTCTCCCGGAGAACCAGACGGCGCGTTACGAGAAGTTCGACAAGCCCCTGATCGAGAAGAAGGTCAAGGAGCTCACGAACAACAAGGGCGAGATCGTCTACGCCAACGCCAAGCAGGACGCCACCACCCAGAACCAGCAGGTCGACACGATGATCACCAACAAGGTGGACGTGCTGATCGTGGACGCGGTGGACTCCAAGGCCATCGAGAACTCCGTCAACAGGGCCAAGGAGGCGAACATCCCGGTCGTCGCGTACGACCGTCTCGCCCAGGGCGACATCGACGGCTACGTCTCGTTCGACAACGAAGAGGTCGGCCGCGTCCAGGGCAAGGCGCTCCTGGACGCCCTCGGCGACAAGGCCACGCCCTCCGCCAAGATCGTCATGATGAACGGCGCGGTCACCGACCCGAACGCCGCCCTCTTCAAGAAGGGCGCCCTCTCCCAGCTCGAGGGCAAGGTCGCCATCGCCAAGTCGTACGACACCAAGGAGTGGAAGCCGGAGAACGCCAACGCCAACATGGAGGGCGCGATCTCCGCGATCGGCAAGAACAACATCGTCGGCGTCTACTCCGCCAACGACGGCATGGCGGGCGGCATCATCACCGCCCTGAAGGCCGCCGGTGTCAACCCGATCCCGCCGGTCACCGGCCAGGACGCCGAGCTTGCCGGTGTGCAGCGCATCGTCGCGGGTGAGCAGTACATGAGCGTCTACAAGCCCTACCCGCAAGAGGCGGACATCGCAGCGGAGATGGCCGTCGCCCTCGCCAAGGGCGAGAAGCTCGACTCCATCGCCAAGACCGAGGTCGACAGCCCGACCACCAAGGGCGTCCCGTCGGTCCTCGTCCCGGTCATCTCGCTGACCAAGGACAACATCAACGACACGGTCATCAAGGACGGCATCTACACGGTCGACGAGATCTGCACGGCCAAGTTCAAGGCCGCCTGCGACAAGATCGGCCTCAAGTAGCAGGTCCTCGCAGCCCCTCCGGCGCCCCGCCACCAACAGCCCCGCAAGCTCGCGCGGGGCGCCGGACGGAACAACTCCCCAAACTTCTGCACTACCTCTCCGCCGGGTCAGGCGGCGAAGGAGATGGTTTACGTGTCCGCTACGCCTGTGCTGGCGTTGCGCGGGGTCTCCAAGCGGTTCGGTGCCGTCCAGGCGCTCACCGACGTAGAGCTCGAGGTCCACGCCGGTGAGGTGGTCGCCCTGGTCGGCGACAACGGTGCCGGAAAATCCACGCTGGTCAAGACGATCGCCGGCGTGCACCCCATCGATGAGGGCGTCATCGAGTGGGACGGCAGGTCCGTCCAGATCAACAAGCCGCACGACGCCCAGAACCTGGGCATCGCGACCGTCTACCAGGACCTCGCGCTGTGCGACAACATCGACGTCGTAGGCAACCTCTATCTGGGGCGCGAGCTCAAGAGGCGAGGCGTGCTCGACGAGGTCGAGATGGAGCGCCGCTCCCGCGAGCTGCTGCAGACGCTGTCGATCCGCATCCCCAGTGTGCGCATCCCGATCGCCTCGCTTTCCGGTGGCCAGCGGCAGACCGTGGCCATCGCCCGCTCCATGCTCGGCGAGCCCAAGCTGGTCATCCTCGACGAGCCCACCGCGGCCCTCGGTGTCGAGCAGACCGCGCAGGTCCTCGACCTGGTGGAGCGACTGCGGGAGCGCGGCCACGCGGTGCTCCTCATCAGCCACAACATGGCCGATGTGAAGGCCGTCGCCGACAAGGTCGCCGTACTGCGCCTCGGCCGCAACAACGGCGTGTTCGAGGTCAAGTCGACCTCGCAGGAGGAGATCATCTCCGCCATCACGGGCGCCACGGACAACGCCGTGACCCGTCGCGCGGCGCGCGGCATCGGGGAGGTACAGAAGTGAGTATCGACAAGACACAGGACACCGCCCCGACGACCACCGACGTAGTGGTCGAGAACCCGGAGGCCGCCGCCGGCGCGGACGTCGCCGTCGACCCACGGCTGCTCGTGCGTGAACGCGGCTTCGCCGGCTATGCCATCGAGTTCAAGCGCAAGATCCGCGGCGGTGACCTGGGCTCGCTCCCGGTCGTCATCGGCCTGATCGCCATCGCCGCCATTTTCCAGAGCCTGAACTCGAACTTCCTGTCCGCCGAGAACCTCAACAACATCGCCGTGGCGATGGTCGCCACCGGCATGATGTCCGTCGGCATCATCTTCGTGCTGCTGCTCGGTGAGATCGACCTCTCGGTCGGCTCCGTCAGCGGTGTCGCGGGTGCCATCGCCGCCGTACTCAGCGTCACGCACGGCATGAACGAGTGGCTGGCCGTGCTCATGGCCCTCGGGGGCGGCGCGGTCGCGGGCGCGATCCACGGCTTCTTCTTCGCGAGGATCGGTGCGCCCGCGTTCGCTGTCACCCTGGCCGGCCTGCTGTTCTGGCTCGGCTTCATGCTCCAGCTCCTGGGCGAGAACGGCACGATCAACCTCGACGGCGACGGTGTGATCGGCAAGCTGACGACGTACTACTTCTCGGACGTCGCGGCCGCATACGGGCTCGCCACCGTCGCGGTCGCCGTCTTCTTCGTCACGTCGTTCCTGGACAGCCGCCGTCGCGAGGCCGCGGGCGTCCCGTCCCGGCCGCTCGTCGACGTCGTGCTGCGCACGGGCCTGCTGGCGGTCGTCGCGTTCGCCGCCGCGATCATGTTCAACCAGTACAAGGGCCTGCCGCTGGCGCTGCTGCTGTTCCTCACGGTCCTGGTGGTAACCGACTTCGTGCTGCGCCGTACGGGCTACGGCCGCAAGATCTTCGCACTCGGCGGCAGCGTCGAGGCGTCCCGGCGTGCGGGTATCAACGTCACGGGGGTACGGATCTCGGTGTTCGCCATCGCGGGTTTCTTCGCGGCGGTGGGCGGTCTGTTCTGGGCCTCGAAGATCGCCGCGGCCAACCAGAGCGCGGGCGCCGGTGACCTTCTGATGAACGTCATCGCGGCGGCCGTCATCGGCGGCACCAGCCTCTTCGGCGGTCGCGGCCGTACGTGGAACGCGCTGCTCGGTGTCATGGTGATCACCTCGATCCAGTACGGGCTCGCCCTCGAGGGCATCGCCACACCGATCCAGTACATGATCACGGGCAGTGTCCTGCTGGCCACGGTCGTGATCGACTCCGTCACACGGAAGACACAGCGGACCGCCGGTCGCGCTTAGTCCCCTACAAGCAAGAGCCCGGCACCAACGGCGGTGCCGGGCTCTTCCCTGTGCGTGGGCGACATTTACACTCGACGAGCCCGGCAAAGCTCGAACAGCTCTACAGCAAGGAGGCACGGGTGCCGCTGCTGACCCGTATCACGGGACCGCGCGATCTGGACCGGCTCAGTCTGGAGCAGCTGGACCAGCTGGCCGAGGAGATCCGGACCTTCCTCGTCGACGCGGTCTCCAAGACCGGCGGCCACCTCGGCCCCAACCTCGGCGTCGTCGAGCTCACCATCGCTCTGCACCGTGTCTTCGACTCCCCGAAGGACAAGGTGCTGTGGGACACGGGCCACCAGTCCTACGTCCACAAACTGCTCACGGGCCGTCAGGACTTCTCCAGACTGAAGATGAAGGGCGGCCTGTCCGGCTACCCCTCGCAGGCCGAGTCCGAGCACGACGTCATCGAGAACTCGCACGCCTCCACGGTCCTCGGCTGGGCCGACGGCCTCGCGAAGGCGAACCAGGTCCTGAAGAAGGACGATCACGTCGTCGCGGTCATCGGCGACGGCGCCCTCACCGGCGGCATGGCCTGGGAGGCGCTCAACAACATCGCCGACGCCAAGGACCGCCCCCTGGTCATCGTCGTCAACGACAACGAGCGCTCATACGCCCCCACCATCGGCGGCCTCGCCAACCACCTCGCCACTCTGCGCACCACGGACGGTTACGAGCGCTTCCTGGCCCGGGGGAAGGACCTGCTGGAGCGCACGCCCGTCGTCGGCAGGCCCCTCTACGAGACCCTGCACGGCGCCAAGAAGGGCCTCAAGGACTTCATCGCCCCGCAGGGCATGTTCGAGGATCTCGGTCTGAAGTACGTCGGCCCCATCGACGGCCACGACATCGAGGCCATGGAGTCCGCGCTGGCCCGCGCCAAGCGCTTCGGCGGCCCGGTCATCGTGCACTGCCTCACCGAGAAGGGCCGCGGCTACCAGCCCGCCCTCCAGGACGAGGCCGACCGCTTCCACGCCGTCGGCAAGATCCACCCCGACACCGGCCTGCCGATCGCCTCCTCCGGCGCCGACTGGACCTCCGTCTTCGGCGAGGAAATGGTCAAGCTCGGCAAGGAGCGCGAGGACATCGTCGCGATCACGGCCGCCATGCTCCAGCCGGTCGGCCTCGAGAAGTTCGCCAAGACGTACCCCGACCGCGTCTACGACGTCGGCATCGCCGAACAGCACGGCGCCGTCTCCGCCGCGGGCCTGGCGACCGGTGGCCTGCACCCCGTCTTCGCCGTGTACGCGACGTTCCTCAACCGCGCCTTCGACCAGGTCCTGATGGACGTGGCCCTGCACAAGTGCGGTGTCACCTTCGTCCTCGACCGCGCCGGCATCACCGGCACCGACGGCGCCTCCCACAACGGCATGTGGGACATGTCGATCCTCCAGGTCGTACCCGGCCTCAGGCTCGCCGCGCCCCGCGACGCCGACCAGGTCCGCGCCCAGCTCCGCGAGGCCGTCGACATCGACGACGTGCCGACCGTGGTCCGCTTCTCCAAGGGCGCGGTGGGTCCAGCCGTACCCGCCGTGGGCCGTATCGGCGGCATGGACGTACTGCGCGCGCCCGGCACCGACGCCCCGGACGTCCTTCTCGTCTCCGTCGGCGCGCTCGCGCCCATGTGCCTGGAGATCGCCGGCCTGCTCGACAAGCAGGGCATCTCCACGACCGTCATCGACCCGCGCTGGGTCAAGCCCGTCGACGAGGCCATGGCCCCGCTCGCCGAGCAGCACCGGGTGGTCGTCACCGTCGAGGACAACTCCCGCGTCGGCGGCGTCGGTTCGACGATCGCGCAGGCCCTGCGCGACGCGGGCGTCGACATCCCGCTGCGCGACTTCGGCATCCCGCCGCGTTTCCTCGACCACGCCTCCCGCAAGGAGGTCCTGGCGGAGATCGGACTGACCGCCCCGGACATCGCCCGCCAGGTCACCGGCCTGGTCGCCAAGCTCGACGGGCCCACCGAGCGCACGACCGCCGGCATCGACTCGGCGGAGCCGGCCCGCGACTGACGGCTACATGGCGGCTCCCAATGGGCCGGTCTCACCTATCCGTTGCGGTGGTGAAACCGGCCCATTTGCGTGAAACCCCTGCGCCGGGGCATACGCACCACGCCCCCTCTCGATCATGTCGAGGACGCCACGCGTGGGAGGTAAGCCCGTGAGCAGCACACTCTTCAGGACCAAAAAGGTCGAGCAGTCCATCCTCGATACCGAGGAGCCGGAGCACGCGCTCAAGAAGTCCTTGTCCGCGCTGGATCTGACCGTCTTCGGTGTCGGTGTCATCATCGGCACCGGCATCTTCGTCCTCACCGGCACGGTGGCCAGGAACAACGCCGGCCCCTCCGTCGCCCTGGCCTTCGCCGCGGCCGGCGTCGTCTGCGCGCTCGCCGCGCTCTGTTACGCCGAGTTCGCCTCCACCGTCCCGGTGGCGGGCTCCGCCTACACCTTCTCGTACGCCTCCCTCGGTGAACTGCCCGCCTGGATCATCGGCTGGGACCTGGTCCTGGAGTTCGCGCTGGGCACGGCGGTGGTCGCCGTCGGCTGGTCCGGCTATATACAGTCGCTCATGGACAACGCGGGTTGGGAGATGCCCGCGGCGCTGGGCAGCAGAGAGGGCGCCGACGGCTTCGGCTTCGACATCCTCGCCGCCGCCCTGGTCCTGGTGCTCACCGTCATCCTCGTCCTCGGCATGAAGCTGTCCGCGCGGATCACCTCGCTCGTCGTCGCCATCAAGGTGACGGTCGTCCTCGTCGTGATCATCGCGGGCGCCTTCTTCATCAAGGGCGACAACTACGACCCGTTCATCCCGAAGGCGCAGGACGTGCCGCCGGGGGAGAGCCTCGAAGCCCCGCTGATCCAGCTGATGTTCGGCTGGGCGCCCTCCAACTTCGGCGTGATGGGCATCTTCACCGCCGCCTCGGTCGTCTTCTTCGCCTTCATCGGCTTCGACGTCGTGGCGACGGCCGCCGAGGAGACCAGGAACCCGCAGCGCGACATGCCGCGCGGCATCCTCGGCTCCCTCTTCATCTGTACGGCCCTGTACGTCGCCGTGTCGATCGTCGTGACCGGCATGCAGCACTACAGCGAACTCTCCGTCGACGCCCCGCTCGCCGACGCGTTCAAGGCCACCGGACACCCCTGGTACGCGGGCTTCATCAGCTTCGGCGCCGCGGTCGGCCTGACGACGGTCTGCATGATCCTTCTCCTGGGGCAGACCCGTGTCTTCTTCGCGATGAGCCGCGACGGTCTCCTGCCCCGCTTCTTCTCGCGCGTCCACCCCCGCTTCAAGACCCCGCACCGGCCGACCATCCTGCTCGGCGTGGTCATCGCGATCCTCGCGGGCTTCACCCCGCTGAACGAACTGGCCGCGCTGGTCAACATCGGCACGCTCTTCGCGTTCGTGGTCGTCGCGATCGGCGTGCTCATCCTCCGTAAGACGCGCCCCGACCTGCACCGGGCCTTCCGCACGCCCTGGGTGCCGTTCATCCCGATCCTGTCGGTGTGCGCCTCGCTGTGGCTGATGCTGAACCTGCCCGCCGAGACCTGGGTGCGATTCGGCATCTGGATGGCGGCCGGCTTCTTCGTCTACTTCTTCTACGGCCGTACGCGCAGCCGCCTCGGTAAGGAGAGGGAGACCACGGTCGACGACGTGCTCAAGCCGCCGACGGGCGGCGAGACTCCGTAGACGCGGTCCTGCCGCAGACGTGCCCGGCGGCGAACGACGGGTCAGCGGCGGACGGTTCGCGGGCCGGTGACCTCCGCCCCCAACACGCCCACTCTGCCCCGCAGTTCGCGGTCGGCCGTGACCACCAGACAGCGGCGACCCGCAGCCTCGGCGGCCAGCTCCACGATGCGGTCGTCGCCGCTGCCGGGCGCCGAGTCGACCCGTACGCCCGCAACGGATGACAGCCCGCGGGCGGCTCCCTCGACCACGAGCACCACGTCCAGGGGTCCGGGGAAGCCGGGCACCCCTTCGTCGGCGTACGGCACCAGCATGTCCCGTAGCCGCTCGGCCGCTCCGCGGCGGTCCCGCCACCAACCGTCGGGGACCGAACCGACCACGTTGGCGGCGTCGACGATCATGAGGAGAGGGGCGTTCATGAGGCCAGGGTCGCACGGGGCGGTCCTGGTGGGCCCGACTAGAGTGGGGGAGTGTCGATGGTCCGTACAGTGAACGGTTCCTGGCTCATACGCGGCCGGGACGGTCGGCTCAGCGCTTACGCTCCGCGGGACGAGGCGGTGTGGTGCTGGGCTCAGCGAACCCCGGGCGGTTCGTGGATCGCGCCCCGTACGGTGGGCGGCGATCAGCGTCTGCATCCCGTGCTCGCCGTGGGCCAGGGAACCGACGGTTACGCCCACCTGGTGGCCTGGCGTCCCACCGGCCCGCAGGAGGCGGGACTCGTCCACACCACGCACTTCCGCCCGCATCTCGCCGCGCTCGACTGGAACCGGCTCGGGCACCCCAACAAGGCGGGGGTGCAGACCGGCGTTCCGGCCGTCGCGGTCGACGCGGAGGGCCGCGCCCATGTTTTCGTGCCCAATGCGGGGGGTGGCGTCAGTATGCGCGGCCAGAAGGAGCGCGGCGGCTGGGGCCCGTGGCGCGATCTGAAAGGCCGTGAGGTGGAGGGCGAACTGGCGGCCGTGACAAGGTTGTCAGGCCGCGTCGAGCTGTACGCGACCTCGCCGGCAGGGATCCTGCGCTGGACGCAGGCGGGTCCCGGCCACATACCCGCGCTCGACGACGAGCCGTTGAAGGCGTCGGCCCGCCCCGGCACGCTGCGGGCCCTCGCCACCTCCGAAGAGCACGTGACCCTCTTCTTCACGGACGAGTCGGACACCCTGTGCGCCTGGCGCCCCGGCGCCGAGCCCATCGCGCTCCTGCCCTGCGCAGGCCCCGGACCCGTCTCCGCCATACGCTTCACCCTCGACGGAGTCGACTGCACCCTCCTCGCCCAACGCTCCAGAAGCGGCCGCGTCGCCTTCGCCGCCTACCCGACCGAGCAGGAGTCCGCGGGCGCCTGGTGGACAGAGTCGGGCCCTCAACTCCCCCCGGACGCCCAGGTATCGCTGAGCAAGGACCACCAGGGCGACCTCGTGGCGGCAACGCTCCAGCCGGACAAGGGGGCCGAGGGGGAACTCCTGATGACCCGCAGGAAGGCAGAGCCGGGGCTCGCCCTGGAGGCGTGGCGCAAGGTCGTCCCTGAGTAACACCGATGCCCGGCACACCAGTTGGTGTGCCGGGCATCAGCGCCCCTTTCAGGGGCGCGGGGCTGTTACTTACGGCCCGCAGCTCCCCGACTGCTCCAGCCGAGCGCTAAGCGGGCACGCTGGCCACGCCCGGCTCCAGGAACCGCTTCCCGTTCACGCGCTCGGAGACGCCCTCGCGGTCCAGGTACGGGGTGACGCCGCCCAGGTGGAAGGGCCAGCCGGCGCCCGTGATCAGGCACAGGTCGATGTCCTGGGCCTCGGCGACGACGCCCTCGTCGAGCATCAGGCCGATCTCCTGGGCCACCGCGTCCAGGACGCGGGCGCGGACCTGGTCCTCCGTCAGGACGGTGTCGCCCTGCTTCAGCAGCGCGGCGACCTCCGGGTCCAGCTCCGGCTTCGCAGGATTCTCGGCGGAGTAGACGTAGAAGCCGCGCTTGCCCGCCTCGACGACCGCCTTGAGGTTCGGGGAGACCGTGAAACGGTCCGGGAACGCCTTGTTGAGCGTTTCGGAGACGTGCAGGCCGATCGCCGGGCCGACCAGCTCAAGGAGGACCAGCGGTGACATCGGCAGACCGAGCGGCTCGACGGCCTTCTCGGCCACCTCGACCGGGGTGCCCTCGTCGATGACGTTCTGGATCTCGCCCATGAAGCGGGTGAGGATGCGGTTCACGACGAACGCCGGGGCGTCCTTGACCAGAACCGCCGTCTTCTTCAGCTTCTTGGCGACGGCGAACGCCGTGGCCAGCGAGGCGTCGTCCGTCTGCTCGCCCCGCACGATCTCCAGGAGCGGCAGGACCGCGACCGGATTGAAGAAGTGGAAGCCCACGACCCGCTCGGGGTTCTTGAGCTTCGACGCCATCTCCGACACGGACAGCGAGGAGGTGTTGGTGGCGAGGACCGCGTGCGCCGGAGCGACCGCCTCGACCTCCGCGAACACCTGCTGTTTGACGCCGATCTCCTCGAAGACGGCCTCGATGACGAAGTCCGCGTCCGAGAAGCCCTCGGCCTTGTCGAGGACACCGGTGACCAGGGCCTTCAGGCGGTTGGCCTTGTCCTGGTTGATACGGCCCTTGCCGAGCAGCTTGTCGATCTCGGCGTGGACGTAACCGACACCCTTGTCGATGCGCTCCTGGTCGATGTCGGTCAGCACGACCGGCACCTCAAGGCGGCGCAGGAACAGCAGGGCGAGCTGCGAGGCCATGAGGCCCGCGCCCACGACGCCCACCTTGGTGACCGGACGCGCCAGGTTCTTGTCCGGGGCGCCCGCCGGGCGCTTGCCGCGCTTCTGGACCAGGTTGAACGCGTAGATACCGGCGCGCAGTTCGCCGCCCATGATCAGGTCGGCGAGGGCCACGTCCTCGGCGTCGTAACCCTGCTGGAGGTCGCCGTTCTTGGCCGCGGCGATGATGTCCAGCGCGCGGTACGCGGCCGGAGCCGCACCGTGCACCTTGCCGTCCGCGATGAAGCGACCCTTGGCGACAGCCTGGTCCCAGGCCTCGCCGCGGTCGATGACCGGACGGTCCACGACGATCTCGCCCTTGAGGACGGAGGCCGTCCACAGCAGCGACTGCTCCAGGAAGTCCGCGTCCTCGAAGATCGCATCCGCGATGCCGAGGTCGTAGACCTGCTGGCCCTTGAGCTGCTTGTTCTGGTTGAGCGAGTTCTCGATGATCACCGAGACGGCCTTGTCCGCGCCGATGAGGTTCGGCAGCAGCGTGCAGCCGCCCCAGCCGGGGACCAGGCCCAGGAAGACCTCGGGCAGCGAGAACGCCGGGAGCGCCTTCGACACCGTGCGGTACTTGCAGTGCAGGCCGACCTCGACGCCGCCGCCCATCGCCGCGCCGTTGTAGTACGCGAAGGTCGGGACCGCCAGCGCGGCCAGGCGCTTGAAGACCTCGTGGCCGCCCTTGCCGATGGCCAGCGCGTCCTCGTGCTTCTTGAGCAGCTCGACGCCCTTGAGGTCGGCGCCGACCGCGAAGATGAACGGCTTGCCGGTGATGCCGACACCGGCGATCTCGCCGGCCGCGGCCTCCCGCTCGACCTGGTCGATGGCGGTGTCCAGGTTCGCCAGCGACTGCGGTCCGAAAGTGGTCGGCTTGGTGTGGTCCAGGCCGTTGTCCAGCGTGATGAGCGCGAAACGGCCCGCGCCCGCGGGCAGGTCGAAGTGGCGTACGTGCGCCTGCGTGACGACCTCGTCGGGGAACAGCTCGGCCGCGCCCTTCAAAAGCTCAGCGGTGGTGTTCACTTGTCCCCCTCGAAGTTCGGGTTCTCCCAGATGACCGTCGCGCCCATGCCGAAGCCGACGCACATGGTCGTCAGGCCGTAGCGGACGTGCGGCTGCTCCTCGAACTGCCGGGCCAGCTGCGTCATCAGGCGGACGCCGGAGGAGGCCAGCGGGTGGCCGTACGCGATGGCGCCGCCGTACTGGTTGACGCGCGCGTCGTCGTCCGCGATGCCGTAGTGGTCCAGGAAGGCCAGGACCTGGACGGCGAAGGCCTCGTTGATCTCGAAGAGGTTGATGTCCTCGATCGACAGGCCCGCCTTGGCGAGGGCCTTCTCGGTCGCCGGGATCGGGCCGTAGCCCATCACCTCGGGCTCGACACCCGCGAAGGCGTACGAGACCAGGCGCATCTTGACCGGCAGGTCGTTCTCGCGGGCGAAGTCCTCGGACGCGATGATCGAGGCGGTGGCGCCGTCGTTCAGACCCGCAGCGTTGCCGGCCGTGACCCGGCCGTGCACACGGAACGGCGTCTTCAGACCGGCCAGGTTCTCCAGGGTGGTCCCCGGACGCATCGGCTCGTCGGCGGTGACCAGGCCCCAGCCCGTCTCACCCGCCTCCTCATTGGTCCGGCGCACGGAGATCGGCACCAGGTCGGCCTGGATCTTGCCGTTTGCGTACGCCTTCGCCGCCTTCTCCTGCGAGCGCACGGCGTACTCGTCGGCGCGCTGCTTGGTGATGTGCGGGTAGCGGTCGTGCAGGTTCTCCGCGGTCATGCCCATGAACAGGGCCGACTCGTCGACCAGCTTCTCGCTCACGAACCGCGGGTTCGGGTCCACGCCCTCACCCATCGGGTGGCGGCCCATGTGCTCGACACCACCGGCGATGACGGCGTCGTAGGCGCCGAAGGCGATGGAGCCCGCGGTCGTGGTGACGGCGGTCAGGGCACCGGCGCACATACGGTCGATCGAGTAACCGGGGACGGACTGCGGCAGCCCGGCCAGGATGCCGGCCGTACGGCCGATGGTCAGGCCCTGGTCGCCGATCTGCGTGGTGGCGGCGATGGCGACCTCGTCGACCTTCTTCGGGTCGAGACCGGGGTTGCGGCGCAGCAGCTCCCGGATCGCCTTCACGACGAGGTCGTCGGCACGGGTCTCGTGGTAGATGCCCTTCGGGCCCGCCTTGCCGAACGGTGTACGGACGCCGTCGACAAAGACGACGTCCCTGACGGTACGAGGCACGATGGCTCTCCTCCAGATGCGGGGTAGGCACTGCTGCGCGGCACACACGCCTGAGCGCGCGCTCACTCCCATGCTACTTGCGGGTAACCGTGCTGCCCAGTCCAAGACACGGGAGCGGTGAAGGTCACACGACTACTTTTACGCGTCAGGGTGACCACGCCCGACTAAGGGCGCGGGGCTGTGTCGATTTGCGGCTCCGCCGCTGGGCGCGAGCAGCCACAACGCACCCGCGCTGTTCATGCGCCGGTCAGCTCATCCGGTGTTACGAGTGGAGCGATCTGGCGGTGCCGTGGACCCCCGCGGCGTCAGAACAGAGGTGGGCGCCTCATGCGACCCGGCGCCCGCTTGGGCGCACCGGCGCGCGTCGATGTCCATGATGGTGGCGCGAGATGTGGTCTGCCGTACAGGGCGGCCCGTGCGGAATCGACCGGTCAAGTTGGCTGGTTCTGTTGCTTGATGTACTGCCGGACCATGCTCACAGGCACGCTCGCCTGCAAGGCGGCCCGGTAGGACCAGAACCCGTTTTGGCGCAGTGCGACGAAGCAGGAAGCCAAGGAAGCCCGCCCGATGCCCAGCCGCGTGGCGGCACAGCACCGAGCGAGCAGGCCAGAATCTTCCTCCCTCAGAAGGAAGAGCAAGTCAAATCCACAACGGCTTCACTCGCTCGACTCGGGGTGCGACGAATTGAGCGCCGGCAGCAGGACCGGGGTCACCTGCTCGACCTGCCACGGCCGCGCTCCGTACCCGGCGAGCGCGGCCGCGACGGACTCGGCGTTCACTTCGGCAGGCGGCTCCCAGCACACGCGGCGCACCGTGTCCGGGGTGATCAGGTTCTCCTGAGGCATGGTCAGGGTCTCCGCCAGCGCCGACACCGCCGCCCGCGCGGCGACCAGCCGGGCCGCGGCCACCGGGTCCTTCTCGGCCCAGGCGCGCGGCGGCGGAGGCCCGGTCACCGGCTGCCCTGGCTGCGGCAGTTCATGGTCCGGCAGCGCCTTCGCGCGGTCCACGGCCGACTGCCACTGCTCCAGCTGACGCCGGCCCATGCGGTGCCCGAAGCCGTTCAGTGCGGCGAGAGCCTGCACATTGGTCGGCAGGGCGAGGGCGGCCTCGACGATCGCCGCATCGCCGAGCACCTTGCCCGGCGAGATGTCACGGCGCCGCGCGACCTTGTCCCTGGCCTGCCACAACTCCCTTACGACCGCCATCTGCCGCCGCCGGCGCACCTTGTGCATTCCGGACGTACGCCGCCACGGATCCTTGCGCGGCTCGGGCGCGGGCGCCGAGGCGATCGCGTCGAACTCCTGCCGGGCCCACTCCAGCTTGCCCTGCCGGTCGAGCTCCTTCTCCAGCGCGTCCCTGAGGTCCACGAGCAGCTCCACGTCGAGCGCGGCGTAACGCAGCCACGGCTCGGGCAGCGGACGCGTCGACCAGTCGACCGCGGAGTGCCCCTTCTCGAGTACGAAACCCAGGACGCCCTCGACCATCGCGCCGAGGCCGACGCGCGGGAACCCGGCGAGCCGTCCGGCCAGCTCGGTGTCGAAGAGGCGGCTGGGGATCATGCCTATTTCGCGGAGACACGGCAGATCCTGCGTGGCAGCGTGCAGTACCCACTCCACACCGGCCAGCGCCTCGCCGAGACCCGACAGATCGGGACACGCGACGGGGTCGATGAGCGCGCTGCCCGCACCCTCCCGGCGCAACTGCACGAGATACGCTCGCTGGCCGTACCGGTAACCGGAAGCACGCTCGGCGTCAACGGCCACGGGACCGCTGCCCGCGGCGAACGCGGCGATCACCTCGGCGAGCGACGCCTCATCGGCGATCACAGGCGGAATACCGTCCCGGGGCTCCAGCAACGGAATCGGCACCTCTGCTTCGGAGGATCCGCCGTCGTCCGGAGGGGCGCCTCCGGTGGTTCGCAGTGATGTGTCTGCTGCGGTCTCTTGGGCGTCGGTCACATGTCAAGCGTATCTGCCCGGCCCCGCGCCTGACCCGCACTGTCGGTCGGCGCGGGCTCTGACCGGCCAGAATCGGTCTCCGTGTGGCGCAGTCCCGCGATGAGGAGCTCGACCAGCCGGCGTGCGTCGTAGTCGGGGTCGCTGTCCGCGCCGATGCAGAGGTTGCCGACGCCGCGCATGAGCTCGTAGGCCTCCAGGTCGGAGCGCATCTCGCCGGCTTCGGCCGCTGCTTCGAGCAGCCCGGTGCAGACGGGCACGAGGCGGTCGAGGAAGTAGGCGTGCAGTGCCTCGAAGCCGGCGTTGTCGGACTGCAGCACGGCGGCGAGTCCGTGCTTGGTGACCAGGAAGTCGACGAACTGGTTGATCCACTGGCCCAGTGCGGCGTGCGGAGTCGCGCTGGTCGCGAGCAGGGCCGGACCGGCCTCGGCGCAGGCGTCGACCTGGTGCCGGTAGACGGCGATGATGAGATCTGCCCGCGTCGGGAAGTGGCGGTAGATCGTGCCAAGACCGACGCCGGCTTCGGCTGCGATGTCGCGTACGGGCGCCTCAACGCCCGACGTGACGAAGACGGAGGCGGCCGCGTCGAGCAGGGCCTCCTTGTTGCGCCGGGCGTCCTTCCGCCTGGGCGGGGCCGCCTTGTGCCCCGAGCCCTCGTCGCTGTCGTTCACCGCGCCGCTCCCTCCACTGCCGTGCATGCCGAGCTTGTAAAACGGAACAGTGTTCCGTATCGTTCCCGTCATTCCGGAACGCCGTTCCGTTTACTCATGATGCCAGAGCCATGGAGGAACACGGTCATGCAGTACCGAACCTTGGGCCGCACCGGTGTGCAGGTCAGCTCCCTCGCGCTCGGCGCGATGAACTTCGGCAAGATCGGCCGCACTACCCAGGAGGAGGCCACCGCCCTCGTCGACGCCGCACTCGAAGGCGGGATCAACCTCATCGACACCGCCGACATGTACAGCGACGGCGAGTCCGAGGAGATGGTCGGCAAGGCCATCGCCGGCCGCCGCGACGACATCGTGCTGGCCACGAAGGCGACCATGCCGATGGGCGACGAGCGCAACCACCGGGGCAGCTCGCGCCGCTGGCTGGTCACCGCGCTGGACAACAGCCTGCGCCGCCTCGGCGTCGACCACGTCGATCTCTTCCAGATCCACCGCTGGGACCCGAGCACCACCGACGAGGAGACCCTGTCGGCCCTGACCGACCTGCAGCGCGCGGGAAAGATCCGCTACTTCGGTTCCTCGACCTTCCCCGCCTACCGCATCGTGCAGGCGCAGTGGGCCGCCCGCGAGCATCACCTGAGCCGTTACGTCACCGAACAGCCCAGCTACTCGATCCTCCAGCGCGGCATCGAGACCCATGTACTGCCCGTGACCGAGGAGTACGGGCTCGGTGTGCTGGTGTGGAGCCCGCTGGCCTCGGGCTGGCTGTCGGGCGCGATCCGCGCGGGCCGGGACATCACCACCAGCCGCTCGACGTTCATGCCCGGCCGCTTCGACACCGGCATCCCCGCCAACCGGGCCAGGCTCGACGCGGTCGAGCAGCTGGCGAAGGTCGCCGACGAGGCCGGTCTGACCATGATCCAGCTCGCACTCGGTTTCGCGACCGCGCACCCGGCCGTGACCAGCGCGCTCATCGGCCCCCGCACGCTCGACCACCTGCACGCACAGCTCGCCGCCGCAGACACCGTGCTCTCCGCCGACGTACTCGACGCGATCGACACCATCGTCGCCCCCGGCACCGACCTGGCCCCGGACGAGAAGTACGACACTCCGCCCGCGCTGCTCGACCCGTCACTGCGACGCCGCTGATCGCCCAAGGGGCGATGTCGTCGGGGAGATGCACAACGCCCGTCGACGGAACGTTCCGTCGACGGGCGTCTGGGATGTGTACAGCAGTCAGGTCAGTGGATGATGCCGGTGCGCAGGGCCACCGCCACCATGCCGGCGCGGTCGCCCGTGCCGAGCTTGCGGGCGATACGGGCGAGGTGGCTCTTGACGGTCAGGGCGGAAAGACCCATCGAGACGCCGATGGCCTTGTTCGACTGGCCCTCCGCCACTAGCCGGAGCACCTCGACCTCGCGGCCGGACAGTTCGCGGTAGCCGCCCGGGTGGCTCGGGGTACCCGGGGGGCGGCGGTGCATACGGGCGGCGGCGGCCGAGCCGATGGGGGCGACGCCGGGGCGGGTGGGCAGGCCGATGTTCGTACGCGTGCCGGTGACGACGTATCCCTTCACGCCACCCGCCAGGGCGTTGCGTACGGCGCCGATGTCGTCGGCGGCGGAGAGGGCGAGGCCGTTGGGCCAGCCCGCGGCTCGGGTTTCGGAGAGGAGGGTGAGGCCGGAGCCATCCGGCAGATGGACTTCCGCGACGCAGATGTCACGGGGGTTGCCGATGCGGGGACGAGCCTCCGCGACGGACGAGGCCTCGATCACATCGCGTACTCCGAGGGCCCACAGGTGGCGGGTGACGGTGGAGCGCACGCGCTGGTCGGCCACGACCACCATCGCGGTGGGCTTGTTCGGGCGGTAGGCGACCAGGCTTGCGGGCTGCTCGAGGAGAACGGACACCAGGCCTCCTGGGGGTGGGGGGTGTGGGACGGGGCCGGCTCTGGGGAGGGAACCGGGGGGAACCGTGCTTTCAAGGTCACAGAGGTCTTCGGCACCAAACGCGTCTGCCTTTAGAGAATGATCACGATTTGGTGAGTAACAATCCGTGCAATTCGGACGGATGGTCGATCACCCGAAGACCGAACGAGTCCACTCCGCTTCGTTGCGCGGCTGAAAGTGGTCGTATCGACAAAGAGATTGCTGCTTGTGGGTGAGGGGCCGGGCGGTAAACCCGAAGGGTTGATCAGAAGAGGCGATCAGGGGTGATCAGGCGGAGCGGGGTTGGGCTCAGCGGGCCTGGGGGCCGCGCCGCTGAGGGAGCGTCACGACCGATGGGTCACCCGGAGCCGCCGGGGGCAGGCCGGCGATCTGGCTCAGCAGGTCGCACCAGGCGGCGAGATGGGAGGCCGTGTCCGGGACGCCGCCCAGGCCCTCGCGGGGGGTCCAGGAGGCGCGGATCTCGATCTGGGAGGCGGGGCGACGTTCCGAGAGCCCGCCGAAGTAGTGGGAGCTCGCCCGGGTGACGGTGCCGCTGGGTTCGCCGTACGACAGGCCGCGTGCCTGGAGGGCGCCGGTCAGCCAGGACCAGCAGACGTCGGGGAACAGCGGGTCGGCGGCGATCTCCGGTTCCAGTTCCGCGCGTACGAGCGTGACCAGGCGGAACGATCCCTGCCAGGCCTCATGCCCGGCGGGGTCGTGCAGGAGGATGAGCCGGCCGTCCGCCAGATCCTCGTCGCCGTCGACGACCGCGGCCTCCAGCGCGTACGCGAACGGGGCGAGCCGCTGCGGCGGCTTGGTCGGGTCGATCTCGATCTCCGGCCGCAGCCGTGCCGTGCCGAGCGCGTCGACGGCCGTGCGGAAGGGCAGCGGAGTCGCGTCCGCCCCCTTCTGTACTGCTTCCTTGTCGTCCCTGGCTTCCTTTGCGTCGTCCATTCCGCCAGTGCCGTCCGACAGTCGTCCTTGAGCCGCAGCCATGCGGGGAAGATTAAGGGGAACGACGCCTTCGTGCAGGGACAGACACCCGTGCCTCCGGCGGTTGGGCGGGGAACGGTTCGGTTTCGTTGTATTTGTGGGCCTGCCTGGCTGTGACGTGGGCGGTTCGTCGGAGGTGGTTCGGGTGTGTGGCGGCTGCGGTTGTCGTGGGTTGCTCGCGCCCACGCGGCGGAGCCGCAAAATTGATACAGCCCCACGCCCCTGTGGGGCGCTCGTTGCCCCGCGAGGCCTGGTGTCCGTACGGCGTGCGAGACTTTCGGCGTGAGTGCCAACGACCGCCCGACGGGCCAGCCGACAGCCACGTACGAATCCGCCTTCATGAAGGCGTGCAGGCGCGAGAGCGTGCCGCATACACCGGTGTGGTTCATGCGGCAGGCCGGGCGGTCGCTGCCCGAGTACCGCAAGGTGCGTGAGGGCATCCCCATGCTCGAGTCGTGTATGCGGCCCGAGCTGGTCGCGGAGATCACGCTGCAGCCGGTGCGCAGGCACAACGTGGACGCGGCGATCTACTTCAGCGACATCGTCGTCCCCCTCAAGGCCATCGGTGTCGACCTCGACATCAAGCCGGGCGTCGGCCCGGTCGTCGAGAAGCCGATCCGCTCCCGCGCGGATCTCGCGCAGCTGCGCGACCTGACGCCCGAGGACGTCGCGTACGTCACCGAGGCCATCGGTCTGCTCACCGCCGAACTCGGCGAGACCCCGCTCATCGGCTTCGCCGGCGCGCCGTTCACGCTCGCCAGCTACCTCGTGGAGGGCGGTCCGTCCCGCAACCACGAGCACACCAAGGCGCTCATGTACGGCAACCCGCAGCTGTGGGCCGAACTGCTCGACCGGCTCGCGGAGATCACAGCCGCCTTCCTGAAGGTGCAGATCGAGGCGGGCGCCTCGGCCGTGCAGCTCTTCGACTCGTGGGTCGGCGCGCTGGCGCCGGCCGACTACCGGCGCTCCGTCATGCCCGCCTCCACGAAGGTCTTCGAGGCCGTGAAGTCGTACGGCGTCCCGCGCATCCACTTCGGGGTCGGCACCGGTGAACTGCTGGGCTTGATGGGCGAGGCGGGCGCGGACGTGGTCGGCGTCGACTGGCGCGTCCCGCTCGACGAGGCCGCGCGCCGCGTCGGCCCGGGCAAGGCGCTGCAGGGCAACCTCGACCCGGCGGTCCTCTTCTCCACCACGGAGGCCGTCGAGACCAAGACGCAGGAGATCCTCGACGCCGCCGCGGGCCTGGAGGGCCACATCTTCAACCTCGGCCATGGCGTCCTGCCGAGCACGGAACCGGACGCGCTGACCCGGCTCGTCGAGTACGTCCACACACGCACCGCCCGCTAGCGAGGTCTCAGGTCTGCCGCGGCCGGGCCTGCCTGCCCCACAGAAGGCCGCGCGGCTCCGGTGGTGGCGGGGTGCCCGGGCGCAGGGGCCAGGCGAGGAGCATGCCTGCCACGAAGCCGGCCACATGGGCCAGGTATGCGACGGTGCCGGCCTCGGAGACGCCGGCGCCGGACGAGTACACCGCCTGGAGGCCGAACCAGAAGCCCAGTACGAGCCAGGCGGGCAGTCGCAGCGGCAGGAAGATCAGGAACGGTACGAGGACCCAGACACGGGCCTTCGGATACAGAACCAGATACGCGCCCAGGACACCGGCGATCGCACCGGACGCGCCGATCAGCGGGTCGCCGGAGGTGGCGTTGACGAGGGCGAAGGCATACGCCGCCGCGTAGCCGCAGACCACGTAGAACAGCAGGTAGCGCACGTGGCCGAGGCGGTCCTCGATGTTGTTGCCGAAAATCAGCAGGAAGAGCATGTTGCCGAGCAGGTGCAGCCAACTGCCGTGCAGGAACATCGCGGTGAGCACCGACAGCGGGGGCGACTTGTCGTAGTCGGGCGGACCCACCACGCAGCCGGGACCCTGTGGGCCCACGGCCACATCGCCGGTGGGCACGACGGTCGGCGTCCGGTCCTGGAGCATCTCGCGCGGCACCGCTGCCCACTCGTCCAGGAACGCCTGGAGCTGGCACAGCTGCGTGAGACTGCTCTCGCCGACCAGCGAGGCGGCCACGCCCGGGGTGGCCAGGAAGACAAGGACGTTGGCGCCGATCAGCGCGTACGTCACGAACGGTGTGCGGCGTGCCGGGTTCACATCATGGACGGGGATGACCACAAGGTACTTCTGCCCGCGACCGGGCCGCTCTGAACGGGTGTGAACGGGAGCGCGGGCGTCTGCGTATGTTTCGGCAACCGCCGTGATCCCAGCAACACGTGAGGAACAGGTCAATGAACGACCGAGTCACTCCGACCATGACCGCCACGCCGGACGGCGAGGCGGAAGTAGCCCTCGTGGTCAGACTGTCGTGGGAGGACGTGGCCGCGCTCGGCCAGGAAGCGGGTCGGCTTGCCGCGAGCATGCAGCGTCCCGTGACCCTCGACGAGGCGGCCAGCCACCGGCTGCGCAGCCGTCAGCCCGGTTCGCACGCGCGGCCCCAGGCGGCGCCGCAGCCGCCGCAGGTGTCGCCGGTCTCGTCGTTGCCGCGGTCTCCCGGCGAGCAGGCTCGGCAGGCCATAGAGAAGATCAACGGAACCACTCCTGGAGCGGCTCAGGGTGCCTGAGACGTCGTCAGGGCCCCGGGCCCTCAGGGCAACCGGGGGCCCGACGTCCCCCAGGCGTCTTCGGCGCCCTGGGCCGTGAGCGCGTGCGCGTGGCCGGCGCGGAGGGCCACGCGTACGCTCCGCCGGTTGAGCAGGGGGGCGCTTGGGTTTCGTTTGCGTTTTCAGGTGTGGGTCCGCATTGGGCAAGCTGCAGGGGTCGTTTGTCGGCCGCAGGCTCGTTGTGGCTGGTCGCGCCCACGCGGCGGAGCCGCATGTGTCACAGCCCCGCGCCCCTACGGGGCGCGCCCGCACCGATCCCAAGTCAGGCAGTCACCGTCTGCCGAATATCGCTCCCACCGCCTTGCGCGCCGCCACCTGTACCGGGTCCCAGACCGGGGAGAACGGGGGCGCGTAGCCCAGGTCCAGAGCTGTCACCTGCTCTACCGTCATGCCTGCCGTCAGGGCCACCGCCGCGATGTCCACTCGTTTGCCCGCGCCCTCGCGGCCTACGATCTGGACGCCCAGCAGGCGGCCGGTGCGTCGTTCGGCGAGCATCTTCACCGTCATCGGGGCGGCGCCCGGGTAGTACCCGGAGCGGCTGGTGGACTCGATGATGACCTTCTCGTACTGGAGCCCTGCCCTGCGTGCGTCCTTTTCGCGGAGGCCGGTGCGGGCGATCTCCAGGTCGCAGACCTTGCTCACCGCCGTGCCCACGACGCCGGGGAACGTGGCGTAGCCGCCGCCGGCGTTCGCGCCGATCACCTGGCCGTGTTTGTTGGCGTGCGTGCCCAGGGCGATGTGCCGTTCGCGGCCGGAGACCAGGTCGAGGACCTCCACGCAGTCGCCGCCGGCCCAGATGTTCTCGTAGCCGCGTACGCGCATGGCCTGGTCGGTCAGCAGCCCCTCGTGGTCGCCCAGTGGCAGCCCCGCCGCCTGCGCGAGCGTCGTCTCCGGGCGTACGCCGATGCCGAGCACCACCACGTCCGCCGGGTACTCGGCGTCCTCCGTGGCGACCGCGCGGACCCGGCCGTCCTCGCCGGTGAGGATCTTGGTGACCTCGGCGTCGTTCACCATCGTGATGCCCAGGCCCTCCATGGCCTGGTGCACCAGCCGGCCCATGTCGGGGTCGAGCGTGGACATCGGCTCCTTGCCGCGGTTGACCACCGTCACCTCGTACCCGCGGTTCACCAGAGCCTCGGCCATCTCCACGCCGATGTAGCCGGCGCCGACCACCACCGCGCGCCGGCCGGACGTACGGGCCAGTGTGTCGATCAGGGCCTGGCCGTCGTCGAGGGTCTGCACGCCGTGCACCCCCGGGGCGTCGATGCCGGGCAGCGGCGGACGGATCGGCCGGGCGCCCGTCGCGATCACGAGCTTGTCGTACGACGTCCACGCCTCGGCCCCGGACTCCAGGTCACGGGCGCGGACCCGGCTGTCCGCGACATCCAGCGCCGTCACCTCCGTACGCATCCGCAGGTCGATCCCGCGCTCCCGGTGCTCCTCGGGGCTGCGCGCGATCAACTGGTCCCGGTCCGCGACGTCGCCGCCCACCCAGTACGGGATGCCGCATGCGGAGTACGAGCTGAAGTGGCCGCGCTCGAACGCGATGATCTCCAGTTCGTCGGGACCCTTCATACGGCGCGCCTGGGACGCGGCGGCCATGCCGGCCGCGTCCCCTCCGACGACCACCAGGCGTTCTCTCGTACGGCTCATGCTCATACGAACACGCTACGGGGGTGCGGCATTTCAGTCCTGCCGGCCCTCCTCTCCCGGTGCCGGCCGGGCGGCCGGCAGGGGCATGCCCGCTGTACCCGTTCCCGCGTCCGCCGTGGCCGGGTGGCGCGGCAGCCGGTGCCGCAGGAAACGCACCCACAGCAGTAGGAGCAGCGCCGCGCCCACCACGAAGGGAAGTACTGCGGCGAGCGCCATCGCGATCCAGCGGAACGTGGCGACGAACGCGTTCCAGCCACCCGAGAGCGCGTCCGCCAGCCCCGGGTCCTCGTCCTCCGCCGCCTTCACCGGCGTCTCGGACAGCGACAGGGTGATCGTGGCAAGGCTCGTACGGTCCTTCAGGGACGCCTGCTGGGCCAGCAGGGACTCCAGATCGGCCTGCCGGGTGCTCAACTCGCCTTCCAGCGTGACCACATCGCTGAGCTTGGTCGCCTGGTCCATCAGCTCGCGGATCCGGATCACGCTGGCGCGCTGCGTCTTGATGCGGCTCTCCACGTCGACGACCTGGTCCGTGACGTCCTGCGCCTTCGCCGTCCGGTTGATCAGCCTGCCCGAGCCCTCCAGGTCCGCGAGCACCTCCTCGTACCGGTCCGTGGGCACCCGCAGGACAACCCGCGAGTGCTCACGACCCTTGCGGTCGCGGTCGGTGGTCTCGTTGCCGACGATGCCGCCCGCGTTCTCGACGGCGGTACGGGCCTCGGCGAGAGCCTTGGGTACGTCCTTGACCTGCACGGTCAGGGAAGCGGTACGGATGATGTGGGTGGCGCTCATCTTCGGTGGCGCGGTGGCTTTCTGGTCCTTGTCACTGCTGTCCTCCTGCTGGAGGCCGGCCGCGCCCGCGTCGGCGCGGGCGGCGGGCTTACCGCCGCTGTCCGAGGTCGAGCCGGCGTCGTTCGCGCCGGTGCACCCAGTGAGCGCGAGGGCGGCGGCCAACAGTAGTGCCGCGAGGGTCGCGAGAGTGCGGACGGGCCGTGGGGATCGTACGGATCGGAGCCTGGATGTTTCGTGCCTGGGCGTGGTGCCACGCGTCTGCATGTCTGCGTACCCCCGAGAGTCTCGTGATGACTGACGCTCCTTCGACGCCGGAGCGGGGCGGGACGTTGGAAGCATCCGGTCCCGAACAGGTCACGGTCCGGACTCGTCATGGACACCGCGGGCCGAAGGAGGGCCGAAAGGGGGCCGAAGGGATGTCAGTGGGGAGTGGGACAGTGGAGACATGCACGCAGACACTCGTACGGGACCCGGTCACGTCGTCGTCATCGGGGGCGGCATCGCCGGTCTGGCCGCCGCCCACCGGCTGCTGGACAGCGGCGCGCGCGTGACCGTCCTGGAAGCCTCGGACCGGCTCGGCGGCAAGCTGCTCCCCGGCGAGATCGCGGGTGCGCGGGTCGACTTCGGGGCCGAGTCGATGCTGGCCCGGCGCCCCGAGGCGGTGGCGCTCGCGCGCGAGGTGGGCCTCGACGCCCGGCTGCGGCCGCCCGCGACGGCAAGCGCGTCGATCTGGACGCGGGGGGCGCTGCGACCCATGCCCAAGGGTCACGTCATGGGTGTGCCCGGCACCGCGTCGGCCCTCGCCGGACTGCTCTCCGCGGAGGGCGTGCAGCGCATCGAGCGCGACGCCGACCTGCCGCGCACGGAGATCGGCGAAGACGTGGCAGTGGGGGAGTATGTGGCGGCCCGCCTCGGCCGTGAGGTGGTGGACCGCCTGATCGAGCCACTCCTGGGCGGCGTCTACGCGGGCGACGCCTACCGCATCTCCATGCGCTCGGCCGTCCCCCAGCTCTTCGAGGCGGCTCGTACGCACACGTCGTTGACGGAGGCGGTCCGCGGCATCCAGTCCCGGGCGGCTGCCGCGCAGCAGACCGGCCCCGTCTTCATGGGCATCGAGGGCGGCATCGGCCAACTGCCGCTCGCGGTGGCCGAGTCGGTGCGGGCGCGCGGCGGCGAGATCGTCACCGGGGCGCAGGTGACAGAGCTGCGCAGGTCCGCGGGGGAGGCGGCTGGGCGATCTGGTGGACTGGCCTGGCGCGTCGTCGCCGCAGGGCGCGTGCTGCACGCCGACGGCGTTGTCGTCGCGGTTCCCGCCGTGGCGGCCGCCGCGTTGCTGCGCGACGAAGCGCCCGCTGCCGCGGCTGAGCTCGCCGGTGTCGACTACGCCTCCATGGCGCTCATCACGCTCGCCTACCGGCGCGGTGACATCCGCCTCCCTGAAGGGAGCGGTTTTCTGGTGCCGCCCGTTGACGGGCGGACCATCAAGGCATCGACGTTCGCCTCCCAGAAGTGGGGGTGGATCGACGAGGAGAACCCGGATGTGATGGTCCTGCGGACGTCCGTGGGGCGGTTCGGCGAGACCGAGATCCTCGGACGCGAGGACGGCGAGCTCGTCGACGTCTCGCGCCACGACCTGCGCGAAGCCACCGGCCTCGACGCCACGCCCATAGCGGCCGGCGTCACGCGCTGGACCGACGGCCTGCCCCAGTACCCCGTCGGGCACCACGCGCGCGTGGCCCGCATCCGGGAGCACGTCGGCAAGCTGCCGGGCCTCGCCGTGTGCGGAGCGGCGTACGACGGAGTCGGGATCCCGGCGTGTATCGCGAGCGCGTACGCCGCCGTGGACCAGCTGAAGGGCGACCGCGGCGGACTGGACGAGCTGATCAAGAACCCGGTGCAGAGTCTGCACGGCGGAGCGGGAGAATAACCCCATGAGTGACGACGCCCCCATCACCGACCCCGCCAAGATCCCGAACAAGGGCAAGCTGGCCAAGGACCTGAACGAGGTCATCCGCTACACCCTGTGGTCCGTCTTCAAGCTGCGAGACGTCCTCCCCGAGGACCGCGCCGGCTACGCGGACGAGGTCCAGGAGCTCTTCGACCAGCTCGCCGCCAAGGACGTCACGATCCGCGGCACGTACGACGTGTCCGGGCTGCGCGCCGACGCCGACCTCATGATCTGGTGGCACGCGGAGACCTCCGACCAGCTCCAGGAGGCGTACAACCTCTTCCGTCGCACGAAGCTCGGCCGCGCCCTGGAGCCGGTCTGGTCGAACATGGCGCTGCACCGCCCCGCGGAGTTCAACCGCTCGCACATCCCCGCGTTCCTCGCCGACGAGACGCCGCGCAACTACATCAGCGTCTACCCGTTCGTGCGCTCCTACGACTGGTACCTGCTGCCCGACGAGGACCGCCGCCGCATGCTCGCCGACCACGGCAAGATGGCCCGCGGCTACCCGGACGTGCGCGCCAACACGGTCGCCTCGTTCTCGCTGGGCGACTACGAGTGGATCCTCGCCTTCGAGGCCGACGAGCTGTACCGCATCGTCGACCTCATGCGCCACCTGCGCGCCTCCGAGGCCAGGATGCACGTCCGCGAGGAAGTCCCGTTCTACACCGGGCGCCGTAAGGACATCGGCGAGTTGGTCGCGGGCCTGGCCTGAGCAGCCGCCTCAACGCCTCAGCAGAACCCGTCGCGTGGCCCGCGCCAGCCGGGCCGCCGGGCGTCGCGACAGCGGGGCGGGGCCCGAGCGCTCCAGCCACCAGTCGCTCAACTCCCGCTGTACGTCGGCGTCTTCGAGGCGGCCGTGCAGAAGCAGGTGCTCGGCGAAGGCCAGCGCGTCGTGCCGGTAGCCATCCGTCATCGGGTGGCCCTGCGCGTAGGCCAGGAACTCCGTCCGGTACGCCCCCGCCAGGATCTCCGGCAGTTCCGGAGCGACCTTGGCGACGACGTCTGCCCGCTTCGAGGCGAGCGCCCGCGCCTGCACGGCCAGCCGCGTCCGGTCGAAGCCCTCGGGTGCGGGGGTTCCGGCGACGAGCGCGGAGAGCAGGGCGGCCTGGGCGACGGCGAGGCACTGACGGGGAGCTTCGGTGCCTGTGGTGTCCTGCGGGGCGCCCCCGTCCCGTACGCCTGAAGGCTTGCCGTTTGCGTTCGGAGCCTTCGCCTTCTCCACCGTTTCCCTGATCGCCGCCAACTCCCGCTCCAGCTCGGCCGGTTCGGGGAAGTTCTCGTCCCGCTCCAGGAGTACGCCCGGTGGGCGCACCCGGGACGCCAGGTCCGCGAGGATGTCGAGGACCGCCGAGGGTACGGCGTGGGCGTGGCTGTCGTGCCAGACGCCGTCGCGTTCGAAGCCGCCGGCGACGTGGACGTACGCGATGGCCTCGACCGGCAGTTCGTCGAGGGCCTTGGCGGGGTCCTCGCCCCGGTTGACGTGGTTGGTGTGGAGGTTGGCCACGTCGATGAGGAGACGTACGCCGGTACGGTCGACCAGTTCGTACAGGAACTGCCCCTCGGTCATCTCCTCACCCGGCCAGGAGAAGAGCGCCGCGATGTTCTCGACGGCGAGCGGCACGGGCAGGGCGGCCTGCGCGATGCGGATGTTCTCGCACAGGACGTCGAGCGCGTCCCTGGTACGCGGCACGGGCAGCAGGTGCCCGGCCTCCAGTCGTGGCGAGGCGGTGAGGAGGCCGCCCGCGCGAACGAACGCGATGTGCTCCGTGACGAGCGGTGCGGCGAGCGCCTCGGCGCGCTCGGCCAGGGCGGTGAGGCGGTCCTCGTCGGGCCGTTCGGCGCCGCCGAGGCCGAGTGAGACGCCGTGCGGTATGACCGTGACGCCGCGGTCGCGCAGGCGCCGCAGTGACTCCGGGATGTGTCCCGGGCACACGTTCTCCGCGACGGCCTCGACCCAGTCGATGCCGGACATGCGCTCGACGGCCTCGGCGATTTCTGGCCGCCATCCGATTCCCGTACCCAGTCGATGCATGACGGGGTCATGGCCCCAGAACGCGAGGGCGAACCCAGCGGCAGGGACGTTCAGAGCAACATTTGAGGTTCGCCGGGTAGGGGCGGCGGGGTGGATCAAGGCGAAAGGCGGTAGAAGCGCCACAGGTCGTGGGCGACGGGCAGTACCTCCGCCGAGTTGTATCCCGCCTCACGGGCGTACGCGCGTACCGTTGCGGGGCGCAGGACGGTGCCCGCCTCCACCTTCGCGCCCTCCGCGCGGGTGGCAGGGAGGCAGTGCAGCACGCTGAAGGCGTAGTTGAGGCGGTCCACGTCCGGCCCCGGAGCGGTGAAGTCCTCGCTCACCTTCTCGTCCGCGATGAGCACGGCGCCTGACGGAGTCAGCAGCCGGCGCACCGAGGTCAGCGCTCCGACCGGGTCCGCCATGTCGTGCAGCGCCTCGAACACGGTGACCAGGTCCACGGCGCCGTCGAGGCCCGCCCCGGCCGCGTCGGTGTGCACGAAGGCGATCCGATCACCGAGCCCGGCTTCGTCGGCGTTGCGCCGGGCCTGTTCGACGGAGGCGGGGTCCAGGTCGATGCCGATCAGCCGGGCTGTCGGGAAGGCGCGGGCCAGGGCGATCGTCGACCAGCCGAGGCCGCAGCCCAGGTCGAGCACCCGGGCGCCGGAGCCGTCGGTGAGCCGGCGGTGGACGTCCGGCAGGGCTGCGGCCCAGGAGCGGAGCGTCTCCGGTTGGAACATGGGACGGTTCAGGCCCGCGATGCCTTCACGGGTGCCCCGGCCGTAGCGCTCGTACGGCACGCCCCCGCCCGTGGCGAAGGCCTCCAGCACCTCGGGCAGGGTCTCGGCGATCGAGGCGATGAACTGCGGACCGGCCGCCATGTAGCACGGGTCGTCGCGGTCCAGCAGTACGCGACGGTGTTCGGCGGGCAGGGAGAAACGCCGGTCGTAGCCGTCGTCGGGAGCGGAGGTGGCCGGCCCGGGCACGGTCAGGATCCCGGCGACCGCCTGCTGCTCCAGCCACTCGCGGGCGTACCGCGCATGGATGCCCGCCGTCCTGGACAGTTCGCGGGGCGTCATGGGGCCGTGCGCGGCCAGCGCCTCGTAGAGGCCTCGGCGTACGCCGACCTCGACGGTGAAGATCTCGAGGGCCGAGCGCAGGCCCGTGAGGATCTCCTCGGCCAGCCGTTCGGCGTTCGGGGTCTGCTCGGATGTGTCGTCGCTCATGGTCGTGACCTCCTGTGTCGGCGGTCCGCCGGCGGACCGCCGACAGTTCACAGTCCCACGCGGAGCTACAAGGCGTCATGGCGCGATCACGGTGTGTCTTCCATTTTGAAGACGCTGACGCTGGGGTCGGCTTCGAGGTTCCGGATCTCGGCGACGCCGAGCCGAGGCCGGGGTGCCGCTCACTGTCCCAAGGGCGTCCGTGGCGTCGGGCCCGGCAATGGCGCCAGGAGGGGCGGGTACGCGGTCGTCGCCTGCTCCCTGGTCAGGGCGGCGGTGATCCTGCGGGCCAGGAGCGGGTCGGCCGGGAGTACGTGTGAGGCGAACCAGCGGGCCGCCGACGGGGCGGGGGACGGTTCGGTGAACTCCGAGCCCGCGTAGTCGTCGAGCGGGGGATCGTAGATGTATCCGGCGACCACGCCGTGGTTCACCAGGCGTTCCACGAGGGCGTCGCGGTCGTGGACCAGGAGCGGAACCCGGAAGACGGGAGGAAGGCCCTCCTGGGTGGCTCGGTCGCGCAGCGCCGGGGAGGCCCAGACGGTGCCCGAGAGCAGGGAGGTGCCGACCCTGCGGTGGGCGAGGTTCGCGTCGAGGCCCGCCATGCGGAGCTTCAACTGGCCGCGGACCAGCGCTCCGTGGCGGGAGCGGAAGTCGTGAAGGTCTACGCGTACCCATGGCTCGTATGCCTTCAGGCTGGGCGCCTCGCGAGCGCTGCGGGCCAGCCGTGGCGCGTGCAGGGGCATGCGGAAGTCGTCGCGTTCCAGCAGACCGAGGCGCTGCATGGTGCGCCACGCGGGACGCACCAGATGGAGGCTGCGTACGGCGGAACGCGCCAGCGGACGCAGTGCCGCGGCCAGGTCGGTGCGCAGGCGGGCCGGTTCGAGCAGATCGTCGCGCAGCAGCTCCATCTCCCGCCGGGTGCGCGCGTCCTCGACGGCGAGGAACCCGCCGGCCATCGCCGCCACATGCTTGGACAGGCTGAATGCCGCCGCCTTCCCGAACGTCCCGATCGGCTGCCCGTCCACATGCGTGCCGATCGCGTGTGCCGCGTCCTCGAGCAGGGGGATCCCCAACTCCTCGCAGCGGCGCCGCAGTTCGACGACGCGGTCCGGCAAGCCGTACAGGTTCGTGGTCAGAACGGCGTCCACGTTCCGCCAGGTCGACTCGGGTACGGCGGCGGGGTCGATATTGCCGTCCCACATGGACACCGGGGCCTGCACCGGGCGCAGCCCGGCCGCGAGGACCACGAAGAGGATCACGTCGTCGTTCACCGGTGACATCAGCACGCGTGCGCCGGGCCGGCACCAGCGTCGTAGTGCCAGATACAGCGCCAGCCGTGCCGAGGGCGTGTAGACGCATTCGCGTCCGAGCCGCCGTGTCATCGTCGCGGCGAGCCGCGATCCGTACGGCATGGTCACCTCTTCTTGTCGAAGGGCCGTCAAAGGGCCGTCGAGGGGTCGTGCGCTGGGGCGTACGGGGGCGTGCAAGGGTGCCTTTTCGCAGGGCGAGTGCTCTCGCGTGCGCGTCGATCAGTCCGCCCCGCCCCGCCCTCGGACGGCCGGGGGCGGGGAGAAGCCTGCTCAGCGTGGGCGGGGGACGGCGCTGCCGGAGCCCGTCCGGCCCGACGTACGCAAGGTGCCGACCGTCTTCAGCAGCCGGTCGGCCGGTTCGCGCAGGGTGGGATGGGCCAGGACCGTGTTCCGCAGGCCGCGCACCGGTCTGCGCCACAGCCGGTGCGCGGTCGCCACCGGGTGGGAGCGGGTCGCGAAACCCTCGGCGACGCGCAGCTCGCGGGTCTTGAGCCAGTCCTTGTACTCCTTGTCACCGCGGCCCATGTCCATCAGCCGTACGCCGTCCCGGGCCGCCGCCTCGGCCATCCGCAGGTGCATGATCAGGCCGGGCGAGTAGTAGCGGAACTCGGGGTCGTACGCGGTGAACCAGGCCGCGAACACCGTGCGCGATCTCGGCCCGAAGTGGGCGGCCACCGGGCGGTCGCCCGCGTACACCACGGACAGCACACCGGTGAAGTGCTCCTCGCGCACCTGGAACAGATGGTCCACCAGGTCCACGATCCACGGCCGCGCGAACCGGTCCATCCGTCCCGTCCTGCGGTACTGCGCGGACTTCCACCGCATCAGCGTGCGCAGCACCCGCGGGTCGCGCTCGTCGAAGACGAACCGCATCTCGCCCAGGTCGCGCCCCAGGCGGCGTTCCTTCTTCAGCGTCGTCTTGGCGATCCCCGGGTACGTGGCCCGCAGCCACTGGGCGTAGTCGCCGTCGCCGGGCTTCAAGTCGAGCACCGGTGAGGGGAACGTGCCCGTGACGTGCCTGCCGAACGGCTTCTGCTCCGCGACGAGATGGTCGAACTCGAAGACGGACAGCCCGCAGGCGCGCAGCAGTTGCTCGGTGTCCCAGGTGATCCCGGGGCGGTGCACGAGGGCCTGGCAGTCTGAGAGTCCGAGACCTATGGCCCGGCCGACGCCGAGGGAGTTGCGTTCGTACGGGAAGAAGCCGACGGGTTCGCCTCTCTCGTGCAGGACCGCCACCCGCGCCCCACCGCGGCAACCGCCGATCCCGGCCGCGAACTCCGGTGCCAGGAAGGGGTTGGCGTAGTCGGGCGACTCGTCCATCGCCTTGTGCCAGGCCCGGCTGAGCGAGGCGTCGAGATGCTCGGCTCTGTGGATGCTGATGTCTGTGATGTCGCCATCACTGCTGATCGATCGCATGGGCGACCGCCCCCCGTTTCCCCCAACACGCGTTCTCCGCGTCCGTCCTGCCGTTTTCTGCTACTCGGCAGAGCTCAAACGTGGCGAAACAGCCCGCAGGATGTCAAGGGTGTCCGTTGCAATGAAATGCTATAGATCGGGTGACAAGGTCTGTTCAGGGACATCCACCGCAACTCCCGGCAACTCACGGCGACTTACCGTAACTCCAGGCCCCTTCGGCTCTTCAGCAGCAGGGGTGGTGCCGCGTGCTGTGGAACCCGCTCAGTACACCGGCAGCAGTTCCCAACCCCCGCGTAGTCCGCCCGCGTCCGAGCGCACAGTGAGGTGCGTATTCTGCGCCTGCCGGACATCATGGACGGGACAGACATCCGGGGGCGAGACCCTCCGGCGGGGTCAGGGGGGCCCATGGCACAGCCGTTGGAAAGCAGCGACCCGCGGCAGGTGGGGCCGTACCACATCATGGGCCGCCTCGGAGCCGGCGGGATGGGGCGCGTCTACCTGGGGCGGTCACCGGGCGGGCGCGCGGTCGCCGTCAAGACGATCCGGCCCGAACTCACCGACGACCCCGAGTTCCGGCAGCGGTTCGCCCGGGAGGCGGCTGCCGCCCGCGCTGTCAGCGGGGCGTTCACGGCCGCGGTCCTCGACGCGGATCCGTATGGAGACCCGCCGTGGCTCGCCACCGTCCATGTCGCGGGTATCTCGCTCGACGCCACCATCGCGCGGCACGGTCCGCTGCCCGAATCCTCGGTGCTCGCGCTGGGCGCCGGTCTGAGCGAGGCGCTCCAGGCCATCCATGCGGCGGGACTCGTACACCGGGATCTCAAGCCCTCCAATGTGCTGCTGGCTCCCGACGGGCCCAAGGTGATCGACTTCGGGATCGCGATCAGTGCCGGTTCGAGTTCGCTGACCCGCAGCGGAGTCGTCGTCGGCACGCCCGCGTTCATGTCGCCCGAACAGCTGACGGGTGGGCGCGCCGGTCCGCCCGCCGATGTGTTCGCCCTCGGGAGCGTGCTTGTTTTCGCCGCTTGTGGCGAGGCGCCCTTCAGCTCCGGCCCTGCGGCCGGGATCGGCTTCGGCGTGGTCCATGACGAGCCCGACCTGTCCGCGGTACCGGAAGGGCTGCGCCCGCTCCTCGCCCACTGCCTGGAGAAGGATCCGGCACGCCGGCCCACGGTCGCGGAACTGCTCACGGAGTTCGCCCACCGCATCCTTCCGTCGCCCACGGCGGCGTACGGCCAGTACGGCCAGTACGGCCAGTACGGCCAGTACGGAAAGGACACAGTCACCCTCGCCCTGCACGGCGGGGCCTGGCTGCCCGCGCCGGTGGCCGCCTCGGTGCGGCGGGCCGAGGAGGCCGGCATCGGCAACGAGGTGTCACCGACGGGCCCGCGGCCCGCGACAGCCGGGGCCGGGGGAGCCGGGGTCGCGGTGGATCCCCGCCTGCCGCAGGAGCCGTCCGGGCAAACCGCGGGGGCACCCGAGGCGCTCCGGACACCGACCGTCGCCTCGCCCGAGGGCCCGCGGTACTCCGGTCCGGGCGCCCCCGGCCCCGTACCCCCGAGCGGTTCGCCCACCTGGACGGACGCGCGATTGCGACCGCAGCCGTCACCACCCGGGCCGTCGGGCAGCGGACCGCTTCCGACCGGCGGACCGCTTCCGGGGGGCGGGGGAGACCGTGATCCCGATACGCCCACCCGTCGCCGCGTGCTGATCGCGCTCGCCGGAGCGGGCACAGTCGCCGCCGTCGGCGCGGGCACCTACTGGCTGGGGCGCGGCGACCAGGACGACCCCGATGAGAGCGCGAGCAACGACCCCTTGAACGACCCGGGGACCGCCCCGGCCCCGGGGGACCGGAGATGGACGTACAGCACCGGCGGCCCGGTGGCGCCCGCCCTTCTCGCCGCGGGCGGGCTGGTGTTCGCCGGCAGCAAGGACGGGAGCATGTACGCACTGGACGCCGAAACCGGCAAGCGACGCTGGGCGTTCAGCACCGGCAACGGCGTCTACACCTGTCCCGCCGTGGCCGGGGGCCTCGCCTACTTCGGCAGCGCGGACTACCACCTCTATGCCGTCGACGTGAAGACCGGCGACCAGCGCTGGCAGTTCAGCGCTGGTGGAGAGGTCAACTCCTCACCTGTGGTCGCCGGGGGAGTGGTCTACGCGGGCAGCGACGACGGCCGGCTGTACGCCGTGGACGCCCGTTCCGGCGACCGGAAGTGGGCCTTCGCCGCCGAGGGCCGGATCCGTTCCTCCCCGGTGGTCGCTTGGGGCAAGATCTTCGTCGGCAGCGAGGACTCCCGGCTGTACGGCATCGACGCGGCGACCGGAGAACGCGCCTGGGCCTTCGACACGGACGGCGACGTCAAGTCCTCACCGGCGATCGCCGATCGCGTCGTCTACGCGGGCAGCTACGACGGCAACCTCTACGCCGTCAACTGCGATACCGGCGAACACCTGTGGACCTTCGCCACACGGGGCGGCGTGGGCTCCTCGCCTGCGGTATCCGACGGAGTCGTCTACGTGGGGAGCGACGACGGCAACCTGTACGCGGTCGACGCCCTCACCGGGAAGCAGAGGTGGAAGTTCACCATCGGCAGCATCGTCTACTCCTCGCCGACCGTCCTCGGCGACGTCGTGTACGTGGGCAGCAAGAGCGGCAACCTCTATGCCGTACAAAAGGCCACGGGCAAGCAGCGGTGGAGGTATCGCACCGGCGCGGACATCCGCTCCTCACCCGCGGCGACCGGCGGCACGGTCTATGTGGGCAACGACAGTGGCACGGTGTTCGCGGTCAACCGCTGAGCACCGCGGGGAGGTTGGCGGCGCGTGGTTCCCCGTGGCAAGCGATTTCGTACAAGCGATTGACCGTGTCTCGTCAGGTCGCGATTCTGAGACGGCCCCCCACTCTTGGAGACTCGATGCGACCGACCGACAAGCGCAGAACCCGCAGAACCCGTAGAGCGCTGAACACGGGCACGGCTCTGTCCTTGACCGGGTTGTTACTCGCGAGCCTCACCGGACTCGTACCTGCCCAGGCCGCCGATACCGCAACTTCCACCGCCGCGACGGAAGTTGATGGCGTACCGACATCCGTGACCCCCCTCACCACCGGGCTGACCATCCCCTGGGGCGTCGACTGGCTGCCCGACGGCTCAGGCGCCCTGGTCACCGAGCGCGACGACTTCCGGGTCTGGACGGTCGCCCCCGACGGCGCGAAGACCCAGGTCGGGACCGTTCCCGAGAGCCAGACCACTGACGGCGAGGGCGGACTCATGGGTGTCGCCGTCGACCCCGACTGGGCCACCAACCACCACGTGTACTTCATGCACACCGCCGCCGAGGGCAACCGCATCGCCCGTATGACGTACGACGGCACCTCGCTCAGCGGCTACACGGTGATCCTCCGTGGCATCGGCAAGGCCCGCTACCACAACGGCGGACGGCTCGCCTTCGGCCCCGACGGCTATCTGTACGCCACGACCGGCGACGCCCAGAACACCGCGCTGGCCCAGGACCCGAACTCCCTCAACGGCAAGATCCTGCGCCTGACCACCTCCGGGGACCCGGCCCCCGGCAACCCCTTCGGCAACCACGTCTACAGCCTCGGCCACCGCAACCCGCAGGGGCTCGCCTTCGACCGCAACGGGCGGCTGTGGTCGGCCGAGTTCGGCAGCACCCGCTTCGACGAACTCAACCTGATCAAGCCCGGCGCCAACTACGGCTGGCCCACCTGCGAGGGCACCTGCTCGGTCGCCGGGATGACCAACCCGAAGAAGACCTGGACCACGGGCGAGGCCTCGCCCAGCGCCATCACCATCGCCGACAACGTCGTCTACATGGCCGCACAACGCGGCCAGCGCCTCTGGCGCATCCCCATCGAGGGCGACACGGAGAACGTGGGCACGGCGACGGCGTACTACGTCGGTACCTACGGCCGGCTCCGTACGGTGCTCAAGGTGCCCGGCAGCGAGCAGCTGTGGCTGACGACCACCAACGCCGACGCCCCCGGAGGCCAGCCGGACGGCGCGGACCGCATCCTGCGGGTCACCCTGGGCTAGAAGGAAGGCTTGCTGCGAGCGGCAGCTCGCAGCAAGCCCTTTGCTCAGCGCCAGGCGGCCGGTCGACGCACGCCTTCCGGCAGGGCGCCGGCCCGGTCGTACCCCTCGACTGCGACCGTCAGCCCGGGCGCGATCTCCGTGAAACCCGCGTCGCGTACCAACGGGAGTCCGCTCGTGGTGAGTTGGGCCCACAGGGCGGGAGGCGAAGTGCGGACCGAGAGGGGGAAGCCGGCGTCGCGCCAGGCTTTGCGGGCCTCGTCGGGGAGTTCCCACCAGGCGAGTTGGGCGCCGTGACCGGCCTGGGCCATCGCCTTTCCGGCAGACATGTCGACATCGGGGCTCATCCAGAGCACGGGGGCCGTCGCGTCGGGGTCCCCCGGTGCTTCCGGGTCGTCGAGATCCGTGCCGGAGACCTGGAGGCGGGCCAGGTCCTTGGGCCAGCCGTCGAGGGGGACCGGCGGGAAGACGCGTACCTCGGCAGACCTGCCCATGACCGTGATACCCGGCAACGCCTCGGCCCGCCGCCACTCGGCGCCGCGCGCCCGCCGCACCACCTTGCGGATCCGGGCGTCCTCCCAGTCCCGCATGGCCTGCGCCCATTCGCCGTCCCCGAGCGACCGCTCGTCGCTGAGCATCACCAGGACGGCGCGGGCAGCGGTTTCGAGTGCGTCTGTACGCGCCGGGGGCTCGGTCCGCTCGATACGGACGACCAACGGCAGTACGAACTGGGGCACTTGGTCGCGGGCGGTCGACTCATGGCGGAAGGGGGTGTCCTCACTGCCGGCCTGGCCGCCCGGGGTGGTCGTCTGGTCGCTGCTCACGCCCTCCAGTCTGCCAGGCGGAAGATCGGTTCCTCTGCGCGCGGCCGAACGTATGGGCGGGGATGGTCCGCATGGAACGGGAGTTTCTCTGGAGGGAATCGGCCGCCGTCACGGCCTCGGCGACCCTGGGGTGCTGCGCGGCGTCGACCTGGCACTGGCCCCCTGCACACTGGTCCGTGTCGAGGGCGCCAACGGCAAGTCGACCCACGGTTTGTGCACCTCAGTAGCCACACAAGGGTGCAACCCTCCGTAGTTCTGCGCTCGCATCGTGCAAACCCGCAGGTCGGGGCGCACCAGCACGAGGCCCCAACTACGGGCCCAGCTCACGCAGTTGGGGGCGCTCAGTGTTCGCGCGGCCGGTACGGCAACTGTGTCAGCCTGCCCCGCTGCGGTTCCGGACCGGGGCGCGGCGGGGGGTCCGGAGGCGCGACAGGCTCATCGGATTCGAGTCAGCTCTCTTCGGCCATCCGCGGAGCCTGAACATCACGGTGCCGGCCACCCTCAGCGTTGGGGAAACGCTTCGGCGTGGGACTGTTGCGTCCACTGACGAGAGGCCATGAGACATGCCGGAAGTGAAGACAGAACGGCCGCCGGACCTACTGCCGGTACGGCTTCCAGGGCGTGCCGGAGCCGATTCGACACCGAGTGCGGAAGCTTTGGTTCGGCACGTGAAGGAAGGCTTGAGAAGCCGGCAGTACACGTTCGGAGATGTCCTTCCTTCGGAGTCGGAGCTCCAAGAGCTCTACGGCGCCACCAGCGATGAGGTGCGACAAGGAATTCAGCACCTTCGACGCGAAGGGTGTCTGCAGCTTCACGATGAGTACTTGGAGACATTCATCCTGGACCCTGGCACGGAGAGGGTTGGGCTGGAACCAACCGATGAACTCGCTCACCGAGTAGCTCGACTTGAGAGTCTCTGCGGGGAACTCTCGGCACGACTCGCGACAGTGGAGTCGCAGCTTGCGCGACGAAATCGCCCAGAAGCCCGATAGCTGCAGCGATTACCTGACACCAGCGTCAGAATCAGAGGTCGAGAGTCGAGGGTGCGTGCGGTAGGTAGGTGGCCGCAGGGAGCTTGCCGCACGCCTGATCGGTGCCGGCGCGATGGCAGCGGCGGCCATTGCGGTGGCTTGCGCGCTCACCACCCGCCGAGGCTGATCGCCGTCACCCGGAGCAGGCGTTGCGCTGCCCCTCCTGCCACTCGCAGACGGGGCACAGCGTGATCCCCTTGTACGACTCCGGGTACTCCGTGGGCTTCTGGCACAGCACGCACTCGGCGAATGGCGGGCCCTCGGCCCTCGCCGGAGCTTCCGGGGCTTCCCGGGCGGCCTCAGAGCCACCGGTGCCGCAGTAGTCGCTCATGGCTCCAGCGTAGGCCGAGGCCGGACCCGCGGCGACGGATGCCCGCACCGGTGAGTCCGCCTCCGCCGCGCTCCTCGTCAGCTCGTCACGCCGCGTCGAGTCGGGCCAGTTCCTCGGTGGACAGCTTCAGCTCCGTCGCGGCGACCGAGTCGCGAATGGTCTCGGGGCGTGAGGAACCCGGAATCGGGATCACCACCGGCGCCTTCGCGAGCATCCACGCCAGGCACGCCTGCTGCGGGCTCACTCCGTGCGCCTGCGCCACGTCCGCGAACACGGCGAACCGCGAGCCCAGCTCACCGGCCTGTGCGATCCCGCCCAGCGGGCTCCACGGCAGGAACGCGATGCCCAGTTCCGCACAGAGCTCCAACTCCCGCTCGCTGGAGCGGAATTTGGGCGAGAACTGGTTCTGCACGCTCACCAGCCGGCCGCCGAGGATCTCGCCTGCCTGCCGGATCTGATCGGGATCAGCGTTCGAGACGCCCGCGAAGCGGATCTTTCCCGCGTCCAGCAGATCGCGGATCGCCCCGACCGACTCCGCGTAGGGGACCCTCGGGTCCGGCCGGTGGAACTGGTAGAGCCCGATGGCCTCGACGCCGAGCCGCTTGAGCGACGCGTCGCATGCCTTCTTCAAGTACTCCGGCGAGCCGTTCAGCGTCCATGAGCCGTCGCCCGGCCGCAGGTGACCGCCCTTCGTCGCGATCAGCACCTCGGAGGTGTCGCCGCCGTACTCGGCCACCGCACGGGCGATCAGGGACTCGTTGTGGCCGACCTCGTGGGCGTGCAGGTGGTAGGCGTCCGCGGTGTCGATCAGGGTCACGCCCACCTCCAGCGCGGCGTGGATCGTCGCGACCGAACGCCGCTCGTCGGGGCGCCCCTCGATGGACATCGGCATGCCGCCCAGACCGATCGCGCCGACCTGGACCTCGCCGATGGTGCGTGTCTGCATGGAGGTTCCTCCTGGGGATTCATTCGGCACGCCCCAGCCTCCACGTCGACGTCTTTGCCGTCCAACACGAGAATCCGATCGCTTTGAGCAGCAGTGGTGATGAATCGCAGAACTCCGGGCGGCCGGGCGGACATTTCGGCATTCCAGGCCTCGGTAGAATTCCGGTTTCGTGAGGGTCGCTCGTGGCTGCCCTCCCGCTTTCGACGGGCCGTCCGAGAGGCGCCGTCCCCGGCGCCGCCACGCCTCATCCGGCCCCCGAAGCGCCCCCTTCGCCGTCGCCTCCCCATCGGCGAGAGCGTCTCAGCACTAGACGCATCACGCAAGCCATGACCCGGCACCAGTGAATTGGATGCCGAGCATTCAATTCCAGCCGCTGACCACGGCATTTACGCCCAGGCGCAAAAGTATGTCTGGAAGAAGCCCGGTGAGCGTCACCCGGCGGTCAGGTCGGCGACCTCCTCGCGGATCGACGGCATGGCGGTGTACACCGTGCCGGGGCAGTCGGTATCCGCCCAATGGCGGTGCCCGCCGATGGCCGGCGCGGGCCGGCTGACTCCGCTGACGGGGTTGCGGTAGACCACCTTGCCCAACGGGGCGATCGCGTGCCGCTCGGCGAGCTCGGCCAGGAGCTGGACCAGCGTGCTGCGTGCGGCGGGCGACGGGGGCGTCGCGGTCAGCGTGCCCAGAAGGGCTATGCCGATGTTGCCGGAGTTGTACCCCTGGATATGCGCCCCGGTGACGAGCCGCCCCGCAGCATCATGCGCGGCCGTGCCATCGGTGCCGGACCAGCGCCCCTCGTACACGCGGCCGTTCTTGTCGATCAGGTAGTTGTAGCCGATGTCGCCATAGCCATCGACGAGCACGTCGGTACGGTAGATCGCGCGAATCACCGCGGCCGGGTCCGGGTTGGTGCTGCGGTCGTCGGTGTGGTGAACGGTGAGTGTCTGGACGGGGTAGTACTGCGGCGGCCAGAGTTCAGTGCCGTCGGCGGCGAAGCGCAGTGTTTCGTCCGCGCCCCAGTCCGCACGGGTCAGCAGGGTGTACGCGGCGGACGTGGCAGCCGCTGCCGAGGGCGGGCGGGGCACCGCACTCAACGCCGCAGCGGCTCCGAGGGCCGTCAGGAACGTGCGCCGAGGCAACGGGGAAGCCGCCTGTCCTGTGCTCCGGGAGCCAGGGAAGTCCGAGAGTCTCATCGTGGGGTTCTTCCTGTTGGGTTTTCCGGGCCGGGCGACGCTGCCCGCTCCCACAACGGGAAGTGGGCAGCGTGTGGATACGCGGTATGCGGCTAGAGGTCGAGGTCGCAGTCGGGCTTGGGGGTGTAGAGCCGGGACCATGTGCTGGGGCCGACGATGCCGTCCGCACCGCCCGTGGTGGCGTTGCAGGTCTGCACCCAGTGGATGGCCTCCAGGGTGTACGAGCCGTAACCCCCGTCTTCTTCCAGCCAGTTGGAGTAGCCGCTGTAGTAGTTGATGAGGCACTGCACCTGGCGAACCGCATCCCCCGTGTCACCAGGTCTGACCGTGGGCCGGGCGGAGTCGTCGATGTAGTTGCAGTTGGCCTCGGCCGCCGCGGCGCTCGCCGTTGGGGCGCCGGTGAGGAGCCCTCCGGCGGCCAGTACGGCGGTGCCGCAGACGAGGGCCAAGCGGTGGGTGCGCGTGCGCATGGTGTCTCCCCCAACGTGGGTGGCGGTCATAGGGAAAAGAAGGGTGCTCGCGAGCGCGACCACGGGGCCAGGATTCTCGACCGGGCGAAGCGCTCTCGCACAGAGTTGCCAGTTGGCCGCACGCATGCGGGCGATGGGCCCGGACGCCACGTGCGGGTGGCGGGCGGGGCCCATCTGTTCAAGCTCAGCCGCAAATGTCGGCATTGGTGTACGCGAAGCGTCCGACGCCGCTGCCGTACCACATGCCGGAGGTGGTCCTGTATATGCTGCCCAGGTCCCGGACTTTTCCGTTGTAGCGGATCTCGATCTCGTCCCAGTAGAGGTTGTTGTCCGCTCTGCCGAACGTCGCCGGGCCTACGATCCCGTCATCATCGAGGCCGCGGTCGTCCTGCCATTTCATCGTTGCTGCTCGCGTCTGGCTTCCGAAATGGCAGTCGACGCCGGATTCCGGCAGGTATCCGTCAGCCCACAAGACCCATTGCCAGAGGCCGACCACGCTGTTGTGCGAGTTCCTCGTGGTGGAGAGCGGCCCTTCGTCCCCCCAGTCGTCCGTCACCACTCCGGAGCCGTACACGCCACCCTGAGATACGCTCGCGTGTGCCGGCGACGGCAAACTCACCCCTGCCAAGACGACCGCCGCGACGGTAACCGCGGTCCGCCGTGCCCAAATGCCGAAAACGGATGAACTCCTCACAAGTCCCCTCCCTTGTTGAACCCTGTCGGCGGTGCTGTGAGTCAGCCCGTGAACGGGTTTCGAGAGCACCTTGTCAGCTCTCCCGCGGCATCGACATACTTTTGCGCCTGAGTGCAAAAGCCCTGGTAAATGAGGGGAATTGAATGCTCCGCATCCACTTCACGGATGCCGATCTCGCGCGCCTCCACGTCGCGTCCAGACCGGATCCGCTCTGGGAAGTCTTCTTCAGCCTGCTCCGCTTCCAAAGACGCCAAGGTCTGTGGTCGTACGCCGACTGGCATCGGACCGCTCGGGCGGATCTGCACGACAAGGGCCTTGCACCCGTCGTCCGCAACGTATTGCTGCCCCTTTATCCGAGAGGCACCTATTTCCCGGATTTCCTCACACCGGGCGAAGCATCCGAAGGCCTGGACGCCGGCCTGGAAGCGATCCTCGGCACCCCCCGCCGACGGGTGCTGCGTGAACTGAGCATCCTGGACCGGGTGAGCGGAGCTCCTGCCTGGGTCCTGGAATTAGCCGACAACGGGAAACGCAACGAATTCGTCCAAATGATCCGGACCTACTACGACGTCGCCATCCTTCCCCACAGTGATCACATACAGGCGCATATCGACGCTGACCGCTCCGCCCGGGCCCGGGCCCTGCTGGACGGCGGCACCGACGGGCTCCTGGCCGGGCTGGGGCCGTATATGCGCTGGCGGCGTCCCACACTGGAGGTCGACTACGCCGAGGACCGCGATCTGTACCTGCAGGGGCGCGGCCTTACGCTCGTGCCCTCGTACTTCTGCTGGGGCGACCCGGTGTCATTGGCCGACGCCGGCCTCCCGCCCGTCCTCGCATACCCACTGCGTCACGCAGCCCCCCGCACTGACGAAGCCGACGCCCAGCAGACACGGGCCCCGCTCTCCGCACTCCTCGGCGCGACGCGCGCCGTCATTCTCCAAGCGACCGCGGTGGGTGCCACGACCGGCGAACTGGCCCGCGCCGCGGGCGTCTCCGCAGCGTCCGCCACCCGCCACACTGCCGTACTGCGCGATGCGGGCCTCCTCATCAGCCGCCGCCACGGGCCGTCCGTCCTGCACACCCTGACTCCCACGGGCGCTGCACTGCTGCGGTCCAGCGGACAAAGCCATCGAACGCGCCCGGCCTGACGCCTCGTCCACGGGCCCGGCAGCTCGTCGTTGAAGCCGCCGACGGCCCGGGCCCGGCACCGCGTGGTGGGGCTACCTTCGCCAGGGCCCCGTCACCGCGAACGTCGTCCCCGGTCGATAGCAGTTCACGTACATCGTCCTGCCGTCCGGGGAGAAGGTGACGCCCGCGAACTCGCCCCACTCGGGCTCCTCGGGCGTACCGATGGCCTGGCGGTTGCGGGCCATCGCGTACACCTCGCCTCGCCGCGTCACGCCGTACACGTGCTGGGCGCCCTCGCCGTCCTCGCAGACCATCAGGCCGCCGCTGGGGGCGAGGGCGATGTTGTCGGGGGACTCGCCGGGCAGTTGTACGTCGGTGTCGGGGCCGAAGACGATCACCAGGGTGAGGCGGCAGGCCGCGGGGTCGTAGCGCCAGACCTGGCCGTAGTGATCGGCGGCGGAGCCCTCGGCGCTGCGGGCGAAGGACGAGACGAAGTACACGCTCCGGCCGCCCCAGTAGCAGCCCTCCAGTTTCTGGGCGTGGGTGATGCCCTTGGGGCCGAAGTCCTGCAGGCGGATGGGGGTTTGGGCGGCCAGCGGGTCCGGTACGTCCGCCCACTCGACGCCGTCGAAGGTGGCGCCCGTCTGCTGGATCGTGGACAGGTCGGGCACGCCCGGCACGCGCATCGCCTGGAGCCGGCCGCCCGCGCGGAGTGAACTCCTGCCGCCCTCCGGCTTGTTGGGCAGGAAACGGTAGAAGAGGCCGAAGGGCTTCTCGAAGGCGTCCTCGGTCTCGTAGACGATGCCGCGCTTCGGGTCGACGGCGATCGCCTCGTGCTGGAAGCGGCCCATCGCGGTGAGCGGCACAGCACCCGTGCGGTACGGATCCGCCGGGTCGACCTCGAAGATGAAGCCGTGGTCCTTGGTGTAGCCGTTCGTGCCGGCCTTGTCCTCGTTCTCCTCGCAGGTCAGCCAGGTGCCCCAAGGGGTCGGTCCGCCCGCGCAGTTGACGGCGGTACCGGCGATGGCGACCCGTTCCCCGAGCACCTTCCCGTGCTCGTCGAGCGTCAGCGTCGTACAGCCGCCCTTGCCCATCGGGTCGTACGTCAGCCCCTTGACCGTCGGGACGGCGAGAGTCGCGGTGTTGCGGTTCTCGTGGTTGCGGACCAGGTGGACGCGGCCTGAGTGCCGACCCGCGGAACCTCCGGCGAAGGCGGCCATGCCGTCGTGGTTGCTCGGCACCTTGCCCTCGCCGGAGCGGAGTTCGTCGCCCTCGCGGGACAGCACGCGGTAGCGGAAACCTTCCGGCAGGTCGAGCAGGCCCTTGGGATCGGGGACGAGGGGGCCGTATCCGGAGCGGCCGAGCGCGGTGGCCGAACCGGCGAAGAGTTCGGACAGGGCACCGGAGAACGCGATGCCCGCTCCCAGGGCACCGGAGCGGGCGAGTACTTGCCGTCGTGTGGCGGACATGGGGCGGCCTTCCTGTTGGCGGACAGGACTGTGTGATCCGCACGTGTGTACCACGCGGTGGGGGCCGCGTGAACCACGCGCGTAGCGTGGCGTCTCACTGATCGTCGGGCGACACGGGGGATGACTGGTTGTCAGACGGGATGGGTGGCGGGGCAGTTGGCGGAGTCGTGGGCTCTCCCCGTTCGTCGAGGGCTGGAGAGGCCTGGGGCTGCTGCGCCCGCTCCAGGAACCGCAGGAGCTCCACCGGGAACGGCAGCACCAGCGTCGAGTTCTTCTCGGCGGCGACCGCCACGACCGTTTGCAGCAGCCGGAGTTGGAGCGCGGCGGGCTGTTCGGCCATCACCCCGGCGGCCTGCGACAGCTTCTTCGAGGCCTGGAGTTCCGCGTCGGCGTTGATGATCCGGGCCCGGCGTTCCCGGTCGGCCTCGGCCTGCCGGGCCATCGACCGCTTCATTGTTTCCGGCAGGGACACGTCCTTGATCTCGACCCGGTCGACCTGCACGCCCCAGCCCACCGCCGGGCTGTCGATCATCAGCTCCAGGCCCTGGTTGAGCTTCTCGCGGTTCGACAGCAGGTCGTCGAGGTCGCTCTTGCCGATGATCGAACGCAGCGAGGTCTGCGCCATCTGCGAGACCGCGAAGCGGTAGTCCTCGACCCGGATGATCGCGTTGGCCGCGTCGATGACCTTGAAGTAGACCACCGCGTCGACCCGCACCGTCACGTTGTCCCGTGTGATGCCTTCCTGGGCGGGCACGGGCATCGTCACGATCTGCATGTTCACCTTGTGCAGCTTGTCGACGGCGGGGATGATCATGGTGAATCCGGGCCGACGCGGCTCACCGAGCAGCCGCCCGAGCCGCAGGACCACACCCCGCTCGTACTGCCTGACGATCCGTGCCGCCGCCGCGAGGTACACCAGCCCCGCGCTCCCGGCCGCCACGCCCGCGGCCAGCAACTCCTCAAGCATGATGACGACCCCCTGCCGGTCGAGGCCCCGTCGTTCGAGTCGTCGCTTACGTGGGCCTATGTCGCTCTTTTCACAATATGCCTGGCCCGAGGCTCCGGTCGAGCCTCGGACCAGGATCTTGATCGCCGGCGCGGACGGTCGGCTAGGGCGTGTTGACCTTCACCGGCTCGGTTCCGGTCGCGCTGTGCCGCTCGGCCCAGTTCTCCAGGGCCGTACGGCAGGCGTGGTCCAGGTGGTGCAGTCCGGACAGGTCCAGCTCCACCGGCCGGTCCTGGGGCAGCGCCTCCAGGCTGTCGAGGATCTTCGGCAGCCGCAGGAAGGTGGCGTTGCCGGACAGGTACGCCTGGACCGGACCCGCTCCCTTGTCGATGATCTCCAGCTTGATGTGCGAGGCCTCCCAGGCCGTCTTGGCGACGGCCAGGCCGAGCCCGATCAGGACGCCCTCGAACATGTTCACCGCGACGATCGACACGGCCGTGACGCACAGGATCAGCGCCTCGCCCCGGTGATCACGCCACATCGACGCGATCCCCCGCAGCGGGATGAGCTTCCAGCCCGCGTGCACCAGGATGCCCGCGAGCGCCGGCAGCGGAATGTAGGCGAGCACCGCGGGCAGCAGCGCCGCGAACAGCAGCAGCCATACGCCGTGCAGCACACGGGACGCCTTCGTCCGCGCGCCCGCCTGGACGTTCGCCGAGCTGCGCACGATCACCGCGGTCATCGGCAGCGCGCCGAGCACACCGCAGACGGTGTTGCCCGCGCCCTGCGCCATCAGTTCCTTGTCGTACTCGGTGCGCGGTCCGTCGTGCAGCCGGTCCACGGCGGCGGCGCTGAAGAGCGACTCCGCCGAGGCGATCAGCACGAAGGCCACGATTGTGCCGAGCAGGCCCACGCTCGCCAGCTCACCGAAGGCGTCGAGCCCCGGCGGCTGGATCGAGTCGAGCAGGCCCTGGACCTCGACGGTCGCGACGGGCAGCGAGAACACCAGCGCCACGATCGTGGCGAGCGCGACCGCGCCGAGCGCCCCGGGCACCGTGCGCACCTGCTTCGGCAGGTGCTTCCACAGGACGAGTACGGCGATTGTGCCGGCCCCGAGACCGAGCGAGGCCAGCGCCTCGGTGGATCCGGCGGAGTCGGCGAGCAGCCCCGGCAGCCCGGCCAGCTTGGCCAGACCGGAGGCCGGGGCCTCCACGCCCGCCGCCGAGTAGAGCTGCCCGGCGATCAGGACGAGCCCGATGCCGGCCAGCATGCCTTCGACGACGGCCACCGAGATGGCCCGGAAGTAACGCCCCAACTTCAGAGCGCCCATGAGGAGCTGGATCACTCCGGTGGCCAGCACGATGACACCGAGCACGGGCAGCCCGAACTCGCGTACGGCCTCGAAGACCAGCACGGTCAGACCGGCGGCCGGACCCGAGACCTGCAGGCTGCTGCCGGGCAGGAATCCGGTGACGAGCCCGCCCACGATGCCGGTGACCAGGCCGAGTTCGGCCGGTACGCCGGAGGCGACGGCGACGCCCACGCACAGCGGCAGGGCGACGAGGAAGACGACGAGGGAGGCGGCGAAATCCTGCCGCAGATAGGGGTACTTGTCGCGCATGGTGGCCCTCAGAGCTCCGTGAAGACGTCGGACTGGGCGTCGTGGGCCAGTACGGAGCCGGTGTGGATCTCGTAGAACCAGCCGTGCATGCGTAGGTCACCCGCTGTCAGGCGTCGCTCCACACAGGGATACGAGCGGAGCCGCAGCAGCTGGGTCAGTACGTGGCCCTGAACGGCGTCGGCGACGGTCGGGTCCTCAACCGTGCCTGTCGGCTTGGGTGTTGCGTGCGCGAGCCAGTCGCGGACGGCGGGTACGGCGGTCAGGTCCTCGTCGCGGACCAGGGCGCCGACGGCACCGCAGTGGGAGTGGCCGCAGACGACGATGTCGTCGACTCCGAGGACCTCCACCGCGTACTCGATGGTGGCCGCCTCACTGGTGGGCTGCTCGGAGGCGTACGGGGGCACGATGTTGCCCGCGGTGCGCAGCTCGAAGAGTTCACCGGGCCGGGCTCCGGTGATCAGGGCCGGGACGACCCGCGAGTCGGAGCAGGTGATGAACAGCACCTGCGGGGACTGGCCTTCGGCAAGGCGGGCGAACTCCTCCGGGCGCTCAGCCGACTGCTTGCGGTAGGAGCGTGCGTGATCGATGAGGGGCTGCATGTGTCAGTTCCTCCTGGCGCGCCATGAGGGCGCGTCGGTGTGTACCTGGCGTGCGTGACGGCACGTCGGTTGACGAGACAGAGCGCATGCGGGCACGTCGGCACGACCCCCACGTCGCGCGCTCGGCAGACGTGGCGTGGTGAGGGTGGGTCGTGAACGGTTCGTTCCCGGCGGTCAGATCAGCAACGGAAGACCTGAAGTACCGCCGTGGAGTGGGCTCTTGACGATCTGCTCGTACGGAGCGACTCGGCGGCCACGGCGTGTGCCGTGTCCCCGTGCTCGGCCGCGGGATTCCGGGCGCACAGGGCGCGCGCCGGATTCTCCTGGGCGGAGTCCGCGGAGCGCTGCCGGTCGCGGACCCTCAGGGGTGGCGTCTCGGCGTTGAGATGCTTGCCCTCGCCGCAGTCGAACGCTTTGGCGTCGGCCGCGATTTCGGTCCTCGGGTGTGCGGACGCGACGGAGGCGGTGGGAGCAAAGAGCTGCAGGGTCAGTAGGACGGCGGCGAGTACGCAGTACAGCGTCCGGGCCGTCGTGCCTCGTAACATGCGCCCCCTCTCAGTCGCTCTCCGGTCAAGGCTTCTCACGTCAACAACCAAGCTAACGCGTGAAGTTGTTTGCAGGGTTAACTTAGCGTTTCACCCTGAAGAGAACCTGAAGGGGCCGGTGAGAGTTCCCGGGGTCAGCTCTCCACCAATGGCTTCGCGTCGCGGGCCAGCGCGGTGAGCCGGGAAATGGCACGGAAGTACTTCTTCCTGTAACCGCCCTTCAGCATCTCCTCGCTGAACAACTGGTCGAAGGGCAACCCGGAGGCGAGGACCGGCACTTCGCGGTCGTACAGCCGGTCGGCGAGGACGACGAGCCGCAGCGCGGTCGACTGATCCGGGACCGGCCCCACATCCGTGAGGCACACCGCCTTCAGGCCGTCGGTCAGCGCGCCGTACCGGCTGGGGTGCACTCGGGCGAGGTGCGCCAGCAGGTGCGGGAAGTCGTCGAGCGCGGCGCCCTCGGTGGCGTACGCCGCTTTGGTGACCTGTTCGTCGGAGAACGGCGCCGGGGCCTCGGGCAGCCCGCGGTGGCGGTAGTCCTCGCCGTCGATGCGCAGCGCGCGGAAGTGCGCGGAGAGCCCCTGGATCTCCCGCAGGAAGTCGGCCGACGCGAACCGGCCCTCGCCCAGCTTGCCGGGCAGCGTGTTGGAGGTGGCCGCGAGCGCCACGCCCGCCTCGACCAGCTTGCCCAGCAGCGTGGACACGAGGACGGTGTCGCCGGGGTCGTCCAGCTCGAACTCGTCGATGCACAGCAGACGGTGACCGGACAGGGTCTTCACGGTCTGCTGGAAACCGAGCGCGCCGACCAGGTTCGTCAGCTCCACGAACGTGCCGAAGGCCTTGAGCGTGGGCTCCGCCGGGGTCGCGTGCCACAGCGAGGCGAGCAGGTGCGTCTTGCCGACGCCGTAGCCGCCATCGAGGTAGACACCGCGAGGGCCCTCAGGCCGGGCCTCCGGCTTGCGGGAGAACCAGCGGCGCCTGCCCGCACCACTGGCGTGCGCCCCGCCGAGCCCGGTCGCGAAGCCGTCGAGCACCCTGACGGCCTCGCTCTGGCTGGGCTGGTTCGGATCCGGGATGTACGTACTGAAGCGGACCGAGTCGAAACGCGGCGGCGGCACCATCTCGGCGACCAGCCGGTCCGCGGGGACGTGCGGCTCGCGGGCGCACAGGGACAGCGGGGTCGCATCGGCACTCGGGCCGGTCCCGGAGGCTGCGGTGGAAGTGGACACGCTTACTCACTCTACGGGGCGTGCCACACTGCCGATATGCGACGCCTGTTCCCTGTGACCGACGAGACAGCGCCCCCCGGGGGCGACGCGGACCGCGAGTGGAGCCCGGCCGAGCTGGCCGCGGCCTATGTGTATCCCGAGCACGGTCCTGGTGGCCGTGAGCCCTGGCTGCGGGCCAACATGGTCTCCACGCTCGACGGCGCCGCCCAGCACGACGGCCGCTCACAGCCCATCTCCAGCGCCACCGACATGCGGATCTTCGGCACATTGCGGGGGCTCGCGGATGTGGTGCTGGTCGGTGCGGAGACGGTACGGAAGGAGGGGTACCGGCCCGCACGCGCGCGTGAGGACTTCGCCGCGCTCCGCGAGGCGGCAGGCCAGGGCCCGGCGCCCGCGATCGCGGTGGTGAGCGCAAGCCTCGAACTGGACTTCACGCTGCCGCTGTTCACCTCGCCCCTGGTGCCCACGCTGCTGCTCACGGGAGCCGCGGCGGCTCCCGACCGGATCGCGACCGCCGAGAAGGCCGGCGTCCAGGTGGTGATCGCCGGGGACGGCATGGGTGTGGACCCCGCCCGGGCCGTACGCGCCCTGGGCGAACGCGGTCTGCACCGGCTGCTGACCGAGGGCGGCCCGCGGCTGCTCGGTCAACTGGTCGCGGCGGGGGTACTCGACGAGCTGTGCCTCGCGGTCTCGCCGATGCTCACGGCGGGGGACGCGCAGCGCATCGCCGGAGGGCCTCGGGTGGCGGTCCCCAGGCGGTTCGAGCTGACGTCCCTGCTGGAGGAGGCCGGGTTCCTGTTCAGTCGATACCGTCGGACGTGACGCAGCGGAATTGACCGTTCCGGTTCTGCTCGCGGGGGCACACTGGTTCTCGCGGTATCCGTACGGGTACGGGGCAGGATGTTTTTCGCGGGCCTGGAACGGGTCCACGGAGGAGGCAGGGCCAACGACGGCCCTCGGAGGAGAAGGGGCGCCTGTCGTGTTCACAAGCGTTTTGATGATCGAGAAGGCCCTCACGTCCGCCGACGTGGAGTTCGTCACCGGTTTGCACGGGGACGAGGAGGTGGCCTTCCATGTGCTGCTCCAGCCCCGCGGCGAGCAGGCGGCCCGGCTGCTGCGGGCCATCGACGACGTGGCGCTCGGCTCGCTGGACGAGGCGGCGCGCGAGCTGGAGGCACCCGCCGGTGAGCAGGCGGTCAGTGAGGGGCAGCGGGCCCTCGACGTCTCGCTGGTTGCCCTGCGGGCGGCGGGGGCGCAGGCGGTGGGGCGGTTGATCGAGCACCATCCGCTGGATTCGCTCAAGTCCCTTGTCGAGGAGGCCGACGCCGATGAGGTGATCGTGCTCACCGATCCCCACTACGTGGAGGAGTTCTTCCACCGCGACTGGGCCTCGCGGGCTCGGCACAAGGTGGGGGTGCCGGTTTTGAAGCTTTTCTCGCACAGCAAGGTGTAGCGCGCATCCGCTGCGCTGGGCTGGAGCAGGGAGCGCCGTAGGGGCTGGGTTCGTATGCCGACTGCGGGTGCGTCGTGGCTGGTCGCGCCGTTCCCCGCGCCCCTGGGGTGGGTGGTGGGTGCGGGGCCGTGGGCCGGTGCGTCAGCCCGTCGCAGGGTGGGCATACGGCCCTGGCCTGGTACAAGGTCCTGGTTCTCCGGGACCGAACCTAAGCGACGGGCATACGACGCACCGGCCTACGCCCCCTCCCGCCGGTAGGCGAGTGCGGCACGGAATAGGCTGGGGTCGCGCCACCTGAGTGGGCGCGATCGTCGTCGTACCGCACCCCTTGGGAGAAACACGCATGGCAGCCGGCCTTCCTACCGCCATGGACCGACCGCACTTCATCGGGATCGGTGGGGCCGGGATGTCGGGGATCGCGAAGATTCTTGCTCAGCGTGGGGCCAAGGTGGCGGGGAGTGATGCCAAGGAGTCCGCGACGGCTGAGGCGCTGCGGGCGCTGGGCGCGACCGTGCACATCGGGCACGCTGCCGAGCACCTTGCCGATGACGCCACGTGCGTGGTGGTCTCGTCCGCGATCCGTGCGGACAATCCGGAGCTGGCCAGGGCCGCCGAGCTCGGGATCCCGGTGGTCCACCGGTCGGACGCACTCGCCTCGCTGATGGAGGGACTGCGGCCCCTCGCGGTGGCGGGCACGCACGGCAAGACGACGACCACGTCCATGCTGGCGGTGTCGCTGTCGGAGCTCGGCCTGGCTCCCTCGTACGCGATCGGCGGGGACCTCGACGCCCCCGGCTCGAACGCGCTGCACGGCGACGGCGAGATCTTCGTCGCCGAGGCCGACGAAAGCGACCGCAGCTTCCACAAGTACGCGCCCGAGGTGGCCATCGTGCTGAACGTGGAGCTGGACCACCACGCCAACTACGCCTCGATGGACGAGATCTACGAGTCCTTCGAGACATTCGCTGGCCGCATCGTGCCCGGTGGCACACTGGTGATCTCGGCGGACCACGAGGGCGCGCGGGAGCTGACATCGCGAGTTTCCGGTGGGCCCAGGGTCGTGACGTACGGCGAGGCCGAGGACGCGGACGTACGCATCGTCTCGATCGTGCCGGACGGCCTGAAGAGCGAGGTCACGGTCCTGCTGGACGGCGAGGAGCTGACCTTCACGGTCTCGGTCCCCGGCCGGCACTACGCGGGCAACGCGGTGGCCGCGCTTGCGGCGGGCGTCGCGCTCGGCGTCCCCGCGGCCGAACTGGCAGGGGCGCTGGGGGCGTACACCGGAGTCAAGCGCCGCCTCCAGCTCAAGGGCGAGGCGGCGGGTGTGCAGGTCATCGACTCGTACGCGCACCACCCGACGGAGATGACCGCCGACCTGGAGGCCATGCGGGCGGGCGCCGCCGGCCGCATCCTCGTCGTCTTCCAGCCGCACCTCTTTTCCCGCACCCAGGAACTGGGCCGGGAGATGGGCCAGGCACTGTCCCTGGCCGACGCGTCGATCGTCCTCGACATCTATCCGGCGCGCGAGGACCCTATCCCCGGCGTGACGAGCGAGCTGATCGTCGACGCGGCACGGGCGGCGGGCGCGGAGGTGACGGCGGTGCATGACAAGGCGGACGCCCCCACCGTGGTCGCGGGAATGGCCGTGCCGGGCGATCTCGTTCTCACCATGGGCGCGGGTGATGTGACCGACCTGGGCCCGCGGATCCTGGACCGCCTCCAGTCGAAGTGAGGGACTGAGCTTCATGTCGTACGACATCGAAAAGCCGGACGAGCAGTGGCGGGCCGAGTTGGCCCCGGCCGAGTACGCGGTCCTGCGCCAGGCCGGCACGGAGCCCGCGTTCACCGGCGAGTACACCGACACCAAGACGAAGGGCGTCTACTCCTGCCGCGCCTGCGGCGCCGAACTCTTCACCTCCGACACGAAGTTCGAGTCCCACTGCGGCTGGCCGAGCTTCTTTGACGCACGCGACTCGGATGCCGTGGAACTTGTGTCCGATCATTCGCACGGGATGGTGCGGACCGAGGTGCGGTGCGCGCGCTGTGGCTCCCACCTGGGCCACGTCTTCGAGGGCGAGGGTTACCCGACGCCGACGGACCAGCGGTACTGCATCAACTCGGTTTCGCTGCGGTTGGTGCCGGACGAGGAATGATGCTGGTGCGGTGGGCTCCCCAGTCCACGCTGGGTGGTCCGCCTTTCTGTGGGACAAGGCGGTGTCGCCGGCCGCGAGCATCGCGGCGGCGCCGGCTCTGGAGTGGAACCGGTGCTGGTCGCCGGATGCCCGCCAGTCGTGCTGCTGCTGTCGGTGAAGTTTCTGGTGCACCGGCCGGTTGACCGGATCCTGTCCTGAGGCGGTGAGGCGCAGGACGACGGTGCGGCCGTCGTCGGGGTCGGGGCGTGTTCCACCGGCCGCGGGCGGTCAGCTGCCCAACAAGCCGACTGACGGTGCTCTTCTGCAGTCGCAGCCGACGGGCCAGTTCCACCCGGAGAGGGTGGTGCGGTGGTGCAAACGCGCCGCCCGGGATACCCCTGTGCTGTGGGGTGTCCCGGGCGGCGCGTGGGTGGGGCAGGTTGTCAGTGGTAGGCGTGGACGACGGCGTGGCCCTTGCCGCGGCCGATCATCCACTTGTTCACGGGCGTGGTGATCAGGAAGGCGACGGCGAATCCGCCCAGGAGAGCGAACCAGAACAGCCCGTCGGAAAGATGGGCGTCCATCGCGCCCGGGGTGAGGGCGATGATGGTGTTGTCGACGATCTCCATCACGGCGATGGAGACGGTGTCGGCGGCGAGCGCCACCTTGATCGCGGTCTTGAAGTCCAGGCCGGCCCGGCGTACGGCGAACAGCGTGAACGAGTAGCCGAACAGGAACGCCAGCGTGATCGCCAGGACCATGGTCGGCACGTTGCCCCACATCAGGGCGGTGCCGATGACCATGCCGAGGATCTCGCCGATGGCGCACCCGGTCAGGCAGTGCAGTGTCGCCTTCGCCGCCATGGCCCAGGACACTCTCCCGTGCGCGCCGTGGGACATCGCGTGGTCGGCATGACCGTGGTGGCCCTCGTGGGCGGCCGTGTCGTGCGCGGTGCCGGTGCGGTGAGTGCTGTGGTCCATGTTCTTCATCCCCATTCCCCTCGACAGCGGCCCGTCCTCGGGCTCACGGTCGAGAACTATATACCCCAGGGGGGTATGTAGGCCAGGGGGTTTTCCCGCCTTTGCCGCGGCCGGTGGGGAGAGCTGCCGCTGACTGCCTCGACCGCCCCTGCCGGTCGGTGTGCGGGGTGAGGTCTGTCGAAGTCGTCCTGCTCACGAGGGCGTTGGGCTGTGTCTGAGGCTGCGGCTCGTCGTGTCCGGTGACTGCTCCAGGCTTGTTGGCTCGGCTGTGACCTCGGCCGGCGTCCGTGGAGGGGATGGGTGGATGGGCGCCAACCGGGGTCCTGTCGGCTCAGCGGACGATCAGAGTGCCTGTCATGTTCGGGTGGAGGGTGCAGACGAAGGCGTATCGACCGGCCTGGGAGGGGGCGGTGAACGACCCGGAATCTCCGCCGGCGATGTTCCCGGTGTCGAAGGCGTCGCCTTTCGCGGCCGTGACGGTGTGGGCGGAGGAGTCCTCGTTCACCACGGTGATCTTCTCGCCGGGCCGCACTTCCGGATTCGCCGGGCTGAACGCGAAGTTCTCCATCGTGACGCTGGGTGCGGTCGAGGCGGGTTCCTCGTCCCCGTCGGAACAGGCGGTCGCGAACAGCAGGACGGCTGTTGCTCCGAGCGCCAGCGGGACGGTGCGCCTGCGGAGGCATGGATGCGACATCGGACCGGCCCCTTCGGACGGGCGCCCGTACGCGGCCTGTGGCTGGGGGGTACGGAGTCCGAGGCCGCCCGAGCGCGGGGATCGCGTATGTCCATTGTCTCCGTCCCGGGTGATGGACACGAAACGGCTTCGCAGGTGCGGGTCCGTACTGAGCGATACGGGCTCCTGCCGAACCGCGCGGGTCCGTGCTGAATCCGCTCCGTTCCACGGATGCTGGTGCCGGCAGCGGTGCCGCGCGGGTCCCGTCGCGGCGTTTACGGGTCGCGGACGACTCGGCCGGCTTTCACGCGACCATCATCAGCAGCATCGCGGACATGGTCCCGCCCATGCCGATATGCGCTGCCAGCGCCGCGTCCGGCGCGGCTCCGAGCTTGCGGCGCCGTCCGTGTCCCGATGGCTGGCCCATGCTGGTCTTGTCCCACACCGAGAGCGTCAACGACGCCAGATAGACCAGCACGGTGTCCGGCATGGCGAGCAGCCAGCGGGTCCAGCCTCCCCGGGAGCCGGCACTCCGGCCGCCTCGCCGGGTGCCCCGGACCCTGGCCCACACGGACGCGACGATCGACAGCAGGAAGTAGGCAGCGAGAGCCGCGATCACGAACCGCCATACGGAACCGGACCCGTCGGAGGAACCGGCGCCAGCCGCGGCATGCGTCATGCCGGGCATGTCCATTCCGCGCGCGGATCCCATCCCCTGCATGGAACCCATGCCCTCCATGGACTCCATGCCCTCCATCTCGTGCGTGCCCGCTGCGCCCTGCGCGCTCGCCGTGTTCTCCATGCCCGGCATGTGCGCCATGGAGTGCCCGCTGCCCAGCGCGAGCACCGGACCGGACGACGTGCTCGTCATGGCCAGCGTCATGATCATCATGCCGAAGCTGCCGACGATGAGGTGCACCCAGTGACGGCCACGCTTCCACCCGGACAAGCGCGTGTGCTTGAGCGCCATCGCCACAGCCCCGAGCCCGAGGAGGCCGAAGGCCACTGACCACCACATGCCGTAGCCCGCGTACCAGCCAACCGTCGCGGGCAGGGCCATGGCCGCCATGCACAGCCCCATCAGCAGGTCGCCGCACGCCGAGAACCGCGTCTCGCCGCTGCTGGTCACCACCCGGACCGCGCTGACGGCGGCCACCAGTGCGGAGACCAACGCGATGGCCCAACTGAGCGCGAGCATTCCCATCTTCACCTTCCCGTTCGTCCGAGCTGGCGGGGCCTGCGCTGCCGACGCCGCCTCGTCGTACGGAGCACCGCGAGGCGCTGCGTGGGGCATTAACTGCTAGTGCCCTTAGTACGTTTCGGAGTTGGAAGGTGTTCAGGTGGCGGGTGGGATTGCGTACCGCGGCTTCATCGCCGACGCGCCCGGCGCGAGGGCCACGGCATGGGGGACATGGGCGAGAGGTCAAGGCAGGCGTCCGCACCGGATCAAGCTGACCGGCGGCATGGAACAGTACGGGTCATCAACGGCAAGGCGTCGTTCCGTGCGGAATGGGATGCGCGACGGAGGCGGGTGCTGCGTTCCGCTAAGTGCATCAGTGCGTTGTCCTGGTCGGCGCACGGGCGGTTGCGGTGAGATGTCACTCTCGCCGGGACCGGGTTGAGGAGCCGGCGTCGTCCCGCTCTTCCTGCCTGCGCTGGCGCCTCTCCCTCCATATCAGCTCTGCGGTCAGAATCACCACAAGGGCGACGACCAGCGCCATCGTGATGAGATTGACGGTGGAGAGCCCTGACAGGAGCCCGCCCTCGTTCTCTTTGACGTCTGACGCGATGTACATGGTGTCGCTGATGCCGCTCAGGGTGTAGGCGTCGCTGTATCCGGTCATGTCCCCCTCCGGTCCCCCGCTTTGGGGTTGCGGCGTCTACGTTACCCGATCGCCCTAAGTACCTTAGTAAATATCTCCCGGAGCTCACGATGGCTCGAAGGGCAGAGGGCAGAGGGCAGAGGGCAGAGGGCGGACGGCCGGGCGTGCCGTCACAAACGTTCCTCGGGCGGTGGGGGTGTTGGTGCTCAGGGCCTGCTGGCGGCGAAGAACGGCATGGAGTCCAGCGGGACGATCTCGATGTTCTTGCCGGTGCGCGGCGCGTGGATGGCCTTGCCGTTGCCGACGTACATGCCGTTGTGCTGGTTGTCGTTGTACCAGTAGATGATGTCGCCGGGCTGCAGATCGGACTTGGCCACTTTCCGGCCCGCGTCGTACTGCTGCTTGACGGTACGCGGCAGTGAGACGCCCGCCGCGCGCCAGGAAGCGCCGGTCAGGCCTGAGCAGTCGTAGGAGTTGGGGCCGGTGGAGCCCCACTCGTAGGGCTTGCCGAGCTGCGCGTACGCGAAGTCGAGGGCGGCCTTGGCGCGGCCGCTCGCCGGGCCGTTGTACGTCGCCGCACTGTCGCTGGCGCCTGCGGCGGCGTCGTCCCGCTCCTGGTCGGCTTCCATCCTGGCGCGCTGTGCGGCGGTCAGGCTGTTCAGGAGCTTGCGGGCCTTCGCCAGCTTGTCCTGGACCTCGTTCTTCGTCCGGGCGGCCTTGGTGCGCGTGTCTTCCAGGGCCTTCAGGCGCTTCTGGGCGGCCAGGCGTTCCTGCGCGAGTTCGCGCTGCTTGCTCTGCATCGCCCTCAGGGCCTCGGCCTGCCGGTTGCTCGTGCGGTCGAGCATCTGGGCCTTGTCGAGGTAGTCGTCCGGGTCGCCGGACAGGAAGAGCTGCACGCTCGGATCGATACCGCCGCTGCGGTACTGCGCGGCCGCCAACGGGCCTATCTCCTCGCGCAGTTCGTTGATCTCCTGCTGCTTGCGGGCCAGGCGGTCCTGCGCCTGGTCGGCCTCGCGCTGGAGCTTCTTCTGCTGCTCGCGGATCGCGTTGTACTCCTCGGTGGGGGCCTCGGCCTCCTCGTAGAGCCGCTCCACTTCATTGCGGACCTCGTCCACGGTGGGGTTGGGGGCCGCCTGGCTCTGCGTCGGCAGGAGGCTGACGGCGCCGGCGGCCATGCCGAGCGTGGCGATCCGGGCGCGGCTGGGCGGCTTCGGCCGACGGTGCGTTCCCATCGT
>NZ_JBIAHS010000014.1:0-245933 GCF_042870755.1 Streptomyces sp. NPDC006365
CTGGCGTTGATTTTTGGCACGCTGTTGAGTTCTCAAGGAACGGACGCTTCCTTTGTACTCACCCTCGCGGGCTTTCCTCCGGGCTTCCCTTCGGTGTTTCCAACGTTACCAGACCTTTTCGGATCCGATTCCCCGTCGGAGGGGATTTGCCATTAGGCTCCAAGGTCTCCCTCGCGGCCTTTCGACATTTACTACGTTAACCGATCCTCCCCGGCAACTCATAATCGAGTCCCGCGAGTTCGAATTACGGCACGCAGGCGTGCCGAACTCACCCTCGCTGAGAGGAAGTCGTAGGTAGTGGGTTGGCCGCTTCCGGCTGCTGGCTGAACGCCGTACCCGGTTCAAGCGGCTCGGGCTACATTACGGATCGCCCACAGGCGCGTCAAGTTCGGCGGCGACGGGGCGTATGGGCCCGATATGGGCTCACCGTCGGGTCGTCGGCGATCCAGAAGCGCCAGGGGTGGACGCCTCCGGCGCCGGCCACGCCGGTGCGTGGACCGTTGCGCACCTGGTCGGGGTGTACGGGTATGCCGGTGAGAAGCGTCAATGGGGAGCCCTCGGCGGCGCAGGCGTCCGTGCCGTCCAGGGCTCTGCCGACGCCCAGAGCCGTGGCCAGGCGGGCGGGCCCTTTGGCCAGTTCCTTGTCGTATCGGGCCGAAAGTCGACGTTTGCGTGCGAGTTCCACACCCTCGGTGATCTCTCCGGCGCGGAGCAGGACTGCGCTTGCCCTGCCTTCCGGACCGCACACCAGGTTCATGCAGTGCCACATGCCATAGGTGAAGTAGACGTACACATGACCGGGCGGACCGAACATCACGTCATTGCGGGCGGTGCGGCCCCTATACGCATGGGAGCCAGGATCGTTCGGGCCGTCGTAGGCCTCGACCTCCGTGAGGCGGAGCGCGATCGGTCCGTCCGGGGTGGTGCGCACGAGGATGCGTCCCAGGAGATCGGGGGCGACGTCCAGGACAGGGCGGTCGAAGAACTCCCGGGGCAGGGGCGTACGGTCGGGGGCCGCGATCATGGCGTACGAGCGTAGTGGAAACGTGTGACGCTGAGCGGGGTGGCCAGGGAAGTGCCGCCTTGCCAGGGTGAAAGGGCGCGGAACCGGACACGTCCGGATCGCGTGTGTAGGGATCAAGGAACCGGACAGAGACAGGCGTTGCCTGAGGAGGAAAAGACATGGGGTTCAAGCGGCTGCTTGCGAGCCTTGGGGCCGGTGGGGCTTCGGTCGAGACGGAACTGACCGAGGTGAATGTCGTTCCCGGCGGCGTCGTTCAGGGTGAGGTGCGGATCCAGGGCGGGTCCGTGAAGCAGGAGATCGAGGGACTCTCCGTGGGGCTTCAGGCCCGGGTCGAGGTGGAGGGACAGAACGACCAGGAGCTCCAGCAGAACATGGAGTTCACGAAGATGCGGCTCGGGGGTGCCTTCGAGCTGCAGGCGAACGCGGTGCACGCGGTGCCGTTCGGGCTTGAGATCCCGTGGGAGACGCCTATCACGACCATCGCCGGTCAGCCGCTGCGCGGGATGAACATCGGTGTGACCACTGAGCTCGAGATCGCGCGCGCCGTGGACTCCGGTGACCTGGACCCGATCAGTGTGCATCCGCTGCCGGCGCAGCAGGCGATTCTGGACGCCTTCATTCAGCTGGGCTTCCGGTTCAAGAGCGCGGACATGGAGCGTGGGCACATCCGGGGTACGCGGCAGAAGCTGCCGTTCTACCAGGAGATCGAGTTCTTCCCGCCGCAGCAGTACCGCGGTCTCAACCAGGTCGAGTTGAGCTTCGTCGCCGATGAGCGCGAGATGGACGTCATCCTGGAGATGGACAAGAAGCCGGGTCTGTTCAGCGAGAGCAGCGACACGTTCCGGTCGTTCAAGGTGGGGCTGAACGACTTCCAGGGGACCGACTGGGCGGCGTACCTCAACCAGTGGCTGTCCGAGGTCGGTAGCCGCCGGAACTGGTTCTAGGCTCAGGGACGAAAGACTCCATCGAGCAGAACCGATCAGGAGGTGCCGAGGTGACCGAGTCCAAGAGGCCGCCGCTTCCCCATGACTTCCATCCGACCGTGCCGTCGTTCGCGGTGACGAGCGAGGATGTCGAGGCGGGCGCGGTGCTGAAGGACGCTCAGGTCTACGCGGCCGGGAACACCTCGCCGCAGCTGCGCTGGGAGGGCTTCCCGCCGGAGACCAAGAGCTTCGCCGTGACGTGCTTCGACCCCGATGCCCCTACGGGGAGCGGGTTCTGGCACTGGGTCGTGTTCGACATCCCGGCCTCGGTCACCGAGCTGCCGGTGGGTGCGGGCAGCGCCAAGTTCGAGGGGTTGCCGGAAGGCGCGGTGCAGGCGCGTAACGACTACGGGACGAAGGACTTCGGTGGAGCCGCGCCGCCGCCCGGAGACCCGGCACACCGATACGTCTTCACCGTGTACGCCGTGGATCAGGAGAAGCTGGGTCCTGACGCGGACGCATCCCCGGCTTTCGTGGGCTTCAACTTGCGTTTCCATACGCTGGCGAGGGCGCAGCTCATCGCCGAGTACGCGGCGCCCGCGGAGGGCTGAGCGTTCACGGAACGTTTGCCCGCCTCTGGTCTTGGAATTGATCAGAGGCGGGCATTTTTTATTGCGTTGTCCATCTCGGCGTGCCCGGCCAGAGTTGATCCAAGCCCGCCAGGAGGTGGGCCGGTGCGCATAGGAGGTGGGCTGGATGCGGGACACGCTGGTGCTGAACGCGAGCTTCGAGCCACTGTCGACGGTGACGTTGAATCGAGCCGTCGTTCTGGTGCTGCAGGACAAGGCTGTCGTCGAGCAGGCCCACCCCGAACTGCGTATGCGCGGAGCCGTGGTCGACATACCGGCGCCGCGGGTGATCAGGCTGTGCCGCTATGTGAGGGTGCCCTTTCGAAGACAAGCTCCTTGGTCCAGGCGGGGTGTTCTGGTGCGCGACCGGCACAGGTGTGCGTACTGCGGCAGGCGGGCGACGACCGTGGACCATGTGGTGCCGCGGGCGCAGGGGGGTACGGACTCCTGGCTGAACACCGTGGCCTCGTGTGCGGAGGACAACCACCGCAAGGCGAACCGGACTCCGGAGCAGGCGGGTATGCCGCTGCTGCGGCAGCCGTTCGAGCCGACGCCGGCGGACGCGATGCTGCTGGCGCTGGGCCGGGACGAGTTCGACGCGCTGCCGGAGTGGCTGGCTCAGCCGGCCGCATAGGGCGTACGTGACTGGGGCCCGCCTCCTGAGGGAGGTGGGCCCCTTCACATGCGTACGACTGCCTACGACGTCAGTCGGTGACCGTTGGCTTCTCGAGACGCTCTGTGCCTCCGCCGGACGAGTTGCCGCCCATCGGGCCGAAGTTGCCCATGGCGCCGCTCAGTCCCTTGAGGGCATCGCCGATTTCGCTGGGGACGATCCAGAGCTTGTTGGCATCGCCCTCGGCGATCTTCGGAAGCATCTGGAGGTACTGGTAGGCGAGGAGCTTCTGGTCCGCGTCACCGGCGTGGATGGACTCGAAGACCGTACGGATCGCCTGGGCCTCGCCCTCGGCGCGCAGTGCGGCGGCCCTGGCCTCACCTTCGGCACGCAGGATCGCGGACTGCTTCTCACCTTCGGCGGTGAGGATCTGCGACTGGCGGATACCTTCGGCGGTGAGGATCGCGGCGCGCTTGTCACGGTCGGCGCGCATCTGCTTCTCCATCGAGTCCTGGATGGAGGTGGGCGGCTCGATGGCCTTGAGCTCAACGCGGTTGACGCGGATGCCCCATTTGCCGGTGGCCTCGTCGAGGACGCCGCGCAGCGCCGCGTTGATCTCCTCGCGGGAGGTCAGCGTTCGCTCCAGGTCCATGCCGCCGATGATGTTCCGGAGGGTCGTGACGGTGAGCTGCTCGATGGCCTGGATGTAGCTGGCGACTTCGTACGTGGCCGCGCGGGCGTCGGTGACCTGGTAATAGATGACCGTGTCGATGTTGACGACCAGGTTGTCCTGGGTGATCACCGGTTGCGGTGGGAAGGGGACGACCTGCTCGCGGAGGTCGATGCGGTTGCGGATGGAGTCGATGAACGGGACGACGATGTTCAGGCCCGCGTTGAGAGTGCGCGTGTAGCGGCCGAAGCGCTCGACGATGGCGGCGCTGGCCTGTGGGATGACTTGGATGGTTTTGATCAGCGCGATGAAGACCAACACCACCAGAATGATCAGGACGATGATGATCGGTTCCATCGTGGCTCCCCGTACCCTTCTCCGCCTCGGCGTTCCGGAAGATCTTGTGATTGTTGAAGATCTTGCTGGACGAGTGTGTCAGACCACAACTCTCCACGTGCAGCGTTCCGGTCATGCGACTTCGCGTGACTTCACATGACGATCGCCGTGGCACCTTCGATGTCCACGACATCGACCTCCTGGCCGACTTCATAGGTCCGGCCGGTGTCGAGGGCACGCGCGGACCAGACTTCTCCGCCGAGCTTGACCCGCCCTCCGGAGCGGTCGACCCGCTCCAGGACGACTGCCTGCTTGCCCTTCAACGCGTCTACGCCCGTGGCCAGTTGGGGCATCTGGGCACGATGTCGGGCCGCGATGGGGCGTACGACGGCGAGTAGCGCGACCGAGACCGCGACGAAGACCAGGACCTGGAGAACCACACCGCCCCCGAGTCCCGCGGTCAGGGCGCCGGCCACAGCGCCGACGGCGAACATTCCGAACTCCGGCATCGCGGTCACGACGAGCGGGATTCCGAGCCCGGCCGCGCCGATCAACCACCACACCCATGCGTCGATGTCGTCCACGTGGTCATGGTAGGACCGCAGGTCGGCTCGCCGACAGGGCGCCGATCAACTTGGCACAGATGTTCGAGCTCGTCAGGACAGGGGCAGGCCCTGCGCCGTCCAGCGGTCGCCGACCTGCTCGACGACGAGCGGGAGGCCGAAGCACAACGACAGGTTGCGGGAGGTGAGTTCGAGCTCCAGCGGGCCGGCGGCGAGCACCTTGCCCTGACGGATCATCAGCACGTGGGTGAAGCCCGGTGCGATCTCCTCGACATGGTGCGTGACCATGATCATCGAGGGGGCGATCGGGTCGCGGGCGAGACGGCCGAGACGACGTACGAGATCCTCGCGGCCACCGAGGTCGAGGCCCGCGGCGGGCTCGTCGAGGAGCAGCAGCTCGGGGTCGGTCATCAGGGCGCGGGCGATCATGGTGCGCTTGCGTTCGCCCTCGGAGAGCGTGCCGAACTTGCGGTCCAGGTAGTCACTCATGCCGAGACGGTCGAGGAAGGCACGGGCGCGCTGCTGGTCGATGTCCTCGTAGTCCTCGTGCCAGCCGGCGGTCATGCCGTACGCGGCGGTCAGCACGGTCTGCAGGACCGTCTGGCGCTTGGGGAGCTTCTCCGCCATGGCGATGCCGGCCATGCCGATGCGGGGGCGCAGTTCGAAGACGTCGACCTTGCCGAGGGTGTCGCCGAGGATGGTGGCGGTGCCACTGCTGGGGAAGAGATAGCTGGACGCGATGTTCAGAAGGGTCGTTTTTCCGGCACCATTCGGACCGAGGATGACCCAGCGCTCTCCTTCTTTGACCGACCAGGAGACCTGGTCCACCAGAGCCCGGCCCTCCCGGACCACGGATACGTCCTCCAGCTCCAGAACATCGCTCATGAGCGCGCTGTCTCCCATTGCAGTCTCGACCGTCGCTTACGTCTGTGGACGCAGCCCCCAGGGAAAACCTACGCCACCGGCCCCCCGCACCTTTCCATCGGCCGGTCCTTAGGGTGGGGGCATGCTCTCGGAACCACGCTCAGGACGGCTGGCCGCATGGGGAAATGCCCTGTTGGCCGGGTTTGTTTCCCCGGACGACGCGGTCCTCGCCGTCGTCGGTGAGGACGCCGTGCACCGGGTCGAGGGGCTGCCCGGCGAGACGGGGCCCGTGGGGCTCACGCTCGCGCTGGGGCGGCTGCGCGGGTTCGGGGTGACCGGTCTTCGGGTCGCGCTGCCCGCGCCGGGACATCCGCTCGGGCTGAGCGGGCCGCCGGAATTCAATGCTCGGGCGCTGGACGCGGAGGAGGCGGTCATCTGTCACGGCGCCGCGCTGGGGCTGGTGCCCGAGGTGTTCGAGGCCGGCCCTGAAGGCGACGTACATGTGGAGGTCGTCTGGCACTGCCTGGCGGTGCGGGAAGCGCCGCCTGCCGATGTACCGTCCCTCGGCGAGGCCGAGCGGGAGCTCGCGGAGGCGCTGCGCGAGGCCACCGACATGCTGTCGCGGCTCGATGTGGCCGCTTCGGGTCCGGTCGCGGAGGCGGCGATCGACGCGTACCGGGCGAGGGCCGAGAAGGGCGGTGAGGTGCTGGCTCCCGGCTATCCGCCGCGTGCGGTACGGGTGTTGGAGCTGGCTCAGCGCGTCGGGCTGCTCATCTCGGTGGCGTACGAGAACGGCCACGGCGGAGCGGTGAGCGCCTCGGAGATGGCGGCGCGCTCCGAGGCCCTGCGGCCGGTCGAGCGCACGGCCAGGCGGGCGCAGGTGGCGGCGTACAACGCGTTCGTGGAGGAACGCGAGCGGTAGCGCTCCGCTGGGGGGCGGTTCGACGCTGCGCGTTCGTTGTGGCTGGTCGCGCCCACGCGGCGGAGCCGCATATCGATACAGCCCCGCGCCCTTTCCGGGGCGCTGGTTGCGCCCACGCGGAGCCGCACCTCGGACAGCCCCGCGCCCCTTGGGGGCGCGGTAGCGCACCGGACTTCGCCAAGGCCGCTCGCCCCGAAGGCCGGAGGCCAACGCGGACCGGCCCCCCAGAGGTACCTGAGAGGCCGGTGGTCACTGATGACCCGGGAGGGCGTCAGCCGTTGAAGCCCTCGTTGCCGAACGCCGGGTTCAGGATGCCGATGACGTTCGCGGTGTTGCCGACCGCGTTCACGTCGACGTCGACCGGGGCCTGGACGAGGTTGCCCGAGGCGATGCCCGGCGAGCCCACGGCCTGGCCGGAGGCGTGCGCATCGGTGGCGGACGCGAAGCCGGCACCGGCGGCAACCAGGCCGCCGGCCATCATCGTGACGGCTGCGGCCTTCTTCAGGTTCTTCACTTTTCTCAAGCCCTCCTTGTGGTCACTGCGGCAGGTGCCGCAGCACGCACTGGAGAACGCGTCGGATCCCCGGAGGATGCGCCATCTGGGTGACATTCCCACGACGGTATGAATCTCAGCCCGGAACGGAACCCTCCATATTGTCGTCAGGGAGTCGTCAAGTAAGCGTGCCGGAGCCGGGATCAGCCGGTCACCCCATGGCGTACCGCCCACAGGGCGGCCTGGGTGCGGTCGGCGAGGTCGAGTTTCATCAGGATGTTCGAGACGTGCGTCTTGACCGTCTTCTCGGAGAGGACGAGGGCGCGGGCTATCTCGCGGTTGGAGCGGCCGTCGGCGATCAGGCCGAGCACCTCCCGCTCCCGCTCGGTGAGTGAACCGCCTCTCCCCTGGCCGAGGTTGGAGTCCTCCTGGGACAGCAGCGCGTCGGCGACCTCGGGTTGCAGAAGTATGTGTCCCGCGTGGACGGAGCGGATGGCTCCGGCCAGGGCGTCGGGGTCCACGTCCTTGTAGACGTATCCGGCGGCGCCGGCGCGCAGGGCCGGGACGACTGTGCGCTGCTCGGTGAAGCTGGTGATGATGAGCACGCGCGCGGGGTTGTCGAGTTCGCGCAGCCTGCGCAGGGCCGCGACGCCGTCCATGCCCGGCATCTTGACGTCCATGAGAACGACGTCGGGCTTCAACTCCTCGGCTCGGTCCACCCCTTCGGCGCCGTCGGACGCCTCTCCCACGACCTCGATGTCGTCCTGTATCTCCAGAAAGGTGCGCAGTCCGCGGCGGACCACTTGGTGGTCGTCGACGAGCAGCACCTTGATTGCGTCAGCCACCGGGGACCTCCATCTCGATCGTGGTGCCTTTTCCGGGCGCCGATTCCACGGTCAGACGGCCGCCGACTCCGCTCGCCCTGTCGCGCATGGACACCAGGCCCAGGTGCCGTCCCGCGCGCCGTATCGCCTGGGGGTCGAAGCCGCTGCCGTCGTCGGTGACCCGCAGGGCCGCTCCCGGGCCCCACCTGTCGAGGGTGACATCGACGTGGGCCGCTCCGGAGTGCCGCAGCGCGTTGTGCAGGGCCTCCTGGGCGACGCGCAGTATCGCCTCTTCCTGGGCCGAGGGCAGGGCGCGTACGCGTCGGCCGGTGAAGGTCACGCGTGCGGCGTGGGCGCGGTCGAGGACCTGGATCTGGGTGCGCAGCGTGGCCACCAGGCCGTCCTCGTCGAGGGCCGCGGGGCGCAACTCGATGACGGCGGCGCGCAGTTCGTCGGCGGCCTCCGCGGCGAGCGCGGCCACCTGCTGGAGTTCGCCCTTGGCGCGGCCCGGGTCACGGTCGACCAGGGTGGCCGCGGCCTGGGCGGTCAGGCGCAGGGAGAACAGCTTCTGGCTGACGGCGTCGTGCAGTTCATGGGCGAGGCGGGAACGCTCCTCGGCGATGGTGAGCTCGCGGCTGCGCTCGTACAGGCGGGCGTTGGTCAGCGCTATCGCGGCGTGCTGGGCGAGGATCGCCAGGAGCTCTTCGTCCTCCTCGGTGAAGCCGCAACCGCCCTCCGGTTTCGGGCACTGCTTGTTGGCGAGGAAGAGGATGCCCATGACCTCGTCGCCGTCGCGGATGGGCAGGCCCAGGAAGTCGGCGAGCTCCGGGTGGGCGCTCGGCCAGCCCTCGAAGCGGGGGTCCTTGCGCACGTCGGCGAGGCGCTCGGGCCTGGCCTCATGGAGCATCGATGCCAGGATGCCGTGCTGGCGCGGCAGCGGGCCGATGGCCTTCCACTGAGCATCGCTCACGCCGTCCACCACGAACTGGGCGAAGCCGCCGTGGTCGTCGGGGACACCGAGCGCCGCGTACTCGGCGTCGAGCAGCTCGCGGGCCGAGGCGACGATCGTCTTGAGGACGTCGCGCACCTCGAGATGCCTGCTCATGGCCAGCAGCGCGGAACTCACCGCGGCCAGGCCCGACCGGGGTCCTTGACTCATGACCTCAACGTACCCGCCGGGTGTGACAGCCCGTATCGGACCTGTGGCGGCCCCTGACTAGGGCGGTGGGCCTAGGGCAAAGGGCCCCGGATCATTGCGGCTCCCGTCCGAGGCGGCGGGGGTGGCCCCGTTTCTACGTTGAAGGCAGCCGCCGGGAATGGCGGTGATGTGGGACGAGGGGACGGTTGGCATGCCGGTAGCGATCATCACGGGGGCTTCGAAAGGGCTGGGGCGGGCGCTCGCCGAAGCCCTGGCGGAGCGCGGCTGGGATCTGGTGCTCGACGCCAGGACGCCGGAGGTGCTCCAGGAGGCGGCCGCGGCGCTCGGCAAGCACGGGAAACGGGTGGAGGCGCTGCCCGGGGACGTCACGGATGCGGCGCACCGTGCCGCGCTGGTGGCGGCGGCACAGCGGCTCGGTGGTGTCGATCTGCTGGTGAACAACGCGAGCGCGCTCGGCGCCGAACCCCTCGTACGCCTGGAGAACCTGGCGCTGGACGGCCTGAGGCGGGCGCTGGAGGTCAACGTGGTCGCGGCGCTCGGCCTCATCCAGGAGGCGCTGCCGCTGCTGCGGGCCTCGGCGGCGGGCACGGTCATCGACATCAGCTCGGACGCGGCGGCCGAGGCGTACGAGACCTGGGGCGGCTACGGGGCGTCGAAGGCGGCCCTCGACCATGTCTCGGCGGTGCTCGCCGAGGAGGAGCCCGGGCTGCGGGTCTGGGCGGTCGATCCGGGCGACATGAACACGGATCTGTACGCGGCAGCCGTTCCGGACGACGAGGACCCTCGACCGGCACCGGCGAGCGTCATCCCGGGGTTTCTGCGGCTGCTCGACGAGCGACCGGCCAGTGGCCGCTATGCGGCGCCCTCGTTGGTGGGGGCGCGATGACGACCGCTGTGGAGGTTCCGGACGAGTTGCTGGCCCGGCTTCCGGTCGAGCAGCGAGGGCTCGGGCTCGACCGGGACGGGGTGCGGTTGCTTGTCTCGTACGGGGCGGAGGAGGTGTCGCATCACGCGTTCGTGGAGTTGCCAGGGCTGTTGCGGGCCGGGGACCTGCTGGTCGTGAACACGTCGTCGACACTGGCGGCGGCGGTGGACGGCCGGCTCGGGCACGCGCGCGTGGTGGTGCATTTCTCCACGCGGGGCGAGGACGGGCGGTGGGCCGTTGAGCTGCGGGATCCCGACGGAAGGGGCACCACGCGCGCGCGTGCGGGAGGACCCGCGGGTACAGAGGTGCTCCTCCCCGATGACGTACGACTCGTCCTGGAGGAGCCCTTCACCACGCGGAGCCCCCGGCTGTGGTGGGCGCGGGTGTCGGAACCGGACGTACCGGGGTTACTGCGGCGGCACGGGCGGCCCATTCGGTACTCCTACACGGAGCGGGACCAGCCCTTGTCGGTGTACCAGAGCGTATTCGCGCTGCCGTCCGCGGACGGTTCGGGCAGCGCGGAGATGCCGAGTGCCGCCCGGCCCTTCACGCCGCGTCTGGTGGCGGAGCTGGTGAGCCGGGGCGTGCAGTTCGCCCCGGTCACGCTGCACACCGGAGTCGCGTCGGCGGAAGCGCACGAGCCGCCGTATCCGGAGCGGTTCGCGGTGCCCGAGGCGTCCGCGCGGCTGATCAACGCGGCGAGAGCAGAACAAACAAGGGGCGAAGCACTTCCTTGGAAGGGTGGTGATGGGCGACGGGAGGGCGGCCGGGTCATCGCGGTCGGTACGACGGCCGTGCGGGCCGTGGAGTCCGCGGTCGGCCCCGACGGGGTGGTACGGGCAGCGGAGGGCTGGACCGATCTCGTGGTGACCCCGGAGCGCGGGGTCCGGGTGACGGACGGGCTCCTCACCGGGCTGCACGAACCGGAGGCCTCGCATCTGCTGATGCTGGAGGCGATCGCGGGACCGGCGGCGATCCGGCACAGCTACGACGAGGCCTTGTGTGGCCGCTACCTGTGGCACGAGTTCGGCGACATGCACCTCGTCCTGCCGTCCGAGATGTCTGAGGGTCGGCAGAGGTCCGAGAACCCTCACACAGAGCATTGCGTCAGCAACTGCAGGTGAGACCGGTATGCGCTCGATGTGACCCCGCACATAGGGCGCACATCACGTACGAAGGACGCTAGGAGGTACAAACACCCCATACGAGCGGGGCAGACGTGCCAGTCTGCCCCGTTTTGCCCTTTAGGGGTCCACTACCCAGGGTCGTACGTCACACCTTTGCCACAGCATTTTGCGGCCGCTAAGAATGGCTGCCGTCGCTCGACGCCGCGGGTTTTCGCCCGCGGCGTTGTGCCGGAACGAGCAATGTCCCCTCCGGCCCGAGAGCGACCTCCGCGCTATTCGAAGAGGTCCTTCAGCCATGCCCAAGTACACCAACGGTTCCGGCCATCGCCCCACCCTCGCCAAGCTGACCGAGCTCACCGAGCAGACCAGGACGAAGCTGACCCACACCGGGCAGAAGCTGAACGCCACGAGGCAGAAGCTGGGCAAGAAACGTCAGCTCGGGATCGCCGGTGTTGCCGGTCTCGGTGCCGCGGCCCTTGCGCTCTCCCTCGTACCGGGCGACGGCTCCGAGGCGAGTACCACCGAGTCCGTCTCCGCCTCCTCGGTGGCCTTCAGCTCCCGGCAGGTCGAGGACGTGCAGGGCGGCGTCGAGAAGCAGCTGAACGACGCCCTCGCGCAGGCCAAGGCCGCCGCCGAGAAGAAGAAGGCCGACGCCGAGGCCGCCGCGAAGAAGGCAGCTGCGGACGCCAAGGCGAAGGCCGCTGCAGACGCCAAGGCGAAGGCCGCAGCGGAAGCCGCCAAGCAGCAGGCCGAGCAGGCGCGCAAGGCGAAGGAGGCCGCGAGCCGGTCCGCCCAGCGCGCCAAGGCCAAGCCGGTCGCGAAGACCTACCCCAACAACCTCGACGGCTGGATCCGTGAGTCGCTCGACGTCATGAAGAAGCACGGCATCCCGGGCTCGTACGACGGCATCAAGCGCAACATCCTGCGTGAGTCCTCGGGCGACCCGAAGGCCATCAACAACTGGGACATCAACGCCATCAACGGCGTCCCGTCCAAGGGCCTGCTGCAGGTGATCCCGCCCACCTTCCAGGCGTACCACGTCGCGGGCACGTCCTGGAACATCTACGACCCGGTCGCCAACATCACCGCCGCCTGCAACTACGCGGCCGACCGCTACGGCTCCATGGACAACGTCAACGGCGCGTACTGAGTCCCGTACTGAGTCCCGCGCGGACCTCTGGTCTCAGTACAGACGGCGAGGCGCGGCATCCCCTACGGGATGCCGCGCCTCGTTCGTGCACTCGTTACTGCACCAGAGCCCTTACTTACGCATGACCTCGGGCTCATGGCGGCGCAGGAAGCGGGCCACGAAGAAGCCGCAGATGACGCCGAGGACGATCAGCGCGGCCATGTCCATGCCCCAGGCCGAGGCCGTGTGCTCCCACAGCGGGTCCGTGCTGCCCGGGTCGTCCGTGTTCGGGTTGATCCGGTTGAAGTCCAGCGTGGTACCGGCGGCGGCGACCGCCCAGCGCGAGGGCATCAGATACGAGAACTCGTTGACGCCGGGCGTGCCGTGCAGGATGAAAAGGCAGCCGGTGAACACGACCTGGACGATCGCGAACATCACCAGCAGCGGCATCGTCTTCTCGGAGGTCTTCACCAGCGAGGAGATGACCAGGCCGAACATCATTGAGCTGAAGCCGAGCGCCATGATCGGAATGGAGAGCTCGAGCATCACGGCGAGCTTGCCGGTGCCGAAGATCAGGGCCTCGTCGGGGATCGTCCGGCTGGAGAAGCCGATCGCGCCGACCATGGCGCCCTGCAGCACCGTGATCACGCCGAGGACGATCACCTTGGACATCAGATACGCGGAGCGCGACAGGCCGGTCGCCCGCTCCCGCTCGTAGATGACCCGTTCCTTGATCAGCTCGCGGACGGAGTTGGCGGCGCCCGCGAAGCACGCGCCGACCGCGAGGATGAGCAGGACGGTGGTGGCCGTGCCGTTCGGGATGATTCTGCCGGTCTTCGGGTTCTCGTTGACCAGCAGGGTCTTGTCCGGGTCGATGAGCAGGCTCACCGCGCCGAGCACCGCCGGCAGGATCACCGTCAGCGCCAGGAAGCCCTTGTCGGACGCGATCACCGACACATAGCGACGGATCAGAGTGAACAACTGCGAGCCCCAGCCCTGGGGCTTCGGTGGACGCATCGACTGGACGGACGGCATCTGCGTCGACTGCGCGGCGACGGCGTCGATGTCCGCGGCGTACATCTGGTAGTGCTGCGAGCCCTTCCAGCGGCCCGCCCAGTCGTAGTCGCGGTAGTTCTCGAAGGCGGAGAAGACATCGGCCCAGGTGTCGTAGCCGAAGAAGTTCAGGGCCTCCTCGGGCGGGCCGAAGTACGCGACCGCGCCGCCGGGCGCCATCACGAGCAGCTTGTCGCAGATCGCCAGTTCGGCCACGGAGTGCGTGACGACCAGGACCGTACGGCCGTCGTCGGCGAGGCCGCGCAGCAGCTGCATGACGTCGCGGTCCATGCCCGGGTCGAGGCCGGAGGTCGGCTCGTCCAGGAAGATCAGCGACGGCTTGGTGAGCAGCTCCAGGGCCACCGAGACGCGCTTGCGCTGGCCGCCGGAGAGCGAAGTGACCTTCTTCTCCTTGTGAATGTCCAGCTTGAGTTCGCGCAGCACCTCGTCGATGCGGGCCTCGCGCTCCGCGCCCGTGGTGTCCGCGGGGAAGCGCAGCTTGGCCGCGTACTTGAGCGCCTTCTTGACGGTCAGCTCCTTGTGCAGGATGTCGTCCTGCGGGACCAGACCGATGCGCTGGCGCAGCTCGGCGAACTGCTTGTAGAGATTCCGGTTGTCGTAGAGGACGTCGCCCTGGTTGGCGGGGCGGTAGCCCGTGAGCGCCTTGAGGAGCGTCGACTTGCCGGAGCCGGACGGGCCGATGACCGCGATGAGCGACTTCTCCGGTACACCGAAGGAGACGTCCTTGAGGATCTGCTTGCCGCCGTCGACCGTCACCGTCAGATGGCGGGCGGAGAAGGAGATCTCACCGGTGTCGACGAACTCCTCGAGACGGTCGCCGACCAGGCGGAACGTCGAGTGGCCGACACCGACGATGTCGTTCGGGCCGAGCAGCGCGGAGCCGCCCTTGGCGATCGGCATGCCGTTGACGTACGTGCCGTTGTGCGAGCCGAGATCGCGGATCTCGTAGCGGCCGTCGGGCGTCGCGTGGAACTCGGCGTGGTGGCGGGAGACTTGCAGGTCGGAGACGACCAGCTCGTTCTCCAGCGCACGGCCGATGCGCATCACACGACCGAGGGCCAACTGGTGGAATGTAGTGGGGCTGCGGTCGCCGTAGACCGGCGGCGCCCCCGCGACACCACCGGGGACCTTCTGCGCGTACGAGTCCGACGGGCCCTGTTGCGGGACCTGTGGCGGCTGCTGCCAGCCCTGTTGCGGGGACTGCTGCTGCGGTGGCGCCTGCTGGGCCGCCCAGCCGGCCGCTCCCGCGCCCTGTGCGGCGTACGGCTGCTGCTGGGGCTGCGCCTGCGGTGCGGCCGAGGATGCGGCGGCGCCCGAGACGTTCACGCGCGGGCCGTCGGTCGCGTTGCCGAGGTGCACGGACGAACCCGGACCGATCTCCATCTGGTGGATCCGCTGCCCCTGCACAAAGGTGCCGTTGGTGCTGCCGTGGTCCTCTATGACCCAACTGCGGCCGTTGAAGCTGATCGTGGCGTGACGCCAGGACACCCTGGCGTCGTCGAGCACGATGTCCCCCTGCGGATCGCGTCCGAGGGCGTATGGCCTGGACGCATCGAGCGTCCAGGTCCGTCCATTCAATTCCAGTACGAGTTCCGGCACTCCATGCCCCACGTGAGTTGTCCCCCGAGTTACCCCCATCACAGGGAGTCTAGGGATGTCGAACATCGGGGGGAACTATTTCAGGACGACCCCTCTGACCGAAAGTCGGGCCTTGTGATGACCGACTACGGGCGGCTTGTCCGTTTGCGTTGACTGTGTTCAAACCGACCCGGAGAGTGGTAATCCCACGCGAGGGGGACATCCACGGTGGAGACATCGCGGCGCGAGTCGGGGGGCTGACGATGAGCTACGAGACCGCGAGGGACGGCAGGCGACTGCCGGTGGGCGATGTGCTGTTGTCCGCGATCGCCGCTGTGAGCTGGGCGTTGATCGGGATGGCGGGCGTGGCCGCGTTGGGGCTGCATCTGCTGGAGGCGGACGCGTCGGGCTCGCTCGGGACGATGACCGCGGCTGTGGTGGCGCTCGGGGCCGGTGGTTCGGTGACGCCGTCCGGCGATGTGTCGACCTTCGGCCTTGAGGGCGCCGAGGCGGAGACCGCCCTACAGATCACGCCACTCGGAGTGAGCCTTGTGGGTGCGCTTCTGCTGGCCTGGTTCTTCCTGCGCTCCTTGCGCGGAGCGGGAGTTGTGATCTCACCCGGTGAACTCGCGGCGCGTGCGGGCGCTGTGGTGGTGCTCTTCGTGGCGATGCTGGGCGGGCTCGCCTGGGCCGGTCACGACGTGATCACGATTGACGGTGGCTCGCTCGGGCTCGACCAACTGCCGGGCGGCGGGCTGCCGGACGACATCGAGGTGCCCGGGCTCGGTGACATCGGCGGGCTGCTGCCCGACCGGCTCGGGGACCTCGCGGACGCGAACGCGAAGGTCGGCTTCACGGTCGACACCGTGCCGACACTGCTCGGCGGTGCGGTGTGGGTGCTCGGCGTCCTACTGATCGCGCTGCTGGCCTCGCGCCGTACGCCGCTGCCGCGCGGCTGGGAGGCCGTCCACCGGCTGGTACGGCCGGCCGCGTCCGCGCTGGTCACGGTGTTGCTGGTGGCGGTCCTCGCGGGGCTCGCGGCGGCGACGTACGCGGCGATCGGCGACGAGCATCCGAAACGGATCGCGGGCGCTGCCCTGCTCGGGGCGCCCAACGGGGTGTGGCTGGGCGTCCCGATCGGGCTCTTCGTTCCGTGGGACGGCTCGGCCTCGGGCGGGCTCGTCCAGTTCCTGCCCGCCCCGCTGGACGAGCTGCTGGGCCTGTCCTCCGACCAGCCCGTCACTCTCGGGCGGCTGGCCGAACTGGACGGGCGGGTCTGGCTGTTGGGGGTCGCGACCACGTTGATGATGCTGTACGCGGGCGTGCTGACCGCGGTGCGTACGCCGTTCGTACGCGAGCGGGGGGCCGCCCTCGGTTTCGCGGGGCGCTGTGCGCTCCGGCTGGCGATCGTGACGGCGCTCGCGCTGCCGCTGCTCGCCTGGCTGACGGAGGTGTCCGTGGACGCCTCGCTGTCCGTTCTCGGTGTCGACGCGTTCGAGGCCGGCATCGAGTTGCACGGACAGTTGGGCATGGCACTGCTGCTCGGCGCCTTGTGGGGCGCGGGTGCGGGGGCGACGGGGGCGCTGCTCGCCTGCGCCAGCGGGGCCGCGGGTCGGCACGCGGCAGCGCTGGCGCGGGGCGGGGCGGAGGATCCGCCGGAGCCTATCGGGCCGGACGAGCCGGCCGAGTCGGTCACACCGCCGTACACGAAGGCCCCCGAACAGCCTGGCCCCTACAGCCCCACCCCCTCGTACCGCCCGGCGAACCCCGACACCAACCCCTATCTGCACCTCCCGGAGGACTTGCGGGAGCCGGAGGACGGACGGCGGCATCCCGGTGCGCGGTCGTCCGATGCACCGCCTCCCGGTGCTCGGTCCTCCCGTGCCCGGCCTCCTGGCGCACGGCCCCCCGAGAACGGGCGCCCACCCGATGTGTACGGCGCCCCCACGGTCGCGGGCCCCTACACCCCACCGCCCGTCCCGAAGCCGCCCTCCAAGCGCAGGCCGTCCCAGGACGGGCCGCCTCCGCCGCCGGAGGAGCCGCCGCCTCCGCCCAGGCGGCCTCGCGGACGGCCGTGAGGGAAGGGCTTCGGCATACGTTGGCTGATCGGTCTCGTGGGCGTCATGGCTCGGGAATGACGAGGTCACCGAGATGACACCCAGTGTTTCCCGTCCGCTGGGCGGACCGTAGAAGCAGTGGGCAGTGAGTGCCGGTTACTGTGGGAAAACCATGAGCGCTTCGCAGACCTCCGACGCCCCCACCCTCCTCGTCAAGATCTTCGGCAAGGACCGCCCCGGTATCACGGCCGGGCTCTTCGACACCCTCGCCGGCTACTCGGTCGACGTGGTCGACATCGAGCAGGTCGTCACCCGAGGCCGGATCGTGCTGTGCGCGCTCGTGACCCAGCCGCCGGCCGGCGTCGAAGGCGAGCTGCGGGCCACGGTGCACAGCTGGGCGGACTCCTTGAAGCTCCAGGCCGAGATCATCTCCGGCCACGGCGACAACCGGCCGCGCGGCCACGGCCGGTCGCTCGTCACCGTGCTCGGGCACCCGCTCACCGCACAGTCGACGGCCGCGATAGCCGCCCGGATCACGTCGACGGGCGGCAACATCGACCGTATCTTCCGGCTCGCCAAGTACCCCGTGACGGCAGTCGAGTTCGCCGTGTCCGGTACGGAGCCCGAGAAGCTGCGGACCGCCCTGGTGACCGAGGCCGCGGCCCTTGGTGTCGATGTCGCGGTCGTCGCGGCCGGGCTGCACCGGCGTGCCCAGCGCCTGGTCGTCATGGACGTCGACTCGACGCTGATCCAGGACGAGGTGATCGAGCTCTTCGCCGCCCACGCCGGCTGCGAGGACAAGGTCGCCGAGGTGACGGCGGCGGCGATGCGTGGCGAGCTGGACTTCGAGCAGTCACTGCACGCGCGCGTGGCACTCCTCGAAGGGCTCGACGGCTCCGTGGTGGACAAGGTGCGCAGCGAGGTGCGGCTGACGCCGGGGGCGCGCACGCTGATCCGTACGCTGAAGCGGCTCGGCTACCAAGTGGGCGTCGTCTCAGGCGGGTTCACGCAGGTGACGGACGACCTCAAGGAGCGGCTCGGGCTCGACTTCGCCCAGGCCAACACGCTGGAGATCGTCGACGGGAAGCTGACGGGCAAGGTCACCGGCGAGATCGTGGACCGCGCGGGCAAGGCGCGGTTGCTGCGCCGGTTCGCCGCCGAGGCGGGCGTACCCCTCGCTCAGACCGTGGCGATCGGTGACGGCGCGAACGACCTCGACATGTTGAACGCGGCCGGTCTCGGCGTCGCCTTCAACGCCAAGCCGGTCGTCCGCGAGGCCGCGCACACCGCCGTGAACTTCCCCTTCCTGGACACCGTCCTCTACCTGCTCGGCGTCACCCGCGAAGAGGTCGAGGCGGCGGACATGCACGTGGACTAGGCGCTCCGCGAGGGTGCTCCGCGGGGAGGGCAGGGCAGGATCGAAGGCGCGGGTTCGTTGTAGCTGGTCGCGCCCGCGCGGCGTAGCCGCAAATTGACACAGCCCCGCGCCGGACTTCGCCTACGCCTCATAGCGCCGCCCAGAACACAGACGGGCCCGGCGCCCCTCGCGGTGCCGGGCCCGTCCACGAAGGGGCGGGCTATTCGGTCGGCGCCCAGTAGTCGAGGAGCGTGCCCAGGCCGGGCTCCAGGGTCTTCCAGGAGCCGGAGAAGCTGAGCACGGCGAACGCGGCGGTGGGGAAGTCGCGGCTGCTCATCCGCTCACGGGCGTCGCCCTCGGACTGGTCGGCCAGGATGTCGGCGAGGCCCTGCACTCCGGGGTTGTGACCGATCAGGAGTACGTTCCGCACGTCGTCCGGGGTTTCGTTGAGCACGGCGATCAGCTCGCCTGGCGAGGCCTCGTACAGCCGCTCCTCGTAGACCGTTTTCGGCCGCTGTGGGAACTCATGAACGGCGAGTTTCCATGTCTCGCGGGTGCGGGTCGCGGTGGAGCAGAGGGCCAGATCGAAGGGGATGCCGGTGTCGGCCAGCTTGCGTCCGGCGACGGCGGCGTCCTTGCGGCCCCGCTCAGCGAGCGGCCGCTCATGGTCGGACACCTGTGGCCAGTCGGCTTTCGCATGCCGGAAGAGGACAATCTTGCGGGGTTCTGCGACGCTCATGAAACCCAGCTTCGCATGAAACACGCCACGGGGCGCAGGGAGTTGGCACGCTGCCCCAACCTGGCGGATCCTCCAGCTCAGGAGCCCTGCCGCAGCACCGTCTGCTGGATGCGCTCGATGAGCTCGCCGACCGCGGGATCACCGCTCGCCGCATGGGCATCCGCGGGGTTGAGTATCAGCAACAGCAGCGCGACGAAGGCGAGCGCGGGCAGGGCGAGGGCCCACCAGGGCAGCCGAACCTCGACGCCGCCCCTGGTCGCCGAGCTGGGCCGGGTCTGCGTACGCGCCGACATGCCGCCTCCGTGGGTCTTCGACTGGTCCGTGGATCCGCGTCCTCGCGGCCACACTTCGAAGCTACGGAAGGTAGAGCCCTCAACCCATCCGGTGATCCACCCACTTGACCCTGACACTCACCCCCTAGGGGATGGTGGTGCTAGCCCCACCATCCCCTGACGGGGCCGGGGTGAGGCAACGGCATCAGGGCGAAGCGATCGACGCGATGATGCCGATGATCACGAAGATGGCGAAGAAGGCGCCGAAGACGAGCAGCATCTTCTTCTGGCCGTTCTTGGGGTTCGGGTCGAGCACAGGCATACGGCCAGTCTCGCACCCTTCGTCCAGCCCCTGCCGGTGGGGTCGCCCGCCGGTGCGGGCCGGTCAGCGCCGGGCCAGGCGAGCGGTCTCCGCCTCGACAGTGCGGTCGCGACCGGCAAGGAAGCCCGCCACGATCTGCGGGATCATCAGGGCCGTCATGAGCGCGAGCGGCAGCCCCCAGCCGCCGCTGTGCTGGTAGAGCACGCCCACCAGGAGCGGTCCCGGGATCGAGATCAGGTAACCGGTGCTCTGCGCGAAGGCCGAGAGCTTCGCGACCCCGGCGCTGGACCCGGTCCGCATGCCGATCAGTGTGAGGGCCAGCGGGAAGGCACAGTTGGCGAAGCCGAGCAGCAGCGCCCAGGCCCAGGCGCCTTCCGCCGGGGCGAAATAGAGGCCCGCGTAGCCGGTGAGGCCGCACAGGCCCAGGGCGACCGCGATCGGTCCCTGGTGGGGCAGGCGCGTGGCCACCCGCGGGATGACGAACGCCAGCGGCACGCCCATGACCATCGTGACGGCGAGGAGCAGTCCGGCCGTGCCCGCCGGGACACCCGCGTCACGGAAGATCTGCGGCATCCACCCCATCGTGATGTACGCGGCGGTGGCCTGAAGCCCGAAGAAGACGGCAAGCGCCCAGGCGGTACGGCTCCGGGTGATCCGCAGCGCGTCCGGCTCCCGGCGTGCCACGGGAGCCGATTCCATGCCAGGTGCCGAGTCCGTGCCAGGTGCCGAAGCCGGGGCCGCGCCTGGAACCGGGGCCGCACCCCGTTCGCGTACGAGAAACACCCACGGCACCACGGCAAGGGCCGCAAGGCCGGCCCAGGCGGCGAGGCCCGACTGCCAACTGCCGCCCAGGGCCTTGGTCATGGGCACTGTCACGGCGGCCGCAGCGGCGGTGCCGAGGGCCATGGCCATGGAGTACAGGCCGGTCATGGAGCCGACCCGGTCCGGGAACCAGCGCTTGACGATCACCGGCATCAGGATGTTGCTGACCGCGATGCCCATGAGTGCGAGAGCGCTGGCCGCGAGGAAGCCCGCCGTGTTCCCGGCGAAGGGCCGGATCGCCAGGCCCGCGGTGATGGCCACCATGCCGGCGCACACCACGGTGCCGGGTCCGAAGCGGCGGGCGAGGCGCGGTGCCATGACGCCGAAGACCGCGAAGCAGAGCGCCGGTACGGAGGTGAGCAGTCCGGCGACGCTGCCGCTCATGCCGAGTCCGGCACGCACCTCTTCGAGGAGGGCACCGAGGCTGGTGATCGCGGGCCGCAGGTTGAGGGCCGTGAGGACGAGGCCGACGATCACCAGGCGCGTCCCCCACGCGCGCGGGGTGGGCTTCGGGGATTCGCCGGCGATTCCGGAGGAACTGCGTAGGGCCATGGGCTGGGATGTGGACGTCGTCGTCCGGGTTTCCGTGCGGGTTTCCTCGCTTGCCATGCCGCCCATCATAGAATCATGGGATGATTGGTTGTCTACCTGGAGTCAGCTTCGTTCTGCGCGAAGGAATGCCATGCCCCTGAGCCACCCCCGACGGTCGGCGCTGTCCGAGCAGGTCATCACCGCGCTGCGCGGCCAGATCACCTCGGGCGAATGGCCCGTCGGCTCCCGCATCCCCACCGAGCCGGAGCTGGTCGAGCAGCTGGGCGTGGCCCGCAACACGGTGCGCGAGGCCGTGCGCGCACTCGCGCACAATGGTCTGCTCGACATCCGCCAGGGATCGGGGACGTACGTCGTGGCGACCAGCGAGCTGGCGGGCGTGATGCACCGCCGCTTCGCGGACGCCGATCCCCGGCACATCGCCGAGCTGCGCTCCGCGCTGGAGTCGAGCGCCGCGAAACTGGCCGCCGAGCGCCGCACGGAACGCGACCTGAAGCAGCTGCACGCGCTTCTGGTGCGCCGGGAGGAGGCCTGGGAGTCGGGCGACACGGAGGCATTCGTCGTCGCCGACACGTCGTTCCACATGGCGGTGGTGGCCGCGTCCCACAACGACGTCATGACGGCGATGTACGCCGATCTCGGCGAGGTCGTGCGCGACTGGCTGCGCGAGGACCTGGGCGAGGAGCTGACCCCCGAGACGTACATGGACCACACGCGTCTGCTGGACGCGATCCGCGTGGGCGACGCGGAGTCGGCCGCCACGGAGGCCGCGAGCTATCCGTTCCTGTGCCGCCCGAAGGGCCGTGTCGCCTCCGGAGACTGACGCGTCACCTCTGAAGCGTCACTTCTGGTGCGTGACCCACGCCGAGCGGACCTCCTTCCAGCACCGGCCGGTGAGCCGCACGGTCTGCGTGGGCCCCACCGCGACCGGGGTCCCGTCGCTGTCGATGTCCCACCATCGGTCGCACTCGATGTGCAGGGCGAGCCGGTCGATCTCCGGGTACGGGTTATGGCAGTACGCGGTCACATACGAGCCCTCGACTCTGATACGGCACTCCGCCCCGAAGGGCCTGTCGACGGGCACGCGCGCGTGGGGGACGGTTTTCGCGAGGTGCGGGGCGTCACCGTAGGCCGGCGTGAGCGGGAGAGCGAGAGCGGCCAGCAGCGGAGCGAAGCGCGGGAAAAGGCGCACAAGGGGGGCCTCCTCTGCCGGGCCGGGGAGGGACGCACATGGCGAACGCCTAGTCCAGAGTGCGCAGTTGCCGTCCCCGACCGCCCGGCCGGGTAGGCCGAACGGGTGAGGGCCCGCGACCTGCGGGACGTTCGGCAGGTCGCGGGCCCTCACCCGTCACTCGAGCCACGGCTCAGTCAGGCCACAGCGGCAGCGTCACGCACCGATCGCGTGCAGACCGCCGTCCACGTGGATGATCTCGCCGGTGGTCTTCGGGAACCAGTCGCTCAGCAGGGCGACCACACCGCGGCCGGCCGGCTCGGGGTCCTTGAGGTCCCACTCCAGGGGCGCGCGGTCGTCCCATACGGAGGCCAGCTCGCCGAAGCCCGGGATGGACTTGGCGGCCATCGAGCCGATGGGGCCGGCCGAGATGAGGTTGCAGCGGACGTTCTGCTTGCCGAGGTCGCGCGCCATGTAGCGGCTGGTGGCCTCCAGGGCGGCCTTGGCCGGGCCCATCCAGTCGTACTGCGGCCAGGCGTACTGGGCGTCGAAGGTGAGGCCGACGACCGAGCCGCCGTTCTGCATCAGCGGCAGACAGGCCATGGTCAGCGACTTCAGGGAGTACGCCGAGACGTGCATGGCGGTGGCGACGGACTCGAACGGCGTGTTGAGGAAGTTGCCGCCGAGGGCGTCCTGCGGGGCGAAGCCGATGGAGTGCACGACACCGTCGAGACCGCCCAGCTCCTCACCGACGATGTCGGCCAGGCGCCCCAGGTGCTCGTCATTGGTGACGTCGAGCTCGATGACCTTGGTGGGCTTGGGAAGCTTCCTGGCGATGCGCTCGGTCAGCGTGGGCCGCGGGAAGGCGGTCAGGATGATCTCGGCGCCCTGCTCCTGGGCCAGCTTGGCGGTGTGGAAGGCGATGGAGGACTCCATCAGCACACCGGTGATCAGGACGCGCTTGCCCTCGAGGATTCCGCTCATGGTTCAGTGACCCATTCCCAGTCCGCCGTCTACGGGGATGACGGCTCCAGTGATGTACGAGGCGTCGTCCGAGGCGAGGAACCGCACCGTCGCGGCGATCTCCTCGGGCTGCGCGTACCGGCCGAGCGGCACCTGCTTGACGATGCCCTCGCGCTGCTCGTCGGTGAGCACCTTGGTCATGTCGGTGTCGACGAAGCCCGGCGCGACGACGTTGAAGGTGATGTTGCGCGAGCCCAGCTCGCGGGCGAGGGAGCGCGCGAAGCCGACGAGGCCCGCCTTGGAGGCGGCGTAGTTGGCCTGGCCCGGGCCGCCGTACAGCCCGACGACCGACGAGATCAGCACGACGCGGCCCTTCCTGGCGCGCAGCATGCCGCGGTTGGCGCGCTTCACGACCCGGAAGGTGCCGGTCAGGTTGGTGTCCAGGACGGACGTGAAGTCCTCTTCGGACATCCGCATCAGCAGCTGGTCCTTGGTGACGCCGGCGTTGGCGATCAACACCTCGACCGGACCGTGCTCGGCCTCGATCTCCTTGTAGGCCTGCTCCACCTGCTCGGTGTCGGTGATGTCGCACTTGACGGCGAGGAACCCCTTTGGGGGCTCCCCCGAGCGGTACGTGATCGCGACCTTGTCGCCCGCGTCGGCGAAAGCGCGGGCGATGGCGAGGCCGATGCCCCGGTTTCCTCCGGTGACGAGAACCGAGCGGCTCAACGGATCACCCTTTCGATAGCCGGTCTGGTACCTCGAAAACCTATCGTTGCCGCCCGCCTTACGGAGAATCGAGCACCGACAGTGGCGTACGGGACTCACTGTCGGATCCCTACAGAAACGTGTGGCCGCGGAACCGTCGGCGCGACATGATCGGACCTGACAGGGCGACGACAGCAGGGAGACCTCCGTGCCTCATTCCATCGACGAAGCCTTCACGGCACTACCGCTCAGGTCCTTGGCCGACGCCGCGCTCGCCCGCGCCCGCGCGCTCGGCGCCGAGCATGCCGATTTCCGGTTCGAGCGGGTGCGCAGTGCGGCCTGGCGGCTGCGGGACGGCAAGCCGTCCGGGTCGTCGGACACGACCGATCTGGGGTTCGCGGTGCGGGTGGTGCACGGCGGGACCTGGGGGTTCGCTTCCGGTGTCGACATGACGATGGACGCCGCCGCGAAGGTCGCCTCGCAGGCCGTGGCGATGGCGAAGCTGTCGGCGCAGGTGATCAAGGCGGCGGGCTCGGACGAGCGAGTCGAGCTGGCCGATGAGCCCGTGCACGCCGAGAAGACCTGGGTCTCCTCGTACGAGATCGACCCCTTCTCCGTACCGGACGACGAGAAGGTGGGGCTGCTCACGGACTGGAGTGCGCGGCTGCTCGCGGCCGACGGGGTCAGCCATGTGGACGCCTCGCTGCTGACGGTGCACGAGAACAAGTTCTATGCCGATACGGCGGGGACCGTCACCACGCAGCAGCGCGTAAGGCTGCATCCGCAGCTCACCGCCGTCGCGGTCGACGAGTCGAGCGGCGAGTTCGACTCGATGCGGACGATCGCGCCGCCGGTCGGGCGCGGCTGGGAGTACCTGACGGGCACCGGCTGGGACTGGGATTCCGAGCTGGCCCGCATCCCGGAACTGCTTGCCGAGAAGATGCGGGCGCCGAGCGTCGAGACGGGGGTGTACGACCTGATCGTCGACCCGTCCAACCTGTGGCTGACCATCCACGAGTCCATCGGGCACGCCACCGAGCTGGACCGCGCGCTCGGCTACGAGGCGGCGTACGCCGGGACGTCCTTCGCCACCTTCGACCAGCTGGGCAAGCTGAGGTACGGCTCCGAGCTGATGAACGTCACCGGCGACCGGACCGCCGAGCACGGGCTCGCGACGATCGGGTACGACGACGAGGGCGTCGCAGGGCAGTCCTGGGACCTGGTCAGGGACGGGACGCTGGTCGGCTATCAACTCGACCGCAGAATCGCGAAGTTGACCGGCTTCGAACGGTCCAACGGCTGCGCGTACGCCGACTCCCCCGGCCGTGTGCCGGTGCAGCGCATGGCCAACGTGTCGCTCCAGCCGGATCCCGGCGGGCTCTCCACCGACGACCTGATCAGCGGCGTCGACCGCGGGATCTATGTCGTCGGCGACCGGTCCTGGTCCATCGACATGCAGCGCTACAACTTCCAGTTCACGGGGCAGCGCTTCTTCAAGATCGAGAACGGGCGGATCACGGGCCAGCTGCGAGATGTCGCGTACCAGGCGACGACCACTGACTTCTGGGGCTCGATGGCCGCGGTCGGCGGCCCGCAGACGTACGTCCTGGGCGGTGCCTTCAACTGCGGCAAGGCCCAGCCGGGCCAGGTCGCGGCGGTCTCGCACGGCTGCCCGTCCGCCCTCTTCAAGGGCGTCAATATCCTCAACACGACCCAGGAGGCCGGTCGATGAGCGCGCGTACGAACAAGCCGCACGAGGTCGTCGAGCGCGCCCTTGAGCTGTCCCGGGCCGACGGCTGCGTCGTGATCGCGGACGAGTACTCGACGGCCAATCTGCGCTGGGCGGGCAACGCGCTGACCACGAACGGGGTCACGCGCGGGCGCACGCTGACCGTCATCGCGACCGTCGACGGCAAGGAGGGCACGTCCTCCGGGGTCGTCTCACGCTCGGCCGTGACGGCGGACGAGCTGGAGCCGCTGGTCCGGGCCGCCGAGGCGGCGGCGCGGGGCGCGGGCCCGGCCGAGGACGCGCAACCGCTGGTCACCGGGGTCGCGGAGTCCCCCGAGTTCACGGACGCGCCCGCCGAGACCTCGTCGGGCGTCTTCGCGGACTTCGCCCCGGCGCTCGGCGAATCGTTCGCCCGCGCGCGTGAGGGCGGACGCGAGCTGTACGGCTTCGCCAACCACGAGTTCGTCTCCAGCTACCTCGGTACGTCGACGGGGCTGCGTCTGCGGCACGACCAGCCCAACGGCACGCTGGAGCTGAACGCCAAGTCGCCGGACCGTACGCGCTCCGCGTGGGCGGGGCGGTCGACGCGCGACTTCAAGGACGTGGACCCGGCGGCGCTCGACGCGGAGCTGGCCACGCGCCTGAGGTGGGCGGAGCGGCGCGTCGAGTTGCCGGCCGGGCGGTACGAGACGCTGCTGCCGCCGACCGCTGTCGCGGATCTGTTGATCTACCAGTTGTGGTCGTCGTCGGCCCGGGACGCGACAGAGGGCCGGACGGTGTTCAGCAAGCCCGGCGGCGGTACGCGCATCGGCGAGAAGCTCGCCGAGCTGCCTCTGACGCTGCGCAGCGACCCGAACGAGCCGGGTCTGGAGTGTGCGCCCTTCGAGCTCGCGCACTCCTCCGGGGGCGACTCCTCGGTGTTCGACAACGGGCTGCCCCTCCAGGCCACCGAGTGGATCCGGGCGGGCGAGCTGGCGCGTCTGATCAGCTCCCGGCACAGCGCGGGCCTGACCGGACTGCCGGTGGCTCCCGGCATCGGCAATCTGATCCTCGACGGCGGCCAGGACCGCTCCCTGGAGGAGATGGTCGCGAACACGGAGCGCGGGCTGCTGCTGACCTGCCTCTGGTACATCCGCGAGGTCGACCCGGCCACGCTGCTGCTGACCGGCCTGACCCGGGACGGCGTCTACCTGGTCGAGAACGGCGAGGTCACGGGCGAGGTGAACAACTTCAGGTTCAACGAGTCCCCGGTGGATCTCCTGGGGCGGGCGACCGAGGCGGGGCGCACGGAGAAGACGCTGCCGAGGGAGTGGAGCGACTGGTTCACCCGGGCCGCGATGCCGCCCCTGCGCATTCCGGACTTCAACATGAGTTCCGTCAGTCAGGGCGTATGACAGGGCCTGCGGCTCAGGGCACAGAACGGCGTGGGCTCTGTCAGTCGGGGCGTATAACCTCGTAGCTGGCTGTCGTTCGACCGCCCGAAGATCATCCAAGGAGATACGAGAACCGTGACGGACATCGTCGACGAGCTGAAGTGGCGCGGGCTGATCGCCCTGTCCACTGACGAGGACGCTTTGCGCAAGGCGCTCGCGGACGGTCCCGTCACGTTCTATTGCGGCTTCGACCCGACGGCGGCCAGTCTGCACGTCGGCCACCTGGTGCAGGTCCTCACCATGCGCCGCCTCCAGCTGGCGGGCCTGCGCCCGCTGGCCCTGGTGGGCGGTGCGACCGGCCAGATCGGAGACCCGCGCCCGACGGCGGAGCGCACGCTGAACGATCCGGAGACGGTCGCGAACTGGGTCAACCGGCTGCGCGGGCAGATCGAGCCGTTCCTGACCTTCGAGGGTGAGAACGCCGCGGTGATGGTGAACAACCTGGACTGGACGGCCGGGATGTCGGCCATCGAGTTCCTGCGGGACATCGGCAAGCACTTCCGCGTCAACAAGATGCTGACCAAGGACTCGGTCGCCCGGCGCCTGGAGTCCGAGGAGGGCATCAGCTACACGGAGTTCAGCTACCAGCTGCTCCAGGGCATGGACTTCCTGGAGCTCTACCGCCGGTACGGCTGCACCCTCCAGCAGGGCGGCAGCGACCAGTGGGGCAACCTCACGGCGGGCCTGGACCTGATCCACAAGCTGGAGACGCACGCCGACGTCCACGCGCTGGCGACGCCGCTGATGACCAAGGCGGACGGCACGAAGTTCGGCAAGACCGAGGGCGGTGCCATCTGGCTGGACCCCGAGATGACGACGCCGTACGCGTTCTACCAGTTCTGGCTGAACGCGGACGACCGGGACATCTCGGCGTACATGCGGATCCTGTCCTTCAAGTCCCGCGAGGAGCTGGAGGAGCTGGAGAAGGTCACCGAGGAGCGTCCGCAGGCCCGTACCGCCCAGCGGGCGCTGGCCGAGGAGCTGACGACGCTGGTGCACGGCGCCGAGCAGACGGCCTCCGTGATCGCCGCGTCGCGCGCCCTCTTCGGTCAGGGTGAGCTGGGCGAGCTGGACGAGGCGACGCTGAGTGCGGCGCTCTCCGAGGTGCCGCACATCCAGGTCGCGGAGCCTGCCCTGGTGGTGGATCTCTTCGCGGAGGTCGGCCTGGTGGCCAGCAAGTCGGCCGCCCGGCGGACGGTCAAGGAGGGCGGGGCGTACGTGAACAACGTCAAGGTCGCCGGCGAGGACTCCGTCCCCGCCAAGGAGGACCTGCTGCACGGGCGGTGGCTGGTCCTGCGGCGCGGCAAGAAGAACCTCGCGGCGGTGGAGGTCACGGGCGGCTGAGCGGCTACGGAGAGGCCTGCGCGGACGCACTGAGGGGGCGGCTTCCGGTGCCGGAGGCCGCCCCCTTCGCCGTACCCTCTGTCATGCCCTTCGCCTGGTACCCCGGAACGCCGAGTACGCCCGGTCGCCGAGGCCGACGAGGATGATCGCGGCCACGAGCTGGAACCCGTGGCGCCACCAGTCGATGCCTGCCGTGGCGTCGACGCCTGCCGCCCGGGCGACCGCGTTGCCGCCGACGGCGCCGAGCATGCCCAGAATGGTGGTCAGCCACAGAGGGATATGCTGTTTGCCCGGAATGACCGCCTTGGCGATCAGGCCAAGCACCAATCCGACGATGATCGCCCACAACCAGCCCATCGCTGCCTCCTCGTCCGGCTCGACCTGAGCATCACGGCCAGTGTCCGCCCAGGCCTCGTACTGCGCATGCCGGGTGGGACCGTACACACCGGGGCGCAGGCCGTTCGCGCAGGCAGCAGGTGCCCCGGTCTCGTGACTGACGCAGGCGCGGCGTAACGTGGAGTCATCCGGGCCCTGGTTCCCGGACCGGCTGCGGACCGGGTACGGGACGGGGAGAGTCCGATGCGGGCGGGTGGTGGAACGTGATGCGGAAGCACAGCGAAACCGAGGTCTTCCGGATCACCGGGGCCAGGCAGGGGCTCGCCGACGACATACGCGGCAGGCAGCGCCGCTATGTCATCTCGATGTCCGTCCGTACGCTCGCCGTGATCCTCGCGGCCACCCTCTGGAACGTCGAACGGCACGTCGCCATCGTCGCGTTGGTGCTCGGCGCCGTCCTCCCCTACATCGCCGTGGTGATCGCCAACGCGGGCCGCGAGAACGCGCCGTCGCTGCCGTCGACGTTCGTCACCATGCCCGCCCGGCCGATGCTCACGGAGCCCCGTCCGGACGACGCCGCGGAATCCGTTCCGGAAGACCTCGCGTCCGACTCCCCGGCCGGCGCCCAGGGCGAGCCGCACGAGCGGACCTGACCACCGCCGTTCATGCCCGCCGGACGTCACCACGGCACCAAGCTCAAGAAAAGCTCAGATCAATCATGCTGTTCCAGTGCCGGGCAACGGGTTACCCGTGACATACTTCGTACGCGCTCCGCATCCCCCGTCGGAGCGACAGACCGACGCCGGGCAGCTCCCCCCGTGGCTGCTCGGCGTCGCCTTTTGTCACGGGGTTTCTCCCGGCTCTTCCTCTGGTTCTTCTCCCTCGGCACCGCGGTCACGCTGTAGCCGCGCCGGCCGGGTACGCGGCCCACGTTCTGTGTGGTGCCGTTCCTTGTGGCGTGGCCGACCGTGCTCGGGATCTTCTACGCGTTCGATCTGCCGCTGGGACCGCTGGGACCGGGCGCCGGCATCGAGATGCCGTAAGGGGTGGTGATGCCGTCAAGGGTTAGGGTCGGGGGGTGATCCTGAACGTCCCCGGCTCCGAACCGGCATCGCCCATCTGCTCCGCCAAGGGCTGCCGGGCCGACGCGGTGTGGGTGCTCGCCTGGAACAACCCGAAGCTGCACGCCCCTGACCGCCGCAAGACGTGGCTGGCGTGCGAGGAGCACCGTGAGTACCTGTCCAAGTTCCTTGGCGTACGGGGCTTCTTGAAGGACGTCGTGCTCCTGGAGGACTGGGACTCCCAGGAACCCCTGGAACGCCAGGAGCCGCCGCAGCCCCCCGAGGCTTAGCGAGGCTTGGCCCCGAAGTCCCCGAAGTCCCCGAAGTCCCCGAAGTCCCCGAAGGATCGGAGAGCTCTCAGCCGCCGATCGCCGACATGGGTCGCTCCGGCTGCACGAACGACGGGTCGTCCAGCCCTGCGCCCGCCTTCTTGCCCCACATCGCCAGCTTCCATATGCGGGCGATCTCCTCGTCCGGCGCGTCCGAGCGCAGGGCGGCCCGCAGGTCGGTCTCCTCCTGGGCGAAGAGGCAGGTGCGGACCTGGCCGTCGGCCGTGAGCCTCGTACGGTCGCAGGCCGAGCAGAACGGGCGGGTGACGGAGGCGATGACCCCGACGCGGTGCGGGCCGCCGTCGACGAGCCAGCGCTCGGCCGGGGCCGAGCCCCGCTTCTGGGAGCCCTCCTCGGTGAGCTCGAAGCGAGTGCGCAGTGAGGCAAGGATGTCACCGGCGGTGACCATGCCCTCGCGCTTCCAGCCGTGCTGGGCGTCCAGGGGCATCTGCTCTATGAAGCGCAGTTCGTAGTCGTGCTCCACGGCCCAGGCCAGCAGGTCCGGGGCCTCGTCGTCGTTCAGTCCGGGCATCAGGACGGTGTTGACCTTGACCGGGTTCAGGCCCGCCTCGCGGGCGGCTTCGAGGCCCTCGATGACGTCCTTGTGGCGGTCCCTGCGGGTGAGGGTCTTGAAGACGTCGGGGCGCAGCGTGTCCAGGGAGACGTTCACCCGGTCCAGGCCCGCCGCCTTCAGGGCCGGGGCCGTGCGCTTGAGGCCGATGCCGTTGGTGGTCAGGGACATCTGGGGGCGCGGCTCGAGCGCGGCCACGCGCTCCACGATGCCGACGAGGCCGGGGCGCAGCAGGGGCTCGCCGCCGGTGAAGCGGACCTCGGTGATGCCCAGCTGCCGTACTGCTATGTCGATGAGGCGGACGATCTCGTCATCCGTGAGCAGGTCGGGCTTGGCGAGCCACTGCAGGCCCTCTTCGGGCATGCAGTACGTGCACCGCAGATTGCAGCGGTCCGTCAGCGACACACGCAGATCAGTGGCCACACGGCCATAGGTGTCGATGAGCACGTGGGGCCCCCTCCACTCGAGCGAACAAGCACTCAGAACCGGCACTCAGAACAAGCACTCATGTGAATCAGTTACCAGCGAGCCTACGTGACAGGACCGACAACGACGGCAAGGGAGCGGCAAGCGGATCACACGAGACATGGCGCGGCCGCGCCGTAGAACGTCCAGGGGACTACGGCGCGGCCGCGGAAGGCAGGGAGCCTCAGTGGGCTCCGGTGCCGGTCAGCGAGCGCACCTCCAGCTCGGCGTACTTGCCGGTGTCCGGCTCCTCCTTGGACAGGACGGTGCCGAGCCAGCCCATCACGAAACCGAACGGGATGGAGATGATGCCCGGGTTCTTCAGCGGGAACCAGGCGAAGTCGACGTCGGGGAACATCGCCTTGGGGTCGCCGGAGACGACGGGCGAGAACAGCACCAGGCCGACGGCCACGATCAGACCGCCGTAGATCGACCACAGGGCGCCCTGGGTGGTGAACCGCTTCCAGAACAGGCTGTAGAGGATTGTTGGCAGGTTGGCGGAGGCGGCGACGGCGAAGGCGAGCGCGACGAGGCCGGCGACGTTCAGGTCGCGGGCGAGTGCGCCCAGGAGGATGGAGACGGCGCCGATGCCGATGGTCGCCAGACGGGCCGCCCGGACCTCCTCCTTCTCGGTGGCTTTGCCCTTCTTGATGACGTTCGCGTAGATGTCGTGGGCGAACGAGGAGGATGAGGCGAGGGTGAGGCCGGCCACCACGGCGAGGATCGTCGCGAAGGCCACCGCGGAGATCACGGCGAGCAGGATCGCGCCCCAGGCCGAGTCGACGCCGCCCAGGTGCAGGGCGAGCAGGGGCGCCGCCGTGTTGCCGGACGGGTTGGACGCGATGATCTCGTCCTGCGAGATGATCGCGGCCGCGCCGAAGCCGAGCGCGATGGTCATCAGGTAGAAGCCGCCGATGATGCCGATCGCCCAGTTCACGGACTTCCGGGCGGCCTTGGCGTTGGGCACCGTGTAGAAGCGGATCAGGATGTGCGGCAGGCCGGCGGTGCCGAGCACCAGGGCGATGCCGAGGGAGATGAAGTCCAGCTTGGTGGTGCCGCTCGCGCCGTACTGCAGGCCGGGCTCCAGGAACGCGGCGCCCTTGCCGCTGTTCTCGGCCGCCGTGCCGAGCAGGTCGGAGATGTTGAAGTTGAACTTCAGCAGCACCAGGAACGTGATCAGGATGGTGCCGCCGATGAGCAGAACGGCCTTGACCATCTGGACCCAGGTGGTGCCCTTCATGCCGCCGATGGAGACGTACACGATCATCAGGAGGCCGACAAGGGCGACGATGAGGATCTTGCCGGCGTCCGAGGTGATGCCGAGCAGCAGCGAGACGAGGACACCCGCGCCGGCCATCTGCGCCAGCAGGTAGAAGATCGACACGACGATCGTGGAGGTGCCTGCCGCGGTACGCACCGGGCGCTGGCGCATGCGGTACGCGAGGACGTCGCCCATCGTGTACCGGCCGGAGTTGCGCAGCGGCTCGGCGACCAGGAGCAGGGCCACCAGCCAGGCGACCAGGAAGCCGATGGAGTACAGGAAGCCGTCGTATCCGAAGAGGGCGATCGCACCCGCGATGCCCAGGAAGGACGCGGCGGACATGTAGTCGCCGGATACGGCGAGTCCGTTCTGGAAGGCGCTGAACTGCCGTCCGCCCGCGTAGAAGTCGGCGGCGTCCTTGGTCTGCCGGCCCGCCCATACGGTGATGAAGAGGGTGGCGATGACGAAGGCGGCGAACAGGGAGATGATCAGCGGCCGGTGCTCGCTGGCCTCGTTCGCCGCGAGCTGCACTTCGCTCGCCGCGAACTGGACCTGAGTGATCGCGGGACTCATTCGCCGCCCTCCATCCGGGACTTGATCGCGTGGGCCTTGGGGTCGAGCTTGCTGGAGGAGTGCCGCTCGTACCACCAGGCGATGAGGAACGTGGTGAGGAACTGGGCGAGACCGAAGACGAGGGCGACGTTGATGTTGCCGAACAGCTTGGTGCCCATGAAGCCGCCCGCGTAGTTCGACAGCAGGACGTACAGCAGGTACCAGCTGATGAAGCCGACGGTCAGCGGGAAGGCGAAGGAGCGGTGGGAGCGGCGTAGTTCACCGAACTCAGCGCTCTCCTGCACCTCGACGAACTCCTCGGTGGTGGGGAGGTGAGGCTGGGATTTCGAGGGGGGCGGTGCGTCGGTAGCCACGGGGTCTCCTCGCGTTTGCGGTTGCGGCGTCCGAATCGGAAGCGGGCGGACGGGGATAGGGGGTCTCACTGGCTATGGACATGGTTCTGTCGTGACCTCACGGAACGTGTGGATCACGTGGGCCGGGTGGCGATGCTAGGGCCTCCCGGGCGTGATCCAACAGGGGCTCACTGTTGCTCTCGTTCCTGCCCAAGGTCACGGAGCAACGCGAAGACCGGTTCAACGCCCGGCCGTCCTTTCGGAAGTCATTTCCTGTAAGTCGTTGCTGGCCGCGGATCATGAGGGATAGCTTCGCCCTGCACCACTCAAGTCATGTACCTGCCCGAGCACCACCTGTGTTCGGGCCGGTTCCTTTTCCGGATGATGTGGAGACCCCATGGCTCATCTGCGCTCCAGACGCCGTCTTGCGCTCGCCGTGCCCGTCGTGCTGTCCCTCACCGCCTCGCTCGGCTTCCTGCCGGGCGTCGCCTCGGCCGCCCCGGTCGACGCCCCCGCTGTGGCCGCGGAGGAGGGTCCGAACCTCGCGTACGTGGTCAACACGAAGAAGGCGGACCACGGCACGATCGAGTCGGTGAAGAAGGCCATAGCCAAGGCCGACGGCACAGTTGTCGCGACGTACAAGAAGATCGGCGTCATCGTCGTCCACTCGGCCAACCCGGAGTTCGGCAAGCAGATGCGTGCCGTACGCGGGGTGCAGTCCGCGGGTGCGACGCGCACCGCGCCGCTGGCCCCGGCGGGGACGACGGACGAGGGTGCGGCGCAGTACCTGTCGGCCGCCGAGGCCGCCAAGGTCGAGGCCAGGAGCACGGCCGCCGAGGAGCCCCTCGAGGCCGACCAGTGGGATCTGCGCGCGATGGGCGCCGACAAGGCCGCGAAGATCAACCCGGGCAGCAAGAAGGTCACCGTCGCCGTGATCGACACCGGCGTCGACGACACCCACCCGGACCTCGCCCCGAACTTCTCCGCGTCCCAGTCGGCCAACTGCGCCGGCGGCGTGGCGGACACCAGCGAGGGCGCCTGGCGCCCGTACACCCCGGAGGACTACCACGGCACGCACGTGGCCGGTGAGATCGCCGCGGCACGCAACGACGTCGGCGTGGCCGGTGTCGCGCCCGGCGTGAAGGTCTCCAGCATCAACGTGACCGACCGGGAGAACGGCCTGTTCTACCCGGAGAGCGTCGTCTGCGCCTTCGTGTTCGCCGCCGACCAGGGCGTCGAGATCACCAACAACAGCTACTACGTGGACCCGTGGCTCTACAACTGCATGGACGACCCGGACCAGCGGGCCATCGTCGACGCGGTGAACAGGGCCCAGCAGTACGCCACGAAGAAGGGCACTCTCCACCTCGCCTCCGCGGGCAACTCCAACCACGACCTCGACTCGGACGCGATCGTCGACGACTCCAGCCCCGACGACTCGACCCCGGTCACCCGCACCATCGATCCGCACGAGTGCTTCGACGTGCCGACCCAGCTGCCGGGTGTCGTCACGGTCAGCGCGACCGGCGTCAAGGGCGCCAAGTCGTACTACTCCACCTACGGCAAGGGCGTGATCGACATCGCGGCGCCCGGCGGCGACCGGTACCAGATCCCGGACACCCCGTCGAAGAACGGCCGGATCCTGTCCACCATGCCGAACAACCAGTACGGCTTCCTGCAGGGCACGTCGATGGCGGCGCCGCACGCCTCCGGGGTCGCCGCGCTGCTCAAGTCCAAGTACCCGTGGGCGACTCCGGGCCAGCTCCAGGCGCTGCTGAAGGCCCAGGCGGACAGCCAGAGCTGCCCGACCGATTACGACGGCAACGGCGACGGTGTCGTGGACGCCACCTGCGAGGGCGGCAAGCGTGTGAACGGCTTCTACGGCTTCGGTATCGTCAACGCGCTGCGGGCGGTCAAGTAAGCGGTGAGGCAGGCCGACTTGTACGCCACGAATGAACTGGAGACTCCATGACAGCGCCTCATACGCGCTCTCGTCGCGTCCTGGCCGTCCCGGTCGGGATGGCCATGGCGACGGCACTCGCCTTCCTGCCCAATGCCAGCGCCGCGGCGGCGCCCGCGGCCTCGGCGGCCGGGGACGACGCGCCGCTGCTCTCCGCCCTCTCGGCGGATGCGACCTCGCTCAGTTACGTCGTCAACGTCCGCCCCGGCCACGGCACTTCCTCTTACGTGAAGAGGGCCATCACCAAGGCCGGCGGCACCTTAGTGACGTCGTACGACAAGATCGGCGTGATCGTCGTCCACTCGTCGAACGCCGACTTCGCCAAGACCATCCGCAAGGTGCGCGGGGTGGAGTCGGCGGGCTCGACACGTACGGCGCCGCTGCCCGCGCAGTCCACGACCGATCTCGGCACCCCCAAGGTGCTCACCTCGGAGCAGGCCGCGGGCGTCGAAGCGGCGGCCGGGCAGGACCCGTTGGAGCCGTTGCAGTGGGACCTGCCCGCCATCAAGGCGGACAAGGCGCACGAGAAGTCGCTGGGCAGCCGGGACGTCACGGTCGCCGTGATCGACACCGGCGTGGATGACACGCACCCCGACATCGCGCCCAACTTCGACCGCGAGGCGTCGGTCAACTGCGTGACGGGCAAGCCGGACACGGCCGACGGGGCGTGGCGGCCGAGCGCCTCAGAGAGCCCGCACGGCACGCATGTCGCGGGTGAGATCGCCGCCGCCAAGAACGGCGTAGGCGTCACGGGCGTCGCCCCGGGCGTGAAGGTCTCCGGCATCAAGGTGTCCAACCCGGACGGCTTCTTCTACACGGAGGCCGTCGTCTGCGGCTTCATGTGGGCGGCCGAGCACGGCGTCGACGTGACCAACAACAGCTATTACACCGACCCGTGGTACTTCAACTGCAAGAACGACCCGGACCAGAAGGCCCTCGTGGAAGCCGTCTCCCGGGCCTCGCGGTACGCGGAGAAGAAGGGCGCGGTCAACGTCGCGGCGGCGGGCAACGAGAACTACGACCTCGCGGCGGACGAGATCACCGACCCGGTCTCGCCGAACGACTCCACGCCGTCCGACCGCGTGATCGACCCGTCCGATTGCCTTGACATCCCGACCCAGTTGCCGGGGATGGTCACGGTCGCGTCGACAGGCGCGAAGGGCATCAAGTCGTCCTTCTCCAACCTCGGCCTGGGCGTCATCGACATCGCCGCACCCGGCGGCGACTCGACGAAGTACCAGACCCCGGCGCCGCCCGCCACCGACGGCCGCATCCTGGGTCCGGTCCCCGGCGGCAAGTGGGGCTACATGGCCGGTACGTCGATGGCCTCCCCGCACGCCGCGGGCGTGGCCGCGCTCATCAAGTCGACGCACCCGTACGCCCCGCCGGCCCTGGTGAAGGCCCTCCTGTACGCGGAGGCCGACGCCGTACCGTGCACCGACCCGTACGACATCGACGGCGACGGCAAGATCGACGCGATCTGCGAGGGCGGCAAGAACCGCAACGGGTTCTATGGCGCGGGGATGGTGGACGCACTGGACGCGGTGACGAAGTAGCGGACAAGCAGTGCCTCCCTGCGGGGAGTTGAGCCGGGCGACCCAAGGGTCGCCCGGCTCTCGTATGGAGTGATCGGAGGTGCGCCTGTGGTGGTCGGCCGCTTCCGTGGTGACCGGGGCAAGGCCGCATAGTGCTCTCATGACTGACATCGAGTACCTGTGGTCCGCGCTGGGCGGCGATCCCTCCCTGGTCTCGCGGGTCTCCGCGGTCGTACGGGACGGAGCGCTGGAGGCGCGGTTGCCGGTGCGGGAGTTGGCGCGGGGCTGTGTGGGGGCGTGTGCGCTCGCGGCCGCTGAGCTCGGCGCGCGCCGTACCGGGCGGGAGGTCCCCGCGGTGCCGGTCGATGACGGAGCCGTCGCCACCGCGTTCGTGAGCGAGCGGCATCTGCTCGTGGACGGGCGGGCGCCGGTCGACTTCGCGCCGCTGTCGCGGTTCTGGCGTACGGCGGACGGCTGGGTGCGTACGCATGCGAACTATCCGCACCATCGGGAGCGGTTGCTCGCAGCACTGGAGCTGTCGGCGGACGCGTCCGTGGAGGCTGTGGGCGCCGGTCTCGCGGAGCGGCCGGCCGTGGAGGTGGAGAGCACGGTGTACGCGGCCGGAGGGCTCGCGGTGGCGCTCCGTACGGCCGAGGAGTGGGCCGCGCACGAGCAGGGCGCGGCGGTGGCCGGGCACGGACTGCTGGAGCGGGGGCGGACGGGTTCCTCAGGGGTACGGCGCGTCCTCGCACCCCTCCACGGTGATCCGCTGTTGCCCGCGGCCGGGCTGCGGGTACTCGACCTCACCCGCGTCATCGCCGGGCCCGTCGCGACCCGTACCCTCGCCCTCCTCGGCGCGGACGTCCTGCGGATCGACCCGCCGCGGCTGCCCGAACTCGCCGACCAGCATGCGGACACGGGCTTCGGCAAGCGGTCCGCCACACTCGATCTCACGGGCGGCCGGCGCGACTTCGAGGAGCTGCTCGCCTCGGCTGACGTCGTCGTCACCGGCTACCGCCCCGGGGCCCTGGACCGCTTCGGGCTCACGCCGGAGGCACTGGCCGAGCGCAGGCCCGGGATCGTGGTGGCGCAACTTTCCGCATGGGGCGCTTACGGGCCGTGGGCCGGGCGGCGCGGCTTCGACAGCCTGGTGCAGGTGGCGACGGGCATCGCCGCGCTGGAGGGTTCCGGGGGGAAGCCCGGTGCCCTGCCCGCCCAGGCCCTCGATCACGGCACGGGGTATCTACTGGCCGCCGCGGTGCTGCGCGCGGTCACGGAGCAGTTGGACCGGGGCGGGACCCGGTTCGTGCGGCTGGCGCTGGCGCAGACGGCACGGCGGCTGATGAACGGAGTCGCTCGGGGCAAGGAGCCCGCAGACGCTTTGTACGACAGCCCCGCCCTCTGGCTCGGCGAGACGGACAGCGGGCTGGGGCGGCTGCGGTACGCCCTTCCGCCGGTGTCCTTCACCGGCGGGCCTGGGGACTGGTCGCAGCCGCCCGGGCCGTGGGCCGCGGATGCCGCGCGGTGGAACTGAGCGGCGAGGTTCCGCGTCCGGCCTGAGTCGCGTAGGCGGTCGGAGGCGTATGCAGGGTGGAAAGTCGTTCCCTCAGTTGTTCTCCAGGACTTGCCCGGATCTGAACAACTGGTGAAGATCCTGAGGTGAGTTCGATAAGACCGAGTGCCGACGCGGGTGGCGAGGTGGGCGCCTCCCGGGTGAGCGGGGCCGGGGGGCGACGGGCCGTTGCCGTTCTCGTCCTGGTGGGCCTGGCCGCGTTGATCCCGCTGGTGGGGCCGCCCGTCGTCCTGCGGGGCACGGGGGAGGCCGCCGTGCCCGCTGACGGGGGGATCGCCCTGCTGCGTACGGTGCTGTTCGCGGCGGTGTGCGTGTCGGCGGGCGAACTGTTCGCCGCCCGGCTGGCCCGCCGAGTGCCGGGGGCGCCCCTGGACGACAAACCCCGGAGCTGGGCTCCCGTCGCGGCGGGCGCCGGCTTCGTCGCCGCGCTCGGGCTCGCCTCGGTCGTGGCCAACGGCAACCTGGTGCCGCGCCGGTTCTCCGACATGGACATCGGCGGCCTGTACGAGACCCGGGACGGCATGCTCGCGCTTCTGGAGGTCAACGCGTTCGTCGTGGCGGGCCTGTGCGCCCTGTCGCGCCGTCCGGCGACCCAGGTGTGGGCGCTCGCCGCGGTGGCAGTCGCGGAGGCGCTGCGGGCCCATCCCACCACGGAGTACAGCCCGCTGCTCGGCTCGGGCCTGACGCTCGTACATGTGACGTGCGCGGCCCTGTGGACGGGCGGCCTGCTGCACGTCCTGCGCCTGCTGCGGCGTTGGCGCGACCCGGAGGCGGGCGCCGCGCTTCTCGGGCTCTACGCGCGCGTGGCGGCCGTTCTGTTCGCCGCGATCACCTTGACGGGCGTGGGCAGCACCCTGCGCCGGATGCCGGCCGGAACCGTCCTGGACCAGCTCACAGCCACGGCGTACGGGCGTGCCCTGCTGGCCAAGTTGCTCCTCGTGGTCGCCGTCGCCGTCCTCGCCCTGTGCGCGCGCCGACGGCTGCGCAGGGCTGCCGACCCGCTCACCGCCTACTCCCCCGCCCGTGCGGAAGTCGTCGCCCTGGGTGCGGTGGTCGCGGTGTCCGCGGTGCTCACGGCACTGCCGGTGCCGATTCGCTGGTGAGAGCCCGATCGGCGTCAGTTGGTGACCAGGGCCTTGGGGGCGGCGCGCCCGGCTACGTCCAGCACCCCACGCGCCAGCAGGAGTTGCGCGGCGACATAGGTGGCCATGATCCAGAACTCGGGGCTCGGGAGCTGTGGCCACTCGGCGACTCCGGTCGCGATGAGCGTGTCCGAGAGCATGAAGAGGGCGCCTCCGAGGGCGGCAGTGAGGCCAAGGCGGGTTGCCCGGTACGCCATGGCCGTGAGCAGCACGCTGTAGCCGGCGACAGGGACCCGCAGTTCGGGAGGCAGGTCCGGCCACAGAAGGGCGACGGTCGTGACGAGAGCGACGCCGTAACCGGCCGCCGGCCAGGCGGCACGCACGCGTGGAGCCCCATTTTCCGCGTCGTGCCCCAGGAAGGCGTGCCTCTTGAAGAGCACGAGGTAGCAGACGTGCCCGGCCGCGAAGGAACTCATCCCGGCGAGGAACGCCGTGTCGACGTCGAACAGCAGGAGCACGTCGCCTCCCCAGCCGAACAGGAGGGCGGCGACGAGGAGTCGAGGCCCGCCGCGGAGGCCCACATGTGCGGCGAGCAGCGGCATCAGCAGCGGCTTGGCGAGCGCGTGCCCGAGGCCGGAACCGAACACCAGACAGACGAGATCGACGACGGTGACGAGACCGAGGGCGACGAGCGCCACGCGCGCATGGCGCTCGCGGCGGCCTGGGTTCACGCGACCGTCCCGGTGACTGTCCCTGTGGCCGTGTCCGAGACCGGATCACCGACCTCCTCGACACCGGCAGGCGTCGGCGGCTGCCAGCCGGGCCCCCGGAACACCCGCCCCGCCCGCTCACGCCAACTGCCCGCCGCGCGCAGGTCCCTGGCGATGGCGGCGTACTCGTGCGTGGCGACGCGCAGGGGGTTGTACGTGTCGATGTTCTTCGTCAGCCCGTACACCGGCCGCTCGGTCTCCGGGACGAACGAGCCGAAGAGTCGGTCCCAGACGATGAGGATCCCTCCGAAGTTGCGGTCCAGATAGCCACCTTGGGAGGCGTGGTGGACGCGATGGTGCGACGGCGTGTTGAAGACGAACTCGAAGGCGCGGTGGAGCTTTCCGATGCGCTCGGTGTGGATCCAGAACTGGTACACGAGGTTCGCGGACGAGCAGAACGCGAGCGCGGCCGGATGCACGCCGAGGGCGACGAGAGGAACGTAGAACGGCCAGACGGTCCAGGTCGTCCACGGCTGCCTGAGTGCGGTGGTGAGGTTGAACTTCTGGCTGGAGTGGTGCACCACGTGGCAGGCCCACAGGATGCGGATGACGTGATGCCCGCGATGCGACCAGTAGTAGAAGAAGTCCTGCGCGAGCAGCATCAGCGGCACGGTCCACCACAGGACGGGCACGCGCAGGGGCGTCAGCTCGTAGACGGCCGTGTAGATGGCGACGATCGGAATCTTCCACAGCAGGTCGAAGCCCAGGCTGCCCAGCCCCATGGAGACGCTCGTCACGGCGTCCTTCGCCTCGTACCCCGCGGCAGCCCCTTCGGCGGCTGGATGTATCCGGACACTCACCATTTCGACAACGGTGAGCAGCACGAAGGCGGGTATCGACCACAGCACGACATCGGGCAGGTTCGGCATGTGTGCACCGTAGAGCGGCCGTTGAGCTGCGGCCAGACGTTGTTACCCACAAGTATTACCTGGGGTACGCGCTTGCTTCTTGGCCATCTCCACCAAGAGACGCAGATGGCCGGGCAGCTGACGGACGCTCGGGGTCGCGAGCGAGGGAGTCCGGCGAACGGACTGTCAGTCGTGCCCTTTATCCTCGGTGACCATGCTCGAAGACCGTACGTCCGCAGCGTCCGCAGCCTCGTGGCCGGCCGCGTATCCGCAGGGATACGCGGTGGTCGACGTGGAGACCACCGGCCTGGCCCGCGACGACCGCATAGTGTCGGCCGCGGTCTACCGGCTGGACGCACGCGGTGAGGTCGAGGACCACTGGTACACGACGGTCAATCCGGAGCGGGATCCCGGGCCGGTGTGGATCCACGGCCTGACGAGCGAGGCACTCGAAGGCGCGCCTCTTTTCCGGGACATCGCCGAGGAGTTCGCGGCCCGGCTCGACGGCCGTGTGCTCGTCGCGCACAACGCCGTCTTCGACTGGTCGATGATCGCCCGGGAGTACGCGCGCGCGGAGCGCGAGGCGCCGGTCCGTCAGCGGCTGTGCACCATCGCGCTCTCCAAGGAGCTGGGCCTGCCGCTGGCCAACCACAAGCTGGCGTCGCTCGCCGCGCACTTCGGCGTCGTACAGCAGCGCGCGCATCACGCGCTGGACGACGCGCGCGTGCTCGCCGAGGCGTTCCGGCCGAGTCTGCACGCCGCCGCGCGCGACGGCGTACGACTGCCGCTGCTGGAGTGCCGGCCCCTCACGGAGTGGGCGGACGGGTCCGCGCCGCGCATCGGCCGGCAGTCCGGCGGCGGAGGCTACGGCGGATACGGGCCCGGAAGTTGGCGCCCCTCCCGCAAGCGGCCCGCGTGCCCTTACCCCAACCCGGGCCGGTACGAACCGGGCAGACCACTCAAGCAGGGCATGCGGATCGCGTTCTCCGGGGACACCTCGGTCGACCGCGAGCTCCTGGAGGACCGGGCCGTCGACGCCGGACTGCATGTCGCGACGAGCCTGTCCCGGCTCACCAGCCTCCTCGTCACGAACGACCCGGACTCCGGTACGTCCAAGGCAGTCAAGGCCCGCCAGTTCGGCACGCCGGTCGTCGACGAGGCGGCCTTCGGACAGCTGCTCCTGGATGTGGAGCCGGCCGAGGGTGCGTGACGGGGACCGCCCCGGCCCGCGGCGCGAGATCCTGGCCCACGGACGCAGGCGGGGCCGGGCATACGACGAGAGATCCAGACGTACGGCGCGGGATCCCGGGCGTACGGGTGATTGGCGGGCGACTCGCCACGCGGCCGCTCGCCCGTGCCGTCGCGGCGGCCCACCCTGTGGCGCATGGCACGTTGCGAGGTCTGCGGAAACGACTACGGGATGTCCTTCGAGGTGCACGCGCAGGGCGCGGTACATGTCTTCGACTGTTTCGCCTGCGCCATCCACCGTATGGCACCCATCTGCGAGCACTGTCGCGTCCAGATCATCGGCCAGGGGGTCGAGGTCGGAGGCCAGTGGTTCTGCGGGGCGCACTGCGCCCGCTCGGAGGGGAAGGTGGGGATCATCGACAAAGTGTGAGGGACCCTCGGCGCACGTTCACCCTCGGCGGGACCCTCCCGTCGAGGGCCGATTCATGCGGGGTAACGTCAATGGGGTGTACCGCTTTCTGTTGTCCCGGCAGTGGGTGATCCTCACGCTGGTCGCCCTCCTCCTCATCCCCACGATGATCAGGCTGGGCATCTGGCAGATGCACCGCTACGAGGAGCGCACCGCCCGGAACCAGCTGGTCTCCGAGGCGCTGGGCGCCAAGCCGGTGCCCGTGGAGAAGCTCACCTCCCCCGGGCACCGCGTCACCAGCGACGAGCGGTACCGCAGTGTGACCGCGAAGGGCCGCTTCGACACCGACGACGAGGTCGTCGTCCGCCGCCGCACCAACTCCGACGACGAGGTCGGCTACCACGTCCTGACCCCCTTCGTCCTCGACGACGGCAAGGTCCTTCTCGTCAACCGGGGCTGGATCCCCGGGGCCCCGACCCAGACGGCCTTCCCCAAGATCCCCGCACCGTCCCGCGGCGAGATCACCGTCACCGGGCGGCTCATGCCCGACGAGACGACCGAGGCGAGCGGCATCAAGAACCTCGAGGGCCTGCCGGACCGGCAGATCATGCTGATCAACAGCGGGCAAGAGGCCCGCCGCCTCGGCAAGCAGGTGCTCGGCGGCTACATCGCGCAGACAGCACCCGCGCCGAAGGGCGCCACCCCGGAGCCGATCGGCAGGCCCGGCGACGAGGACGCCGCACTGAACTACGCGTACGCGGTCCAGTGGTGGCTCTTCGCGGCAGGCGTCCCCCTGGGCTGGGTGATCCTGGTCCGCCGTGAGCGCCGGGACCGGGCGGAGGCCGCGGCCAAGACGGAAGCGCCGGAGGCGGCGACACCGGCCTCCGTGTAGGCGGACCGCCCGGAGGCGACACCGGCCGCCGCATGGTCGTAACCCCCGGGTGCCACCGGCCGGCCGTACAGCCCGGACCGCCGACACGATCCCATCCTGATTGGTCACCGGCCGTGACGGGAACCCGTCACCCGTGCACTCATCGAACGAGCCCCTCCCACCCAACGGGTCCGAGGCGCCCCACACAGCCGAGTACGAAGCCGGGAAAGCGGACGGGACCGCCCCCGCCATCGAGGACTACGCGCTGATCGGCGACCACCAGACCGCCGCCCTGATCGGGCGGGATGGTTCGATCGACTGGCTGTGCCTGCCCCGGTTCGACTCGGCGGCCTGCTTCGCGAAGCTGCTGGGGGACGAGGAGCACGGTCACTGGAGGCTTGCGCCGAAGGGCGCGGAGGCGTGCACACGGCGGGCGTACCGGCCTGAGTCACTCGTGCTCGACACCGAGTGGGAGACCGCCGAGGGGACGGTGCGCGTCACCGACCTGATGCCGCAGCGCGACCGCTCTCCCGACGTCGTGCGCGTCGTCGAGGGTCTCAAGGGCCGCGTGACCATGCGCAGCACCCTGCGGCTGCGGTTCGACTACGGCTCGATCGTGCCGTGGATGCGCAAGTCGGACAGCCATCGGGTGGCCGTGGCAGGCCCGGACTCGGTGTGGCTGCGCAGTGAGCCCAAGGTCCGTACCTGGGGCAAGGACTACAGCACACACTCGGAGTTCACGGTCGCCGAGGGCGAGAAAGTCGCCTTTGTGATGACCTGGCACCCCTCACACGAGCCGCGCCCCCCGCTCGTCGACCCGCACGAGGCGCTGGCCTCAAGCGTCGAGGACTGGCGGGCATGGGCGGCCCGCTGCCGTTACCGGGGCCCGCACCGGGACGCGGTCGTCCGCTCCCTGATCACCCTCAAGGCCCTCACGTACGCGCCGACCGGCGGCATCGTCGCGGCGCCCACCACCTCGCTCCCGGAGGAGTTCGGCGGCGTACGCAACTGGGACTACCGCTACTGCTGGCTGCGTGACTCCACGCTCACCCTGGGCGCGCTGCTGACGTGCGGCTACCACGAAGAGGCCGAGGCGTGGCGCGACTGGCTGCTGCGTGCGGCGGCGGGTGACCCGGCGGATCTGCAGATCATGTACGGGCTCGCGGGCGAGCGGCGGATCCCCGAGTACGAGTTGCCGTGGCTGCCGGGATTCCAGGGCTCGCGTCCGGTCCGGGTCGGCAACGACGCCGTACGCCAGTTGCAGCTCGACGTGTACGGCGAGGTCATCGACTCCCTGGCGCTGGCGCTGCGCGCGGGCCTGCCGACCAAGCCGCACATGTGGCGTCTGCGGGAGGCCCTGATGGAGTTCCTGCGGTCCAACTGGCGCAGGCCCGACGAGGGCCTGTGGGAGGTACGCGGTCCGCGCCGGCACTTCGTGCACTCGAAGATCATGGCGTGGGTGGCCGCCGACCGCACCGCCCGGGCCCTGGAGGAGAACCCCGGCCTGAGCGGCTACCCGGACCGCTGGCGCGCGATGCGCGACGAGGTGCACCGCGAGGTGTGCGAGCGCGGCTACGACCCGGAGCGGAACACCTTCACGCAGTTCTACGGCTCCCGTGAACTGGACGCCTCGCTGCTGCTCATCCCCCGTACCGGCTTTCTGCCGCCGGACGATCCGCGGGTCATCGGCACGATCGACGCGATCCGCGACGAGCTCGCTCATGACGGATTTCTGCGCAGGTACTCCTCGGAGCCGACGATGATCGACGGGCTGCCGGGCCATGAAGGCGCGTTCCTGGTCTGCTCGTTCTGGCTCGCGGACGCGCTGCATCTCACGGGGCGTGCGAAGGAGGCGCGCGAGCTGTTCGAGCGCTTGCTCACGCTCTGCAACGACGTGGGGCTGCTGTCCGAGGAGTACGACCCCGTCGAGGGCCGTCACCTCGGCAACTTCCCGCAGGCGTTCAGCCATATCGGACTGGTGGGCACCGCCCTCACCCTGTTCGGCGAGGAGGGGGCAGGATAGGGGCATGGATCTTGGACTGAAGGACCGTGTCTACGTCGTCACCGGGGCCACCCGCGGCCTGGGCAACGCCTCCGCGCGGGAACTCCTCGCCGACGGCGCGAAAGTGATCATCACGGGCCGGGACGAGAAGACGGTGGCCGAGGCCGCCGCGGCTCTCGGCCCGAACGCCCACGGAGTCGCCGTCGACAACGCCGACCCGGCGGCCTCGGCAAATCTGATAGCCGCCGCACGGGAGCGCTTCGGCGGCTTCGACGGCATTCTGATCAGCGTCGGCGGCCCGGCACCCGGCTTCGCCGCCGACAACACGGACGAGCAGTGGCAGTCGGCGTTCGAGTCGGTCTTCCTGGGCGCGGTCCGGCTGGCCCGCGCGGCTGCCGCGGAGCTGGCCGAGGGCGGAGTCATCGGCTTTGTGCTCTCCGGTTCGGTGTACGAGCCGATCTCGGGCCTGACCATCTCCAACGGTCTGCGCCCGGGGCTCGCGGGCTTCGCCAAGTCGCTCTCGGACGAGCTCGGCCCGCGCGGCATCCGCGTCGTGGGCGTGCTCCCGGGCCGTATCGCCACGGATCGCCTGCGCCAGCTCGACGGACTGTCCCCCGACCCGGAGGCCACCCGCGCGGCCAACGAGTCACGCATCCCGCTGCGCCGCTACGGCACCCCGGAGGAGTTCGGGCGGACGGCCGCGTTCCTGCTGTCACCGGCTGCGTCGTATCTGACGGGGGTCATGGTTCCTGTTGATGGCGGGGCTCGGCGCGGGTTCTAACTGACCCGTTCCGCCCGGTGCTTGACCCCGCGAAGGCGTACTTCGGCGGGCAGCGCGGCCAGCCCGGCCGAGTCCCTGGCGTGAGCGAGGGCCTGGGTCGTCAGGACGTGCAGTGCGTCGCCGGGGTCGGCGTGCGGTTCGAGGAGCAGCTGTACCCGTGCTTGAGGGGTGCTGCGCCTGCCGGTCAGCGCTGCCTGCGCGCGCTGTACGCCGTCCAGTGCGCCCGCCTCGCCGGCCAGCACGCCCTCCAGGGCGCGCCCGCGCAGCAGTGCCCCCTCGCCGTCGCCTGTGTCGACGAGCACCTCGGCCAGCCGACGCCGTCGTAGTATCGCCGTCAGCCACCACAGGGCGAGCAGCACGGTGACGGCGAGTACGGCGATGACGGTGGGCCACCACCAGCCCTCGTCCCGCCAGCGGGTCCGGTCCGCGTCGCTCAGCAGCACATCCCGCTGCCCGTCGTGGACCCACCACGAAGGCGGCTCAAGACCGAGGCCCACGGCGAGCACTGAGCCGCCGCCCACGATGAGCAGCAGGCCTGCGAGCCCCACGAGAACACGGTTCACGATCCTCAGCACCGGCCGTCACCCCTTCCGGTTCTTGTTCGCCCGCACGACATGCACGGACAGGGCGGGCCGCCGGGCCAGCCCGAGCCCCTTGATGCCCGCGGCGAGCGCGGCGTCCAAGTCGGCGCGTACGTCGTCGAGTTCACGGAAGTGCGACACCGCCCGCACACCGACCTTCCTACGCCCCACTCGGACTCGTGCCGAGCGCACGCCGGAGACCTCCATGGCCCGGTCGCGCAGCATCGTGGCGGCCGCACCCCGGTGCAGACCGGCCCGTACGTCGGTGTGGGGGCGACGCATGGGCAGTACGTCCCGAAGACCGGGCGTCACGGCGAGCAGCAGCAGCCAGACGCCGAGAGCGGCCGCGATCCCGGCGCCGACGAGCACCCAGATGTCGTCGAGGGGCCGCTCGGCGAGCTCCCGGGCGAGGGACCTGCGCCAGGCCATGGCGGACCGGTCGAGGCGCACGGCGACGATGTCGTAGAGCAGGAGGCCCGCGCCGGCCAGGACCAGCAGTGCGAGGATGCCCGCGGGGACGCGGCGTCCGGACCAGAAGCGGCCGTTCCCGTCGTCCTCGGCGTCGGCGGTGGGCAGCGGGTCGTACGCCGCCGCGGACGCGGACTGACCGAGTTCGCTCTCGGCCGCCTTCTCGATGACGGGCAGTTGGCGGGTGCTCTCGGCGCCCTGGGACTCGCTCATTGGGTCCTCCCCTCTGCCGCGCCGCGTGCCTGCGCGGAGTGCAGGCCCTGCACCTGGACGGCGACCTCGGGCACCTCCATACCCGCCAGCATCCTTACCCGCTGTGTGACTTGGCGACGCACGGCGGCGCACTGGGCGCCGATGTCGGAGGGGTATTCGAGTTCGAGGCCGATCCGGACGCGGGCCACGCCATGGTGCACGACGACGGTGGCGTGCGGCGGCCCGGCGTCCGGGGGCAGCACGTCCAGTGCCTCGCGCGCCGCCTGCGCGGCGATCTTCGAGACGACGCGGTCGGCGACGCGGAGCGCACCGCGTTCCGCAGGTGCGACGGTCCGGCCGGGGCTGCCGGGCCGGATGGGGGCTCCGGCCGCGGCGAGCTCACCGGTCACGTGCGTCACCGCCGCCGGTCGCCGCGGGTACGGAAGAAGTCACCGAGTTCCCAGTCGCCCTCCAGAAAGCGGCCCACCACGAAGCCGACGGCGCCAAGGGCCGCCACGAGGAGGAAGGCACCGAACCCGCCGAAGTATCCGGCGAAGCCCAGCGCCATTCCGGCGATCATGCCGATCGCGGCCATTCTCATGCTGCGCTCCTCTGCCCATCAAAGGGGGCGGTGCTACTGAAGCCGGGTCTCTTCTTCCTCTTCTTCCTCTTCCGGCAGTTTGACATCGCTGACCGCGATATTGACCTCGACGACTTCAAGACCCGTCATCCGTTCGACGGCCGAGATGACGTTCTCGCGCACGGCGCCGGCGACGTCGGTGATCGAGACGCCGTAGTCGACGACGATCTCCAGGTCGAGGGCCGTCTGCACCTCGCCGACCTCGGCCTTCACGCCCCGGGTCACGGATTTCGTACCGCCTGGGACGCGGTCCCTCACCGCTCCGAAGGTGCGCGAGAGCCCGCTGCCCATCGCATGCACCCCGAGCACATCGCGGGCTGCGAGCCCGGCGATCTTCTCCACCACACCGTCCGCGATCGTGGTACGTCCCCTGGAGGCCGGGTCGCCTCCCCCGCGCTTGGTCACACTGGGCCTGCGGGGCTGTACATCCGGCGCCCCTTTCTCGCCCTCGGGATTGTCCGTCCGGTTCCGCTGCGTCATGTCCGTCATCGCCCTGCGTCCCTTCCGGCTTGCGCTCCTTCCCTCACACTAAGTGTGGTTGCACGGCAGCGCAGCAGGTGATGCGGCAGGCTGGAGCAATGATGGCGGACCAGTGGACCCGGGCAGTACGACGTCAGCTCAGTTTCGGCAGGCTCCTTCCACTGGGCGGCCCGCGCGACGGCGCCTGGATCACGGAGAGGGCGGCCGAGTCGGTGCTGCGCCGCGCCGCGCGCCATGTGCCGGGCGTACACCTCGGCACGCTACGGCTCGCGCTCGCCGACCCGGACCAGACATACGTGGCCGCCGTACCGCCTCCGCCCAGCGCCCTGCCGCCGGGGCCACTGCGGATCAGCGGCGAGTTCACCGCCACCCTCGCGACCGGCGAACCCCTCCCCACCCTCGCGTCTCGCCTCCGCGCGACTCTGGCCGAGGCGGCGACGGAGCGGCTCGGGCTGACGGTCACGGAGGTGGATCTCCGGGTGACGGGATTGCTGGAAGAGGGGGACGAGACCGACGTACCTCCTGATGAACGGCAGCAGACCAAGGAACCTGAGCCTGAGCCGACACTGGAAGACGACGAGTCCCGAGTGGCAGCCGCCGCGCTCACTGTCCCGGGCGTAGCCCGCCTGACGGGCACACTCGCCGGCCTGGGCCGCGCGGTGCACATCGAGGAACACTCCGGTGAGGCCACCCTGCCGCGCCGTCACGTCCGCGTGGAGCTCGAGGTTCACGCGGACCGGCGAGCACTGGAGGTGGCGCGTGAGGTCCGGGAGGCGGCGAGCGAAGCACTCCCGGACCACCCGTCGGTGGCGGTACTGATCACGAGGATCACAGAATGAGCCGACCCGGTGGGACGCGCCCCTTTTGAGGGGCGCGGGGCGGTATCAATTTACGGCTCCGCCGCGATGGGGTTCCCCCGCTCATGGGGGTCCCCCCGGCAGAGCGATTCCGAGAAGGGGGAGAAGTCGAGAGTGGGGGAGCGACGAGTCGCAATGGACCCGCAGCTTCGAACGGCCTCCAGCAACGCGCCTAGTCACCGATTCCGGCAAGGTCCCGCAACCGCCGCCCCTGCGCGGAGCGCTCCGCGACCCGCTGGTCCTCATACGTGCGGTCAACGGCACCCTGGAGCAACGCCTTCGTCTCGACAAGCGCATCGCGAGGCGCAGCCGACAACGCCGCCCCCAAATCCCGTACCGCATCGTCGAGCTGCCCCACAGGCACGGCAAGATTCGCCAGCCCCGTACTCACGGCCTCCTCGGCCAGAACGACGCGTCCCGTCGCGCAGATCTCCAGCGCACGGGCGTACCCGACCAGCCCCACCAGCGGATGCGTACCCGTGAGGTCGGGCACGAGCCCGAGGCTGGTCTCGCGCATGGCGAACTGCACGTCGTCCGCAACGACGCGCAGGTCACAGGCGAGAGCGAGCTGGAAGCCCGCCCCGATGGCATGCCCCTGCACGGCGGCGATGGACACGATGTCGCTGCGCCGCCACCAGGTGAAACCCTCCTGGTACCCGGCGATCGCCGCATCGAGCTCGGCATCGGAACTGCGCGCGAGTTCGATGAACGACGGCTCGCCCTCGAACCCCTCGGGCGTGAACGCCTGCCGATCGAGACCCGCGGAGAAGGACTTGCCCTCCGCGCGCAGCACGACAACGCGAACGGTGCCCGGCAGCAGCCGCCCCGCTTCGGCCAGCGCCCGCCACAGAGCAGGGCTCTGCGCATTGCGCTTGGCCGGATTGGTCAGCGTCACCGTGGCGATCGCCTCGTGGACGGTGAGCCGTACGCCGTCCTTGTCGAGTACCGGGTCGAGCGAAGCCATGGGGCGCCTCCGATGGGTGCGGTCAGAGCGGGTGCCGTACGCGCGCACCCTCAAGTGACTGCACAGTAACCACCCGGCCGGTCACCCGACCGACCGGGTGGCCACCATCGGAGAACAAGGAGCCGCCCGGCTTCAGGCCGAGGCGGCCTTCTTACCGCGAGTCGCTCCGCCACGCCCTCGGAGCGTGACTCCCGACTCGCTGAGCATCCGGTGGACGAAGCCATACGAGCGGCCGGTCTCCTCGGCCAGTGCCCGGATGCTCGCACCGGAGTCGTACTTCTTCTTCAGGTCTGCCGCGAGCTTGTCGCGCGCGGCGCCGGTCACCCGGCTGCCCTTCTTCAGAGTCTCGGCCACCCGTGCCTCCTCATGGGAAGTGCGCTCTGGACTTCTCATGATCACCCCTCGAGAGCTTCCTGGCCACCCATTCGGCAAGGTCCGTAGGACAAGCTTTGAGTCGCGGAAGCTCATCCTCACGAGCGGAATCCTTTGTTCCGGGCAGCGGTGTCCGTACGGCCGAACGGGTTCACGCGCGAAGGTCCAGGTCAGCGGAGCGGAGCGGCCGAGCCCCGGCCGGCCGAGGGCCCGCCCGCGAAATCGATGTACGACACACCTCGGTACGAGGAGATCTCACACAGATGATGGATCACGGATGAGCCGAATGATCCATACGCAGTTGATCAGTCATTCGATCAAGCCCCGCTGACCCCGCCCCGGACCGTGCGCGGCTCAGGCGAGGGCCACAAGGTCTGCGTAGTCCGCGCCCCACAGGTCCTCGACGCCGTCGGGCAGCAGGATGATCCGCTCCGGCTGGAGTGCGTCGACTGCGCCCTCGTCGTGGGTGACGAGGACGACGGCGCCCTTGTAGGTGCGCAGGGCGCCGAGGATCTCCTCGCGGCTGGCCGGGTCGAGGTTGTTGGTCGGTTCGTCGAGGAGGAGGACGTTCGCGGACGACACCACGAGGGTGGCGAGCGCGAGGCGGGTCTTCTCGCCGCCGGACAGGACCCGGGCCGGCTTGTCGACGTCGTCGCCGGAGAACAGGAAGGAGCCGAGGGTCTTGCGTACCTCGACGAGGTCGAGGTCGGGGTTCGCGGAGCGCATGTTCTCCAGCACTGTGCGATCCGGGTCCAGGGTCTCGTGCTCCTGCGCGTAGTAGCCGAGCTTGAGTCCGTGGCCCTCCACGACCTGGCCGGTGTCGGGCTTCTCCACGCCGCCGAGGAGCCTCAACAGGGTCGTCTTTCCGGCGCCGTTGAGGCCCAGGATGACGACGCGTGAGCCCTTGTCGATGGCAAGGTCGACGTCGGTGAAGATCTCCAGAGAGCCGTACGACTTCGACAGGCCCTCCGCGGTCAGCGGTGTCTTGCCGCAGGGCGCGGGCTCGGGGAAGCGCAGCTTGGCGACCTTGTCGGACTTGCGCTCGGCCTCCAGGCCGGCCAGCAGCTTGTCGGCGCGGCGGGCCATGTTCTGTGCGGCGACGGTCTTGGTGGCCTTGGCACGCATCTTGTCGGCCTGCGAGTGGAGCGCGGAGGCCTTCTTCTCGGCGTTCTGCCGCTCGCGCTTACGGCGCTTCTCGTCGGCCTCGCGCTGCTGCTGATACAGCTTCCAGCCCATGTTGTAGACGTCGATCTGGGAGCGGTTGGCGTCGAGGTAGAACACCTTGTTGACGACCGTGTCGACGAGGTCGACGTCGTGGGAGATCACGATGAAGCCGCCGCGATACGTCTTGAGGTAGTCGCGCAGCCAGACGATCGAGTCGGCGTCGAGGTGGTTCGTCGGCTCGTCGAGGAGCAGGGTGTCGGCGTCCGAGAAGAGGATGCGGGCCAGCTCGATACGCCGGCGCTGGCCGCCGGAGAGTGTATGCAGGGGCTGGCCGAGCACCCGGTCCGGCAGGTTGAGCGCGGCGGCGATGGTGGCGGCCTCGGCCTCGGCGGAGTATCCGCCCTTGGTGAGGAACTCCGTCTCCTGGCGCTCGTACTGCCTGAGTGCCTTGTCGCGGGTGGCGCCCTGGCCGTTCGCGATGCGCTGTTCGTTCTCGCGCATCTTGCGGATCAGGGTGTCCAGGCCGCGAGCGGACAGGATGCGGTCGCGGGCGAGCATGTCGAGGTCGCCGGTACGGGGGTCCTGCGGGAGGTAGCCGACCTCGCCGGAGCGGGTGACGGTGCCCGCGGCGGGCACGCCCTCACCTGCGAGGACCTTGGTGAGCGTGGTCTTGCCCGCGCCGTTGCGGCCGACCAGGCCGATGCGGTCGCCCTTGGCGATACGGAAGGTGGCGGACTCGATGAGGATGCGGGCACCGGCACGCAGCTCGATACCGGAGGCGGAAATCACGGACAGACTCCAGGGCGGGGTTGATGACGGAGTGGGCGAATGAGGTGGTGCCGCCGTAGCGCGCCCTTGGAAGTGTGGTGGCGGGCGACGGGCGGGGCGATCACGCCGTCTAATGCGCGAGGAGAATGGCCATGGGGCCAGTCTAACGGGGGTCTGCAACCAGTTTTTCAGCGTGCGCATGTTCTACGTCACCTTTACGGCCCGGCAGTTCGTTGCCCCAGGAGCCGTGGATTCCGGCTCCGAGGGCGTTGTCAGTGCCGGGTGCGAGACTGGGAACAAGTCGGATTCAGCAGGTCACATGCGGCGACGAGGCGAGAGGAAGTGGTCGGCATGGCGGGCACGGTCGGCGGACGCCCGAGCATCTTTCCGACGCTGCTGTACGGGGACGCGAAGGCCGCGATCAGGCAGCTCACGGAGGCCTTCGGCTTCATCGAGGCATCGGTGTACGAGGGCGAGGACGGCACGGTGCTGCACGCGGAGCTGGTGCAGGGCAATGGCGCGGTGATGCTCGGTTCCAGGGGCCGCGGCGGGCGCTTCGACGAGGCGATGAAGGGCTCGACCCACACCGGGGTGTACGTCGTCGTGGACGACGTCGACACGCACCACCAGCGGGCCGTCGACCACGGGGCGGAGATCCTCATGCCCCCGACGGACCAGGACTACGGATCGCGGGACTACATGGCGCGTGACCTGGAGGGCAATGTCTGGAGCTTCGGCACGTACGCCCCCGAAATGCAGACCTGACGCCGAATCCCGAATCCGGGCCTGACCCCGCCGCCCCCACTCGGCGACGCGCCTCAGTTGCCTCCGGTGTGCACCTGGAAGGCGGCGCGGCGCACGGCCCTGGCCAGGGCCGGGTCGGGGTGAGCGGCGGCGAGGGCGACCAGGACCTGCACGGTGCGGGGGTGGCCGACGGCGCGGACCTCGTCGAGGAGCGCGGGCACGGTGGGCTGCACCGCGGACTCCAAGTGCCGTACGAGCAGCGGGGCTTCGCCGTGGTCGGCGACGGCCGCGGCGGTGTCCACCCACAGCCAGGTGGCCTCGTCGCGGGTGAGGATCTCGTGGGCGTCCTCGGGGTCGTGACCGTCGTGCTCGGCAAGCCACAGCAGGGCGTACGGGCGCAGGTGGACCTCGTCGACGATGGCGCGTACGTCCGGCTCGGCGGGGGCGCCGACGACGCGCAGTGCCTCGAAAGCGAGCCCGCGCAGCAGGGCGTCCTCACCCCGGGCGGCGTCGAGGAGTTCGGTGACGGCGCTGCCGACGGGGCGCGCGGCGAGCCAGGCGCGGTATTCGGCACGGGCCGCGTTCGGGCGCAGCTGGGCGCAGCCGCGGAGCATGTCCTCGGCCGACTGCTCGATGTTCCCGGCGGGGCTCTGCGCGGCGACGCAGATCTGCTCCAGTTTGACCCACACCGCCCAGCTGCCGAGCGGGGTGAGCGTGGCCTGGCCGTCGGCGCAGGTGAGGGCGCCCACGGAGGCGAGGGCGCCCAGAGCCCAGTCGAGGAGGGGGGCGAGAGGGGTGTCCTGTGCAGGTTCCTCCACCGGCTCGGGCTGCGGGCCGTACGGGATTTCGCAGCGCTCGGTGCGCAGTTCCGTGACGCGCTGGTCGAGGAGGTCGAGGAGTTGGGTGACGGGGACGGGGCCAGCCGAGAGCTGGAGGAAGGAGAGCACCTGGGGCATCGCGGAGACGACCTCGGCGACGGCCGCGTGCTCCCGGTCCTCGGGCTCCGGACAGGCGAGCGACCAGGCGTCGAAGAGGGCGACCCAGCCGCGCAGTACGGCGCTGTCGTCGCGGTTCCAGGCGCGCAGCCGCCAGCCGGGGCGGGCGCTGTGGCCGTGCACCTCGATGAGGCCCGCGAGACGTGCGGTGTCCCAGTCCGCGCGGACCTGAGCCGGAGTCAGCCCCAGGTCGTCAGCGGCCCGTTGGGCGGTCGCCTCGGAGAGCGTGCCCGTGCCGTCGGGTGGCGTGCCGTCGAGGTCCCGGCCGGGGCTGAGCGCGGCGTCGGCCCAGCGGGCGACACGGGCCGCGCCGGCGAGCTGGGCGCGTGCCATGCGGGCCAGCTCCGCGGGCGCCGGGGTGCCCTCGGGCGGGCGCGGTGCGGGTCGGCGCGTACGCCGCTGGTCCATCGCTCGGGGAGCGGCGGCCAGGGGTCGTGAGCGGACGAGTCGGAGCCTGGAGTCGCGCGGGATACGGGACGTCACGGGGGCAGTCTTCCGGTTGACGGTCCGAAAACCCAAACGGAATGTCGCGGAGGGCGACAGGAGAGGCCAACGCACCGGGCTCCACGGGCGCTCACAGCCCCGGCAACCAGGCACTCAGGGTCGAACCGGAAGCCGAGGGGGAACGTGAGGAACAGGAAGGAGCCGAGGGAGGCCAGGGAGGAAGGCGAGGGGAGCCGAGGGCTACATCAGCGGAGTGAGGAAGCGGCGCAGGGCCTCTTCGTAACCGGCCGGGTCGGCGTTCCACATGGCTCCGTGCGGGGCGTTCCGGACGGTGTGCAGGGTGACCAGGTCGGGACGGCGGTCGGCGAGACGGCGGGAGTGCGCCCAGGGGGCGACCGCGTCGTCCGGGCCGTGCAGGACGAGGACCGGCACCTTGAGCAGATCGGGGTCGGCCGCGCCCTGGATCCGGTCACCCTGCAGGCCCGTGCGGCCCTGAGCGGCGCGGACGGCCAGCGGAAGCAGGGCGCCGGGGGTACGGCGGGCCGCGGCGAGGGCGCGCAGCGTGTCCTCCCAGCTGAGGACGGGCGAGTCCAGCACGAGCCCGGAGATCCGGTCGCGCAGCGCGGAGTGCGCGGCGGCGCGCACCGCCATGGTGGCGCCGGTGGACCAGCCGTACAGGACGACCTCTTCGGCGCCGGAGCGCACGGCGTAGCGGATCGCCGCGTCGAGGTCGGGCCACTCGGTCTCGCCGAGGTGACAGAGGCCGTCTGGTGGGCGGGGTGCGCCGGGGTCACCGCGGTAGGCGAGGTCGAGAACCGGGAAGCGGAGGCGGTGCAGCAACTCCATGACGTTCATGGGGTGTTCGCGGGTGCTGCCCAGACCGTGCACGGTGATCACCCAGGGCTCGCGGGCGCCGGGCAAGAACCAGGCGGGCAGGGCGCCGAGTTCGCCGGGGATGTCGACGTCGGTGTGGTCGAGGCCGAGCGCGGTGCTCGGGTCGCCGATGTGCACGGTCGGGGTGAACCACACCTTGTCGCCGGCTTCCAGCGTGCCGCGGGTGACGCGTTCCAGTCGGCGTACGACCGTGTCGGCGGGGTGCGGAACGGCGTCCAGGACCGTACCGACGACGGCATGGCTCGCGTTGCCGCTCAGGCCGTACATGCCGGGCCGCTGGGAGGCCAGGGCGCGGGTGAGCGTGATCCGCCCGGCAGCCGTGGCGTGCACGGTGAGCCGGGGTTCGGTGGGCAGCGGTCGGTCCGGCGACGCCTTCAGGGCGGCGTCGCTCGCGAAGCGGCCGGCCGCTACGGTGGCGGCTCCGGCGGCCAGGGCGGCGGTGACGGCCGCGGCCGTCACTTTCACTGTGCGCACGGGTCCAGTCTCCAGACGGAGCGCGCTGTCGGCCAGCCGAAGGGACCGTGAAAAGTGCGCCCGGAGGGCGGTCACGGCTGGCCGTACCCCTTCAACCGCTCCCCCACCTCCGCCACCTGCTCCCGGCTCAGCAGCGACGGCGAGTGACCCGGAAGCGACGACGCCGTCAGCCACAGGCGGCACATCCACTCCAGCTGGGCCGTGCGGTCGTAGGCCTGGAGGAGGGTGGTGCCGTAGGTGAGGGTGCCGTGGTTCTGGAGGAGGCAGGCCGTGCGGTTCCGCAGTGCCCGGAGCATGTTCTCGGCCAACTTTTCCGTGCCGTAGGTCGCATAGGGGGCGACGCGGACGGGGCCGCCGAGCGCGGCGGCCATGTAGTGGATGAGCGGCAGCTCGGCGAGCGTGGAGACGGCCGTGGCGTGCACGGCATGGGTGTGGACGACGGCGCGGGCGTCGGTGGCGCGGTAGACCGCCAGATGCATGGGCAGTTCGCTGGTCGGAACGAGTGAACCGAGCACCTGCCGGCCGTCGAGACCGACCCCGCAGACGTCCTCGGGCCCGAGTTCGTCGTACGGGACTCCGGTCGGTGTGACCAGGACGGTGTCCCCGACCCGGACCGACACATTGCCCGACGTTCCGACGACCAGCCCTTCGGACACCGTCCGGCGGGCCGTCGCCACAAGCTCGCGCCAGGCCCGTTCCGTCGCGTCGCGCGCGCCCTGCCCCGCCACGTCCCGCCCGCCCCCTGCGTCCCACCGCTGTTCGGCCATGTCGCGATCCTGCCAGCCGCGCGCGCCGGACGGCGCAGGCCAGGGCACTTTAGGGCGGAACGCGCACCTCCGAAAGGGCGCATATACGAACAGAACGCCCACCCGGATCAATTGGCCGACGACCGACGGAGTTTCACGGATCTTCCAATAATCTCGGGGAGATTTGTCGTGCACGCCGCCATTCCGGGGGAAAGATGGCCCGTGATCGCAAACCGTCCCGAAGTCGCCGGCTGTCCCGAAGTCGCCAACCGTCCCGAAGTCGTCGCGCCCGTTTCGCCATGCTCTCCGTGGCGACTCTGACCATCGGAACCACCGCCCTCATCGAGGTTCCGGTCTCGGCGGCAGCCAAACCCAGGGGGCACGACGTCTCTTCGCACCAGAAGAACGTCAACTGGTCGAAGGCGAAGAGCAAAGGCGCCAAGTTCGTCTATGTGAAGGCGACCGAGTCCCACACCTACCGCAATCCCTATTACGGCCAGCAGTACCACGGCGCCCGCAGCGAGGGCCTGGTCCGCGGGGCGTACCACTTCGCGCTGCCGCACAAGTCGTCAGGCAGGACACAGGCGGCGTACTTCGTACGCAACGGAGGCGGCTGGCGGGCAGACGGCTGGACGCTGCCGCCCGCGCTCGACATCGAGTACAACCCGTACGGCAAGAAGAAGTGCTACGGCCTGAGCAAGGCCAAGATGGTCGGCTGGATCAAGTCGTTCAGCAACGAGATGAAGCGGCAGACCGGCCGCCGCCCGGTGATCTACACCACCACGCACTGGTGGAAGAACTGCACCGGCAACAGCTCCGCGTTCGCCTCGAACCACGCACTCTGGCTGGCCCGCTACAGCTCGACGGCGGGGGCGCTGCCTGCGGGCTGGAGGACGTGGACGTTCTGGCAGTACGACAACGGCGGGAGCCTGCCGGGTGACCAGAATGTGTTCAACGGGTCCATGAGCCGGCTCAAGAAGTTCGCGAAGGGCTAGAAGCAAGGACCCGGCGGAGCCCGGCACTCCGCCTCAGTTCGACTACACGCCACCCCTCCGGGTACCTGGAGGGGTGGCGCCTCGTTAGGGGTGGCGTCTCGTTTCGATACATCTCGTGGCCCTACTGAGTTCATCTTCCGTTCATCCAGGTTGCCTACGGTCCACGAGCCGCTGACGTCCAATAGAAGACCAGGTAAATGGAGAACTTCTCGCTGATCCTCGCGATAGTGGTGGTCACCGCCCTCGCGTTCGATTTCACGAACGGTTTCCACGACACCGCCAACGCGATGGCCACCACCATCTCGACCGGCGCGATGCGGCCCAAGGCCGCGGTGGCCATGTCCGCCGTACTCAATCTCGTCGGCGCCTTCCTCTCGATCGAGGTCGCCAACACCATCTCCAAGGGCCTGGTCGACGAGTCCGGCATCCAACCCGAGGTGATCTTCGCCGCGCTCGTCGGCGCCATCCTCTGGAACCTGCTGACCTGGCTCGTAGGCCTGCCGTCCAGCTCCTCGCACGCCCTCATGGGCGGCCTGATCGGCGCCACCATCGCCTCGGCCGGCGTCGGCGCGGTGCACGGCGACGTCCTGGTCACCAAGGTGCTGATCCCCGCGATCGCCGCCCCGCTGGTCGCGGGCCTTGCCGCGATGCTCGCCTCCAAGCTGACGTACAGGCTCGGCAGGAACGCGAACGGCGAAGCCGCCAAGAAGGGCTACCGCACAGGTCAGATCGCCTCCGCGGGCCTCGTCTCGCTGGCTCACGGCACGAACGACGCGCAGAAGACCATGGGCATCATCACCCTCGCTCTGGTCACCGGCGGCGCCATCGCCCCCGACTCCGACCCGCCGGTCTGGGTCATCCTCTCCGCCGGCCTCGCGATCGCACTCGGCACCTACCTCGGCGGCTGGCGCATCATCCGGACGATGGGCAAGGGCCTCACCGACCTCCAGCCGCAGCAGGGCTTCGCCGCCCAGACCAGCGCGGCCACGGTCATCCTGGCCTCCTCACACCTCGGCTTCTCCCTGTCCACCACGCACTCGGTCTCCGGCTCGGTGATGGGCGCGGGCCTCGGCCGCAAGGGCGGTGTGGTCCGCTGGTCCACCGCCACCCGGATGTTCGTCGCCTGGGGCCTGACGCTGCCGGCCGCGGCCCTGGTCGCCGCGGTCGCGGAGTACGTGACCTCCTTCGGCACCTGGGGCACCGCGTTCGTCGCCGTCTTCCTGATCGCGTCCAGCGCCGCGATCTGGGTGGTCTCCCGCCGCGAGGTGGTCGACCACACGAACGTCAACGAGGTCGACGACGCAGAGGAGACCCCCGACGTGGTGACCACGGCCATCGCCGCCGTCACCCCGCCCCCGACGGGCACCGTCGAAGAGCCGGACACCGAGCCCGCCACCCGCACCGCCACGGTCTGAGGAATCCACACCATGCACATCGACTGGGCAGCCCTCGGCTCCGTCTTCGGAGTCAGCCTCATCGTCACCGTCGCCCTCGTGGGCCTGTTCACCCTCGGCATCGCCGGCCTCTCCCGGCGCGAGTCGGCGTCCGCCAACGGCAACTCCGCGCTCCTCGCGACCACCGGCGCGTACGCCTGCTTCACGGCGTGCACGGCGGCGGTCGCGTACGGCATCTACCTGATCGTGGCCTGACGTCCCCCCACCCCACCATTGACGTCCAGTACCCCACCCGCCCGTGTGGGCCTTAGCACACTCTCCCTTCGCAGGTCAGCGGCAAGTTGACGGCGGTTCGCGGGCGTGGTGGACTGCCCGAGCCAAGTACGGCGGCAGAAGAGGAAGCCGGTGTGAGTCCGGCGCGGTCCCGCCACTGTCACCGGGGAAGCAATTCCCCGGGAGCCAGGAACTCTCGCCGTCGGTCTCGTCGAACCAGGGCGCGGACACCCTGAGTGAGGACATATCGCCATGTGCGGCTGCCTGTTGCGGATCAGTTTGCCGAGTACGAGGGCTTCAAGGGCCCAAGGGGTTCTGCCTGACGTAGCGACAGGCTGACCCCGTGCGTGCCGATCGCGTTTTCGCGTACGGCGCCGCCGCCGGCCTCCTCGGTGACCTCCTCCTCGGCGATCCGCGCCATGGGCATCCGGTCGCCGCGTTCGGGCGGGCCGCGGGCGCCGTGGAGCGGGTGTTGTGGCAGGACCACCGTGGGTGGGGCGCGCTGCACACCGCCGTATGCGTAGGCGGTGCCGTATCCCTCGCGGCCCTCGCCGCCACGTCCGTACGCACCTCTCCTACCGCCTCCGTCGCACTGACCGCCACCGCCACCTGGGCCGTGGTCGGCGGGACTTCGCTCGGCCGCGAGGCCCGGGCCGTCGGCGAGGCACTCGCGGCCGGGGATCTCGAGGCGGCCCGGGAGCGGCTGCCGCACCTGTGCGGACGGGACCCGCAGGCGCTGGACGCCGACGGGATCGCCCGGGCCGTCGTCGAGTCCGTCGCCGAGAACACCTCCGACGCGGTGGTCGGCGCACTGGTGTGGGGTGCGGTGGCAGGTGCGCCGGGGCTCGTCGGTTTCCGGGCCGTCAACACGCTGGACGCCATGGTCGGGCACAAATCGCCCAAGTACCGGCGGTACGGCTGGGCTTCGGCACGGCTCGACGACGTGGCGGGCTGGCCGGGCGCCCGGCTGACCGCCGCGCTCGCGACCGTCGCGGGCAGCGATCCCCGCGGTGCCGCACGCGCCTGGCGGTCCGACGCCGCCAAGCACCCGAGCCCCAACGCCGGGCCCGTCGAGGCCTCGTTCGCGGGGGCGTTGGGCGTACGCCTTGGCGGGACACTCTCCTACGGCGGGCGAGTTGAGCACCGGCCGGTGCTCAACGGCGAGGGACGGGCCGTCCAGGTCGACGACATCGAGCGGGCCGTACGCCTCTCGCAGCGGGTGGGCGGACTGGCCCTCGGTGTGTGCGTGGCCGGAAGGCTCCTCACGACACGGCTTCTCAACCGACGGCTCAGCGCAAAGGGGCGTACGTCATGAGCGGCGGGCTGCTTGTCGCCGGGACCACCTCCGACGCCGGCAAGAGCGTCGTCACCGCCGGGATCTGCCGGTGGCTGGTGCGCCAGGGCGTCAAGGTCGCGCCCTTCAAGGCGCAGAACATGTCCCTCAATTCGTTCGTCACGCGCGAGGGCGCCGAGATCGGGCGCGCGCAGGCCATGCAGGCACAGGCCGCACGCGTCGAACCGACGGCGCTCATGAACCCCGTACTGCTGAAGCCGGGCAGCGACCGCAGCAGCCAGGTCGTGCTGATGGGCAAACCGGTGGGCGAGTTGAGCGCGCGAGGGTTCTTCGGGGGGCCCGGGCCCGCGGCGGAGCCGCTGTCAGGCGCCGTGTCCCCCGGGAAAATGCTGCACGGGGGCAGGCAGGAGCAGCTCCTCGGGACCGTGCTGGAGTGCCTGGCCGAGTTGCGGGGCACGTATGACGCGGTGATCTGTGAGGGGGCGGGCAGTCCCGCCGAGATCAATCTGCGGCGGACGGACATCGTGAACATGGGGATCGCCAGGAACGCCCGGCTTCCCGTGCTGGTCGTGGGTGACATCGACCGTGGCGGGGTCTTCGCGTCGTTCTTCGGGACGATCGCTCTGCTGTCCCGCGAGGACCAGGCGCTCGTCGCCGGGTTCCTGGTCAACAAGTTCCGCGGCGATGTGTCGCTGCTGGAGCCGGGGCTGGACATGCTGCACTCCCTCACCGGACGCTCCACGTACGGCGTGCTCCCCTTCCAGCACGGCCTCGGCATCGACGAGGAGGACGGGCTGCGCGTGTCACTGCGGGGCACGGTGCGCGAGTCGGTGGTCGCCCCGCCCGTCGGGGAGGACGTCCTACGGGTCGCCGTCTGCGCGATCCCCCTGATGTCCAACTTCACCGACGTGGACGCGCTCGCCGCCGAACCGGGCGTCGTGGTGCGGTTCGTGGACCGGGCGGAGGAGCTGGCCGACGCGGACCTGGTCGTCGTGCCCGGCACCCGGGGGACGGTCAGGGCCCTGGAATGGCTGCGGGAGCGCGGACTCGCGGACGCGCTGATGCGCAGAGCCGCCGAAGGGCGGCCCGTCCTCGGGATCTGCGGCGGCTTCCAGGTGCTCGGCGAGCACATCGAGGACGAGGTCGAGTCGCGCGCGGGCCATGTCGACGGACTCGGACTCCTCCCCGTACGCGTGCGGTTCGCGCGGGAGAAGACCCTCACCCGCCCCGTCGGCGAGGCCCTCGGCGAGTACGTCGAGGGGTACGAGATTCATCACGGCGTAGCCGAAGTCACCGGCGGAACCGCGTTCATCTCTGATGACAATGGACACAGCTTGGACGGCTGCCGGGTCGGCGAGGTCTGGGGGACGCACTGGCACGGCTCGCTCGAGTCGGACGGTTTCCGGCGGGCCTTCCTGCGCGAGGTGGCGGCCGCCGCGGGCCGCCGTTTCGTACCGGCCGCCGACACGTCGTTCGCCGCGCTGCGCGAGGAGCAGCTGGACCGGCTCGGCGACCTGATCGAGAACCACGCGGACACGGACGCGCTGTGGCGACTCATCGAGTCGGGCGCGCCCTCAGGACTGCCCTTCATTCCACCGGGAGCGCCCGCATGAGCACAGTGCTGTTGTTGTCGACCGCCGATACGGATCTGCTGGCGGCCCGGGCCGCTTCCGGCGCCTCGTACCGGATCGGCAATCCGACCCGGGTGGATGTGGCGGAGGAGCTGCCCGCGCTGATCGAGGGCGCGCACATCGCCGTCGTACGCCTGCTGGGTGGCAAACGCGCCTGGGAGGACGGACTCGCGGCGTTGAAGGCATCCGGGATCCCGACGGTACTGCTCGGCGGAGAGGCCGTTCCCGACGCGGAGTTGATGGCCGAGTCGTCGGTGCCGGCCGGTGTCGTGGCGGAGGCGCTTCGGTACCTCGTCGAGGGCGGCCCCGGGAACCTCGCCGAGCTGGCCCGCTTCCTCTCCGACACCGTGCTGCTCACGGGCGAAGGCTTCGAAGAACCGCAGAAGATGGCCGAGTACGGCGTCCACGGTGAGCGTCCGTACGTCGACGGCCGCCCGACCGTCGGCGTGCTCTTCTACCGGGCCCACGAGCTGTCCGGCAACACCGGCTTCGTGGACACCCTCTGCGACGCGATCGAGGCGCGCGGCGCCAACGCCCTTCCCGTGTACTGCGGTTCGCTGCGCGGCGCCGACGCCGGCCTGTACGAGATCCTCGGGCGAGCCGACGCGCTGGTCGCCACCGTGCTCGCGGCCGGAGGCACGCACGCCTCGCAGGCGTCTGCCGGCGGTGACGAAGAGGCCTGGGACATCGGTGCGCTGGCCGACCTCAACATCCCTGTGCTGCAAGGGCTTTGCCTCACATCGTCGAAACAGGCATGGGATGACTCCGATGCCGCCCTCTCCCCCATGGACGCGGCGATGCAGGTCGCGATCCCGGAGTTCGACGGACGGATCGTCACGGTCCCGTTCTCCTTCAAGGAGCAGGGCCCTGACGACGTTCCGGTGTACGTCGCCGATCCGGAGCGGGCCGGGCGGGTGGCCGGAATCGCGGTACGGCACGCGCAGTTGAAGCACAAGCCGAACGACGAGAAGAAGCTCGCGCTCGTCTTCACCGCCTACCCGACGAAGCACTCGCGCGTCGGGAACGCGGTGGGGCTGGACACGCCCGCATCGGCGGTGCGGGTGCTTGATGCCTTGCGGGACGCCGGGTACGGGGTGAGCGGATACCCGGACAACGGCGACGAGTTGATCCACCGGCTCATCGAGGCCGGCGGTCACGACGTCGAGTGGCTGACGGAGGATCAACTGGCCGCCGCACCCGCGCGCGTACCGCTCGCCGACTACCAGGCCTGGTTCGACAAGCTCGACCCCGGACTGCGGGACGGGATGCTGGAGGCGTGGGGTGAGCCGCCGGGTTCGTTGTACGTCGACGGGGACGACATCGTGCTGGCCTCCCTCCAGTTCGGGAACGTCGTGGTCATGATCCAGCCGCCCCGCGGCTTCGGCGAGAACCCGATCGCCATCTACCACGACCCGGACATGCCGCCGTCGCACCACTACATGGCGGCGTACAGGTGGCTGGAACTCTCGTTCGGCGCGGACGCGATCGTGCACATGGGCAAGCACGGCACGATGGAGTGGCTTCCGGGCAAGGGTCTTGGACTGAGCGGGGGTTGTGCACCGGACGCGGTGCTCGGCGACCTGCCTCTGATCTATCCCTTCATCGTCAACGACCCCGGCGAGGGCACCCAGGCCAAGCGCCGCGGTCACGCCACGGTCGTCGACCACCTGGTGCCGCCGATGGCGCGCGCGGACACGTACGGGGATCTCGCGAAACTGGAGCAACTGCTCGACGAGTACGCCCTGGTGTCCGACCTGGATCCGACGAAGGCGCCGGCGGTGCGCGCCCAGATCTGGACGCTGGTCAAGGCCGCCGAACTGCACCACGACCTGCATGTGGACGATCAGCCGGACGACGACGCATTCGACGAATTCGTCATGCACATCGACGGCTATCTGTGCGAGATCAAGGACGTCCAGATCCGGGACGGGCTGCACATCCTGGGCGGCGGCCCGGTGGGCGAGCCACGCGTCAATCTCGTACTCGCCGTCCTGCGGGCCTCACAGGTGTGGGGCGGCGCGGCGAACGCGCTGCCCGGCCTGCGCGCCTCGTTCGCGTCTCATTTCGGCCTGGTCGAGAAGGAGCTGCTCGCCGAGCCGGGCACGCCGCTGAAGGTGCCGGCCGAGCTGACCGACCTCGTCGACGGACCGTCACGCACGGCTTCGGACGCGATCGACCTCCTGGAGATCCTGTGCCGCCGGGTCGCGGAGGGCATGGAGGAGCGCGGGTGGGACGTCACGGCCGTCCCAGGTCTCGTACGCGAGGTCGTCGGCACCGAACTCCCGGACGCGGTCGCGGTGTTGGAATTCGCGTGCCGTGAGGTCGTGCCGCGTCTCGCCCGTACGACTGACGAGATCGACCACATCCTCCGGGCCCTGGACGGCGGTTACGTCCCGGCAGGCCCGTCGGGCTCCCCGACCCGCGGTCTGGTCAACGTCCTCCCGACCGGCCGGAACTTCTACTCGGTCGACCCCAAGGCGATCCCGTCTCGGCTGAGTTGGGAGGTCGGGCAGTCGCTCGCGGACTCGCTCGTGCAGCGGTATCTCCAGGACACGGGTGAGTATCCGCAGTCCGTGGGTCTGACGGTGTGGGGGACGTCCGCGATGCGTACGCAGGGCGACGACATCGCGGAGATCCTGGCCCTGCTCGGCTGTCGTCCGGTGTGGGACGACGCGTCGCGCCGGGTGACGGGCTTCGAGGTGGTTCCGGTCGAGGAGCTGGGCCGGCCGCGGATTGACGTCACGGTCCGTATCTCCGGCTTCTTCCGCGATGCGTTCCCGCATGTGGTGGGGCTGATCGATGACGCGGTGCGGGCGGTGGCGGAGCTGCACGAGCCGGCCGAGTCCAACTTCGTACGGGCGCACGCCGACGAGGACACCGCCGAGCACGGGGATCGACGACGGGCGACGGCTCGGATCTTCGGGTCCAAGCCGGGGGCGTACGGGGCTGGGTTGCTGCCGCTGATCGACGCGCGGAACTGGCGGTCGGATGCCGACCTCGCCGAGGTGTACGCGGTGTGGGGCGGTTATGCGTATGGGCGCGGACTTGAAGGGCGGGCGGCTCGGGGGGACATGGAGACGGCGTTTCGACGGATTGCCGTCGCCGCGAAGAATGTCGACACCCGCGAACACGACCTCGTCGACGCGGACGACTACTTCCAGTACCACGGCGGGATGGTCGCGATGGTGCGGCACCTGACGGGGGCCAGCCCCGAGGCGTACGTGGGGGATTCTGCGACCCCGGACCAGGTGAAGACTAGGACTCTCGGCGAGGAGACCCATCGCGTCTTCCGGGCCCGGGTGGTCAACCCCCGCTGGATGGCGGCGATGCGTCGGCATGGCTATAAGGGGGCGTTCGAGATGGCGGCGACCGTCGACTACCTCTTCGGGTACGACGCCACGGCCGGCGTGGTCGACGACTGGATGTACGAGAAGCTGGCGAGCGAGTACGTGTTCTCGCCGGAGAACCAGGACTTCATGCGGAAGTCCAATCCCTGGGCGCTGAGGGGCATCACTGAGCGCCTGCTGGAAGCTGCTGACCGGGGCCTTTGGGCGGAACCGGACCAGGAAACCCTGGACCGGCTCCGGCAGACCTACCTTGAGCTCGAGGGCGATCTGGAGGGAGACGAGTGATCTCCCTGGGAACCCCCGCGTCGGCGGGGACGACGCGCTGCGGCAGATCGCGGCGACCTGCACGGCCGGAACACCCCCGCGTCGGCGGGGAACAGATCTTCACCCTGGCGCCCTCACCCTCGGCCCTTGTTCCGTTTCGACACGATCCACTCGAAGGAGTGATCCACGCATGAGCACGCCCTACCCGTTCTCCTCGATCGTCGGGCAGGACGAATTGCGGCTCGCGCTGCTGCTCAACGCGGTGAGCCCCGCCGTGGGCGGCGTACTCGTGCGCGGCGAAAAGGGCACCGCGAAAAGTACGGCAGTGCGCGCGCTTTCGGCGCTCATGCCCGAGGTGGACGTCGTCGCCGGATGCCGGTTCTCGTGCGCGCCCGGGGCGCCCGATCCGGCGTGCCCTGACGGGCCGCACGAGGTGGGACCCGGTGTGTCCCGTCCTGCCCGGATGGTCGAGCTGCCCGTCGGCGCGTCCGAGGACCGGCTCGTGGGTGCGCTGGACATCGAGCGTGCCCTGTCCGAGGGCGTGAAGGCCTTCGAACCCGGCCTGCTCGCCGACGCCCACCGCGGGATCCTCTACGTCGACGAGGTGAATTTGCTGCACGACCACCTCGTCGACCTGCTCCTGGACGCCGCCGCGATGGGTGCCTCGTACGTCGAGCGCGAGGGCGTCTCCGTACGGCATGCCTCCAGGTTCCTCCTCGTCGGCACCATGAACCCCGAAGAGGGCGAGCTGCGGCCGCAGTTGCTGGACCGCTTCGGGCTGACCGTCGAGGTCGCCGCCTCGCGGGAGCCCGACCAGCGGGTCGAGGTCGTGCGGCGTCGGCTCGCGTACGACGACGACCCGGCCGGCTTCGCGGCGCGCTGGGCCGACGACGAAGCCGCCGTACGGGCGCGGATCGTGGCGGCGCGTGAGTTGCTGCCGTCCGTACGGCTCGGCGACGGGGCGCTGCGGCAGATCGCTGCTACGTGCAGCGCCTTCGAGGTCGACGGGATGCGGGCCGACATCGTGATGGCGCGGACCGCGACGGCGCTGGCCGCGTGGGCCGGACGGACGGATGTCCTCGCGGAGGACGTGCGACAGGCGGCTCTGCTCGCGCTGCCGCATCGGCGGCGGCGTAATCCCTTTGATGCGCCGGGACTCGACGAGGACAAGCTCGACGACACGCTGGAGGAGTTCGGCGGCGGTGACGACGCCGGCGACGACACCGACGACGAGGACCCCGATCCGGACGGGCCCGGCGGTGGCGGGCAGCCGCCGCAGGACGGGCCGGACGGGGATGACTCCCCCGCCGCTGATGTTCCCGCGCAGGGCGAGCCCTCGGAGGGCGACGGACAGGCACCGGCAGCAGCCGGTGGCGGTGAGCAGTCCCCCGTACGGGCTGCCGAGCCCTTTCGTACCAAGATGCTGAGCGTGCCCGGACTCGGCGAGGGTGCTGCCGGACGGCGGTCCCGGGCGCGGACCGAGCACGGACGGACCACCGGGGCCCGGCGGCCCCAAGGGGCGCTCACCAAGCTGCACCTGGCGGCGACCGTGCAGGCCGCGGCCCCGCATCAGCGGGCGCGCGGACGGTCGGGGCCCGGACTTGTCGTACGGCGCGACGATCTGCGGCAGGCGACGCGGGAGGGCCGTGAGGGGAACCTCGTGCTGTTCGTCGTGGACGCCTCCGGGTCCATGGCCGCCCGGCAGCGGATGAGCGCGGTGAAGGGTGCCGTGCTGTCGCTGCTGCTCGACGCGTATCAGCGGCGGGACAAGGTGGGGCTGGTGACCTTCCGGGGGAAGGACGCCGAGGTCGCGTTGCCGCCGACCTCGTCGGTGGACGCGGCGGCGGCCCGGCTGGAGTCGTTGCCGACGGGTGGGCGGACGCCACTGGCCGCGGGGCTGTTGCGGGCCCATGACGTGCTGCGGGTGGAACGGCTCAGGGATCCCGCGCGGCGTCCACTCGTCGTCGTGGTGACGGACGGGCGGGCCACAGGAGGCGCGGTGCGATCAGCCTCCCCCCTTGCGTTCGGCTCCGAAGGAGCCTCGGCCAGGGGCGGTGGCCGGGTGACGGGCGGGCCTGATCCGGTCGCGCTCTCGGGTCGCGCGGCGCGGCTGTTCGCGGCCGACGGGGTCGCTTCCGTGGTCGTGGACTGCGAGTCGGGGCCCGTACGGCTCGGGCTTGCCGGGCAACTCGCAGGTGAACTCGGCGGTACGGCAGTGACGTTGGACGAGCTGCGGGCCGACTCGATCGCCGGTCTTGTCAGGGACGTTCAGGGCAGCAGGGGCAACGGCAGGAGGGCCGCGTAATGCCGCAGGGACAGCCGAGTGTCGTACCGGACGACGGTCTGACGACGCGTCAGCGACGTAATCGGCCGCTGGTCGTCGTGCATACCGGGATCGGCAAGGGCAAGTCCACCGCCGCTTTCGGGCTCGCGTTGCGGGCCTGGAATCAGGGGTGGCCGATCGGGGTGTTCCAGTTCGTGAAGTCGGCGAAGTGGAAGGTCGGCGAGGAGAACGCGTTGCGGGTCCTCGGTGCCTCCGGTGAGGGCGGGTCCGTCGACTGGCACAAGATGGGTGAGGGCTGGTCCTGGGTGCAGCGCGACTCCCAGATGGACAACGAGGAGAAGGCCCGCGAGGGGTGGGAGCAGGTCAAGCGGGACCTCGCTGCCGAGACGTACAAGCTGTATGTCCTCGATGAGTTCGCGTACCCCATGCACTGGGGGTGGGTCGATGCCGACGAGGTCGTCGCAGTGCTCCGGGATCGGCCCGGAACGCAGCATGTGGTGATCACCGGGCGGAACGCGCCCGAGAAGCTCGTCGACTTCGCCGATCTCGTCACCGACATGTCCAAGATCAAGCATCCGATGGACGCCGGCCAGAAGGGCCAGAGGGGCATCGAGTGGTGATTTCCATCCCTCGGCTGGTCATTGCCGCGCCTTCTTCCGGAAGCGGCAAGACCACTGTTGCCACGGGGCTGATAGCGGCGTTCGCCTCGCGGGGACTTGCCGTGTCTCCGCACAAGGTGGGGCCCGACTACATCGATCCCGGGTATCACGCGCTTGCCGCGGGCCGGGTGGGGCGGAATCTCGATGCCTATCTGTGTGGGGCGGAGTTGGTGGCTCCGTTGTTCGCGCATGGTGCCCGTGGGTGTGATGTCGCCGTTGTCGAGGGTGTGATGGGGCTGTACGACGGGGCCGCCGGGGAGGGGGAGCTGGCGTCCACCGCTCATGTGGCGAAGCTGCTGCGGGCGCCCGTGGTGTTGGTTGTGGATGCGTCGGCGCAGGCCCGGTCGGTGGCTGCGCTCGTGCATGGGTTTGCTTCCTGGGACCCCGAGGTGCGGGTTGGGGGCGTGATCCTCAACAAGGTGGGGTCCGAGCGGCATGAGGTGATGTTGCGGGAGGCGTTGGACGAGTCCGGGGTGCCGGTGCTTGGTGTTGTGCGGCGGGCTCGGGAGGTGGGGACGCCTTCTCGGCACCTTGGGCTGGTGCCGGTCGCCGAGCGGCGGGCGGAGGCCGTGGGGGCGGTTGAGGTCATGGCCTCGCGGGTGCGCGAGGGGTGTGATCTGTCTGCGCTGCTCGCGCTGGCGCGTAGTGCGCCTGTGTTGTCGGATGCGGCGTGGGATGCGGCTGGGGTGGTGGCCTGCGGAGCTTCTTCCCCAGCCCCGCCCCTTCCCGGCTGTATCAATTTGCGGCTCCGCCGCGGAGGGGGCTCCGCCCCCAGACCCCCGAATCGGCCTGGACGGTCTCGTCCTCAAACGCCGGACGGGCTGATTGATGTCGGCCCGGAGTCCGATGAACCGGCCGGACTCGCGGCACCCGTTGTCGCCATCGCCGGCGGCCCCGCCTTCACCTTCTCCTACGCCGAGCATGCCGAACTCCTCTCCGCCGCCGGAGCCGAAGTCGTCACCTTCGACCCCCTCCATGACGAGCAACTGCCGGACGGAACAGCAGGGTTGGTCATCGGCGGCGGGTTCCCGGAGGTGTACGCCTCCGAGCTGTCCGCCAACGAACCCCTGCGCAAGGCCATCGCCGAGCTGGCGTTCAGTGGTGCTCCCGTCGCCGCCGAATGCGCCGGCCTCCTCTACCTCTCGCGTGAGCTCGACGGACAGCCCATGTGCGGCGTGCTGGAGGCGACGGCCCGTATGGACGAGCGGCTGACCCTCGGGTATCGGGACGCCGTGGCCGTGAGCGACAGCGTCCTCGCCGCAGCAGGGACGCGGATGCGCGGTCACGAGTTCCACCGCACCGTCGTCGAGCCCGGCGCGGGCGCCGCTCCCGCCTGGGGGCTCCATGCCCCGGGGCGGCGAGTCGAAGGTTTCGTACAACAAGGTGTGCACGCGAGTTACGTGCACACGCACTGGGCGTCCGCACCCGGCGTCGCCCGTCGGTTCGTGGAGAGGTGCCGGACGTCATGAGCAGCAGCAGGCTGACCGGAGTCGGTGTGGGGCCCGGGGACCCGGAGCTCGTGACCGTCAAGGGGGTCAATGCCCTCCGCGCGGCGGACGTGGTCGTCGTCCCCGTGATGGACACCGGCGAGCGCGGGCGCGCCGAGACCACCGTGCTGCACTACGTGCCCGAGGACAAGGTCGTACGGGTCGTCTTCGCGCTCAACGAGCGGTCGGACCGCGCACGACGCGAGGCCGCCTGGGACGCGGCCGGTGCGCGGGTGGCCGAGCTGCTGCGCGCCCACTCCACGGTCGCCTTCGCCACCATCGGGGACCCGAACGTGTACTCCACGTTCACCTATCTCGCGCAGACCATCGAGGAGTTGATCCCGGGCACGGTCGTCGAAACGGTGCCCGGCATCACCGCCATGCAGGACCTCGCCGCCCGCTCAGGTGCCGTACTGACCGAGGGCACCGAGCCACTCACCCTCGTCCCCGTCACGGCAGGCTCAGCCGTGCTGAAGGACGCGCTGAGCGGTCCGGGGACGGTTGTCGCGTACAAGTTCGGCCGCCTCGCGGAGGAAGTGGCCGCGGCGCTGCTGGAAACCGGGCGGCTCGATGACGCGGTGTGGGGCTCGGCACTGGGCCTGCCCGACGAGTCGATCCGCCCCGCATCCGACCTGGACAGCACTCCCCTGCCGTACCTCTCCACCCTCATCGCCCCGGCCCCACGCGACGGCAAACGTGGCGGCAAGCTGTGAACGGCCAGGCACCTTCAGCCCGTCCGGCGCTTGAGGACGAGGCCGTTCAGGCCCATCGGGGGTCTGGGGGCGGAGCCCCCAGCGGGGCCCAGGGGCAGCGCCCCTGGTTACGGGAAGGGGCGGGCTTGGGGAAAGAAGCGCCGCAGGCCCCCATCACCTCAGCCACCTCCCAGCCCGCACCCGATGCCCCCGCAGCCACTGATCACTCGTAGGAGAGGACCCACCCCATGCCCGACGCCCCCACCCCCAAGGTGACCTTCGTCGGCGCCGGGCCCGGCGCAGCCGACCTGCTCACCTTCCGCGCCGCGAAGGCGATCGCAGAGGCCGACATCGTCATCTGGGCGGCCAGCCTGGTGCAGGAGGAGGTCCTGGACCACGCACACGAGGAAGCGGAGATCCTCGACTCGGCAACCATGTCGCTCGAGGACGTCGTGGCCGTGTACGAACGAGCCGCAACGGAAGGCCTCAAGGTGGCCCGCATCCACTCCGGCGACCCGGCCCTGTGGGGCGGTACGCAGGAACAGCTCGACCGGTGCAAAAGCATCGGCATCGAGACCGAGATCATCCCCGGCGTCTCCTCCTTCTCCGCCGTCGCCGCCCTGGCCGGGCGCGAGCTGACCATCCCCGAGATCGCCCAGTCCGTGATCCTCACCCGCCTCGGCGGCGGCAAGACACCCATGCCGCCCGGCGAGGAAGTACGCGAGTTCGCCCGCCATGGCACCACCATGGCGCTGTTCCTGTCCGCCGCCCGCAGCGGCCAGCTCGTACGGGAACTGCTGGAGGGCGGCTACCCGACGACGACGCCGGTCGTGGTCGCGTACCAGGCGACCTGGCCGGAGGAGCTGATCGTGAAGTGCACGATCGGCACGCTGGAGGAGACCGTCAAGGAGCACAAGCTGTGGAAGCACACGCTGTTCCTGGTCGGCGCGGCCCTCGACGCGCACGGCACCCGCTCGCACCTCTACCACCCGGGCCACTTCCACGGCTTCCGCAAGGCGGACCCCGAGGCACGTAAGGCGCTGCGTACACGAGGTGCCACACCATGATCACAACCGTGATCACCGTCATCGGTACGGGAACGGGGTCGCCCCTTCCTCCGGACGCCGAGGCCGAGTTGGCCACGGCGACACTCGCCGTGGGCGCCCGTCGGCACCTGACGGCGGCCGACCTGCCGGACACGACGGAACGGATCGTGCTCGGCCCGCTGGCCCCTGCCCTCGACGCGATCGAGCAGCACCTGAAGAAGCCCGCGGACCACACAGCTCAGGGGCGCGTCGTCGTACTGGCCTCCGGAGACCCGGGCTTCTTCGGCATCGTACGAGCGCTCGCCGACCGCTTCGGCGCCCACACTCTGGACGTACGCCCCGCTGTCTCGTCCGTCGCGACCGCCTTCGCGCGCCTGGGTCTGACCTGGGACGACGCGATCGTGGTGAGCGCCCACGGCCGGGACCCACGGACCGCGGTGAACGTATGCCTGGCCCACCCCAAGGTGGCGGTGCTGACCGGCCCGGGCGCCGGACCGGCGGAACTGGGCGCCGCGCTGCGATCGCAGTCGAGCGAACGCGTCCTCGTCGTCGCCTCGGCCCTGGGCTCGGGCCCGGACGAGCGCGTCGAGCGGGTCACGCCCGCCGAGGCCGCCGCCCGCGACTGGGGGCCGGCGGTCAGCGTCGTGCTGTGCCTCGACGAGTCACGCGCCCTCTCCCCCGTACGCACGATCGCCGGGGCCGTGCCCGGTCCCGCCCAGTGGGCCGTGGACGAGGGCGAGTTCACCTATCGCGACTCGATGATCAGCAAGTTCGAGGTACGGGCCCTGGCGCTGGCCCGGCTCGGGCCGCGGCTCGGCGACCACGTCTGGGACATCGGCGCGGGCTCCGGCTCGGTCGCCGTGGAGTGCGCACGGCTCGGGGCCGCCGTGACCGCCGTCGAGAAGAGCGGCGACGGCGTGGAGCGCGTACGCGCCAACGCCGCCGCGCACGGCGTCGACCTGACCGTCGTGCAGGGCGTCGCACCCGCCGTACTGGCCGAACTCCCCGACCCCGACGCCGTGTTCATCGGCGGCGGCGGCCGTGAGCTGCCCGCCATCGTGACGGCCTGCGCACGGCGGGCGCGGCGGGCGGTCGTTGTGGCGATGGCCGCGCTGGACCGGGTTCCGGCGGCACGGGAGGCGCTGCTGGCGGCCGGGTTCGGCTGCGACGGCGTACTGCTGCAGTCGTCCCGGCTCGCACCGTTGCCCGGGGACGTGACCCGGCTCGCGGCGACCAATCCCGTCTTTCTGCTGTGGGGCGTCCGGCCTCCGGCACGTACCGAGGGAGTTGCTCAGTGATCGGCCTGATTTCGGCGACGGCGGCGGGTGCCAGGGCCCGTGAACGGGTGGCCGCGGCCTGGCCCGATCGCACCCGGGTGTACGACGGCCCCGTCGGTGATGCCGTGCGGCGGGCCTTCGCGGAGTGTGAGCAGATGGTGTGCTTCCTGGCAACGGGGGCTGTGGTCCGGCTCGTCGCACCCCTGTTGGAGGGCAAGGCGTCCGACCCCGGGATCGTGTGTGTCGACGAGGGCGGTCGGTTCGCCGTCCCGCTCGTCGGCGGACACGGGGGTGGCGCCAATGAACTCGCCCACGCGGTGGGTGAGTTGCTGGGCGCGCAGCCCGTGGTGACGACGGCGACGGACGCGGTCGGTCTGCCCGGCCTCGACACTCTCGGTTTTCCGGTCGAGGGGGATGTCGCCACCGTGACGCGCGCTCTGCTGGACGGGGAGCCCGTAGCCCTGGAGGCGGAGGTGCCGTGGCCGCTCCCACCCCTTCCCGTAACCCCGACAGGTCCGTACACGATCCGCGTCAGCGACCGGCTTGTCGAGCCCGCAGCGCATGAAGTCGTCCTCCGTCCGCCCTCCCTCGTCATCGGCGTCGGCGCTTCCAAGGGCGCGCCCGTGGACGAGGTGTTGGGGAACATCGAGGACGCCTTGCGCGATGCCGGGCTCTCCGCGAAGTCCGTCGCCGAACTCGCCACCGTCGAAGCCAAGGCCGACGAGCCCGGCCTCCTGGAGGCAGCCGCCCGCCTCGGGGTCCCCCTGGTCACGTATTCCGCCGAGGAGTTGGCGGCCGTGGACGTGCCGAACCCGTCGGACGCCCCGCTGACCGCCGTCGGCACGCCCTCGGTCGCGGAGGCCGCCGCGCTCGTACGGGGCGGCGAACTCCTCGTACCCAAGCGGAAGTCGGCCGGTCAGCCCGGACAGCCCGCGATGGCGACCTGCGCCGTCGTACGTCGTCCGTCCCGCGGTCGGCTTGCCGTCGTCGGGCTCGGCCCCGGCGCGCGCGACCTCCTCACCCCACGCGCCAAGGACGAACTGCGCCGCGCCTCCGTGCTCGTCGGCCTCGACCAGTACGTCGACCAGATCCGCGACCTGCTTCGCCCCGGCACCCGGATCCTGGAGTCCGGGCTTGGAGCGGAGGAGGAACGAGCCCGAACTGCCGTTGCAGAAGCCCGACTCGGTCACGCCGTCGCGCTCATCGGCAGCGGGGACGCGGGCGTGTACGCGATGGCCTCGCCCGCGCTCGCGGAGGCGTCCGACGACATCGACGTGGTCGGAGTGCCGGGAGTGACCGCCGCGCTCGCGGCCGGGGCGATCCTGGGCGCGCCGCTCGGCCATGACCACGTGTCGATCAGCCTGTCCGACCTGCACACTCCGTGGGAGGTCATCGAGCGTCGGGTACGGGCCGCCGCGGAGGCGGACATCGTGGTGACGTTCTACAACCCCCGTAGCCGGGGCCGGGATTGGCAGCTCCCCAAGGCCCTGGCGATCCTCGGGGAACACCGGGAGCCGACGACACCCGTCGGTGTCGTACGCAACGCCTCCCGTCCGGACGAGTCCAGCCGCCTCACCGCACTCGCCGAACTCGACCCGGCCACCGTCGACATGATGACGGTCGTGACGGTGGGCAACACGGCGACCCGTGAGATCTCGGGCCGCATGGTGACGCCGCGCGGCTATCGCTGGCAGGAGGAGCCCCGATGAGCCACGTGTTCCCGGAGTCCCGGGTCGTGCACCCCATCGAAGTGGAGTCCTTCCGGCGGCTGCGCGCCCGGCTCGACACCTCGCACTTCCCGCCGCTGACGCGCGCGGTCGTGGAGCGAGTGATCCACTCGGCCGCCGATCTCGCGTACGCGGAGGATCTCGTCATGGACGAGGCCGCGTTGGAGAAGGCCCATGGCGCGCTGCACGAAGGGGCGCCCGTCGTGGTGGACGTGGAGATGGTCGCGGCGGGCATCACCCGGCGCGAGACCGTGTGCCGGCTGAAGGACGCCAGTTCCGGTCCTGGGCTCACGCGTTCGGCGCATGCGATCCGGCTCGCGTACGAGCAGGTCGGGCCCGGTGCGCTCTGGGTGATCGGCTGCGCTCCGACCGCGCTGGAGGAGCTGCTGACGCTGGACGCCGCTCCGGCGCTCGTCATCGGTCTGCCCGTGGGTTTCGTCGGCGCTGCGGAGTCCAAGGCCGCGTTGCGGGAGAGCGGGCTGCCCGCCGTCAGCAACATCTCCGAGAAGGGCGGTTCGGCGGTCGCCGCGGCGGCGCTGAACGCCCTGCTCTATCAACCCGTACCCCCAGATCCACTCGTTTCGCCAGTTCCATCCGCCGTATCCGAGGCCTCAGAGCCCCTGAAGGAGAAACCGTGACCACGTCCCAGCCGCCCGCCCTGCTCATCGCCGGACACGGCACCCGGGACGACGCGGGCGCCGAGGCCTTCCGTGATTTCGTACGGGAGTTGGGCCGCCGCACCCCCCAACTCCCCGTCGCGGGCGGCTTCATCGAACTGTCCCCGCCGCCGCTCGGCGACGCCGTGACGGATCTGGTCGAGCAAGGGGTACGCCGTTTCGCCGCCGTCCCGCTGATGCTCGTGTCCGCCGGGCACGCCAAGGGTGACATTCCGGCGGCGCTGGCCCGTGAGAAGGAACGGCACCCGGGGATCTCGTACACGTACGGGCGCCCGCTCGGCCCGCACCCCGCGCTGCTCACCGTCCTTGAGCGACGGCTCGACGAGGCGCTCGGCTCTACGGCGCGCACGCCCTTCGACCGGGCCGATGTGACCGTCCTCCTCGTCGGCCGCGGCTCGACCGACCCGGACGCCAATGCGGAGGTCCACAAGGCGGCGCGGCTGTTGTGGGAGGGGCGAGGTTACGCGGGCGTGGAGACCGCGTTCGTGTCGCTGGCGGCGCCGGATGTGCCGTCCGGCCTCGACCGCTGCGCGAGGCTGGGCGCCCGCCGGATCGTCGTGCTCCCCTACTTCCTGTTCACCGGCATCCTGCCGGACCGGGTGCGGCTGCAGACCGAGGGCTGGGCGGCGGCACACCCTGAGATCGAGGTACGGTCGGCCGAAGTCATCGGCCCGGAGCCGGAGTTGCTCGACCTGGTGATGGAGCGCTACCGGGAAGCCGTGGCCGGCGACCTCCGGATGAACTGCGACTCCTGCGTCTACCGCATCGCGCTGCCGGGCTTCGAGGACAAGGTGGGCATGCCCCAGCAGCCGCACTTCCACCCGGACGACGACGATCACCATCACGGTGGTCACCACCACGGGCATACGCACTCCCATGCGCACTGAGAGAACCGAGGGACCCGAGAACCGGGCGCACGACCTCCGTCACCACGGTGACGCGGAGGTACGCGACGACGGCTCGGCCCTCGTCGACCTCGCGGTCAATGTCCGCGCCGACACGCCCCCGACGTGGCTGCGCGAGCGGATCGCCGGGTCTCTGGCCGGTCTGGCCGCCTACCCGGACGGGCGGCCCGCGCGTGCGGCGGTGGCTGCCCGGCACGGGCTCCCCGTGGAGCGCGTACTCCTCACGGCGGGCGCGGCGGAGGCCTTCGTGCTGCTCGCCCGCGCCCTGAAGGTACGTCAGCCGGTGGTGGTGCACCCGCAGTTCACCGAGCCGGAGGCTGCGTTGCGGGACGCGGGCCACAGCGTGGACCGGGTCCTGCTACGGGAGGCGGAAGGCTTCCGTCTCGACCCCTCGGCCGTCCCCGAGGACGCGGACCTGGTGGTGATCGGAAACCCGACCAACCCGACGTCCGTGCTCCACCCGGCTGCGGGGATCGCCGAACTCGCCCGCCCTGGACGGACGTTGGTGGTCGACGAGGCGTTCATGGACGCGGTGCCGGGGGAACGTGAGGCCCTTGCCGGGCGGACGGACATCCCCGGCCTGGTGGTGCTGCGCAGCCTCACGAAGACGTGGGGTCTGGCCGGGCTGCGGATCGGCTACGTGCTCGCTCCTCCGGAGGTGATCGCGGACCTGGAGCGAGCCCAGCCCCTCTGGCCGGTCTCCACGCCGGCCCTCGCGGCGGCGGAGGCCTGCATGTCCCCGCGGGCTCTCGCGGAACAGTCCGACGCGGCCCACCGCGCGGCCACGGACCGCGCCCATCTCGTCGAGGGCCTCAAGGAGTTCGCCTCCGACGGGTTGTCGGTGGCCGAGCCCGCCGAAGGCCCCTTCGTCCTCGTACGACTCCCCCACGCGGCGCTCGTACGCCACCACCTGCGCACCCTCGGATACGCGGTGCGCCGCGGCGACACGTTCCCGGGGTTGGGCGAGGACTGGCTGCGGCTGGCGGTCCGAGACCGGGCCACCGTGAACGGCTTCCTGCAGGCGCTGGACCGGGCGATGACGCTGGCCGGCGGCGGTGAGGCCACGGGGTCGTAGTGCGGGCATGCGTGCACCTGCGGCAGCCCCCGCCGTGCGTTACGAGGCGGCGCACGACGAGGGCCGTCAACTCTCAGCGTGGGGCAGGTGGGTCAGCCGGTGATGGTCCGCGAGTCCACACCGACATTGCCGCCGCCCTGCTTGGTGATGTAGCCGCGGGTCATGTACTTCGATCCCGAGATCCGAGTGCTGACACACGACCAGGTCTTGGTCTGGTGCGCGGAGAACGACACCCTCTGCGCGCTCTTGCAGACGCTGACGCTGCCGTTGATGTACCGGAACGTGGTCACCTGGGTCGTCTGCGTCCGGTCGATCAGGTTGCGGACCTGGTGCCGGTGCCTGATCTTGCTCCCGCTCTCGGTGATGACGCAGGCCCGCTCCTGGAAGCTCTCCACCTGCTTCCAGCCGCTGCAATAGGTGGCTGCCTGCGCAGGAGCCACGCCGAACGCGAGCATCCCGGAAGCCATCACCGTGCCCGCCACAGCGAGACGCACCATCCGCATTGGATTTCCCCCTTTTTGTCGGTCAAACAGCGGTCGGTTCACAAAGATCGCGGCTCGCCTCGGGCATGTCAACGACCCCGCGACATCAGCGCGGTGAACTGCCGGAGCGGATCGCCCGGCTCCGCATCCTCGGTCAACTGCCCTGCTAGGCAGGGCACTTCACTGCGGGGCGAGGCGCAGCTCGGCACGAGGCGCATCAATTCTCTGACTCTTCACCTGTCGGTGTGCGGGGCTGTCGCGGGTAGTTCCACGGTGATGCGGATCCCGTCGGCAGAGCGCGGGGTGAGGGTGGCGCAGGTGGACACGGCGGAGACCGGACAGGGCGGCGCCGACCGCCGGGATACCGGCTCCGGTCCCTGGCGCGCGGGCATCCGCCGGGCGATCCGCATCGGCTCCCGACCGGGGCCCTGGAAGCGCGGCCCGGTGCTCGCGGCGCTGGCGCTGCTGCTCGGCCTGCTCATGCTGCTGCATGTGAAGATCCCGAACCGGATCGGGGGCCTCGGCAGCCTGGTGGAGACCTTCCTGCCGTGGTTCGGCCTGTTCATCCCGGTGCTCCTTGCCGGGGCGCTGTGGCGTCGCTCCGTCTCCGCGGTGGTCGCGCTGCTGTTGCCGGTCATGGTGTGGCTGCACCTCTTCGGCGCGCTGCTCAGCGACAAGTCCCAGCCTGGCAGCGACCTCACAGTGGCCAGCCACAACGTCGGCGCCGACAACCCCGACCCGGCCGGCACCGCCCGCGACCTGGCCGCCTCCGGCGCGGACGTGCTGGCCCTGCAGGAGATGACCGAGCAGGCCAGGGGCACGTACGAGAAGGGGCTGGCGAAGGCGTATCCGTACCACACGGTGCAGGGCACGGTCGGACTGTGGAGCAAGCTGCCGCTGTCGGACACCCAGCCGGTCGACATCAAGATGGACGTCGGACCGCTGGGGGACACCAAGCCGGCCGAGGTCAAGATGGCCTACAACCGGGCGCTGCGCACCACGGTGACCACCGGCCACGGGCCGCTGGCGGTGTATGTGGCCCACCTGAGGTCCGTACGGGTGAATCCCAGGGCGGGCTATTGGACGGACTCGCGGGACAGAGGCGCGCAGGCGCTCGGCAAGGCCATCGCCGCCGAGCGGAACGAGCGGGTGGTGCTGCTCGGCGACCTGAACGGCACCATGGACGACCGCGCGTTCGACGGCATCACCTCACAGCTGCGCTCGGCCCAGAACACGGCCGGGGACGGCTTCGGCTTCACCTGGCCGGCGTCCTTCCCGGTGGCGCGGATCGACCAGATCCTGGTCCGCGGCGTGGAGCCGGAGAGCTCGTGGGTGCTGTCGGCCACCGGCAGCGACCACCTGCCGGTGGCGGCGGGAATCAGCTGGTGAACACGTGCACAGCCTCCGGATCCTTCCCGCACCTCCCGCAGGATGTGCTGTCGCAGACCAAGGCGGGTTCCGGCACCGTCAGCCCGAACTGGCCGCTGGACGAGATCGCGACTCGCCGTCGAAGCCATGGACGCCGACTGTCACCATCCTGAGCATCAGGAATCCCCACCTGCCCGCGACTCATGCCGGTTCAGCCGGCAGCCGCCGGAGGCGGCGAGGTCGCATCACGCGACGGCGGTCCCCTCGAGCTCGACCATCAGGGTGGGGATCGCCAGCCGTGTCACCCCGAGCATCGTGGTGGTCGGCGCCACCCCCGCGGCGCCCAACCGCGCCGCCAGCACACCGTAGTGCTGGAAAAGCAGATCGACGTCGGTCGTGTAGACGTTGAGCCGGACGAGGTTCGCGAGAGACATGCCGGCCTCGCCGAGCACGGCCTCCAGGTTGTCGATGCTCAGCGCCAACTGCGCCGCCATGTCACCGTCGTGCTGGGGCTTGCCGTCGCCGCTCATCGCGGTCTGCCCCGAGATGTACAGGGTCCGGGTGTGCCCGGAGACGACCTCACCCTGGTTGAATCCCATCTCCACCGACCAGGTCACCGGGTTGACCACCGTTCGTTCCACTGCCACGTCAGCTCCATTCGATTCATGGGGAGTACGTACGGCCATCGGCTCGGTGGCCGCCGGCCTCGACGTGTTGACGAGCCTCGCAACAAATCACGACATCCTTGGTCACGTATTTCGATAAAGTTCTCGCATGCGCGCCGACCGCTTGGTCTCGCTGGTGCTGCTGCTGCGTCAGCGCGGTCGGCTGACTGCGGACACGCTGGCCCGCGAGCTGGAGGTTTCCACCCGCACCGTGCTGCGCGACATCGAGGCTCTGTCCGCGGCCGGTGTCCCGGTCTACGCCGAACGCGGCCGGCACGGCGGTTTCGCGTTGGCGCCCGGTTTCCGGACCGAGCTCACCGGTCTGAACCACGACGAGGCCCTTGCCTTGCTGACCGCCGGATCGGGGCGCGGCGAGCAGGTGTTCGGCCTCGGCTCGGCGCTCGCTTCGGCCATGCGGAAGGTGGTCGACGCGCTGCCCGAAAGCCACCGGGCCACCGCGAGCGACGCGGCCCAGCGATTTCTCGTCGACCCGGAGACCGACCTGCTCTCGCGTCGGCTGGTCACCGAGGAGGTACCCGACACCACAATGATCGAGGTCCGGCGCGCGGTGCTCGCCGGACACAAGCTGCGCATCCACTACGCGGCCACGGGCCAGACACCACAGTGGCGCACGGTGGACCCGATCGGCCTGGTCACCGTGCGCGACCGGGGCTACTTGCTGGCCACGAGATCTGGCGCGGACCGCACCTACCGGCTGGCGCGCGTGTTGGCCGCCGAGGAACTCCCCGAAACGGCACAGCGACCAAACCGGGTCGATCTGGACCGGATCTGGCGGGAACGCTCCGCGCAGTTTCTCTCCGGCGGCAACCACATCACCGTGCGGGTACGGGTGAACCCGGCGCGGCGGGAGGACCTGCTGGACACCGCGCTGGCCGTCCGCGCAGAAGAACCCGACGCAGACGGCTGGCTGCGGCTGGAGGTGACCTTCCAAGATTCAAGACACGCCGAATGGGCGCTGTGGCAGCTCGCCACGGACGCGGAAGCCCTGGCCCCGCAGTCGCTGCGCACCTCCCTGCGCGACCGCGCCGCCACGATTGCCACCCGCTACGGAGACTCGTCCTGAGACTGGGGCGCCCCGACGACCGGTTTCTGCGCGGCCCCGCATCAAAACGGACGAACTGAACCTCTACCGGTACCAATCCACGGCGCCTACATCAACACCGGACCCGTCGGGTTCGCTGGTGGCGGGCGTGCTCCGTACCCGCCGTTGACACCAGGCACTCCCCGCCGTGGCAGCGCTTGACCGGACAGCCGTCCGCCGGGTTCGCGCTGCGCTCTTCGAGCAGTAGAGGCTCCCGGCCGGTGGCAAAACCGATCAGGAATCAAGAAGCGCCGGTCAACGAGCCGCAGCTGGCGTGAATGCCATGACCGCCATCAATTGCATCACCCTCGAGGTGGCCGACCCCATGGCCGCCGAGCGCTTCTACACCGATGCCTTCGGCCTGGGCAAACAAGTACGTCTGCGGGCCTCGGAGGCGCCGACGTCCGGCTTCCGCGGGTTCACGGTGTCGCTCGTGGTCTCCCAGCCGTCGATCGTCAACGGCCTCTTCGGCGCCGCCCTGGCCGCCGGTGCCACCGAGCTGAAGCCCGCCAAGAAGTCGTTGTGGGGCTACGGCGGCGTCGTACAGGCCCCGGACGGGACAATCTGGCAGCTCGCAAGCTCGTCGAAGAAGGACACCGGTCCGGACAGCCGGCAAATCGATGAGATCGTTCTTCTGCTGGGCGTCTCGGACATGGCCGCGACCAAGCGGTTCTACGTCGACCGCGGCCTCACGGTCGCGAAGAGCTTCGGCAGCAAGTACGTCGAGTTCGACGGTTCATCGAGTCCCATCAAGCTGTCGCTGTACGGACGTCGCGGCCTGGCCAAGGTCGCCGGAGTCCCGCCGGAGGGCAGCGGGTCCCACCGGCTCACGATCGGCGGCGACGCCGGGACCTTCACCGACCCGGACGGGTTCATGTGGGAGCCCACGGCATGAAGTTCCGAACCCACGTCGAGCCCCCGGAGCCCATGAAGGGCCTGGAGGTACCGCCCAAGTCGTGGAGGCGCAGAAGGCTGGGCCATCTGGCGCTGTAGGGGCCACTTCGCCGTTTGAGGAACTCCCCGGTATCGCTCCCCGCGTCCTGGACATGTGGGGCCGACCCGTCGAAGACCGGGGGCTGGAGGCCGAGTTGGAGCGACGGGTCGAGCACTGGCGGGCCCTGGGCGGCGAACTCCTTCCCTCCGCCGCATCCGCAGCTACCTCGCCCAGGTGATCCGCGGTGCGCGCCTCGTCGAGATCCCCCGGCATGGGCCACGCACTGCCACGCCCGTTGCTCGGCCCACTCGCCTCCGCGATCCTCGACCATACGTCGCGGGCCCATCGGCAGAGCTCCTGCGGCCGAAACTTCTCAGGCCGGAGCACCTGCCTGCCATGGGAATGATTTGGGGGTGTCAAAGCTTTCCTTATAATCGGAAGGTAAAGTTCCCTCGCAGCCCCCTTCAGGAGGTCACCCCCGTGAACACCGTCCTCGGACGCCGGGCCCGCATTCTGGCCGCCACCACCGCGACGGCAGGGCTGGTGCTCGTGGCCGGCTGTTCCTCGGGCGACGGGGGTGGTGAGACCGTCAAGGGGGTCTCGATCGTGAAGGCGGGGCAGCTCACGACCTGCACGCACCTTCCGTATCCGCCCTTCCAGTCGGAGATCGACGGCAAGGTGCAGGGCTTCGACGTGGCGCTCATCGACCTGGTCGCCAAGGATCTGGGTGTGAAGCAGGACATCCTGGACACGCCCTTCGAGAACTTCAAGACCGGCGCGTTCCTCAACTCCGGGGAGTGCGACCTCGCCGCGGCCGGCATGACGATCACCGACGAGCGCAAGAAGAACGTCGACTTCTCCGACCCGTACTTCGACGCCACCCAGGCCGTCCTCGTCGACAAGAAGAGCGGCATCGGGTCCTTCGACGCTCTCAAGGGCAAGAAGCTCGGCGCCCAGGCGCAGACGACGGGCGAGGAGTACGCGAAGGGCAAGGGCCTCGACCCGGTCTCCTTCGAGAGCTCCGACGCCGTCCTCAACGGCCTGCGCACCGGCCAGGTCCAGGCCGTCGTCATCGACTACCCGGTCGTCCAGGGCTGGCTCAAGGACAAGGCGAACGCCAACGCCTTCGAGGTCGTCGACAACCTCAACACCGGTGAGCAGTACGGCTTCTCGGTGAAGAAGGGCAACACCGAACTCGTCGAGGCCATCAACAAGGCGCTCAAGGACGCGAAGGCCGACGGCACGTACAAGAAGCTGTACGAGCAGTGGATCGGCCCGTACGACGAGACCGAGACCTCGGCTTCATGAGCACCGAGGCAGACACCCGACTCCAGCCACAAACCCGCAAGTCCGGTCTGACCAGGCGTCAAAGGCGAGCCGTGTCACGCGGTATCCAGTACGTGGTGTTCATAGCCGCTCTGGTCGCGATAGGCGTCACCGCCGACTGGGAGCGGCTTCGGAACCAGTTCGCCCAAGCCGATCTGGCCAAGGAGCTGTTCCCGGACATCATCACGCTCGCCCTGCGCAACACCGTGCTCTACACGGTGTCCGGCTTCGTCTTCGGCCTCGTGGTCGGCTTGGTCATCGCCCTGATGCGGCTCTCGTCCGTGGGCCCGTACCGATGGTTCGCCGGCGTCTACATCGAGATCTTCCGCGGTCTCCCCGCACTGCTGATCTTCATCTTCGTGGGCGTCGGCGTACCACTGGCCTTCCCGGGCACGGAGATCCCGGGCGGGACGTACGGGAAGGTTGCCCTGGCGCTGGGCCTGGTGGCGGCCGCCTACATGGCGGAGACGATCCGCGCCGGCATCCAGGCCGTGCCCAAGGGACAGATGGAGGCGGCCCGTTCGCTGGGCTTCTCGCATGCCCGGGCCATGGTCTCGATCATCATCCCGCAGGCGTTCCGGATCGTGATCCCGCCGCTCACCAACGAGTTGGTACTCCTGTTCAAGGACTCCTCGCTGGTGCTGTTCCTCGGGGTCACGCTGGAGGAGCGCGAACTCGCCAAGTTCGGCAGGGATTTGGCGAGCACGAACGCCAACTCCACGCCGATCCTGGTCGCGGGCCTGTGCTATCTGCTGATCACGGTGCCGCTCGGTTTTGTCGTACGCCGTCTTGAGGCGAAGGCCGGGGAGGCCACCAAGTGAGCAGCACGAACAGTACGAGCGGTATGCCAGAGATCCAAGTCCGCAATCTGCACAAGTCGTTCGGCGACAACGAGGTGCTGCGAGGCATCGACCTGGAGATCAACTCCGGCGAGGTCGTGTGCGTCATCGGCCCGTCCGGCTCCGGCAAGTCCACGCTGCTGCGCTGCGTGAACCTCCTGGAGGAGCCCACCAAGGGCCAGGTCTTCGTCGGCGGCACCGAAGTCACCCACCCGGACGTGGACATCGACGCCGTACGCCGCCGGATCGGCATGGTGTTCCAGCAGTTCAACCTCTTCCCGCATCTGTCGGTGACCGAGAACCTCGCCCTGCCGCAGCGGCGCGTACTCGGCCGGGACAAGGCGGCGGCGGCGAAGGTGGCCGCCGAGAACCTGCGGCGCGTCGGTCTCTCCGAGAAGGCGGACGCGTACCCCTCCTCGCTCTCCGGCGGCCAGCAGCAGCGCGTGGCGATCGCCCGCGCGCTCGCCATGGGCCCCGAGGTGATGCTCTTCGACGAGCCCACCTCCGCGCTCGACCCCGAGCTCGTCGGCGACGTGCTCGCCGTGATGCGCATGCTCGCGAACGAGGGCATGACGATGATGGTCGTCACCCACGAGATGACCTTCGCGCGCGAGGTCGCCGACCGGGTCGTCTTCATGGACGACGGCATGATCGTCGAGGACGGCACCCCCGAGCAGGTCATCGGCAACCCGGCCCACGAGCGGACGAGGCACTTCCTGTCGCGGCTCCTCGACCCGGCGATGGCGGACGTGCAGGAGGAGATCTCGGACCGGGTGGGCAAGGGGGAGTAGCACCCGGCTCACTAATAAAGTGCAGCACATGAGCGATCGCGCGGTGCTGCACGTGAAGGGGCGGGTGCTCGTCGGCCCCGACGACGCCCGGGACGAACTCTGGGTCATCGACGGCAGAATCTCGTACGAGCCTCCCGTCGGCGTCCGTGATGTCCGTACCGTCGAGGGCTGGGCGCTGCCCGGCCTCGTCGACGCGCACTGCCACGTCGGGCTCGACACCCACGGCCCGGTCCCCGACGACGTCTCCGAGAAGCAGGCCCTGACCGACCGCGACGCCGGCACCCTCCTCATCCGGGACGCCGGTTCGCCCTCCGACACCCGGTGGATCGACGACCGCGACGACCTCCCGAAGATCATCCGGGCCGGCCGGCATATCGCCCGCACCCGCCGCTACATCCGCAACTTCGCGTGGGAGATCGAGCCCGACGACCTCGTCGCATACGTAGCCCAGGAGGCCCGGCGCGGTGACGGCTGGGTCAAGCTGGTGGGCGACTGGATAGACCGCGGAACGGGAGACCTGGGCGCCTGCTGGCCGCGAGACGCGGTCGAGGCGGCCATCGCCGAGGCGCACCGCCTCGGCGCGCGTGTCACCGCACACTGCTTCGCCGAAGAGTCCCTGCGCGACCTGGTGGAGGCGGGCATCGACTGCATCGAGCACGCCACGGGCCTGACCGACGAACTCATCCCCCTCTTCGCCTCACATGGCGTCGCCATCGTCCCCACCCTCGTCAACATCGCCACGTTCCCGCGCCTCGCGGACGGCGCCGAGTCCAAGTTCCCGCGCTGGTCCGCCCATATGCGACGGCTCCATGAGGGGCGGTACGACACCGTGCGCTCGGCTTACGACGCCGGGATCCCGGTGTACGTCGGCACCGACGCGGGCGGTTCGCTCGCGCACGGGCTGGTGGCGGGGGAAGTGGCGGAGCTGGTGACCGCCGGGATTCCTCCGGTCGAGGCGCTGTCGGCCACGACATGGGGTGCGCGTGCGTGGCTGGGGCGGCCTGGCCTGGAGGAGGGGGCGCCCGCGGACCTTGTGGTGTACGACGGGGATCCGCGGGAGGACGTACGGGTGCTGGCCGCTCCGCGGAGGGTGGTGCTGAACGGGAAGGTGGTGGGCTAGGGAGTCGCCACGCGGCGGAACCGCGGCGGAACCGGACACGTCCTCCGCGGCGTGATCAGAACGCACCGAACTGTCAGAACCCTGGTGATCAGGACCGCCCTGCCCGCCGAAGCCGCGGACGTGGCCGAACTGCACAGGCGTGCCCGCGCCACGTACTACCCCGACGGCCTGCCGGACGACGGCACCGACTGGCCCGCCGTCTGGCGCGGTGCCATCGAGCGCCCCGACACCCGTGTGCTGTGCGCGGTGCGAGCCACGCGTCTCGTGGGCATCGCCTCCTTCCGGCCCGCCGAAGGGGCCCCGGCCGACTCGGTCAAGCTGTTCCAGCTCCATGTCGACCCCGGCCATTGGCGCTCCGGTATCGGCGCCGAGCTGCACGCGGCCTGCGTCGAACAGTGGCTGGCCGACGGCAAGCGGACCGCGACTCTCGAGGTGCACGTCGACAACCAGCGCGCTCAGGTCTTCTACGCCCGCCAGGGCTGGGTCCCCGATCCGGAGCAGCCGCCCCGCGAAGGCGACCACCACCTCTTGCTGACCTACGCGGTGAACGGGGAATGACCTAAGCCGATTGAACGTTCACACACCCAGCGGAGGGAGCCTTCGCGTACCCGTACGGCCTGGAGAGACGAAGACATGCGCGTCGAGATCTGGAGCGATATCGCCTGCCCCTGGTGCTATGTGGGCAAGGCCCGCTTCGAGAAGGCGCTCGGCGCCTTTCCGCACCGGGATGAGGTCGAAGTGGTGCACAGGTCCTTCGAGCTCGATCCGGGGCGGGGCAAGGACGAGACGGAGTCCGTCGTAGCCATGCTGACCAAGAAGTACGGGATGAGCGAGGCGCAGGTCCGGGCGGGTGAGGAGAATCTGCGGGGGCTGGCAGCCGCCGAGGGTCTGGGGTACCGCGCCGAGGGCCGCGATCACGGCAGCACCTTCGACATGCACCGGCTGCTGCACTTCGCCAAGGAGCAGGGCAGGCAGGCCGAGCTGCTGCAGATCCTGTACCGGGCGAACTTCGTCGAGGAGCGGTCCCTCTACGTGGACGCCGACGCGTATCTGGTGGACCTGGCCGTCGAGGCCGGTCTCGACGCGGACGCCGCCCGCAAGGTACTCGCCGACACGGACACGTACGCCGATGAGGTCCGCGCCGATGAGCGTGCGGCCGCCGAACTCGGCGCGAACGGCGTCCCCTTCTTCGTTCTCGACCGCAAGTTCGGCGTCTCCGGCGCCCAGCCCGTCGAAGTCTTCGGGAAGGCGCTGGAGCAGGCGTGGGCAAGCCGCTCACCGCTCAAGCTGCTCGACGACGGGGCCGACGGCGATGCGGACGCGTGCGGTCCCGACGGGTGTGCGGTGCCGCAGCACTGAGAGACAGCACGAGGAAACGGTGCAGGTCGGGGCCGACGTATAAGCGTTCCTTAGCGGGATCACGTAAAAAATCGCAATGGACCAGGAGGTGGCGAGGGCTCACAGTGGTCTCATGGAGACCTTCGAGAGCCTCGTCCGTACCGAGTTCGCCCCGAAGAACAGCTTTCTGAACACCGCGAGCAGCGGGCTGCTCCCGGCCCGTACCGTCGCCGCCCTGCAGGAGGCCGCGGCGCTCCGGGCCGACGGCAGTGCGCTGGACCCGCTGTTCGCCGATGTGGAGGCCGCCCGGGCCTCCTTCGCCCGGCTGGCCGGAGTGCCGGTCGGCCGGGTGGCGGCCGGGTCCTCGGTCAGCGCCTACACTGGGCTTGTCGCCGCCTCACTGCCCGCGGGCGCCGAAGTCCTCACCGCCGAGGACGACTTCGCCTCCGTCGTGAACCCCTTCCATGTCCGCACGGACCTCAAGGTCCGGGCCGTGCCCCTGGAGCGGATCGCCGAGTCCGTCCGGCCCGGCACCGCACTCGTCGCGGTCAGCGCCGCCCAGTCCGCCGACGGCCGGATCGCCGACCTGCCCGCGCTGCGCGAGGCGGCCAGGGAGCACGGTGCCCGTACGTACGTCGACTTCTCCCAGGCGGTCGGCTGGCTGCCGATGGACGCCGAGGCGTACGACTACACCGCCTCCGTCTGCTACAAGTGGCTGCTCGGTCCGCACGGAGCGGGCTTCCTGGTCGTGCCGGAGGACTTCGGCGGGCTCACGCCGATCCTGGCCGGCTGGGTCGCCGGGGAGAACCCGTGGGACAGCTGCTACGGCCCCGTGGCCGAACTCGCCCACTCCGCCCGCCGGTTCGATCTGCCCCCCGCTCTCTTCAGCTACGCCGGAGTGCGCCGCTCCCTCGAACTCATCGAGGAACTCGGCGTCGACGCCGTGCACGCCCACGACCTCGCGCTCGCCGACCGCTTCCGGGCGGGGCTCACCGGTCTCGGCCACGAGGCCCTGCCGGCGCCGGGCTCGGCGATCGTGTCCGTGCCCGGCCTCGGCCACCTCCAGCCCGAGCTGGGCAAGGCCGGGATCCAGGTCTCCAACCGCGCGGGCAACCTGCGTGCCTCCTTCCACCTCTACAACACGCCCGCCGACGTCGACCGCCTGCTGGACGTCCTGTCTGCCTGAATCACTGGCGCGGGCCCGGAGGGGACGCTAAGAAGGCACCAGGGAGTTGGGGACTGCTGCCGGTGTACTGAGCGGGAGTGACTTGTGGTGAGCGTGTGTGAGTGCCGGGGCCGGATGCGGTTGGCTGGCGCCTGCTCCGGGACGGTCTTCCTGGCCATGGGGTGCGTTCTCGGTCTCCGCTCTCCGGGAGGGGAACGCAGATTCTTGGGTCGAATGGGTGACCTTTATGGGTGGTGCTCGTTGACTGCCGTGACAGAGACCTTCCAGGCGGGCGGGGGTGAACGGGTGGGCGGGCTACGGGAGTTGGCGGCGTCGTTCGTAGTGCCCGGTCCCGCCGGGGTGGCGATCCGGGACCGGCTGCGGGTCTCGGAGACCGACGCGGCCGTGCTGGCCGAGGTCGGTGTCTTCCTGGGTTCGCCGGCCGCGGGTGATCTGGCGGAGCGGTCCCGGCAGGGTGTGGCGCACGATGCGACCGCGTGGGCGGTGCGCAAGCGGGAGCTGACGGGGCGGTCGTCGGCGCGGTGGGCGGGCAGTATCACCAAGGCCACCCATGACCTGTGGGCGCTGGCGAGGCGCGGGCAGGCCGCCCACCTGGCCTGGCTGCGCGGGCAGATCGCCTCGATCGAGGCGCGGCTGGCCCGCCCGTTGGGTGCCAAGGCGAACAAGCGGGAAGGGCTGGCGCGCGGATACGGTTCGCGTGCCGAGTGGCATGCCAAGTCCCGCCGCCTGCAGACCTTGAAAGACCGGCTGGCCGGGGTGGAGGCGGACTGGGCGGCGGGCCGGGTGCGCGTGGTGCGCGGCGGCAAGTGCCTCGTGAACACTCGCCACCACCTGGAGGCGGCCGGGCTGAGCGAACAGGCCTGGCGGGAGCGGTGGCAGGCGGAGCGGATGTTCCTGGCCGCCGACGGGGAGTCCGGCAAACGGTTCGGCAACGAGACCATCCGGATCACCGACACCGGCCGGCTCTCCCTCAAGCTCCCAGCCCCGCTGTCCCACCTGGCCAACGCCCCGCACGGCCGGTACGTACTGGACGCGACCGTTCGCTTCCGGCATCAGGGGCAGGAGTGGCGGGACCGAACCACCGCCAACCGGGCGGTGGCCTACCGCATCCACCACGATGTGGCGCGCGGCCGCTGGTATGTGACCGCGTCCTGGCAGCGCGCCGCCGCCCCGGTCCTGCCGTTGCAGGCGGCGCTGGTTCGGGGTGTGGTGGGGGTGGACATGAACGACGGCCACCTGGCCGCCTGGCAGCTGGACGTGCACGGCAACCCGGTGGGTGAGCCGCGGCGCTTCTTCTACGACCTCTCGGGCAGCACAGCGCACCGGGATGCGCAGATCCTGCATGCGCTGACCCGGCTGCTGCACCACACCCGCCGCTGCGGGGCCGCCGCGATCGCTATCGAGGACCTTGACTTCGCGGCGGAGAAGGGCCGGGAGAAGCACGGCCGCAACAAGCGCTTCCGCCGCCTGATCTCCCGCTTCCCCACCGCCCGCCTCAAGGCCCGGCTGGTGGCGATGGCCGCCGAGCAGGACATCGCCGTCGTGGCGGTCGACCCGGCGTACACGAGCAAATGGGGTGCCCAGCACTGGCAGAAACCGCTGACCACCCCGACGCGCGAGATTTCCCAGCACGATGCGGCGAGCATCGCGGTCGGGCGACGCGCCCTCGGGCACCCGATCCGGCTGGGGGCACCTCCCAGCGGTAGCTGGGGGAGGACGGCACCGCCCCCGCAGCACCGGAGTGATGCTGCGGGGCATCGGACTGTCCAGGCCCGACCGGAGACCCGGCAGCGTGAGGAACCCCGCCCCCACCTGCCCGGACTGCGCACCGGATGCGCGCCGCCCGGCGGTGGAGCGAAAGCGGGCGACCAGCGTGCCCAGCACCGTTCGGGACACGCGGCTGAGCACAGCTCCTGGCACCAGGCCTCCCTCCCACTCAGTCTTTAGGAACGGTGGAGCCGTTGGAGACCACGGGGACGTCCGTCGAACCGGCTGCCGACGCGGAGTTGCAGCGGCGGCTGGTGTACGGCGACGAGTCCGCGCTGACCGAGGCGTATGCCGCGTACAGCGGGCTCGTCCGGGGGGTGGCGGTCCGGGTGACGCGCAGCCCGGCCGCCGCCGAGGATGTGGCGCAGGAGGTCTTCGCCCAGCTGTGGAGCAGGCCGTACGGGTTCGACGCGCGTCGTGGCTCGCTGCGTACCTGGCTGTCCGTGCTGGCGCACCGGCGAGCCGTGGACTGGGTGCGCAGCGAGGCCCGGCACCGCAAGGCCGCCGGTGCCGACGACTCGGCGCTGCAGGCGATCCCCGACGCGGGACCCGGCCCGGACGAGACGGTCGTCGACCGCGAGCGCTCGCTCCTGCTGCACTCCGCGCTCGCCGAACTCCCGCAGTCCCAGCGGGAGGTGGTGCATCTCGCGTATTTCGCGGGCCGCACCTACCGCCAGGCCGCCGTAGAACTCGGCATTCCGGAAGGCACCGCCAAGACCCGGCTGCGCTCCGCCTTACGCAAGCTGGCCGAGTCCATGGCCGACCCACCGGATCCGGCCTTGGAAAGGGGCGCATGATGGATGGATGCGGCCGGGAAGCAGGGAAGGGAGGTGCGCGGTGACCACTGATCACGACGGTGTACGTGAGCTGCTGGGGGCCTGGGCCTTCGGCGCGTTGCGGCCGGAGGAGGGGAAGGCGGTACCGCGGCATCTCGCCGAATGCGAGAGCTGCGCGGCCGAGGCGGAGCGGCTGCGGGAGACGGTACGGCTGCTGGACGGGCCACGGGGAACGGCCATGAGCAACGGTTCGGGAGAGTCGGGAGGCGTACTCGCCCTCGCGCTGCGTGCCCGGCCCGCCGTGCCGCGGGTCGCCCCGCACGCCGCCCCGTATGCCGCCGCCGTCGCCGGACTCCAGGCGCTGGTGCCGGAGTTGGACGGCCGCTGGGGCACGCCGGTCGTGCACGACTGGGACGCGCACGCGACGGTCGCGCATCTCCTCGCCGCCGACGAGCCGTTGGCCCTGCGTCTTGGCCTCGCCGCGCGCGTGCCCGCGTCGACGGTCCCGGAGGGGACGCGCTGGGAGGATGCCTGGAACACGCGCACCGCCGAGGTGATCGCCCATGAACTCGCGCGCACGCCAGAGGAGTCCGTCGCCGACTGGTCCGCACAGGCCGGCGCGCTGCTGGCGACGCCCGAGGCCCAAGATCCCGAACGCGCCGCGCACGCCACGACGTTGATGGGGATCCGGCTGCCCGTCGCCGATCATTTCCTGGTGCGGGCCTTCGAGGCGTGGATCCACACGGACGACATCGGCCGTGCGCTGGGACTCGCCGTACCGCCCCCGCCCGAGGAGCACCTCTGGCAGTTGGTCCGGCTCGCCGTCCGCATCCTCGACCTGGCGCTGGGAACCACAGCTCCCCCGGTGCTCTTCGCGGTGACCGGAGGTGAGGACACCCAGTGGGTGCTCGGCTCCGAGGACGAGCCGGTGCGGGCGGAACTCGTCCTGGAACCCGTCGACTTCTGCCTGCTCGTCGGCGGACGGTACGCGCCCGAGGAGGTCCCGAGAGGCGCGACGGGTGACGAGGGCGCCGTACGGAACGTACTGGAGCGGGCGGCGGCGCTGTCCTGGCTTTGAAGTGCTCTCCCGGCTGAGGCCGGCAGATTCCTGCCCGGAGCACTGCGCAAACTCGAAGGCAGACGGAGGAGGGCGGCACCCGACGAGGGTGCCGCCCATCATCCGTACGTCACTTGCCCGTACATCACTTGACGGGTGTGAAGTCCCGCGCCCCGATGAACTCGGGTCGGCGCACCGGTGCCGCGAACGGCTCCACCGCCGTGTTCTCCACGCTGTTGAACACGATGAAGACGTTCGACCGCGGGAACGGGGTGATGTTGTCCCCGGAACCGTGCATGCAGTTGCAGTCGAACCAGGTCGCCGAGCCGGCCCGCCCGGTGAAGAGCTTGATGCCGTGGGCCTCCGCGAACTTGGTGAGCGCCTCGTTGGAGGGCGTGCCCGCGTCCTGCATCTGCAGCGACTTCTTGTAGTTGTCCTTCGGCGTGGCCCCCGCACAGCCGAGGAACGTCTTGTGGGACCCCGGCATGATCATGAGGCCGCCGTTGGTGTCGTAGTTCTCGGTCAGCGCGATCGAGACGGACACGGTGCGCATGTTCGGCAGCCCGTCCTCGGCGTGCCAGGTCTCGAAGTCCGAGTGCCAGTAGAAGCCGCTCGCCCCGAAGCCGGGCTTGACGTTGATCCGCGACTGGTGGACGTACACGTCCGAGCCGAGGATCTGCCGGGCCCGCCCGACGACACGCTCATCGCGCACGAGCCGCGCGAAGATCTCGCTGATCTTGTGGACCTCGAAGACCGACCGGATCTCCTGCGACTTCGGCTCCACGATCGAGCGTTCGTCGGCCCGGATCGCCGGGTCGCTCACCAGCCGCTCCAGCTCGGAGTGGTAGACGGCGACCTCGTCGTCGTCGATGAGCTGGCCGATGGAGAGGAAGCCGTCGCGCTCGAACGACTGGAGGTCGGCCACCTCGATCGGGCCCGGCTCGCCCGGCGCGCTCCACACGACCGGGTCCTGGCGGGGTACGGACACCTCGGCGGCGCCGCGGCTCGGATACAGATCGGTGAGCGTCATGGTCATGATTCTCAGACCTCCTCGGTCAGCAGGGGGTAGACACCGTTCTCGTCATGGTCCTCCCGTCCGGTCACCGGCGGATTGAAGACGCAGAGGCAGCGGAAGTCCTCCTTGATCTTCATCGTGTGCTTCTCGTGGCCGTCGAGGAGGTACATGGTGCCGGGGGTGATGGTGAACTTCTCCCCGGTCTCGTCGTTGGTGAGCTCGGCCTCGCCCTCTACGCAGACGACGGCCTCGATGTGGTTGGCGTACCACATCGACGTCTCCGTACCGGCGTACAGGATCGTCTCGTGCAGGGAGAAGCCGACCTTCTCCTTGGCGAGGACGATGCGTTTGCTCTCCCAGGTGCCCGACGCGGACTTGACGTGCCGGTCGGTGCCTTCGAGGTCCTTGAACGAGCGGACAATCACGGTGGTGCAGTGCCTCCTTCAGGCTGCGGGCGGTTGCGGTTACGCCGTCTCTCGTACGGCGCGGGCGAGGGTGCGCAGCCCCTCGTCCAGCTCGTCGGGCGTGATGGTGAGCGCCGGGAGCAGCTTGACGACCTCGCTCTCCGGGCCCGACGTCTCGATGAGCAGGCCGAGTTCGAAGGCACGCTGGGCGATGCGGCCCGCGCGTTCCTTGTCGAGGAACTCGATGCCCCAGACCAGGCCGCGGCCCCGGTACTCCTTGATGTCGTCGGGGTTCTCCTCGCAGACGGAGATCAGTGCCTGCTCGATCTGCTCGCCGCGGGCCCTGGTCTGCTTCTCCATGGCCGGCCCGTCGGACCAGTACGTCTCCAGCGCCGCGGCGGCGGTGACGAACGCCGGGTTGTTGCCGCGGAACGTGCCGTTGTGCTCGCCCGGCTCCCAGATGTCCAGCTCGGGCTTGAACAGGGTCAGCGCCATGGGCAGTCCGTAGCCACTGATGGACTTCGAGACGGTCACGATGTCCGGCGTGATGCCCGCCTCCTCGAAGGAGAAGAACGCGCCGGTACGGCCGCAGCCCATCTGGATGTCGTCGACGATGAGCAGCATGTCCTGACGCTCGCACAGCTCGGCCAGGGCACGCAGCCACTCGGGACGCGCGACGTTGATGCCGCCCTCGCCCTGCACCGTCTCGACGATCACCGCGGCCGGCTGGTTCAGTCCGGAGCCCTGGTCCTCGAGGAGCCGCTCGAACCACAGGAAGTCCGGGACCTGGCCGTCGAAGTAGTTGTCGAACGGCATCGGCGTGCCGTGCACCAGGGGGATGCCCGCTCCGGCCCGCTTGAAGGCGTTGCCGGTCACGGCGAGCGAGCCGAGCGACATCCCGTGGAAGGCGTTCGTGAACGACACGATCGCTTCCCGGCCCTTCACTTTTCGCGCCAGTTTCAGCGCCGACTCGACGGCGTTGGTGCCCGTCGGGCCCGGGAACATGACCTTGTACGGCAGGTCGCGCGGGCGCAGCACGATGTTCTGGAACGACTCGAGGAAGGCTCGCTTGGCGGTCGTCGACATGTCGAGACCATGGGTGACGCCGTCGCGCTCCAGGTAGTCGATGAGGGCGCGTTTGAGTACGGCGTTGTTGTGGCCGTAGTTGAGTGACCCGGCACCGGCGAAGAAGTCGAGGTACTCGTGGCCGTCCTCGTCGTACATGCGGCTGCCCTGCGCGCGGTCGAAGATCGTGGGCCAGCCGCGGCAGTAGCTGCGTACCTCCGACTCCAGGGTTTGGAAGACGCTCAGGTCGGGCTGGGTGATGGTCACAGCGAATCTCCTCCTGGGAGATGAAGTCTTGGGGGTTACGACCGGGTGGTCGGGCCCGGTCTGCTGGATCTGCTGGTCGGATCGGCCGTGGTCGGCCGGTTCGCCCAGCCGGCTGCTTGGCCGCTCAGTCGGCCTGGTGGCCCGATCTGGACGCTCGGTCAGCCGGCCGGAAGGTCAGCGGTCCTATGCGGTACAGCACCTCGGGGTCGTGCGGGCCGTCCGGGAAATGCACTGCGTCGAACAGCACTTCACGCTCGACGCTCGCTCCGTGGCGTGCGGCGTACGAGGTGAACAGTCGCTCGGAGGCCGTGTTGCCGGGGGTGATCGTGGTCTCGACGGTTTCGAGGCCGCGGTCGTGGGCTACTCGTGCCGTGAGTCCGTCCAGCAGGGCGGCGGCGAGCCCGCGCCCGCGGTACGCGGAGTCGACGGCCACCTGCCAGACGAGCAGGGTTCGCGGCTGTTCGGGCCGGACGTATCCGGTGATGAAACCGACCGGCATCCCCTCCTTGTCGCGCGCCACCACCGAGGTGCCGGCGAAGTCACGGCACCACAGGAGGTAGCTGTACGAGGAGTTCAGGTCGAGGGTTCTGGAGTCCTTGGCGATGCGCCAGAGGGCGGCACCGTCCGCCACCTCCGGACGGTCGATCCGCAGGCCCTCCGGCATTTCCAAGAATTCCGCTTGCAGGTCTGCTTGTGCGGCGGTCATGCGGATTGAATTTACCGAGAGAAAGTTGAAATTGCATCGCCAGATGGGGTTACATGAGCGCCATTAATATGTTATCGCGCGGGCGCGGGTGCCGCACTTCGGGACGGCAAGAACACCCTGTTTGTCCGGGAAATACGGGAGGAAGCGGACACCCTGTGTGTTGCGTCACATATACGTAACGACCACGAGACCTGCCCGAATTACGAGGCTGACGTTCACGGAATCTTAGTGTTTAAGGCCGAGAAAAGCGGGCAGAAGAATACGGGAAGCTGCACTCGAACAAGCATCGGGTGGATGGCAAATCAAAGGCGGAATGAATTCTTCAATTAGGCTCCGGTGACTCCGTCGATACGCTCCCTCACAATGTCCGCGTGACCGTTGTGACGGGCGTACTCCTCGATCATGTGGATGAGGATCCAGCGCAGGCTGACCTCAACCCCGGCCATCGGACCGTCGGGGATCCGTCCGGTGTCGTCCAGAGACCGCCCCGCACACAGCTCCTGCCCCCGGGCGATCTCCCGGCGCCAGTTCGCCAGCGCCTCGTCGAGCCCACGCTCCGGTACGAGGGTGGTGCCGCCGGACACGTCCCCGACCTTGCCCCCGTACACGGTCGGCACCTCGAGCCCGGCGAACACCCGCTGGAACCAGTTCCGTTCGACCTCAGCGAGATGCTGGACCAGCCCGAGCAGTGTCAGCTCCGACGGCTCGGCGGAGGCCAGCCGCAGCTGGCTGTCGTCCAGCCCCCGGCACTTCAGCTCCAGCGTGGCGCGGTGAAAGGCGAGCCAGCTCTCCAGCATGGGCAGCTCCGGCCCGGTGAGGAGCGGGATGGGGCGGCCGTCGGGCAGAGTCTGGGTCTGGTGTGCGTCGGTGGCCATGCTGGGCAGCATGGCACGGGGGCCCGACGATGCGGGAGAGGCGAAATCCCGCCGTCAGGAATCAGCTACCGTCCCGCAGGTCCGCCGGCCAGTCAGGGCGGAACTCGATGCCGTCGTACGTGACCACGCACCCCTCCCCCAGCGGCGACTGCGTCATGAAGCCGACGAGGGCCGCTCCGGAGGCCTTCTCGTCAGCCAGGGTGAACAGGCGCACGAAGGTCCAGCGCTTGCCGTCCTTGGAGGCGTGGAAGGCGAAGGCACGGCCCGTGCGGCTGATCCGCAGCCAGACCGAACTTCCCTCCACGGTGAAGGAGTTGGCATCGTCGGAGTGGCCACGGGTGACCACCGTGCACACGGTCGGCACATCCGGCGAGTTCTCCAGACAGAGCTTGGCCCACTCCCGCTCCGCCACATGCACGTACAGCACCCCCGCGTCAAAGGCCCCCGCAAAGCCCACAGTGACACGAGCGATCAGCTGAAAGTCCCCCTCCGGCGCCCCCAGCAACCGAGGCGCGTCGGCCGCGGGATCCAGAGCCTCTCCGGTGGGCGACACAAACCGATCCTGCCGAGCCCCCGCCCACCCGGTGAGCACCCCGTCCTCGTACGACCAGTGCCCATCAGGGCCGTAGGAGCGGAGGGGGAAAGGAAGTTCGGGTATTTCGAGGTCCATGCGCAGAGTCTCCCAGGTTCACAACCGCGCCCGCTTGAGGGGCCGCAGGCCCCGACAGGGGCGCGGGGCTGCGACATTTGCGGCTCCGCCGCGGGGCGCGGCCAGCCACGAACAACTCGCAGTCCGCGACGAACCGGCACGCCCTACGGCGCTACCCGCAGCCCCCGCCCCCAGCGGAGCGCTACCGCTCGAGGCGGCCGTTGAAACGCCGCGGCAGCCCCAGCGGGTTGTCGTCGCGCAACTCGGCGGGGAGAAGCGCCTCCGGCGCGTTCTGGTACGCCACCGGCCGCAGCCACCGCTCAATCGCCGTACCGCCCACAGACGTGGACGTCGACGTGGTCGCAGGGTACGGGCCCCCGTGATGCTGGGCCGGAGCCACGGCAACACCGGTGGGCCAGCCGTTGACGAGCACGCGGCCCGCGAGCGGCGTCAGCTCGGCGAGGATCTCGGCGCCGCGGCCCTCGCCCGCCGCCTCCTCGCTGGAGAGGTGCACGGTCGCGGTGAGGTTGCCGGGCAGCCGGGAGAGGACGGCGCCTGCCTCCGCGTCGTCCTCGTACCGGGCGACAACGGTGATCGGCCCGAAGCACTCCTCCAGGAGCAGATCATGCTCACCCTCGGCGACAAGCTTGCTTGCCGGCACGGTCAGGAATCCGGGGCTCACCGTGTGCTCACTGCCCGCGCCCGGCGTCACCGGAGCGTCCACGTCCGGGAGTTGGGCCCGCTCGGCAACACCCGCGACGAAGTTGTCGCGCATCCGGTGGTCCAGCAGCACGCCGGCGTCGGTGTCGCTGACCGCGTCGGTGAGGGACTTCACCAGCCGGTCCCCCGCCGCACCCGTCGGCGCGAGAACGAGCCCCGGCTTCACACAGAACTGGCCGACACCCAGCGTCATGGAACCCCCGAGCCCCGTACCGATCGCCTCGGCGCGCTCGGCGGCGGCGGCCTCGGTGATCACGACGGGGTTCAGCGAGCCCAGCTCGCCGTGGAACGGGATCGGCACGGGCCGGGCGGCAGCCGCGTCGAAGAGGGCACGACCGCCCCGTACGGAACCGGTGAAACCGGCCGCCGACACCAGCGGATGCTTGACCAGCTCGACGCCCGCCTCGAAACCGTGCACGAGCCCGACGACCCCCTTGGGGATGTCATGCAGCTCGGCGGCCCGTCGCAGCGTCGCCGCGACCAGCTCGGACAGCCCCGGGTGGTCGGGGTGCGCCTTGACCACGACCGGGCAGCCCGCGGCGAGCGCACTCGCGGTGTCGCCGCCCGCGACCGAGAAGGCGAAGGGGAAGTTCGACGCCGAGTAGACGGCGACGACACCCAGCGGCACCTTGTAGCGGCGCAGGTCCGGGATCGGCGGCGTCGCGGTGTCGTCGGGGTGGTTGATCACGACGTCGAGGAACGCGCCCTCGTCGACGATGTCCGCGAAGGCCCGCAGCTGGTAGCAGGTACGGGCGAGTTCACCGGTGAGCCGGACCGGGCCGAGCGCGGTCTCCGCGTCGGCGGCCTCCACGAGGTGGTCCTTGGCGCCTTCGAGCAGGTCCGCGGCGGAGCGCAGGAAGGCCGAGCGGACCGTGCGGTCGGCCAGGGCCCCCCGGGCGGCGTGGGCCGCGCGGACAGCCGTGTCCACCTCCTGGGCTGTTGCCTCCACCGCAACCTGTTCACGCTGCTTCCCGGTTCGGGGGTCGACACTCCAGACTGGTGCTGCTGCCACCGCGGGTCCCTCCAGATGTGATGCCGCAGTTCTTATGTGATGCCGCAGTTCTTGTGTCACTCACCAGGGCGTTCGATATGCTGAACACTGTCTCTGATGGTGAATATGTCTCGGAGACTATTTCCCGTCGAACGAAGGGGTCAAGGGCGATGTCGGCTGGCGAGACAGGCGGCGGGGCGCAGGTCAAGTCCGCGGTGCGGACCGTGGAACTGCTCGAGTTCTTCGCCGGCCGACCAGGAATGCACTCCTTGGCCTCCGTGCAGGAGGCCGTAGGTTACCCCAAGTCCAGTTTGTATATGTTGCTCCGTACGCTCGTCGAGCTCGGCTGGGTCGAGACGGACGCGACGGGCACGCGGTACGGCATCGGGGTGCGCGCCCTCCTCGTCGGGACGTCATACATCGACGGCGACGAGGTGGTGGCCGTGGCCAGACCGACCCTCGACCGGCTCTCCGACGACACTACGGAGACGATCCACCTGGCGCGGCTCGACGGCACGAATGTGGTGTATCTCGCCACCCGCCAGTCCCAGCACTACCTCCGCCCCTTCACGCGCGTGGGCCGCCGGCTGCCCGCCCACTCCACCTCGCTCGGCAAGGCGCTGCTGGCCACGCACACCGACGAACAGGTACGCAAGCTGCTGCCGGAGACCCTCCCCGCGCTGACCGAGCACACGATCACCGACCGCGAGAAGCTGATCGAGGAGCTGCACCAGGTGCGGGAGCAGGGATTCGCGGTGGACCGCGAGGAGAACACGCTGGGGCTGCGCTGCTTCGGCGTCGCGATTCCGTACCGCACGCCCGCGCGCGACGCCATCAGCTGCTCCGTACCGGTGGCGCGGCTGACACCCGCGCACGAGCAGATGGTGAAGGACGCCCTGTTCGACGCCCGCGACAGGCTGACGCTCGCCACCCGGAGGCTCTGACATGGAGATCGTGCTCCGCGAGGTCCACGACAGTGATCTGCCGGTGTTCTTTCGGCAGATGAACGATCCCGAGGCCGCTCGGATGGCCGCGTTCACGGCCAGGGATCCGGCCGACTGGGATGCCTTCGAGGCCCACTGGAAGCGGATCCGCGCCTCGTCCGACGTGGTCAATCGCACGGTCCTCGCCGACGGTGACGTCGTGGGCAACGCGGCGGTGTACGGCGAGCCGGGCGAGCGCGAGGTGACGTACTGGATCGACCGCGCGTACTGGGGGCGCGGCATCGCCACGCGCGCCCTGCGGGCCCTGCTCGCCGAGGTCCCCGAACGCCCGCTGTACGCCCGCGCCGCCGCGGACAACGCGGGTTCGCGCCGTGTCCTGGAGAAGTGCGGTTTCCACGTGACCGCGCAGGCCAGGGGGTACGCGAACGCACGCGGGGCGGAGATCGACGAGGTGGTCCTCACCCTGGACGGCTGAAGTCCGTGGACGGGCGGCTTCATGAAGCCCGGATGAGAAAGCCGGGCCGGCGGGAACTCGTCCCCGCGTTTCGCTCGTCTTCCAGAGCGCGATGAACACGACGATCAGACGGGCCTCCGTCTTCACGCTGCTGCTCGTGCTCGCCCTGCTGGTCAGGGCGACCTGGGTGCAGTTCTACGACGGCAGGGCGCTCGCGGAGAACAAGGAAAACCGGCGGAACGTCATCGAGCAGTACGCGTACCCGCTCGGGAGCATCATCGTGGCCGGCGAGTCGATCACCGGGTCCAAGGAGACGGACGGCGGCGACCTCAAGTACCAGCGGGCGTACAAGGACGGCGCGCTGTATTCGGCGGTCACGGGCTACAGCTCGCAGGTGTACGGGGCGACGCAGCTGGAGGGCATCTACCAGGACCTGCTCGACGGCACGGACAACCGGCTGAAGAACCCGGTGGACACGATCACCGGCAAGCGTGCCGACCCGGGCGACGTGGTCACGACGATCGACCCGGATGTGCAGCGGGCCGCGTATGAGGCGCTGGGTGACACGAAGGGCGCTGCCGTCGCCATCGACCCGACGAACGGCAAGATCCTCGGTGTCGTGTCGACCCCTTCGTACGACCCGTCCGAGATCAGCGGCTCCGACGACTCCGCCGCCTGGGAGAAGCTGACGAAGGATCCCGACAAGCCGATGACGAACCGGGCGCTGCGCCAGCCGCTGCCGCCGGGCTCGACGTTCAAGCTGGTCGTGGCGGCCGCCGCGCTGGAGGACGGGCTGTACTCGTCGGTGGACGAGAAGACGGACAGCCCGAATCCGTACCCGCTGCCGGGAACGACCCGCGTACTGGACAACGAGAACCCGTCGGCGCCCTGTGAGGACGCCACGATCCGGGTGGCTCTGCAGTACTCGTGCAACAACGTCTTCGGGAAGATGGCCGTCGACCTGGGCCAGGACAAGGTCAAGGAGATGGCGGAGAAGTTCGGCTTCGACGACGCGGAGCAGGACGTCCCGGTGCGGGCGTACGAGAGCGTCTATCCGTCCGGCATGGACGAGGCGCAGACCGCGCTGTCGGGCATCGGACAGTTCGACGTCACGGCGACGCCGTTGCAGATGGCCATGGTGTCGGCGGCCATCGCGAACGGCGGTGAGCTGGTCTCGCCGCACATGGTGTCGCAGATCAGCGACGCGAGCGGGAACGTGCTGGAGAACTACGACGACAACACGGACACCAAGGAGATCGTCAGCTCGTCCACGGCCGAGCAGTTGCAGTCGGCGATGCAGACGGTCGTCGACGAGGGCACGGGTACGAACGCGCAGATCGACGGCGCGACCGTGGGCGGCAAGACGGGTACGGCCCAGCACGGCGAGAACAACAGCCAGACGCCGTATGCCTGGTTCACGTCGTACGCGAAGGACGACTCCACAGGCAAGGAGGTCGCTGTCGCTGTGATCATCGAGCAGTCGAACGCGGCCCGGTCGGAGGTCAGCGGCAACGGGCTGGCCGCGCCGGTCGCCAAGGCCATGATGGAGGCGGCACTCCAGGACTAGGCACTGCAGAACCATCCGAAGGCCCCGGCGGGCGCCGGGGCCTTCGCACGTCACAGCCTCAAGGGCCTCATACGCCCAACAGCTGCTCGATCGGGTCGATCGCGAAGTACACCAGGAACAGCGCCGACGCGCCCCACAGCAACCAGTGGACCTCGCGGGCCTTGCCGAGTACCGACTTGATGAGGACGTAGGCGACGAAGCCCGCCCCGATGCCGTTGGTGATCGAGTACGTGAACGGCATCACGGCGATCGTCAGGAACGCGGGGATGGCTATCTCGTACTTGTCCCAGTCGATGTGCTTGACCTGAGTCATCATCAGGAAGCCGACCGCGACCAGGGCGGGGGCCGCGGCCTGGAGCGGGACGATGGTCAGCAGCGGGGTCATGAAGAGGGCCAGGGCGAACAGTGAGCCGGTGACCAGGTTGGCGAAGCCCGTACGGGCGCCCTCGCCGACGCCCGCCGCCGACTCGATGTACGAGGTCGAGGAGGAGGCGGAGGACGCGCCGCCCGCGACCGCGGCGGCGCCGTCGATCAGCAGCACGCGGCCCAGGTTGGGCACCTTGCCCTCTTCGTCCAGCAGCCCCGCCTCGGCGCTGATGCCGACGACCGTTCCCATGGTGTCGAAGAAGTCCGAGAGGATGAGGGTGAAGACCAGCAGGACTACGGTGATCGCGCCGGCCTCGCCGAAGGCGCCGAACAGGCTGAAGTCGCCGATCAGCCCGAAGTCGGGGGTGTCGACCACCTTGTCCGGCCAGTCGGGCGTGGTCAGTCCCCAAGTCTTGATGTCGGCCGCCGAGTTGATGACGATCGCGAGGAGCGTCATGGCGACGATGCTGATCAGGATGGCGCCCTTGACCTTGCGGGCGAGCAGCCCGATGGTCAGCAGCACCCCGAGGCAGAAGACGAGCATGGGCCAGCCGGTCAGCGCGCCCGTGGCGCCCAGTTGCACGGGCACCGTGGTGTTCGCCGCGTCCGGGATGCGGCTGACGAACCCGGCGTCGACGAAGCCGATGAACGCGATGAACAGGCCGATGCCGACGCTGATCGCCTGCTTCATGGGCTGAGGTATCGCGTGCATGACGGCCTCGCGCAGGCCCGTCACCACCAACACACAGATCAGCAGGCCCTCGAGGACGATCAGACCCATCGCGTCGGCCCAGCTCATGAGCGGGGCTATCTGGAAGGCGACGACGGCGTTGAGGCCGAGCCCGGCGGCGAGCGCGAGCGGCAGATTTCCGCCGATGCCCATGATGACGGTCATCACGGCGGCCACCAGGGCGGTGGCGGTGACCAGTTGGACGCTGTCGAGCCGCTGCCCGAACTTGTCCTCGGCGCTGCCCAGGATGATGGGGTTGAGGACAAGGATGTACGCCATCGTGAAGAACGTGGCGAAACCGCCGCGGATCTCCCGGGCGAAGGTGGATCCCCGGGCAGAGATCTTGAAGAACCGGTCGACGCTGTTCGCCGGGGGTGGTGCGGCACTCGGCCGGTCGGCCACCTTCTGTGCTCCGGACATGCGGATGCTCCTCGTTCCTGCGTGCTGGTTGTGCGGATGCTGGCTGGATTGTTCCCGCCGTGCTCCGCCTTCGGGTTTTCTCCGTGTTACGGAATCACGTACGGAACCGAGTTCGGCCTACCGCACGACCTTCGAAGTCCTGTACGAGCGCCTGCTACTCTCTCGAATCTCACCCACAGGCGCACCATTCCTTCACGGGTGACACACGGGGTCCGTATACGCACTACGCAGGCACGGCGCACGCAGGTCAACCGCACTGTCCGGATTCAGCAGGGGAGAGGTCGCCCGTGGGCACGGTCGTCGACGACGCAGCCTCCGTGGAGTTCCACGACTTCTTCGAGCGGCACTATGCCGAACTGGCGCGGCTGGCCCACCTGTTGACCGGTGATTCGGACGCCGCCGACGATCTGGCGGCGGACGCGCTGCTTGCCATGTGGCACCGCTGGGACCGGGTGCGGGCGGCGGACCATCCGGTGGCGTACGCGCGCGGAGTGGTCGCCAATCTGGCGCGCAGCCGGATCCGCAGCGCGGTGCGTGAGCGCAGACGCATCACGCTGTTCTGGTCGCAGCGCGACGAGAGCAGCGAGAACCCGGATGTGCCGGCCGTGGTCGATGTCCAGGGGGCGCTGCGCAGTCTGCCGTTCCGCAAGCGGGCATGTGTGGTGCTTCGGCATGCTTTCGACCTCTCGGAGAAGGACACCGCGCTCGCTCTCGGCATCTCGGTCGGTACGGTGAAGAGCCAGACGTCGAAGGGAATGGCCGAGTTGCAGCGGTTGCTGGGCAGTGCGGACAGCCCGAGCCGTGTGCACGCGGCGGTGCTGCGCACCGGTGGGGCCGGAGGGAGGAACCCATGACGGGGCAGCGCGACGCACGTGCCGCAGACGACAACGTGCGCGCCCGGCTGCATGATGCGGCCGGCGCTCATGAGCCCGACCGTGCGCGCATCCTGGCCCGCATCGAGCGCGGCATGGCCGACTCCGAGATTTCCCGGCGCCCCGCGCAGCGGCCCCCGCTGCTCGGCTGGGCGCGGGTCGTCGGTGCCACGGCCGCGGTCGCGGGCGTCCTCGCGGTGGGCGGCTATGCGGCGGCGTCCGCGCTGAAGGACGACGACAAGTCCCAGCAGACCGTCGCGGTCACGCCGACTCCCGAACCGTCGCCGGAGGAGTCCCGCCGCGGCGAGATCCCGCCGGATCCGACGAGTTCCCCGCGCCCCGAGAAGCCGACGGCGGCCGAGTCGCCGCCGGTCAAGCCGCCCGAGCCGCCCCCGGCCGTCACTCCGCCCGCGGACGCCGGCACCGAGGACGGCCCGCTGTGGTCGGACGGCTCGGTCGATCCGCACAGCAACGTCTTCTGGGCGCAGAGCAATGTGACCGTGAAGTCGGACAAGCAACTCACCTCACTGACCGTCGAGTTGCGCGTCAAGCAGACCGGCGGGGTCACTTCGACGGGCGCCTGGCGCTCGCTGCCCGAGGCCGACTTCGAGCACACGGTCGGCGAGCGGGACGGCTTCGTCGTCTACACCTGGGAACTCAAGGAGGGCCGTACGGTCCCGGCCGGTGAGTTCGTGTTCGCCGGGCAGTACGACCACGACCGCGGCGGCCGTGACGCCGGCGACGACCGTTACGCGGCGACCGCGACGGCCGACGGCGAACAGGTGGGTGTGCAGGGCGACTTCGTGGGCCAGGACTCCGACGACGAAGACTCCTGACCGAGGCTCATGACCGACGGAGCCTGCTACCGGCGGCGACTCATGACCCCCGGTTCGGAAAGCTCATAACGAGCGGCGACTGCAAAAAAGTTCCGAGGAGCGGCAACCCGCTCCCTCCGGGTGGCAACCAGGGAGACGCAAGGTCTCTCCCCCCACTCAAGGAAACGGGACATGAGTTCAGAAACACAGCAGCGCGCCCGCCACCGCCGCAAGCTCAGCCGGACACACACCATCGTCGGCAGCCTGTCCGCGTTAGGACTGACCGGAGCCGCCGTCTTCGCCGGCACCATGATGTCGTCAGCCAACGCCGCGGCCGGATGGCCGACCCCCAACGGCAGCGAGGCGGTCTCCAAGACGATCCCGGTGGAAGGTGTCCGGGACGGCGGCATGAAGCGCTTCTACGGCAGCGGAGACCTGGCCGGTGACGGTCAGGAAGAGGGCGGAGACCCGATCTTCGAACTCGCGGACGGTGCGACGCTGAAGAACGTCGTCATCGGCAAGCCCGGCGCCGACGGCGTCCACTGCAAGGGCACCTGCACGCTGCAGAACGTCTGGTGGGAGGACGTCGGCGAGGACGCCGCCACGTTCCGCGGCGGCGAATCGGCCGTCTTCACCATCAAGGGCGGCGGCGCGAGGCACGCCGCGGACAAGGTCCTCCAGCACAACGGCGGCGGCAAGCTCGTCGTCTCGAACTTCGTGGCGGAGGACTTCAAGACCCTCTACCGCTCCTGCGGCAACTGCTCGACGCAGTACAAGCGCAGCGTGATCTTCAACGGCCTGGATGTGACCGCTCCCGGTGGACGTCTGGTCGGCATCAACAGCAACTACGGCGACTCGGCGGCCCTGCGCAAGGTGACGATCACCGGCGACAGCGGCAAGGAGATCGTGCCGTGCCAGAAGTACAAGGGCAACAACAGCGGCGACGAGCCGGAGGAGGCGGGCTCGGACGCAGACGGCACCCACTGCAACTACAAGCCATCCGACATCACGTACAAGTAGGTACGTAACTCCGCACCAGGAGCACCACTCTTGAGCAGGCACAGAAAGCACCTCACCCGTCGCCGGCTGCTTGCCGCGTCCACTGTGGGCGTGGCCGGCTCCGGCGCGGCGGTCGCGGCCGGCACCGGCTTGCTCTCCTCGGCGTCGGCCGCGACCTTCGGCCACTCCGATGACGGCAAGAACCATGTCATCGACACGGGCGCCTCCCTCGTCTTCAAGGTCTCCAAGTCGACCGGCGATCTGACCTCGCTGGTCCACAAGGGCAAGGAGTACGAGGGCTACGGCGGCAAGCACTCGCATGTGGAGTCGGGGCTCGGCGCGTCCACCGTGGGCATCAAGCAGTCCGGGAACACCATCCTGGTCTCGGTGGCGCACGGCACGCTCCGGCACTACTACGCGGCGCGCAAGGGCCAGAACAACGTCTACATGTGGACGAACAAGGCCGACACGTCGTTCACGGCGACCCGCTACATCGCCCGGATCAAGGCCGGGATCTTCCCCAACGAGGGTCCCGACTCCTGGGTGGAGGCGGCCGACACGGTCATCGAGGCCGGTGACGTGTGGAAGAAGCCGAACGGCCAGACCCGCTCCAAGCACTACTCGGGCACGCGGGTCATGGACTATGACTACGTCGGCTACACCACCGGCTCGGTGGGGCTCTGGATGGTGCGCTCCAACCACGAGAAGGCCTCGGGCGGCCCGTTCTACCGCTCGCTGCTGCGCCACTCGAACGACGGCGGAGTGGGCCTGTACGAGATCCTGCACTACAACCAGTCGCAGACCGAGGCCATGCGCTTCGGTCTGCAGGGTCCGTACGTGCTGGCCTTCACGGACGGTGGTACGCCCTCGGCGTCGCTGTTCGCGAAGAACCTCGACACCTCGTGGGTGGACGGCCTCGGCATCTCAGGCTGGGTCGGCAAGTCCGGCCGCGGCAAGGTGTCGGGCGTCGGGCTCAAGGGCATGAACGCCGACTACGCGTACACCGTGGGCTTCGCCAACAAGGACGCGCAGTTCTGGGCGAAGGCCGCCTCCGGCACCGGTGCCTTCTCGTGCCCGGGCATGCTGCCGGGGACGTACACGCTGACCGTCTTCAAGGGCGAACTGGCCGTGCACACCCAGGAGGTGAAGGTGACGGCGGGCGGCACCACCGCTCTCAACTCCCTGACCATCAGCGGCGATCCGAGCACCGCGAAGACGATCTGGCGGCTCGGCGACTGGGACGGTACGCCCGGCGAGTTCAAGAACGCCAAGCTGATGACGTACGCGCATCCGTCCGACGTGCGCGCGTCGAAGTGGACCGGCAACGTCGTCGTCGGCAGCGGTGGCGAGGCCGCGTCGTTCCCGGCGTACATGTGGAAGGACGTCAACGACGGCATCCTCGTGTACTTCAAGCTGACCGCCGCCCAGGCCGCCGCCGCGCACACCCTGCGCGTCGGCGTGACGACCGCCTACATCAACGGGCGGCCGCGTGCGACGGTCAACGACTGGGTGTCGGCGCTCCCTTCGGCGCCGTCGCAGCCCTCGACGCGGTCCCTGACCACGGGCTCGTACCGGGGCAACAACCACACGTTCACCTACAACGTGCCGGCGAGCGCGTGGAAGTCGGACACCGGTCAGTACAACGTGCTGAAGCTGAACATCGTCAGCGGCTCCTCCGGATCCGCCTTCCTCAGCCCCGGCACGTCGTTCGACTGCATCGACCTGCTGGCCTGAGCCCCCCACGAGGGCCAGCGGCAAGGGGAACGCCCCCGCCGGATGCAGCCGGTGGGGGCGTTCCCGTGGGCCGTGGGGGGTGGGCCCGTGGGGGGAGCGGGAGGATCAGTTCATCGTGGAACCGATGGTGGTGGAGCCGGTCGTCAGGAACGTCGTCGCGGGCAGTGAGCCGTTCGCCTTGCGGGCGCCGTACGCGGTGGACGCGTTCGTGGACTTGAAGGCGGGGGCGGCGATGCCCTCGTCCCAGTTGTTGCCCGCGGAGACGGTGGACGGGCCGAGCTTGCCCAGACCGTCGTTGTTGCGCACCGCGAGGTTCTTGCCGAGCCGGGCCTTGCCGGTGGCGAAGTAGTAGCCCGAGCCGGCGTTGGCATACGCGGTGTTGCGGTTCAGGCTCATGGCACCGGTGTTGGAGTTCTCGGTGAAGCCGTGCTTGTTGTTGTCCCAGGCGGCGTTGTTGTTCACGAGGTGGGCGACCGAGGCCCCTCCGCCGCCGAGCTTGAAGCCGTTGCCGTTGCCGTCGAAGGCGGGGTCCTTCCAGCGGTTCTCGCCGTTTCCGAACGCCCAGGAGTGCTCGACGGTGACGGGGCTGGAGAACTGCCAGAAGTCGAGTCCGTCATCCGAGTTGTTGTAGAGGCGGGCACCGGTGATCTTGTTGCCGGTGCCGGAGCCGAACTTGACGGCGATCCCGTCGGCGTTCTGGCCGTGACCGGACGGATCGTAGTTGCCGTAACTGTCCAGGTTCTGCACGAGGTTGTCCGTGGTGCCGTCACCGCGCAGCGTGAAGCCGGAGTCGCCGTTGTTCGCGGTGACGAGGTTCCTGAACACTCCGCCGACGGAGGAGGTGGCGACGAAGCCATGGGCCGGCGCGTTCTGCCAGGTGATGTTCTCGACGGTCCAGTAGTCGCCGTAGATCCCGGCCAGCCAGGAGCCGTCGGGAAGCTTCGAGCCGTCGATCCTCACCTTCGCCCCAGGAGCGGCCCGCAAGGTGATGCGGGCCGAACTGGTGCCGCTCGCCGAGGACCTGAGGCTCTTCGTCGGGTAGTACGTGCCGCCGCGCACCTGGATGACGGTGCCGGCCGTGGCGCCCTTGACGGCGGCTTCCAGCCGAGCGGTGCTGGACACGGTGACGGTCTGGACGGCGGCGGCGTCGGCTCCGTCGTTCGAGAGTCCGAGGTAGACGCCACCCGCCCCCGAGGCTACGGACACCGCGGCGGCAATGGAGAGAGTGCGCGTCCTGCGGTGGCGTCCGGTGCTCTGGAGCACGGCGCGTTCCTTTCCTAGGAGTCGGGGACGGGAGGCAGGCCCGGGGGCCGCCTCTGTACACCCAGGTCGCCGCCATGGCCGGAAAAGGTTGCCGCGCCCACCCGAAAAGGAATCGAAACTTTCGATCATCCCGGTCCCCGTCGCACCGATTGACGCACCGTCTCCCACTGGTGAAACTCCAGGTCAGTTCAGCCCAACAGAAACCACCAGACCCCCACAGGATGTGTCATGCGCCCCCGCACCGCCCGCACGCTCCTGACCTCTCTGTCAGCGCTGCTCGCCCTGATACTGAGCCTCCTGGCAGCCCCGCCCAGTCCCGCACAATCCGGAGCACAACCAGTGGACAGAGCTGACAGAGCCTCGCAGAAGGCCAAGCCGAAGTACGCGGGCTATCTCTTCGCGTACTTCACCGGTGAGGGCACGGCCGACGGCGAGCAGATCCGCTATGCCCTCAGCCGAGGCAACGACCCGCTGCACTGGCGGGAGCTGAACGCCGGGAAGCCGGTGCTCACCTCCACCACCGGCGAGAAGGGCCTGCGGGACCCGTTCGTGATCCGCGCCCCGGAGGGCGACAAGTTCTACATGATCGCGACCGATCTGCGCATGTACCAGAACAGCAGCGGCAGTTGGGACGACGTCCAGCGTCACGGCAGCAAGTCCATCATGGTCTGGGAGTCCACGGACCTGGTGAACTGGACCGACCAGCGCCTGGCGAAGGTCTCCCCCGACAACGCGGGCAACACCTGGGCCCCCGAGGCGTACTGGGACGAAAGGCTCGGCGAGTTCGTCGTCTTCTGGGCCTCGAAGCTGTACGCCGACGACGACCCGGACCACACGGGCTCGACGTACAACAAGATGATGTACGCGACCACGAAGGACTTCCGCACCTTCAGCGAGCCCAAGGTCTGGAACGACCCGGGCTACTCGGTCATCGACTCAACGGTCGTGCAGCACAAGGGCACTTACTACCGCTACACCAAGGACGAGCGCGACCCGAACTCCTCCAGCCCCTGCGCGAAGTACATCACCGGGGAGAAGTCGAGGACGCTGACCTCCACAAAGTACGACTTCGTCGCGGACTGCATCGGCAGCGGGGCGATGGACCGTGGCGAGGGCCCGACGGTGTTCAAGTCCAACACCGAGGAGAAGTGGTACCTGTTCATCGACGAGTACGGCGGCCGGGGCTACCTCCCCTTCGAGACCACCGACCTCGACTCCGGCAAGTGGACCCCGTCGCAGAACTACCAGCTGCCCACCAGCCCGCGCCACGGCACGGTCATGCCGGTGACGCAGAAGGAGTACGACCGCCTGCTGGCCGCGTATCCCGCGAGCCCCACCTCGATCGTGGACGTGACGGCGAAGGACCAGGAGGGCTACGCGATCGTCACGGAGGACAAGAACAAGGTCGTCCTGCCGATGGAGCCCGACGCCGACCTGAGGCGGCTGGCCCCGCAGCTGTGGGTCGGCAAGGGCGCGACGGTGAGCCCGAAGTCGGGCACGCGCCGCGACTTCCGCAATCCGCAGAAGTACACGGTCACGGCGGCGGACGGCACGAAGCGCACCTGGACGGTCGAGGCGGTGCCGACCCGCAGCCCCGTCCTGCCCGGCCTCTACGCGGACCCCGACGTCAAGTACATGAACGGCCGCTACTGGATCTACCCGACCACGGACGGCTTCCCCGGCTGGAGCGGGACCAAGTTCAAGGCCTTCTCGTCGAAGGACCTGGTGCACTGGAAGGACCACGGCGAGATCCTCGACCTGGGACCTGACGTGTCCTGGGCCGACAAGAACGCCTGGGCACCGGCGATCGCGGAGCGCAACGGCAAGTACTACTTCTACTTCTGCGCCGAGCAGCAGATCGGCGTCGCGGTCGCGGACTCCCCCGCCGGCCCGTTCAAGGACGCGCTGGGCAAGCCGCTGGTCGCCAAGGGCGGGCAGTTCCAGGGCCAGATGATCGACCCCTCGGTCTTCACGGACGACGACGGGAAGTCGTACCTCTACTGGGGCAACGGGCGCGGCTATGTCGTCCCGCTGAACGACGACATGGTGTCCTTCGACGCGACGAAGGTGAAGGACATCACCCCGGACAACTTCCGTGAGGGCGCCTTCGTGATCAAGCGCAAGGGCACCTACTACTACATGTGGTCCGAGGACGACACGCGCAGCGAGAACTACCACGTCGCCTACGCCACCGGCTCGTCCCCGCTCGGCCCCTGGACCAAGAAGGGCACGATCCTCTCCAAGCGGCCGGAGTACGGCATCAAGGCCACCGGCCACCACTCGGTGGTGAACACCCCCGGCACGGACGACTGGTACATGGTCTACCACCGCTTCGCCCTGAACGGCCCCGGCAAGTCGGGCGGCGACGGCACCCACCGCGAGACCACGATCGACCGCATGGAGTTCGCGGGGGACGGCACGATCAAGCCGGTGATACCGACACTGGAGTCGATCAGGCCGGTACGGGCCCGCTAAGCGGACTTGTCGAAGCCCGGCGCGTTCCCGCGCCCCAAAGTGAGTGTTCAGGTGGCCACCGGCCTGTTCAAACGACCGGTGGTCACCGAGCACGTCACGATGGCGGCCCGGGGTGGTCTCTACGACCGGTCCTCGAGGATGTCGTGGGCCTTGCGGGCCGCGTCGTGGTTCCAGCGGCGCTGTTCCTCGAGCTTCGTCCGGTTCTTGGCGATGAGCTGGTTCTGGACGCGTATGTCGACGGCGTGCACGGTGCGGACATAGCCGGTCTGCTGCTTGCAGCGGGCGTCGGCGGTCGCGGTCTTCTTGTCCAGGGCGGACGGCTCGGTGGGGTCGTACTGCGGATCCGTCCGCCGTTCCTCCAGCTCCCAGCGGTCGGGGTCGGTCTCGGCGTCCTTGGGAGTGGCGTAGCGGTAGCCCGCTTTCCGCATGCAGACCGACCACGTCTTGTCCGCCTTGGTCCAGGCGGGGTCTTGCATGCCCTGCTCAAGGCTCTTGGTCTCCAGGTCCTGGACCGGGTCCTTGCGGGCCTCAGGGTCCGTCCCGTAGATCGTGCGGTTCGCCTCGCCGAGACAGCCGCGTTCGGGGATCCGGTGGCCCTGGACGGTCTTCGGCTCGTCCTCGACGAACTGGCCGGTGAGCGCGAGGTATTCGGACAGAGTCCACTTCTTCTCCGGGTAGCGGCGCTTGTACTCGGCCTCCACCGCCCGATAGCCGTACCGCGCGGCCTGCCCGGGGTCCTGGATGCCATAGCGGAAGTCGTCCAAGGAGTACGCGATGGCCAGCAACACGCCTGTGCCGGATGGGCGTTGGGGCCAGGCGGGTACGGGGTCGGTGTCAAGGTTCTTCAGGCTGTCGAACCCGAGGCCGGCCATGCACTCCTTGGCGAGCGTCCACCGGGCTTTGCCGACCGTACGGCTCTCGTCTTCGGACATGTCGTACGCGGCCAGCGGACTGAACCTCGGATCGTCCGACGAGGTGGGCCGCGCGTCGGAGACGGGCGCGTCGGAGGCGGGCGGGTCGGCCTGTTGCCCGCACGCCGCGAGGGCGAGACTTGAGGCGAGGACCGGTAAGAGGGAGGCGGCTCTGCGCATCGGGCCAGCTCATCAGGGCCCGATGGATCCGACTGTGCTGGAGGCCACAGTTCCGGGTCACAGCCGCATCACAGGTCCAGCACCGACTGCCGAGGTGCGCGACGACGGGTCAGCTTGTCTTTCAGCCTCGGCGTGAGACGAGACGGGCGAGTGACTCAGAGAGCGCCGCTCCTCGCACCCGATGTCACATCAGAAGCCCTAAGAACAGGGCGCCGAGGCCGAAATCCCCGGCCCCCGTCACCGGTTTCGTGCGAAGATCTCCAGGCCCTCTCGGGCTCCCCCCCTGCCGCTGTACCGATTCCTCGGAGAACCCATGCGCCGCGCCCACCTCCTCTCTGCCGCTGTGCTCCTGTTATGCACCGGCTGTTCCGGCGGTCCGGACCCTGACTCGGGGGACGAGGCGAAGAAGGCCGTAGATCATGGCGCGGCCGTGCGCGCCGCGATCGAGAGGACGAGCGCGGAGAGCGCCCGCGTGGACGAGAAGATCGAGCTGCGGTCCGCAGACAGCCCCACGACGTACGTGTTCGCGATCGCCGGCGCCTTCGACCTGGCGGATGACAGGGGCCGGCTCACGGTGGAGCTTGAGGACAGCGGCATGGACCCCATCGAGGAGGTCTTCGTCGGCGACACCGTCTATGTGCGGGGCTCGCGGACGGTGGACGAGGGCAAGTGGGCCTCTGCCGCCCGGAGCGAGGCCCTGACCCGCTATTTCCTGCGGGCGCCGCTGAACGACCCCGAGCACCTGCTCCGCCAGATGAAGGCGATGCGGCAGGTGTCGAACGAGGGCGAGGAGGAGGTGAACGACGCCCCCGCGGTGCACTACCGGGGCACGATCGACCACGCCACCGCCACGCTCCGGATGACGACGCAGACGAAACAGGGACTGGACGACCTGCGCGAGAAGCTGGGCGACGACATGCCCGTCTACGCGGACGTGTGGGTCGACGGGAAGGGGCGCGCCGTCCAGGCCCGGCTGTCCTACTTCGGCGGCATGAAGGCCATGACGACGATGACGCTGTCGGACTTCGGGACACCGGTGAAGGCCGAGGCGCCGTCGGCCAGGCAGGTCGTCCCCGTGACGGCAGGTGAGGACGTCCTGCTGGCCTGAGCGGGTCGAGCCCGGCGCGGGGGCCATCCTGGGCGACAGCCAGACCGAAGGGGTCGGCGACGGGGACGACACCGCCGGCCTTCGCGCCGGTGCCGGCCTTCGGACGGGGCGGCAGCTCATTTTTCCGCCGGCTGACTTCACCCGGCCGACGGGAGGCGATGCCGTCTTGCCCCGCATGTGACGGTCCGGGCGGCCTCCCGCTATTGCGGTGCGATGGCTTTGAGCCAGTCCTCGGCAGCGAGGACATCTGCCCACTGCGGGATCGCGACCAGGCACGACGAACCCGCAGCGTCGAACATGCCTCACAGGACCTCGTCCAGCCACGCGTAAACGTCGTCCTGCATACGCGAGTTGAAGACATGGCCCGACTCGGGCCACGTCTTCAGCCGCAACCGCTCCTCGGCATGACAAGCGCGCCAAACGGAGCGCATCTTGCCGTAAGCCACCCGCACCCCTTCCGGGGGAAACAGCGTGTCCAGTCCACCGTTGAAGAGCAACAACGGCTTGGGCGCGGCGATACCGGCCACATCCGGGATGTCGAGATGGCGGGCAAGCCCGGGGTGAAGCATGTGAAACGCGGACTGCCCACGCAGTGTGTTGTTGCCGGGCACCATCATCTCCTTGAGCCCGGTCATCCAGCACACGCTCGCCCCGGCCGCGATGTCGTCGCTGAGCGCGGCGGTCTGCCACGCCCGGTAGGCCCCCATGGAGAAGCCGAGGGCCGCGACGCGCCGCCGGTCCACGCGGTCGAGGCCGGCCAGGAAACGGGCGGCGCGTACATCCTCGCGGGCCATGAGCCCGGCGGGCGACGAGCCGAGGTGGTACAAGTTGCCGGCGAGCGCCTGCTGTTGCTCGTAGACGAGCGGTCCCCGGTCGCCCCAGCCGAGGGCGTCCACGGCGAGTACGACGTATCCCCGCCGGGCCAGCTCGTCACCGACGAACCGCCCGCTGAAGCACCGCTCTGCCCACTCCAGCGCGGACGGTAACCGGGCCTCACCGTCGTACCAGGGCCTGACCAGCTTCTCCTTCCCGATGTCGAACTTCGAGCCGTGGTCGTGGAGGAGCAGCACGGCGGGGAAGGGGCCGGTGCCGTGCGGGGTGAGCAGGGCTCCGCGGACCCGGCCGTAGCGGGTGAGCCCGAAGGTGACGAGCTCCCGCGTATACCCGTCGGCCTCGGCGCGATCGCCGAACTCGGGCGCGTAGGCGGTGTCGTCGCGACCGGCGACGAGCAGTTCCTCCACCTTGGCGCGGGCGGCACGGCGCCAGGCGCGGAAGTCGCGGATCGTGGAGTTGCCCCAGGCGAGGGGGAAGCGGAGCTCGTCCTTGAGGGCAGGGTAGAAGTCCGGGAGGTTGCCTTCGACGATGCCTCCTGTTCCGCCCGCCCCCGCTGAGCCCGCGATCGCCGCCGCGTCGGCCGGTGGCTCGGCGGCGATCGCGGGCCCGGACATACCGCTACCGGACTGTGCGGCCCACACCGCGGCGCCCGCTCCCGCGACGAAGGCCCGCCTCCCGACCGGAGCGCGGTCACCATCGACGCTCATAGGGCCTCCAGTCCCCGAGGTACGTCTTACGGGTGTGCAACTGGGCCTCTTCGTCCGTCAGTTGAGGCCGGTTCTCCGGAACGAGAATCTCGGCGCCGGGCCCCGTGTTGCGGTACTCCGCGAACCGCTGATCCTGCCAGGGGAAGCCGGAGGACATGTTGGTGTACGGTGCGGCAGCGTCGATGCCCGGCCCCATCCAGGTGTCTCGGACCACAAGGGCAGGCCGCGCCGTGGTGTCGGAACTCGGCACCCAGGGCCGGGCCAGCTTGTACGCCCCGTCCTCCGCGCCGCTGGTGATACGGCACTTCACGGCCAGGTAGCCATAGGGGTTGGCACCGGCCGTGGACGGTGCGAACACCATGCCCTTGGGCGTGAAGTCCACGTCTCGGGCCAGCGTGTGGAAGCGGCAGTGCTCGTACACGGCGGTCGCCCGCCCGAAGACGAAGTCGACATCGCCCTCGGCGTAACAGTGCGCGAAGTACTGCCGGGCGAAGGTGCCGAGCGCCATCGAGTCGGCGTACAGCGTGTCCTGGTGGCCGAGGAAGCGGCAGTGGTGGAAGGCCGAGCGGTCGCCCTGCACCTTGATGGCGACGGCTTGGGTGCCGCTGATCTCGGGGTGCTCCTCGCGGAGGAAGTCGTTGGCGAAGGTGATCCGGTGAGCGGTGAAGCCGTCTGCCCGGACGGTGGTGGTGGCCGAGCCGGTGGTGCCGTAGTTGCCGGAACCGTCGGGCTTCGGAGTGCCGGCCGCGTTGTCGTAGACGATGACGACGTCGCGCGGGCCGTCGCCGGCGCCGAGCCAGGTCATCTCCGTGCGGGAGCGGTCGACGGAGACCGTCTCCCGGTAGGTGCCCGGCGCGATGACGAGGGTCCAGCCGCTGCCGGTCGCGGCGGTGACGGCGGCCTGGACGGTGGTGAAGTCGCCCTGGCCGTGGGAGTCGACGTACAGGGTTCGCTCGGTCAGGCGGTCGGCCGGGGAGCCATAACGGCCGAAGGAGCAGGACCGGGCGTCGGCGGCCCGTGCGGGGACCGCCCCGAGGGCGAGCGCGGCGCCGGCACCGGCGCTCGCCATCAGGAATCCCCTTCTGGAGAAGGGCAGCTGGAGGTGGGGTGAAGGCATGGTTGTGCTCCTTCGAGGTGCGGCTCGTGCACAGGGTGGTCGGGTACTGCCTCGCGGAGGGGGTTGCTGAGGCCGGGGCGCCGACGCGCGCCCCGGCCCGTCGGAGTACGTCAGTACAGCCGGTCGGCGCCCGCGAGGGCGCCGACGATCCACGGGACCGCCCGTGGATCGTGGACCTTCGTCCGCAGGGTCGGCGTCCACCCTGCACCCGGCTGGAGGGTCTCGCCGGGGATCTCGGCGTTGTGGACGGCGATCAGATCGGTCAGCTTGCCGTTGACGTAGTTGTTCTCGGCGGTGAGCGGCGCCTCCTTCCACTTCTTGAGCGTCCGGGCCGCGCTGACGCCGGCCGGCAGGGAGAACGCGTTGTCGGTGGCGTACAGCCGCGACTCGATGCCGATGCCGAAGACGTAGCCGAACTTCTGGTCCTCGGTCACCACGAAGTGGTTGTTGTAGGAGTCGACCTGCCCGAACCGCACGCGCGGCGCGCGCTCGACGATGCCCTCGAAGCGGTTGTGGTGGAGGGTGACCTTGAGCTTGCCGGCGTCGTCCGCGGCGGCGCTGTCGCTGTTGCCGATCAGCATGGTCTTGTCGTGGTCCTTGAAGGAGTTCCAGGACACGGTCACGTAGTTGGCGCCGCGCACGATGTCGACCAGCCCGTCGTGCTGCTGGAAGACCTTCCCGAAGTACGACGGCAGGGTGCTGTCGGGGTAGCGCCCGTCGGTGAAGGTGTTGTGGTCGAGCCACACATGGGTGGAGCCGTAGACGACGACACCGTCGTACTCGGAGTTCCAGGCGCCGGTCTTGTTGTCGTCGGTCGGGTCCCACTGCGGGAAGCAGTCGATCGGGGCCTCGACGGTGAGGTTGCGGAGGATGACGTTGTCGACGCCCTTGACCTGGAGGCTGCCGCCGAGGATCCCGGAGCCCTTCCCGACACCGACGATGGTGGTGTTGGAGGGGACGTTCGCCTTGATGGCCTTGTTCTGGTTGTCGGCGGACGCGTCGCGCAGGTCCTCCTGCTCGCCGCTGACCGGAGTGTCGTGGCCCCAGACGGCCGGGTCGTAGTCGGCGAGGTACTGCTGGAAGTCGTAACCGTCGGCGGCGAAGGAGTCGCAGCCTTCGGACACGGCGTCGATCATGCCCTTGACTTTGATGATCTTCGGTGCGTCACCGCCATCGGCGAGTGCCCGCTTGAACTCCGCCCAGGTGGTGACGGTGTACACGTGCTCGGCGTCGGCGGCCGACCCCCCGGTCGTGCCGGCGCCCTCGGAGGCCCAGCCGTCGTTCGCGGCGAGCACGTCCCGCCCGACGTCCCGGGAGCCTGCCTGGGCACCGGTGCCGGTGACGCCGAGGACGAGGGCGGTGCAGCCGGTCAGCACGGCCATTCTTCTCATGGCATGCCCATGCCACATACGTCTGTTCATTGTGCGGCTCTCTTCTGTGCGATCGGGGATTGGGTGTTGTCTCTGCGCTCGGTGAGCGGGCTACGCGGCGGCTTCCGGCCAGGTGATCCAGGACTCCGGGATCACCTCGTCGAGCCGGTGCACGTCGTGCGGGGCCAGCACGCGCGTGCGCAGCAGCTCCCGTGCCACCAGTCGCGCCATGGCGATCGCGCCCGGCGGGTTGAAGTGCGTGTTGTCCTGCTCGGTGGCGGTCCAGTTGAAGTACTTCTTCGTCTCCTCGACGCCGAGCTGCTGCCACAGCGCGAGGGACAGGGCCTGGAGGTCGAGCAGCGGCACGCCCTCCTGCTCGGCGAGCGCACGCATCGCCGCCGGATACTCGCCGTGGCTCGGCCTGGCGTTGCCGGCCGCGTCGAACCGGCGACGCTCGACAGGGGTGGCGAGCACGGGCCACGCCCCACGGGCCCGGGCACCGTCGATGTACATGCGCAGATAGTCCTGGTACGTCGTCCAGGGCTCGGTGTACCGAGTGTCGTCGCCGACCTTCTCGTCGTTGTGCGCGAACTGGATCAGCAGGAAGTCGCCGGGCCGGATGGCGGCGAGGATGACATCAAGGCGACCTTCATCGACAAAGCTCTTCGAACTGCGTCCGTTCACCGCGTGGTTGGAAACGGGACGGTCCTTGTGCAGGAAGAAGGGGAGAGCCATACCCCACCCGGTCTCGGGCGCGGCGTCGGCGTGTTTCTGTGCGGCGGTGGAGTCACCGGCGATGAAGAGGGTGCGGGGGCGGTGCGCTGAGCCGGCGTGAGCGGTACCGGTGGCCGCGAGAGCGAGCGGAGCGGCGGCCATGGCCGCCAGGGTGACCTGTCTGCGGGTGAGGGACACGGGGAGGTGCCTTTCTGGGAAGGGTCGTTCAGCGGTGCCTTTCGAACGTGGGGGGTGGGAACGCCCGAGGGGCGCGGGGAACTGCGCGACCGGCCACAAACAACCCGCAGCCGGCCGCGCACAAGTGCGACCGAACTCTCAGCCGTTACGCGAATTCCACTCGGTCTGAGCCTCGTTGAGCTGTCCGGCCAACGTGTCCAGGAACTCCTTGGCGCTCATGTCTCCGTTGAGCACCTTCTGGAAGTTCGGCTCGTTGTCGGCCTTGGAGACGGCGTTCCAGTCGGGCAGGTAGTACGGCAGCTGCACGATCGTGGTCGACCCGTCGTTCAGCGCCTCCGCCGCGAGCTTGGTCGGCTCGGCCTTGGAGATCCAGGCGTCCTTGGCGGCCTCCGTGTGGGACGGGATGGCACCGGCCGACTCGTTCCACTTGGAGTTCGACTCGTGCGAGACGGCGAACTCGATGAACTTCCAGGCGGCTTCCTTGTTCTCGGAGCTCTTGAACACGCTGAGGCCGTCCACCGGGTTGGAGACCTGGACCCGCTTGTCGCCCGGGCCCGTGGGCTGCGGGATGCCGCGGAACTTGTCGACCCCGAGCGCCTTGACGTGGTCCTGGTAGGAGCCGAGGTTGTGGTTCAGCATCCCGATCGTGCCGGAGTCCCACTGCGCGACCATCTTGGTGAAGTCGTTGTTCAGGTCGGCGGCCGGGGTGACCTTCTTGTAGAGGGCCGCGTACTTCTCCAGCGCCTCGACGTTCTTCGGGTCGTTGACGGTCGTCTTCTCGCCGCTGGAGTCCCAGAAGGACGTGATGCCCGACTGTCCGTACATCGCGTCCAGCGCCTGGGCGATGGAGCCGGCGCCACCGCGGATGGTGTAACCGAACTCGTTCTTGCCGGTGTTGGTGAGCTTCTCCGCGGCCTCGTAGAACTTGTCCCAGGTGACGGGCTCGTCCAGGCCGGCCTTGTCGAACAGATCGGTCCGGTAGTAGAGCACACCGTTGTTCGCAGAGGTCGGAACCGAGTACAGCTTCTCGTCACCGCCGCCCGCGGCCTTCATGGACGTCAGCATGTTCTCGTTGAGCTTGCCGTTCAGGGAGGACTTGCCGAACCGGTCGTCCAGCGGTTCCAGCGCGTCCTGCGCGGCGAAGCCCGCGAGCATCGCCGCTCCGACGCCGCCGACGTCCGGCAGGCCGCCGCCCTGGATGGCGGTGTCCACCTTGGACTGGTAGTCGGTGGAAGGGATACCGACATACTTGACCTTGATGTCCGGGTTCGCCTTCTCGAAGTCGGTGATGATCTTCTTCCAGATGTCGGTGCGGACACCGCCGTTGTTGTCCCAGAAGACGATCTCTCCCGTGCCGCTGCCCTCGTTGCCCGTGTCGCCGCTCGTGCCGCTGTCACCACAGGCGGTGGCGGTCAGGGCGAGCACGGCGCTCAGGGCGACGGCGGTCGGCATGCGACGCCCGCCTGTGCTGCTCCTGCGATTGTTGATCTTCATGGTCGGCTCTCTTCTTCTGGATCAAACAGAGATGTGAAGTTGTGGGGGTCAGAGACGGGCGTACGGCATCCAGCCGTCAGTGCCCTTGAGGTAGTCGGCGACGGTGTGGCTTCGGGCGCCCTCGTCGCTCATCTGCGGCCGGTCCGCGGTGACAGCCGCTCCCGGTCCGTAGTTCTGGTACTCGGTGAACCGCGCGTCCTTCCACGAGAACCCGCTCATGTCGGTCCAGGGCGAGGACTTGATCGCCGCCGGCAGTTCGGTCTCCCGGATCAGCACCTGGGCGACGGCCTGTGGTTCACCGCCCGGGTGCCAGGGCCGCCCGAGGTGAAAGCTCCCGTCGGGCGCGTCGCTGACGACCTCCGACCGCGTGATCAGGAAGCCGTACGGATTCCCCGTCCAGGTCGAGGCGGCGGTGATGTAACCGTTGTTGGTGCTGGACCCCCGGCTGAGGGCCTTGATGACGGATCGCTCGATCACGGTCGTCGCCCGCCCGTAGACGAAGTCGACGTCGCCCTCGATGTACGAGTCGCGGATGTAGACCCGGCTGACGGTGGTCAGCCTGGGACTGTCGGTCATCAGGGTGTCCTGGTTGCCCAGGAAGGCGGTGTTCTCGAAGACGATCCGGTCGCCGGTCGTCTTCATCGCCAGCGCCTGCTCGCCCTTCAGCTCGTACGCGGCCTCGTCGAAGTCGTTGCTGAAGGTGAGGTTGCGCGCCGTGATGTCGTTCGCGGCGATGCGTACGGTGGCGCTCCCGGTGGAGCCGCCGTACTCGGCGGGCGTGTCGTAGACGATGACGGTGTCCGACCGATCTTGTCCAGTCCCCTGCAGCACGATGTTCGGCTTTTTCGCGGGGATGAGGACCTTGGCGCGGTACGTCCCCGGCGCAACGGCGATCGTCACCGAGCTCGCGTTGCCGTCGGGCACGGCGTCCACGGCTGCCTGCACGGTCGGGTAGTCGCCCGGGACATGCAGCGTCACCGAGTCACCGATCGGCTTCTGCGGCCCGGAGAACCGCGTGACCAGCGCCGGTACGGCGGCCGCCGGATCCAGCTGGTAGTCGTAGAACTCGCGTGGGTCGAAGGCGGCACCCCACTCGTCGTGCCGGCCCGTCGTGTTCCTCAGGATCGACCCGCGCTCCACCAACTCGGCCGTGACATCGGCCTGGTGGGGGTGCTGGACGCCGTCGTAGTAGCTGTTCTCGATGACCATCCTGGTCCGGCCGCGCGACCAACTGCCGTACGTCCACAGCGGATCGCCGTCGTCGACCTGGTCCGAGAAGTAGTTGTTGTAGAGGTGCGCGTAGGCACAGTTGTCGGCGGAGGGATTGCGCTGTTTCGTCCCCGTGAACCAGTTGTGGTCGATGGTGATCTGCGTCTGGACGTTGGTCGTCCAGCCGATCCCGAGTGCCTTGTTGTGGTTGCTGAACTCGTTGTAGGAGACGGTGATGTACTGGCTGTCCTTGCGGATGTCGAGCAGCCCGTCGCCCATGTGGGTGAGGCGGTTGTGGTCGATCCAGACGTGGTCGACGGTGTCCATCTGGATCGCGTCGAAGTCAGTGGTCTTCCCGTCCCAGTCGCCCTCGACATAGCTGTCACGGATCGTCAGGTTGCGGATGATGACGTTGCTCGTGCCCGGGTTGAGATGCAGCTCGCCGTGGACGATCTCGCCGGTGTCGCCGACGCCGATGATGGTCTTGTTCGAGGTCACCACGATGTCCGAGCCGAAGGGCTCGGCGTCGATCGACCCCGACACCCGGATGACGTACGGCTCTTCCGCCGCCGCGTACTTCACCAGCGAGGCCTGGTCGGTGACGGTGACGACCTCGCCGCCCGCCCCGCCGGTGGTGCCGCCGGCCAGGGAGGCGAAACCGTGGGGTCGGTCGGTCCAGCGGGCGGCCGACGTCGTGGTGTCCGAGGCGGCAGGGGCGGCTTTCGCCTCCCCGATCGCCCCGAGGCCCAGGGCTGCCACCAGGGCCATTACGGCGGCCAGGGTTCTGCCTATTCCTGGCAAGCGCTTGCTATGGAGGTGCGTCATTGCGGCTCCCAAAAAACGTACAAATGGGGTGGTTACAAGGCGCTGATCCTGAACTGCGTGAACGTCGCCGCGCCGGCGTGACCCTGACCGGCGGCGGCGAGACCGAACAACCCCAGTAAGGCGCCGACCCAGCGCCACGGGGTGGCGGCGAAGACGGGACCCGATGACCGCAGGCCGTCGCCGCTGTCGTAGAAGAACCGGCACCGCGCCCCGGCGCCGATCTCGATCCGCAGCCGCACCCGTCCCTCGGGCGCGGGCCGCGGATGATCGGCGTCCCGTTCCTTCTCCGCAACCGCCTCCGCGAACCGGTGCACGACATGCACCACCCCGTCCGCGCCCCGCTGAAGCCCGATCCAGCTGAACGCGTCCCCGAGCACCGCGAGCCCCGCCCGCGCCCCCGGTTCCTCGCTGTCGAGCCGCAACTCGACCTCGACCGCGCACGGCGTGCCCGGCAGCCGCTGGGTGAGCACGTTCGGCAGTTTGCGCAGGTCGTGCGCGTCGGCCGAGCGGACACAGGTCAGCCGCAGCCCGTCCCCGGAGTGCTGGGTGGCCCAGCCATGCTGCGAGTTGGCCGTCCACTGCCACTGGCGGCCGTACCGCCCGCCGGGGAAGTCGTCGTCGGTGGCGGGCGCGGCGGTCGGCTGCGGCGGCAGGTCGGGGCGCTCGTGTACGGCGACGGGGGCGCCGTCGTCGCCGAGTACCGGCCAGCAGTCGGCTCCCCAGTGCATCGGCTGCAGGTGGACGACCCTGCCGTAGGCGCCGCGCTGCTGGAAGTGCAGGAACCAGTCCTCTCCGGACGGGGTGCGCACCCAGCCGCCCTGATGCGGCCCGTTGACGTCGGTGTCCTTCTGTTCCAGGACGACCTTCTCCTCGTACGGCCCGAAGAAGCCGCGCGCGCGGAAGGCGCCCTGCCAGCCGGTCTCCACTCCCCCGGCGGGCGCCAGGATCCAGTACCAGCCGTCGTGCTTGTGGAGCTTGGGCCCTTCGAGGGTGAACCAGCCGGGGATGCGGTCGCCGTCGACGATCACCTTGCCCTCGTCGAGGAGTTCGGTGCCCTCGGGGTGCATGCGGTGGCCGGTGAGACGGTTCTTGATGCCGGAGCGGGACTTGGCCCAGGCGTGCACGAGGTAGGCCTCGCCGGTCTCGTCGTCCCACAGGGGGCAGGGGTCGATGAGACCCTTGCCCTCCTTCACCAGGTGCGGGCGGGTCCACGGGCCCCGGATCTCGGGGGCGTTGACCTGGAAGATGCCCTGGTCGGGGTCGCCCCAGAAGATCCAGAAGCGGTCGTCGTGATACCTGAGCGAGGGTGCCCACACGCCGCAGTCGTGGCGGGGTGCCTTGAACTTGCCCGCCGGTTCCAGGCGTTCGAGAGCATGCCCGACCAGCGTCCAGTTGACCAGGTCCCGGGAGTGCAGCAGGGGAAGTCCCGGGACGCGGCCGAAGCTGGACGCGGTCAGGTAGAAGTCGTCGCCGACGCGGACGACGTCCGGGTCGGACCAGTCGGCGTTGAGGATGGGATTGGTGTAGGTGGTCATGGGCTCACTGCCTTCCTCACGAGGGCAGCGGCCGCGTCCCGGTCCAGGCGGCCATCGGCCACCACCGTGACGACACGCCGTACGACGGTGTCACCCGGCTCGATCGGCACCTGCTCGTCGTACGCCAGGGACGAGCCCACGCCCGGGTACTCGGCGGTGCGCACGAACCACGGATCCCGGCGGGTCCGGTCCGTGGCGCCGGCGAAGACCAGCGTCCAGCTCGCGCCGACGAGGGCGAGCCAGTCGGCGCGGTCGCCGTGGACGGCCTTCTCGCCCTCGGTCTCCGGGGTGAAGACGTCGGGTGCCGAGTCCTCCTTGCGGGCCCGCCAGAAGAAGCCGCCGTAGGCCGCGCCGGGGCGTCCGTTGGTGGCGGGACTGCCGATCGAGAGGGTCCCGGAGGTGACGTTGGTCAGCGAGAAGGTGAAGTCCAGCGCCCAGGCGGCGTCGGTGAGTTCGGTGGCCGCGACCGTACGGCGCTCGCGCAGCAGCTCGGATCCGGCGGCGACCCAGCGCAGCTCCTCCACGAAGCCGTCGGGGTCGCGCAGTTGGAAGGCGCTGTGCCGCTGGGTGCCGTGGTTGTCCAGCTCGGTCGGGCCCTGGCCGCGGACGTAGGTGCGTCCGCCCCAGAAGTTGTACCCCTCGATGTCGGGAACGGCGACACCGACGCCGAGGTGGTGTGTGTGGTCGGCGGGGCTGAGCTCGGTGACAGCCGTGCCGGCCAGGGTGGTGACGGGGTGCAGGTACGGGCGCGGGGAGAGCCGGACCGGCAGTTCGGGCCGGGTGACGTACCGGCCGACCGGGCGGCCGGCGACGCGCAGCACCGCGGTGTCGTGGGGGGGCATCAGGTGCTCACCTCTTTCTTTCTCGCCGGGAGGGCCCAGGAGGCGCCCAGCTCGGAGTAGAGGGCGAGGGTGTCGGCGGCGGCCGCGACCAGGCCATCGATGCCGGGCACGACCCGGCGCCGCTCGTCGGGGAGCAGTTGCCAGGCCTGTTCGGGCAGCGGGGCCGGGTCGGGGGCCAGGCGGATCGCCTCGACGACCTTCATGAAGGCGCCGGTCGTGTCCGGGGTGACCAGCAGGTCGGCGCCGTCGGTGAGGTGCTCGACGAGGTTTTCCAGCAGGTCGGTGCGGTCGTACTCGAACTCCTCGGGACCGTGGTCCGCGCGCTGGAGCAGGACGCGGTCCTGCTTGTACCAGAAGGTGATCCGGCCGCGTTCGCCGTGGACGACGACGTACGGCTCGTCGGGGTCCTCGGCGCAGAGCGTCGCGGCGACGACGACCGGACGGCCCTGCGCGGTGGTGACGCGGACGCAGGAGGTGTCGTCGGACTCGATGTCGTTGGCGCGCAGCAGCTCGGTCTGGATGTCGGTGACGTCCTCGGCGCGGAAGGAGCCGCCCAGCGCCAGGGCGGTGGCGACCGCGTGCGCGAGCGGGTTGGTGAGGGCTCCGTCGATCACGTCGACGCCGTTCAGCCGTCGCTTGCCGGCCCAGGGCGCCCGCCGGTAGTAGGCCTCGGCCCGCGCCCAGGCCCCGGCGCCGCCGATCCCGACGACCTCACCGATGGCGCCCTCGGCCATCAGAGTGCGGATCGCGGGCACGGCGTGCGAGCCCAGCGACTGGAAGCCGATCTGGCAGACGACCCCGGCCTCGGCGACCCCGTCGGCCATGCGCCGGAACTCGGCGTACGAGGGGGCCGGCGGCTTCTCCAGCAGGAGGTGCACGCCCCTGCGCGCGGCCGTCAGCGCCAGGTCGGCGTGGGTGGGGATCGGCGTGCAGATCACCGCGACCTGTGCGCCGGTCGAGTCGAGGAGAGCACCGAAGTCGGCGGACTGCTCGGGGGCGCCCGCCGGGGTGACGATGCCCTCGGGGAGTTCGTCCTCGGTCAGCGGGGTCAGCTCGCAGATGCCCGCCAGCCGGACGATGCCCTTGTCCTGGAGCCGGCGGATGTTGTCGAGGTGCCAGCGGCCGTGGCCGCGCGCGCCCGCCAGGACGACGGGTACGGCAGTGCTCATGAGATCCTCCCTGCGCCCGCGCCACGTGCCACCTCTCGGTCGGCCGCTTTGGCGCTGTCGATCTCTCCGTGCAGGGTGGGTGTCCAGCCGACGTCGGCCGTGAGATCACGTTCGCTGCCGGAGTTGTAGGCGTTGTGGATCGCGAGCAGGTCCACCCGGTAACCTCCCCCAGACTCCGTCCGGGGGGACCCCCAGAGGGTGCCGGACTGATGGAAGGCGGTGCCGTTCCAGCTCTTGACCAGGTCGGCGACCTCGATATGGCCGGGGGTGGTGAAGGCGTTGTTCTCCGCGTAGATCGCGGACTCGGTGCCGACGCCGATCGAGTAGCGGTAGTCGTGGCCGTCGGCCGGGACGACGTACCGGTTGTTGTAGAGGTGCACCTGCCCGAAGCGGACCCGCGGCGCGCGCTGGACGACGGACTCGAACTCGTTGTGGTGCAGGGTGACGCGGAGCTTGCCGCGGTCGCCCGTCGCCGTGTCGCCGTTGCCGATGAGCATCGCCTTGTCGTGGTCGGCGAACCGGCTCCAGGAGACGGTGATCAGGTCGGAGGCGTTGGTGATGTCCAGCAGGCCGTCATGGCGCAGGTAGTTGCGGGCGAAGTAGGTGGGTTCCTTCTCGTCCGGGTGGCCCTTGTCGCTGACGGTCACGTGGTCGATCCACACATGGGTGGCGCCGCGCAGCCAGATGTTGTCGTACGCCGTCTTCCAGTCGCCGAGGCCGCCGGAGTTGGGCTGCCAGACGGGGAAGCAGTCGTAGGCGTCACGGAGTTCGAGGTTGCGGATGATGACGTTGTCCGCGCCTTTGAGCTGGAGGCTGCCGCCCTTGAGGACTGCTGTGTTCTTGGAGTCGCCGAGTCCGACGATGGTGGTGTTGGAGCCGACAGCCAGCTCGACGCGCTCGGCCTGCTTGGCGGCGGACTCCTGGCGGGCCTGCTCCTGCGGGCCGCTGGGCTTGGCGGAGCCCCAGGTGCGGGGGTCGTAGGCGGCCAGGTATTTCTTCAGGCTGTAGCCGTCGGTCGCGTAGTCGGCACAGCTGAGGCGGTCGCCGTCGTCGTCGGTGTTGGCGTCGATGGTTCCGGCGATCCTGATGATCTTCGGGGTGGCGCTGCCGCCGTCGAGGGCGCGGACGAGCTCACTCCGGTTGCGTACGGTGAAGACGTGGGCGTCGTCGGCGGTGGAACCCCCCGTGGTACCACCGTCGGCCGCCGCCCAGCCGCCGTTCACGGGCAGCGTGTCGCGGCTGATGTCGCGGGCCTCGTCGGCGTGGGCGGGGACGCCGAGCAGCCCCAGCAGGGCCGTTGCGGCGACGATGTGACGAAGTCTCATCCCTTCACCGCCCCCGCGCTGAAGCCGGTGATCAGCCACTTCTGGATGAAGGCGAACACGATCACCACGGGTACGGCCGCGATGATGCCGCCCGCGGCGAGCGCGCCCAGGTCGACGCTGTCCGCGCCCATCAGGGTGTTGAGGCCGACCGGGATGGTCTGCTTCTCCTGGTTGTTGAGGAACATCAGGGCGAACAGGAAGTGGTTCCAGGAGTGCACGAAGGCGAAGGAGCCGACGGCGATCAGGCCTGGCCGCAGCAGCGGCAGGACCACGATCCGGAACGCCTTCATCCGGCTGCAGCCGTCGACCCAGGCGGCCTCCTCCAGGGAGTACGGCACGTTCTTGATGAAGTTGCTGATCAGGATGATCGACAGCGGCAGCTGGAAGACGGTCTCCGCGATGATGACGCTGCCGAGGGAGTTGATCATCTGCAGCTCGGCGAAGATCTCGAACAGCGGGACCAGGAGCAGCGCGCCGGGCACGAACTGGGAGCACAGCAGGGCCAGCATGAAGAGCTGCTTGACCTTGAAGTTGAACCGGGCGAGCGCGTAGCCGCCGGCCAGTGCGACCAGGGTCGTCATGAACAGGGTCGCGACACCGACGAGGACGCTGTTCTGGAAGTAGATGCCGAAGCTGCGCTCCGTCCACACCTTTTCGAAGTGGTCGAAGGTCATCGGCCAGGGCACCAGCGTGGTCGAGCCGGACGGCCGCAGGGAGAAGAGCAGGATCCAGTAGAACGGGATCAGGGTGAAGACGAGGTAGATGCCCAGCGGCAGATAGATCTGCCAGCGGGGAGCTTCGTCCCAGGCGCGGTGCCGCGTCTTCGCCGGCTTCGGCGGTTCGGGGACGGCGGTCGCGGGTGTGGAAGGGACCTCGGTGGCCTCCTTGGTGATCACTTCTCGCCTCCGAACTTGCTCAGTCGCAGATAGACGATCGAGCAGAAGAGCAGAATCACGAACGCGACCGTGGTCAGGGCCGACGCGTAACCGAAGTTGTGGGATTCGACGCTGGTGTTGGCGACGTACAGCGGCAGCGTCGTGGTCACGCCCGCGGGTCCGCCGCCGGTCAGCGTGTAGAGCAGGTCGACGTTGTTGAACTCCCACACCGCGCGCAGCAGCGTGGACAGGATGATCGCGTCCTTCAGGTGCGGCAGGGTGATGTGCCAGAACTGCTTGATCCGGCTGGCCCCGTCGACCTCGGCGGCCTCGTAGAGGTCCTTCGAGACGGACTGGAGGTCGGCGAGGATGAGGATCGCGAAGAAGGGCACACCGCGCCACAGGTCGGCGACGATCGCGGCCCAGAACACGGTTCCGGTGTCCGACAGCCAGCTGGTGCCGTAGGAGCCGATGCCCACGTCGGCGAGGTAACGGGTGATGCCCGTCTGGGAGTTGTAGAGCAGCACCCAGATCGCGGAGGTCAGCACGCCGGAGACGGCCCACGGGGAGAAGACCATCGCGCGGCCGAGCGACCGCCCCACGAAGGTCTGGTTGACGATCAGCGCGAGCGCCAGACCGAACAGCAGCTGCAGTCCGACCTCGACGAAGACCCACTTGGCGCTGAAGACCAGCGTGTCCCAGAACAGCGGGTCCTCGGTGAAGGCGTGCACGAAGTTCTCGAAGCCCGCGTAGCCGTTCCGCCACGGCTTGGTGGGGTTGTAGTCCTGCAGGCTGTAGTAGAAGACGCTCAGCACCGGGTAGGCGATGAAGCCGAGCATCAGCAGTCCCGCCGGGGCGATCAGCAGATACGGGAGACTGCGTGGCGTGGCTGAGCCGCGGCGCCGCCGGGGTGGCGCGGGCTTTTTCGCCACGGCTGCGGCTTGGGCCATGACTGTTCTCCGTTCTCGGGGGTGCGGGTGGTGCTGTGCGCGCTCGCTCGTGCTGTGCGCTCGGTGCCCTGTGCTGGTGCGCTCGGTGCGCTGTGCTGGTGCGCTTGGTGCGCGCTGTGCTTCTGCGGTTCGCTCAGCCCGCGTACGGGTCCGGCACCTTGCCCGGCTTGGCCAGGAAGGCGAAGTCGCAGCCGGTGTCGGCCTGGGTGATCTGTTCGTTGTAGAGCGCTCCGTAGCCGCGCTCGTACCGCTCGGGCGGCGGCGACCAGGCCGCCCTGCGTTGCTCCAACTCCTCGTCGGCGATGTTGAGTTGAAGGGTTCGCGCCTCGACGTCGAGGGTGATGGTGTCCCCGGTCCGCACAAGGGCGAGCGGTCCGCCGATGTACGACTCCGGTGCCACGTGCAGCACACAGGCGCCGTAACTGGTGCCACTCATCCGGGCGTCGGAGATCCGCACCATGTCCCGTACGCCCTGCTTCAGCAGGTGGTCGGGGATGGGCAGCATGCCGTACTCGGGCATGCCGGGGCCGCCCTTGGGGCCGGAGTTGCGCAGTACCAGCACGCTGTCGGCGGTGATGCCCAACTCCGGGTCGTTGATGGTGCGTTGCATGGTCTTGTAGTCGTCGAAGACGACCGCGGGACCGGTGTGCTTGAGCAGGTGCGGCTCCGCGGCGATGTGCTTGATGACGGCGCCGTCGGGGCACAGGTTGCCGCGCAGCACCGCGACTCCGCCCTCGTCGGCGACCGGGTTGGAGCGGGGGCGGATCACCTCGTCGTTGTGCACGCGTGCCCCGTCGAGCTGCTCGCGCATCGTGTCGTACGAGACGGTCGGCCGGTCCAGATGCAGCAGATCGGTGATCCGCGACAGGAAGCCCGGCAGTCCGCCCGCGAAGTGGAAGTCCTCCATCAGGTACGTCCGGCCGCCGGGCCGTACGTTCGCCAGCACCGGCACCGTACGGGCGATCCGGTCGAAGTCGTCCAGCGTGAGCCGTACACCTGCCCGCCCGGCCATGGCGATCAGATGGATGACGGCGTTCGTGGAACCGCCGAGCCCCAGGACGGTCGTCACGGCGTCGTCGAAGGCCTCCTGGGTGAGGAGGTCGGACAACTTCCGGTCCTTGCGGACGAGTTCGACGATCCTGAGGCCGGAGGCCGCGGCCATCCGGTCGTGCCCGGAGTCGACGGCGGGGATGCTGGACGCGCCCGGCACGGTGACGCCGAGAGCTTCGGCGGCTGCCGTCAGCGTCGATGCCGTGCCCATGGTCATGCAGTGGCCGGGCGAGCGGGCGAGTCCGCTCTCCAGCTCGGTCATCTCGCAGTCGCCGATGAGCCCGGCGCGCTTGTCGTCCCAGTACTTCCACATGTCGGTGCCGGAGCCCAGGACTTCGTTGCGCCAGTGGCCCGGCAGCATGGGCCCGGCGGGCACGAAGACGGCCGGCAGATCGACGGACGCGGCGCCCATCAGCAGGGCCGGCGTGGACTTGTCGCAGCCGCCCATCAGCACGGCCCCGTCCACCGGATACGACCGCAGCAGCTCCTCGGTCTCCATCGCGAGCATGTTCCGATAGAGCATCGGGGTCGGCTTCTGGAAGGTCTCGGAGAGGGTGGCGACCGGGAATTCGAGGGGGAAGCCGCCGGCCTGCCACACTCCGCGCTTGACCGCCTGGGCGCGGTCCCGCAGGTGTACGTGACAGGGGTTGATGTCACTCCACGTGTTGAGGATCGCGATGACCGGCTTGCCCAGGTGCTCCTCGGGCAGGTAGCCGAGCTGGCGGGTGCGGGCCCGGTGGCTGAAGGAGCGCAGGCCTTCGGTGCCGTACCACTGGTGGCTGCGCAACTCCCTTGCGCTGTCGGCTGTTTCGCCTGCTCCAGCCTGTGGTCCTCTGTCGGTCATATGGACCACCCCGCGGCGATGGCGGCGACTTCGGCGCGCTCGGCCTCGGGCAGCAGGTGGCTCGGCGGCCGGACCTCGCGACGGCACAGGCCCAGCGAGGCCAGGGCCTCCTTGACCACGGTCACGTTGTTGGCGGAGCCGCCGGCCGCGCGCAGCTCCTCGAAGCGGCGGATCTGCTCCCACACCTTCATGGCGCCCGCGTAGTCACCGGATCGAAGCGCTTCGAGCATGTTCAGCGAAACGGACGGGGCGACGTTCACAAGACCCGAGGTGAAGCCGGTCGCACCCGCCGAGAAGTACGAGGGCGCGTACGGCTCGGCGAGCCCCGCCACCCAGACGAAACGCTCCAGCCCCGCGTCCCGCGCGAAGGCGGCGAAGCGCGCCGCGTCCGGCACGGCGTACTTCACGCCGATGACGTTCGGGCAGTCGTCGGCCAGTTCGGCGAGCCGGGCGCCGAGGAGTTGCGCGTTGCGGATGTACGGGACGACGCCCAGCTCGGGGACGGCTTCGGCGATCGCCCGGTGGTAGTCGGCCCAGCCGGCCTGCGCGACGTACGGATGCACCGGCTGGTGGACCATCACCATCTGTGCCCCGCAGTCGCGGGCGTGCCGCGCGGAGGCGACGGCGGTCGGCACGTCGTGCCCGACCCCGACCAGGATGACGGCCCGCTCGCCCGCCTCGTCGATGGTCAACTCCGTGACCAAACGGCGTTCTTCAGGGCTCAGTGCGTAGAACTCGCCGGTGTTGCCGTTCGGCGTGAGCGTGCGTACGCCGCCCTCGAGCAGGCGGCCAAGCAGGGCGCGGTGGCTGTCCTGGTCGACGGTGCCGTCCTCGGCGAACGGGGTCACCGGGATCGCCACCACATCGGCCAGCGCCGCCCGCTCCGTCTCGAACGTCGGGCTGCTCACTTCTGCTCATCCTCTCCCTGGGCCTCGGGGAAGGCCCGGTGCACGAACGACGCGATGTGCGAGTGCAGGGCGCGGGCCGCGCCGTCCGAGTCGCCGTCGAGCGCGAGCCGCAGGATCTCTCGGTGCTCGCCCGCCTCCCGCTCCCAGGAGGGGTTGGCGGCCCAGGCGACCGCGGAGACCAGGGCGGCCTGGTCACGCACTTCGTCGAGCATCCGGCCGAGCAGCGGGTTGCCGCAGGGGACGTACAGGGCGCGGTGGAACTCCCGGTTGGCCAGGGAGCGTTGGGCGGTGTCGGTGGCGGCGTCCGCGCGTTCCAGCGCCTCGCGCGCCGTGTCGAGGGAGGCCCCGCGCTGCACGGAGCGGCGCAGTGCCTCCGGCTCAAGGAGCAGCCGCACGTCGTACACCTCGCGCGCCATGTCCGCGTCCACCATGCGCACCGTGACGCCCTTGTACTGGTTCATCACGACGAGCCCCGTGCCGGCCAGGGTCTTCAGCGCCTCTCGCACGGGGGTCTTGGACACCCCGAACTGCGCGGCCAGCTCCGTCTCGACCAGGGCCTGACCGGGCGTCAACTGCCCGGTGAGGATGCGGTGTTTGATGCCCTCCAGCACGTACTGCGTGCGGGACGGAATCGGGGTGGGCACAGAGGTCATGCGCGCCTCTCGGATCTCATCGATCACTTCACGTGTCGGACCACGGGATCGGAACGCATATGTCTCGCGTATCTGATCTCGCGTATCGCGTCTCATATATGACGTACGAAGTACGACGCGTTGAAGGTAGGAGCACGCTGATGTTTCGTCAACGCTTCTGACAGAAGTTGTTCGCGTTGACGCTCAACAGATATCGGGCCCGGGCTCGCCCCGGGAATACGGAACCCTTCGTTCAGCCCCTTGCCGTCCAGCTCGGACGCTCAGCCCCTTGCCGTCCAGCTCGGATCACGGCCGCTCAGGCCGATCAGGCGGTCCAGGAGAGGGGCCTCGTCCGGTACGGGGACGGCCGGGCCGAAGATGCCGGAACTGTCCGGGTCGTCGGCTGCGGGGGCAAGGAAGTCGTAGGACGCCTGGAGGGCAGCGGCGTCGGGCGCGTAGTGCTGACCTGTGGCTCGGGCCAAGTCCCAGCCGTGGATGACGAGTTCGTCGGTGGCGACGAGGCCCGCGACCTCGCCGGGGAGGCCGACGCCGCCCGCCCGGGTCTCGCCGGTCCAGGCGGACGGGTCGCGCCAGGCCTCGGCCAGTTCGGCGAGGAGCTTGGGGAGTTCGGTGCGCCAGTCGGGCGTGACGTCCGGCAGGGAGGAGCCGGGGTCCGTGTCTGTCGTCGGTCCCAGGTCCTTTCGGCCGGCGTCCCGGAAGGCCCGGGTCAGACCGACCAGGTGGCCCAGAAGATTGCGTACGGCGTACTCCGGACAGGGCGTCGGAGCGCCCAGCTGCTCCTCGCGCACCGCCTCCGCGAGACGCGCCACGATCAGGGCCTGCGGCCCCAGGTCAAGCGTCGTCGATGTCGTGCCGGCCATGCTCGGCTCCTCCTCTGATCACGGGGTCACGGGGTGGCCGGGCTGTGGTCCGGCTGTAGCCCCGTCCTGTAGACCGTCGGCCGTACGAAAAGTCATCGCACCCGCTCCCGAGGTCATGCTCAGGAAGCTGGTCAGGCCTTCGAGCTGCCGCGATGCTCGGGGTACCCGGGACGCCCGGTGTCCGGGACCACGAAGGGGAGACACGCCATGAAGGCGATCGTTCAGGATGCCTACGGATCCGCGGATCTTCTGCGGCTGCGCGACATCGACCGCCCCGTCCCCGGGGACGACGAAGTGCTCGTCGAAGTACGCGCGGCCGGCGTCGGCCCCGAGGTGTGGCACCTCATGACGGGTCGGCCCTATGTGGCCCGGGCGGCCCTGGGACTCCGCAAGCCCAAGAATCCCGTACGGGGCTGGGACGGCGCCGGACGGGTCGAGGCGGTCGGCGCGAAGGTGACCGACTTCAAGCCGGGCGACGAGGTCTTCGGCAACTGCGAGGGCTCGTTCGCCGAGTACGCGTGCGCCAAGGCCGAAAAGCTCGCCCACAAGCCCGTCAACCTCAGCTTCGAACAGGCCGCCGCCCTCCCCGTCTCGGGCATGACCGCCCTCCAGGCCCTGAGCGGCAAGGCCCGCCCGAAGCCCGGCCAACGAGTCCTCGTCATCGGCGCCTCGGGCGGCGTCGGAACGTACGCCGTCCAGCTCGCCACGATGTACGGCGCCGAGGTCACCGGCGTCTGCGGCCCCACAGCCGCGGACTTCGTCCGCTCCCAGGGCGCCACCCACGTCATCGACTACACCCGCGAGGACATCACCGAGGCCCCTCACCGCTACGACGTCATCATCGACAACGCGGGCCTCCGCCCCCTGCCCCTCCTCCGCCGCTCTCTCACGCCACGCGGCACCCTCGTCATCGTCGGCGGCGAAGGCGGCACCGGCTTCTTCGGTGGCATGAGCCGCGGCCTCCGCGCCGTCCTGCTTTCCCCCTTCATCACCCAGAACCTCCGCAACCTCATCTCCATCGCTCGCCGCGAGGACCTGCTGACCCTCAAGGGCCTCGTCGAGAAGGGCAAGATCACTCCGGCGATCGACCACACGTATCCGCTTGCCGAGGCGGCTTCTGCCATCCGGCATCTGGAGACGGGGCATCCTCGGGGGAAGCTGGTGGTCACCGTCTGACGGCCTGATCAGAGCGTTGCGGGTGCCCTCAGCCCAGGCCCAGCTCACCCGCGCGCACCCCGGCCTGGAAGCGCGAACCCGCGTCCAGTGCGTCAAGCAGTTCAGCGACGCGACGGCGGTAGGTTCGCAAGGACATGCCGAGTTCTCGCGCGGCCGTCTCGTCGGTGGCGCCCGATCCCAGCGCGCGCAGGACCGTCCGGCTCTCGGCATCAAGCTCGGGCTGCTCGCCGCGCAGGAAGGCCCTGAGGTCGGTGGCCGTCTCCCAGGCGGCTTCGAACAGCGCGTACACCCCGCCGACCAGGGTGGGTGCCGTGGTCACGGTGTACTCACGGCCGCCAGGGGCGTTCAGGCCGGCGAGGATCGCGAACCGGCGGTCGATGATGATCGTCTCGTGAGGGAGAGCGGTGGCGGCGATCCGCACCAGTGCCCCCTTGCCGACGAGCTCGCTCAAGTGCTCTCGGTCACGCCCGTCAGCCAGCGCAGCCGGGCTGAGCAACTTACGGATCTGGTGTCCGCCGCTCTTCCGCAACCGGGCGCGGGCGGCCTGCCGGGCACCGGGACGAGGCCAGGTGTTGAGATCGCGGGCGGCGCAGATGAACTCCTCGCGGACCGAGGAGAACAGATGCTCGGTACGAGTGAGGAGTTCCAGATCACCGCGGATCGTCACGATCTCTGCCACCCGGCCATTCTGCCCGATGGCAGCAAGCTGCCACGGGTTCGCAGCCTGAACACTGCGCCGCCCAGGCTGAGTTCATGAGCAAAGACTTCCGCCTTGGCGGCGACCTTCTGATCAACCGGATCGGCTTCGGGGCCATGCGCCTGCCCACAAACAGCTTCCGTGGCCCGGCCCGCGATCCCGAGACCGGGCGCGCAGTCCTGCGCCGCGCCGTTGAACTCGGTGTCAACCACATCGACACCGCCGCCTTCTACTCCAGCGGCGACGGCACCGTTCGCGCCAACGCCCTGATCCGAGAAGCCCTTCACCCCTACCCGGCCAACCTGGTCATCGCCACCAAGGTCGGCCCGGTCCACACCCCCGATGGCGGCCTGGCCGAGACCACCGACCCCGCCGGCCTGCGACCGCTGGTCGAGGAGAACCTCGAAGCCCTCGGTGTGGATCGCCTCGACCTGGTCTACCTGCGCATCGGGGGCATAGCGCCGCCGCCGCAGGGCGAATCCGTGGCCGAACGCTTCGAGGCGCTGGCCGCGATGCGTGAGGAGGGCCTGATCCGCCACCTCGGCCTGAGCAACGTCGACACCGGCCACCTCGCCGAGGCCCGTGCGATCGCGCCCGTGGCTGCCGTCCAGAACCACTTCCACGCCGCCAAGCGCGATGACACACAGCTCCTGGCCGCCTGTGAGGAAGCCGGCATCGCCTACGTGCCGTTCTTCCCGCTGGGCGGCGGCCTGAGCGACCTCAACGGTGACCGCATCGCCAAAGTCGCGGACCGGCATGGCGCCACGGTCCCTCAGATCGCCCTGGCCTGGCTGCTCGCCTCCTCCTCCGTCACCCTGGCCATCCCCGGCACCGGCTCCCTCTCCCACCTGGAGGAGAACATCGCCGCCGGGTCGGTCTCCCTGACCCGAGAGGATCTCTCCGACCTCGCCTGACGCGAGGACACGGCGAACGTCTCTCGTACAGAGATAGCCGACGGCATGACCGCGCCGTGGGCGGAACGGACGCCTTCCGCACAGCCATCCCTGACCCGGCCCGGGCGGGCCGCGGGAGGACCGGCCGGACAGCGTGGGAAATGATCGCGATGGGCACCTTGATCTGTCGCAGCGAAGGTAGAGCTACAACTTCCTCCCCATGCCGCACACTGGAAAAGCGTTTGTCTCCGCGGGGAGCCGCGCCGGAACATGACAGGTCGTGACGACCCCCGACGACGCCCCCGCTCCCCCGCCCGCCGCCGGACGCTTACGCATGCTGTTGCCGGACCTGGCCCCATGGCGGACCTCCCCCGACTTCCGACGGCTCTGGGTCGCCGGAATCGTCACCAACTTCGGCAGCTTCCTGACCTTCGTGGCGCTCCCGGTGCAGATGAAGGAACTTACGGGGTCCGCGGTGGCCGTGGGCGCGATCGGGGCTGCGGAACTCGTACCGCTGATCGTCTTCGGTCTGTACGGCGGTGCTCTGGCCGACGCCCTGGACAAGCGGAAGCTGATCGTGTGGACGGAGGCGGGGCAGGGACTGCTCAGCGCCGGTCTGCTGCTCAACGCGCTGCTTCCGCATCCGGTGGTGTGGCCGCTGTACGCGGTGGCCGCTCTGTCCGCCGCGCTCGTCGCGGTCCAGCGACCCGCGCTGGACGCGCTCGTGCCGCGCATCGTCGCGCACGAGCACCTGCCGGCGGCCGCCGCGCTCAACTCCCTGCGCTGGACGGTCGGCGGCGTCGCGGGCCCGGCCGTCGCGGGCCTCGTCGTGGCGTACGCGGGGCTCGGCTGGGCCTACGCCGCGGACCTGGTCACCTTCGCGATCTCGGTCGTCCTGGCCCTCGGCCTGGCGGCGTCACCGGCTGCTCACGAGGCGGCCAAACCCTCTCTGCGGTCCATCGCGGAGGGCGCGCGCTACGCGTGGAGCCGCAAGGAGCTCCTGGGCACGTACACCATCGACCTGGCCGCCATGTTCCTCGCCTTCCCCCTCGCCGTTCTCCCGTTCCTCGCGGACGACCTGGGCGCCGAGTGGTCCCTCGGCCTCATGTACGCCTCGGTCCCGGCCGGCTCCCTCCTGGTCAGTCTCACCAGCGGCTGGACCTCACGGGTCCACCGCCACGGCCGGATGGTGGTCCTGGCGGCGGCATGCTGGGGCCTGGCGATGGTGGCCGCAGGCGCGGCCCACGATGTCTGGATGGTGCTCGCCTTCCTCACCCTGGCCGGCGGCTTCGACATGATCAGCGGAATCTTCCGCGCGGCCATGTGGAACCAGACGATCCCAGACGAGCTGCGCGGCCGCCTCGCCGGCATCGAACTCCTCTCCTACTCGGTCGGCCCCCAGCTGGGGCAGGTCCGGGCAGGCACCATGGCCGCCTGGACGACCGTGCGAACCTCGATCTGGTCCGGCGGCGTGCTGTGCGTGGCAGCGGTAGGGGCCCTGGCCCTGTGCCTCCCGAAGCTCATGACCTACGACGTACGAACGAACGAACACGCCGCACGGCTGAGGCAGACCCGTGAGGCAGCCGCACCCGCGGGGCGCGCCCCGTAAGGCCTCGGCCGGATCGGCCGGACCGAAGACGGCCAGGGAGCGCTGATACATGCGGGAGAACTGAATTCTGACGCGAGTGCTCCCTCCAGACGGGCGTCCGGAGCCAGTCGCAATGGCTCCGGACGCACGTTTCCGCGGCGGCGGCGATCCGTGCGGTCAGCGGATCAGCAGGTGACGACCTTGCCGTACGAACCCCGGCCCCAGTTCCACTCCCACTGCTCACCGTGCTGGTACGTGAGACAAGGAGAGTCGGAACCCCAGTCGATGACGACCTTCAGTTGCATCGCCCGACCGCAGGTGTTGATGACCTTCACGTACTTCTCGTGCTTGATGACGTCCCGCTTGACGCAGGCCGGAGCCGTGCCGGCCTCGGCCGCCGTGGCCGTGGGGGCCATGGCGAGGCCGCTGCCCACAACCGCGGTGGCGAGGATGCCGAGTGCGGCGCTCTTGTGGAGCTTCATGATGCGGTTTCCTTTCCGGCGTTCGGAGTGCCGGGGCGGCACGGAGTGGAGCACGCCGGCCCGACGCAGTGCTCCGACTGTGCCGAGGCTCGGACACCGACCGCCACAAAGATCCCCCCGTTTGGCGCCATCTGGGATGTCCCACACCCTGACCTGCTGGGACGTGGTAGTGGGTGACGCAATCGTGGGACGCGTCCTGGGCTCGGCACGAAAACCCCGGCCGGGCTCCTGGGCCGTACGAGCCGTCCCCCGAGCCGCCGCGTCCATGGAACGGGCAGCCCTGGGAGGTCAGTCCCACGCGAGTCGTTGACCGTCGGAGGCGACGTGAAGCGGCAGGCGCTCGGTCGTGGGCCTGCCTGCCATGTGCCATGTGGAGATCTGCTGGGCGATGTCTCGTTTGGGACGGGACAGCCGACGGCGTAGATACTGGCCCTGATTGCAGGCACGGATGAGGGGCACGGCCAGTGACCAGCGACAATCGCACAGGACCGCCCACTTCTGGAAGCGAACGCGACATGTTGCGGGCCTTCCTCGACTATCACCGCGCGACCCTCGCCATGAAGTGCGAAGGGCTGACCGACGAGCAGTTGCGGCAGCAGTCGATGCCGCCGTCCACGCTGTCGCTGCTCGGGCTGGTGCGGCACATGGCGGAGGTGGAGCGTGCCTGGTTCCGTCGGGTGTTCGAGGACAACGACGCGCCCATGGTGTGGTCCTACAAGATCGACTTCCAGGCGGCATACGACGCGAGCGCGTCGACCAGGGACGAGGCGTTCGGGGCCTGGGAGGCCGAGGTGGAGAACTCGCGCCGTATCGAGCGCGAGGCCGAGTCCCTGGACCAGGCCGGGTATCAGCCGAGATGGGGCGAGGAGGTGTCGCTGCGGATGGTGATGGTGCACGTGCTCCTGGAGTACGGCCGCCACAACGGGCACGCGGACTTTCTGCGTGAGGGTGTGGACGGGACGGTGGGCGCCTGAGCTCGCGGAAGCCACCAGTCTTTCCTGGGGATGTCGAATGCGGCGGTTCCAGATCGACGTGAGAGTGAAGGCAGCGAAGGCTGCACATCCCAGGACTTGGAGCACTCCATCGTGACCGTGACCGCGGACATGGCCATCTCCCTCGACGGCTACATCGCCGGCCCCAACGTCTCCCTCGACAACCCGGGAGGCGACGGCGCCGAGCCGCTCTTCGAGTGGATCCACAACCTGGCGAGCTGGCGGGAGCGCCAGGGCATGACCGGCGGGGAGGAGAACCGCGACTCCGAGCTGATGCGCGAGTGGTTCGATGCCACCGGAGCGGTGGTCATGGGGCGGATGATGTACGACACGGGCGAGGAGTTCTGGGGCGACAACCCGCCCTTCCGGACCCCGGTCTTCGTGCTCACCCACCGCCCCCGGCCGACCCTGGTCAAGGAGGGCGGCACCACCTTCACCTTCGTGACCGACGGCATCCACAGCGCCCTCGACCAGGCGAAGGCCGCCGCCGGCGACAGGAACGTCGACATCGCGGGCGGAGCGAGCACGGTGCAGCAGTACCTCGGGGAGGGGCTCATCGACGAACTGCAGCTACACGTGGTGCCCGCGCTCCTCGGCGCGGGACTGCGGCTCTTCGAGGGACTGAGCGCGGCCGGTCGGCGGACCCTCGAGCCGGTCAGGGTGGTCGACACGCCCCTCGCCACCCACCTGACGTACCGCTTCGTGAAGTGACCCGGCACGGATGAGGTTCGGGCCCGGCAGCCGGCTACTGCGCCAACTCGGCCTCGCCCGGGCGACAGTAGCGCCATAGCTGCCCGATTAAGGCAGTCGCCCGATCCCTTGCACAGGTCCTTAGCCCCAAGATGACGAGCCATGACGACATCGGCATCGCATTCGCCATGGACAGTGACCCGTGTCCTGAGGGACCGCAACGCGGGCCTCTACCTGGGCGGAGTCGTGGTCTCCGGGTTCGGCTCGTCGGCGATGTGGCTGGTGGCCGGGATCTGGGTGAAGGAGCTGACCGGCTCGGACGGACTGGCCGCCTTATGTGTCTTCGCGCTCTGGGCGCCCACGCTGATCGGCCCCCTTCTGGGCACGCTCGCCGACCGCACCCGCCGCAGACCCCTGCTGGTGTGGATGAACCTGGGGCTGTCCGCGCTCCTCCTGTCCCTTCTCGCCGTCGACTCCCGGAGCACCCTCTGGATCCTCTTCGCGGTGCTGCTCGCGTACGGCGCGACCGGCGTCGTCCACGACGCGGCGGAGTCGGCCCTGGTCGCCACGGCGGTTGACGAGGGGCTCCTCGGCGACTTCAACGGCCTGCGGATGTCGGCCAACGAGGGCGTGAAGCTGGTCGCCCCGCTCGCCGGAGCGGGTCTGTACTCGGCCTTCGGGGGCGCAGGCGTCGCCCTCCTGGACGCGCTCACCTTCGTGCTGGCCGCGGGTCTCTACACCCTCCTGCGGGTACGCGAGCCGAAGCCGCTCCCGGCCCCGGCCGGCTGGCGCGCCCAGACAGCCGACGGCGCCCGCTACCTCTGGCGCCACGAGACACTGCGCCCCCTCGTCGTCGCGGGCGGCACGACCATGCTCTTCGCGGGCCTCAACGGCGCGACGATCTACGCGGTGGCGGAAGGCCTGGGCCACTCCCCCGCGTACGTAGGTCTTCTGTACGCCGTGCAAGGCGCCGGTTCGGTGGCCGTCGGCCTGGCCGTGGGCCCGCTCCTCCGCCGCCTGGGCGCACACCGGTTCGCGGGGTACGGCATCGCCCTCACCGCCCTGGCCGTGGCGGCTCGCGCGCTCCCGTACGACGCGGTGGCCCTCGTCTCGTCCGCGGCTGTGGGCGTTGGCCTCCCGTGCGTGCTGATCGCGGCCCTCACCACGGTTCAGCGCGAGACTCCGGACGACCTCCTGGGCCGTACGACCGCGACCGCCAACACGCTGGTCTTCGCCCCGAACGCGGTGGGCCTCGCGCTGGGCGCGGGCCTGGTCGAACTGGTCGACCACCAGGTGCTGTTGGTGACGCTCGGGCTGATCCGGCTGGTGACGGTCGTACCGTTGCTCAGCCGTCAGCCGAGCCGCGCGAGCGCCTCCGCCACGAGTGACAGGTCCTCGTCGGACGCCAACCCCCCGTGATAGAGGCGCACTTCGGTCGCCCCGTGCTCGGCTGCTCGCGTCATGTCTTCCGTCAGTGTGGCCGGGCTGCCGCCCATGCCGCTCACCACGGGGAAGTTGGCGGCCAGGACCGTGCTCTCAACTCCCCTCTCCGTAAAGGGAGTCAGCAACCCCGGGCCTCCGGCGCACGGGACGACCACGCCGTCCGCGACCGACAGGATGTGCTCGGGGTCCACGCCGGCGTTCGCGCCGCAGTGGTACGAGGACGGGTCCGCGTGGAGGAGGATCTGGAAGCCCTCGGGGGCGGCTGCGCGCACGGCGGTGACCGTGTCCGACTGGAGTGTGCGGGCGACGGAGTCGCGCCAGGTGCGCGTGGCCGTCGCCAACTCGGCGCCGAGCAGCTTCTCCACCGCTTCCCAGGCTCCGGTGGGGGCCTCGCCCCGCCAGACGGGTTCCAGGGCACGACGGACCGAGGCCGCCAACTCGTCGGGGGCCAGGCCCAGTTGCGTGTAACCGTCACGGCAGGAGGGACAGAAACACAGCGACATCAGGTACTGGCCCGCGTCCCCGAGTTTCACGCCGGCCGTCTTGTCGTGGGCGTGGAGGTGCGCGAGGCCGTACCAGCCGAGGGACTCCAGCTCCGTGCCTGAAGCGCCGGGCCGCACCGCCGCCTCGACGGCCAGGTCGACGAGGTACGCACGCGTGTCGGGCTGCGCGATGCAGGGCGCCCACGGATAGCGGTCTCCGTAGGCGTTGACCACGGAGGTGTCCGGAAACTCCTCCCCCATACGGGAGTTGTGCGCGAGCACCACCCAGGTGTGTACGTCGAGTCCCGCCTCCGCGAGGGACGCGGCGGCCTGCCCGTACGCGTCCCCGGGGGCCCAGTCCCCGGAGGCGTACGGCCTCAGCCGACGCCCCTGCCATCGCGGGCCGGGCGGATAGAGCACGGCCGCGTGCCGTGCCGTGACGATCCGGTGGCGGGGGTGACGGGGGGTCAGCGCGCGCGTGGAGTGGTAGGCGGAGGCGAGCGTCGCCTGCCGTACGCCCAGGTCGGCGATGCGCGCGGCGGACTCGGGGTCGCCGTTGACGTCCCAGGGGTAGACGAAGGTGGACGCCTTCAGAGACCCCTTCACAGACCCTGCCGCCTGGCTCACTTGTCCTCCTGGAGAAGCGCCTCGCCCCGCTCGATCAGCTGGGCGAGCTGCTTGACGTGGTCGTCGCTCGGCTCGTGCAGCGGCGGTCGCACCTCACCCACGTCGAGACCCCGCAGCCGTACGCCCGCCTTGACGAGTGAGACAGCGTAACCGCGGCCCTGGGCGCGCAGTTCGACGAAAGGACGGTAGAAGCCGTCGAGCAGGCGGTTCGCGGTGGTGTCGTCACAGGAGTTGAGCGCCTTGTGGAAGGCGAGGGCGAGCTCGGGGGCGAAGCAGAAGACGGCGGAGGAGTACAGCGTGATGCCGATGCCGCGGTAGGCGAGGCCCGTGAGCTCGGCGGTCGGCAGTCCGTTGAAGTACAGGAATTCGCCCGGCACTTCGGCGCGTACCGCGCTCACGATGCGCTGCATCAGATCGAGGTCGCCGACCCCGTCCTTGAAGCCGATGACGCCCTCGGTTCGAGCCAGCGAGACGACCGTTTCGGGCGTGAACACGGCGTTGTCGCGCTGGTAGACGATGATCTCGAGCGAGGTGGCGCGGGCCAGCTCGGCGTAGTGCCGCAGCAGTCCTTCCTGCCCGGCGACGACGAGATACGGCGGCATGGCGAGCAGCCCGTCCGCCCCGGCCTCCTCGGCGAGCTTCGCGTACCGGACGGCGAGCGCGGTCCCGTACCCGGCGCCCGCGATCACCGGCACACGCCCGGCCGTCTCCTCGACGGCCGCGCGTACGCAGTCCTGGAACTCCTCGGGGGTGAGCGCGTGAAACTCCCCGGTCCCGCAGCAGGCGAAGACGGCGGCGGCCCCGGCCTCGACACCTCGCCGGACATGCGCGCGGTACACGTCGAGGTCGACGGCACCGTCCGGGCCGTACGCGGTGACGGGGAAGAACAGCGGCCCGCTCGGGATATTGAGGCGAGCGGCAAGGGGCGCTGACGTCACGGGCTCTCCCTAGGCATGCACGCACACGCCGACCGTGCACGTTTCCGATCCACGTTTCTGATCCACGTCCATATTTCTGAACGAGACCACGCTAAAGCGCCTCCTAGGGGGTGGTCAAGCGGGCGAAGTCGCAAGACAGGGGCGACATAGAGGCAATCACGGTGCGGATTCCCCGCCCCCGCGCGACACTTGACGCGGCCGGACGGCGATCCATAGTTTGTCCATGGATGTGAATGCCGTACACGATGACGGCTGTTGATTCAAGGAGACCCGAGGATGCCCGCTCCCCGCACCGTTCTGCTCACCGGCGCCGCCGGCGGCCTCGGCACCCTGATGCGGGGACTGCTGCCCGCGTACGGGTACGAGCTGCGGCTCCTCGACCTGCGCCCCATCGAGGGCGAGCCGGACGCGATCACCGCGGACCTCGGCGACAAGGAGGCCCTGCGCGAGGCCGTGCGGGGCGTCGACGCGATCATCCACCTCGCGGGCATCTCCCTGGAATCCACCTTCGACAAGATCCTCAAGGCGAACATCGAGGGCACGTACAACCTCTACGAGGCCGCCCGAGAGGAGGGCGTCCGGCGCATCGTCTTCGCCTCCTCCAACCACGCGGTCGGCTTCACCCCCCGCCCGCGGGGCGAAGCACCCCATGACCCGAGCACGCTGATCCCCATCGACACTCCGCGCCGCCCGGACACGTTCTACGGACTGTCGAAGTCGTTCGGCGAGGACATGGCGCAGTTCTACTGGGACAAGCACGGTATGGAGACGGTCTCCGTACGGATCGGCTCGTGCTTCCTGGAGCCCACCAGCGTGCGCATGCTCTCGGTGTGGATGAGCCCCGGCGACGGCGCCCGCCTCTTCGACGCGGCCCTGACCGCCGAGGACGTCAAGCACACGGTCGTCTACGGATCGTCCGCGAACACCCGCCTGTGGTGGGACCTCTCGACCGCCCGGGCACTGGGCTACGAGCCGCAGGACGACTCGGAGCAGTACGCCGAGAAGCTCATCGCCGAGCAGGGCGAACTGGACCCGGAGAACCCGGACCACGACTACCTGGGCGGGCACTTCGTGACCAAGCCGCCGATCTGGCCGTACTGACGCAACACGGCACGGCGAACAGCGGGCGCACTATGGACGGGCGGGCACCGAACGGGCCCGCCCGTTCGGTATTTCGGGCACGGACACTGCCCGAACTCACGCCGAGTTCCGCTTCTTCCCAGGTCCGCAGCGGGCACCGGCCGGGGAAAACGGTCGGACACGGGCAGCATCGGGCAATGAACAGACCTGGTCAGCGCCGCATACCCGCTGTAGAACTTCCCCCATAGGTTCACGGGGCCCGAACGGGCAGCAAGCAAGGGAAGCAGGTGTCGGCCATGACCGCGGAAGAACGCCAGCGGGAAATCGTCCTTGCCGCCCGCCGCACGGGTTCTGTCGATGTGAACGCGCTGGCCGCCGAGCTGGGCGTCGCCAAGGAGACCGTACGGCGCGATCTGCGCGCCCTGGAGGACCACGGCCTGGTACGCCGCACGCACGGCGGCGCCTATCCCGTGGAGAGCGCCGGATTCGAGACGACCCTCGCCTTCCGCGCCACCAGTCACGTACCCGAGAAGCGGCGGATCGCGGCCGCCGCGGCCGAGCTGGTCGGGGACGCCGAGACGGTCTTCGTCGACGAGGGCTTCACCCCGCAGCTCATCGCCGAGTCACTGTCCCGGGACCGGCCGCTGACCGTGGTCACCGCGTCCCTGCCGGCTGCGGGTTCCCTCGCCGAGTCCGAGAACATCTCGGTCCTGCTGCTCGGCGGCCGGGTCCGGCACGGCACGCTGGCGACCGTCGACCACTGGACCACGAAGATGCTCGCCGGTTTCGTCATCGACCTGGCATTCATCGGCGCCAACGGCATCTCACGCGAGCACGGCCTCACCACCCCCGACCCGGCCGTCAGCGAGGTCAAGGCGCAGGCGATCCGGGCCGCCCGCCGGACCGTGTTCGCCGGCGTACACACCAAGTTCGGCGCGGTCAGCTTCTGCCGCTTCGCGGAGATCAGTGCGCTGGAGTCGATCGTCACCAGCACCCTGCTTCCCGCGTCCGAGGCGCACCGCTACTCACTGCAGGGCCCACAGGTCATACGAGTCTGACCGCGAGTCCGAAAAACCAACCGACTCCGTCCGAAAAACCAATCAACCCCCCACACGGCAACGCATTCCCCAGAGCCATCCCATTTGCACCAAATATCCAGGAGCGATCCATGCGAACCCAGAGCCGACGGAGGCCGCGCGCGCTACTTGCCGCGACCGCCGCAGGGACGCTGCTCGCCCCCCTGCTCTCCGGCTGCTGGACCGGAGCGGGCGGAGCCGGTTCCGGCGGCAACTCCATCAACGTCCTCATGGTCAACAACCCGCAGATGGTGGAGCTGCAGAAGCTCACCGCCGCCCACTTCACCAAGGAGACCGGCATCAAGGTGAACTTCACCGTGCTGCCGGAGAACGACGTCCGCGACAAGATCAGCCAGGACTTCGCCAACCAGGCCGGCCAGTACGACGTCGCCACGCTCAGCAACTACGAGATACCGATCTACGCCAAGAACGGCTGGCTGCACGAGATGAACTCGTACGTCGCCAAGGACAGCGCGTACGACGAGAAGGACGTCCTCAAGCCGATGCGGCAGTCCCTCACCGCCGAGGACGGCAAGCTCTACGGACAGCCCTTCTACGGCGAGTCGTCCTTCCTGATGTACCGCAAGGACGTCTTCGCCAAGAAGGGCCTGACGATGCCCGAGCGCCCGACCTGGACTCAGGTGGCGGACCTCGCCGCCAAGGCTGACGGCGCCGAGCCGGGCATGAAGGGCATCTGTCTGCGCGGACTGCCGGGCTGGGGCGAGATCATGGCTCCGCTCACCACGGTCGTGAACACCTTCGGCGGCACCTGGTTCGACAAGAACTGGAAGGCGCAGCTGAACTCTCCCGAGTTCGAGAAGGCGACGAAGTTCTACGTGGACCTCGTCCGCAAGCACGGTGAGTCCGGCGCCGCCCAGTCCGGCTTCGCCGAGTGCCTCAACAACATGACCCAGGGCAAGGTCTCCATGTGGTACGACGCCACATCGGCCGCCGGCTCCCTGGAGTCGGCCAACTCCCCGGTCAAGGGCAAGATCGGCTACGTACCGGCGCCGGTCGAGAAGACCGAGTCCTCCGGCTGGCTCTACACCTGGGCCTGGGGCATCCAGGACGCGTCGCGGAACCCGGACAAGGCCTGGAAGTTCGTCTCCTGGGCGTCCAGCAAGGAGTACGAGCAGCTGGTCGGCGACAAGATCGGCTGGTCGAACGTACCGGCCGGCAAGCGGGCGTCGACGTACACGAACGCCGCGTACCGCAAGGAGGCCGCCGCCTTCCAGGAGACGACGAAGGAAGCCATCGAGGGCGCCCGGCCCAACGACCCCGGAGTGCAGCCGCGCCCCGCCCCCGGCATTCAGTTCGTCGGCATCCCCGAGTTCACCGACCTCGGCACCAAGGTCTCGCACGAGATCAGCGCGGCCATTGCCGGGCGCCAGTCGGTCGAGTCGGCCCTGGACAAGGCGCAAGCACTCGCCGAGGAGATCTCCGAGGAGTACGAGGGACGATGACCGCCACGACTTCGGCTCCGGTAGCCGCCACACCCGTACACACCGAGAAACGCCCCTCGGGCCGACTGCGCGCGTGGGCGACCAGGGCCCCGCTCCTGCCCGCCCTGATCTTCATGATCGCCGTGACCCAGCTCCCGTTCGTGGCCACGCTGGTGATCTCCTTCTTCGACTGGAACTCGCTCTACCCGGATGCCCGCGAGTTCGCGGGCCTCGCGAACTACTCCGAGGTGCTGACCGACGCGGATCTGCGGAAGTCGGTCTTCACCACGATTCTGCTGACCGCGGCCGTGGTCCTGGCCAGCCTCGTCATCGGCCTGGTCCTGGCGCTGCTCCTGGACCGCAGGTTCCGGGGCCGCGGCATCGTCCGTACGCTCCTGATCGCGCCCTTCCTGGTGGTCCCTGTGGCCGCGGCCCTCCTGTGGAAACACGTGCTCTACAACCCGGAGTACGGCCTGTTCAACGGCCTGCTGCACTATGTGGGCGGCCCTCAGCCGGACTGGATCTCCGACAACCCGCTGCTCGCCATCGAGGCCTCGCTGATCTGGCAGTGGACGCCCTTCATGATGCTGATCCTGCTGGCGGGTCTGCAGAGCCGCGACCATCAGCAGATCGAGGCGGCGAAGGTGGACGGCGCGAACGACTGGCAGGTCTTCCGTTACCTGACACTCCCCCACCTGCGCCGCTACCTCGAACTCGGCGCCCTCCTGGGATCGATCTACATCGTCCAGAACTTCGACGCGGTGTTCACGATCACGTCCGGCGGCCTGGGCACCGCCAATCTCCCCTACACCGTCTACCAGAGCTTCTACCAGGCTCACGAGAACGGCCTCGCCTCCGCGGCCGGCGTCCTCGTCGTCATCGGCTCCATCATCATCGCGACCTTCGCACTGCGCGTGGTCTCGTCCCTGTTCCGTGAGGAGGTGTCCCGCGCATGAGCGCCACCGCGATCCGACTGCGTCCCCGCCGTACCCGGGGAGCCGGCCTGGGTGTGCTGGCCTGGCTGCTCGGTCTGCTGTTCTTCCTGCCCATCGCGTGGATGGCCCTGACGTCCTTCCACTCCGAGGAGGACGCCGCCACCAATCCCCCGTCCTTCGCCGCGGCCCTCACGCTCGACGGCTATCGCGAGTTCTTCGGCGCGGGCGGCGGCGCGAGCCCCTGGCCCTCGCTCATCAACTCGACGGTGGCGTCGCTGGTTTCGACGCTCTTCGTCCTCGTGCTGGCCCTTCCGGCGGCGTACGCGCTCTCCATCCGCCCGGTGAAGAAGTGGACGGACGTCCTGTTCTTCTTCCTCTCCACGAAGATGCTGCCGGTGGTGGCGGGCCTCCTGCCGATCTACCTCTTCGCGAGGAACACCGGGATGCTGGACAACATCTGGCTCCTGGTCATCCTCTACACGTCGATGAACCTGCCGATCGCGGTGTGGATGATGCAGTCGTTCCTCGCCGAGGTCCCGGTGGCGATCATCGAGGCGGCACAGATCGACGGGGCGAGGCTGCCCACGATCCTGGCCCGCGTGGTGGCCCCCATCGCTCTCCCGGGCATCGCGGCCACGGCCCTGATCTGCTTCATCTTCAGCTGGAACGAGCTGCTGTTCGCGAGGGTGCTCACGGGCGTCGTGGCCGAAACAGCCCCCGTCTTCCTCACCGGCTTCATCACCAGCCAGGGCCTGTTCCTGGCGAAGGTGTGCGCCGCTTCGCTCGTCATCTCCCTGCCGGTGCTCGCCGCGGGGTTCGCCGCCCAGGACAAACTGGTCCAGGGCCTGTCCTTGGGAGCCGTGAAATGAAGGCCGCCGTCATCGAGTCCGTGGGCCACGCCGTCGTCACCCAGGTCCCGGACCCGACGCCAGGGCCCCGCGAGGTCGTCGTCGAAGTCGCGGCCTGCGGCCTGTGCGGCACCGATCTGCACATCCTGCAGGGCGAGTTCGCGCCCAAGCTGCCGATCGTGCCGGGGCACGAGTTCGCGGGCGAGGTGGTCGGGGTGGGCACCCAGGTCACGGAACTGTCGGTGGGCGACCGGGTGGCGGTGGACCCGTCCCTGTACTGCTACGAGTGCCGGTACTGCCGTACGGGCCACAACAACCTCTGCGAGCGCTGGGCGGCGATAGGCGTGACCACGGCGGGCGGCGCGGCCCAGTACGCCGTGGCCCCGGTGGCCAACTGCGTCAAGCTCCCCGAGCACGTACGCACCCAGGACGCGGCCCTGGTCGAACCCCTCTCCTGCGCGGTACGCGGCTACGACGTCCTGAAGTCCCGTCTCGGCGCCCATGTCCTGATCTACGGCTCCGGAACGATGGGCCTGATGATGCTGGAGCTCGCCAAGCGGACGGGCGCGGCGAGTGTGGACGTGGTCGACCTGAACCCGGCCCGCCTGGCGACGGCCCAGCAACTGGGGGTCTCGGCCTCGGCCGCGACCCCCGACGAACTGGACCGCCCCCAGGGCTGGGACCTGGTCATCGATGCCACGGGCAACGCTGCGGCGATCCAGGACGGCCTCGACCGGGTGGCGAAGGCGGGCACGTTCCTGCAGTTCGGGGTGGCGGACTATGCGACGCGGGTGACGATCGACCCGTACCGCATCTACAACCAGGAGATCACCATCACCGGCTCCATGGCGGTCCTCCACAGCTTCGAACGCGCGGCGGAACTGTTCGCGACGGGTGTCCTGGACCCGGACGTCTTCATCAGCGACCGCATCTCCCTGGACAGCTACCCGCAGGCGCTGGAGCAGTTCGCATCGGGGGTGGGGAGGAAGATCGTGGTGGTTCCGTAGGGGGTTTGCTCGCCCCGCAAAAATCAGCCCCTCCGGCGTTTGAGGAGCGGGGGTTCGGGGGCTGGCCCCCGAAACGGGGTCCGGGGCGGAGCCCCGAGGGGGTCCGGGGCGCAGCCCCTGGCGGGGGTCCGGGGCGCAGCCCCTGGCGGGGGTCCGGGGCGCAGCCCCTGGGATGGGACGGGCAGGGGCGGCGGGGGCGAAATCCACTGGGCCGGCCCATCGCCGGGCCGTAGCATCCGGGACATGCCACGTCCCCAGGGATTCCAATACGAGGCCCACCCAGACGGCACCGTACGCATCACCCACAACGGCCGCCCCGCAACCACCCTCCGCGGCCCCCGCGCCGACGAGTTCCTCACGGAAGTGGAATCCGGTGATCCACAACTCGTCATGGCCCGCTGGACCGGCAACTACAAGCGCGGCAACGAGCGCACGGCCCGCAATCACCCCCGCAACAGCCGCTGACCCAATTGGCTGCCAGGTAAGGGAACGGTAAAGCGGGCCCGGTCGTTACCCCACACATGACAGCTATGACCCCCGGCTCGAACATCCCTCTCCCCGTCGCCCGCGTGACGGTGGACGTCACCGCCCCGGTGCGGCTCGACGTATCGGGCCTGCTGCTCACCGCCGACGGCAAGGTGCGCTCCGACGACGATTTCATCTTCTACAACCAGCCCACGGGCCCCGGCGTGACGTACCGCTCGGGCGGCGGCGCGGCCCCGGACGCGATCGTGGTCGACACAGCCACCGTGCCCCCGGGCATCGAGAAGATCGTCGTCACGGCGAGCCCGGACGCGGCGGGCCAGACCTTCCAGGGCATCGAACCGACCGCGACGATTCGCAACGCGGACGACAGTTCCGTACTGGCCACCTTCACACCCCCACAGCTGGGCGCGGAGACGGCACTGGTGATCGTGGAGGTCTATCTCCGTAACGGCGCCTGGAAGGCCCGCGCGGTCGGCCAGGGATACGCGAACGGCCTGGCGGGCATCGCCACGGACTTCGGCGTCACGGTGGAGGAACCGACTCCGGCCCCGGCCCAGACACCCGTCGCCCCGCCCGCCCCCGCGATGCAGCCCCCGGTCGCCCCGCCGGCCCCGACGCTCGCGACACCCTCGGCCCCGGCCGCACCCCCGGCGGCCCCGCCCGCCCCCGGCGCCGGAAAGATCAACCTCGACAAGGGCCGCGTAAGCCTCCAGAAGAACCAGACCGTCTCCTTGGTCAAGGGCGGCGCCCCGCTCCTCTCCCAGGTCAAGATGGGCCTCGGCTGGGAGCCGGCGTACCGCGGCAAGGACATCGACCTGGACGCGTCGGTCATCGCGTACGGCCCGCAGCGCAACCACATCGACAGCTGCTACTTCGGCAAGCTCTCGATCGTGAACGGCGCGATCAAGCACTCCGGCGACAACCTCACGGGCGAGGGTGGCGGAGACGACGAGGTCATCACGGTCGACCTCGGCCGCCTCCCCCAGGAGGTCACCGGCCTGGTCTTCACCGTGAACTCCTTCTCCGGCCAGAAGTTCACCGAGGTCGCCAAGGCCTACTGCCGCCTCCTGGACGCCGCCACCGGCGAGGAACTGGTCCGCTTCGACCTCACCAACGCCGAGGCCCAGACCGGCGTCATGATGGCCAAGCTGATCAAGCAGTTCTCCGGCGAGTGGGAGATGACGGCCATGGGCGACTTCGTCAAGTCCCGCACGGTACGGGGCATGGTGAAGCCTGCGGCACAGTCGCTGTAAGCGTCCGTCCGTGCGCGTCTTGGGGCGCCCTCTTCCGAGAGGGCGCCCCGCCGTGCGTCAGCAGCTGCCCGGCCCCGCTAGAACAGTGCGCTGTACGCGTTCAGTGCGGGCTGTCCGCCGAGGTGCGCGTACAGCACCGTGGACTCCCGACCGATCTCTTCCCGTGAAACGAGATCGACGAGCCCGGCCATCGACTTCCCCTCGTACACCGGATCCGTCACCATCCCCTCGGTCCGCGCGGCGAGCCGCATCGCCTCCAGCGTGGCCTCGTCGGGAATGCCGTACGTGCCCGCGTGGTACCGCTCGTCCAGCTCGACATCCGACTCACCCAGCTCCCTCTTCACGCCGATGAGTTGACCCGTGCCGTAAGCGATCCGCGCGATCTGCGCACGGGTGCGGGCGGGCGCGGCCGACGCGTCGATACCGATGACGCGCCGCGTCCGACCACCCGCCTCCTCCAGCGCCGCGAACCCGGCGACCATGCCCGCCTGCGTGGAGCCGGTCACGGAGCACACGATCACGGTGTCGAAAAAGACGCCCAACTCCCGTTCCTGCTCCGCGACTTCATACGCCCACCCGGCGAACCCGAGACCACCGAGCGGATGGTCCGAGGCACCGGCCGGAATCGCGTACGGCTTCCCGCCCGACTCCTCGACCTCCCTGAGCGCCTGCTCCCAGCTCTCCTTGAACCCGATCCCGAACCCGGCGCGCACGAGCCGTACGTCGGCGCCCGCGAGCCGACTGATCAGGATGTTGCCGACCTTGTCGTACACGGCGTCGGGCCACTCCACCCAACTCTCCTGCACGAGCACGCACTTGAGGCCCGCGCGGGCGGCGACGGCCGCGACCTGCCGGGTGTGGTTGGACTGCACACCACCGATGGACACGAGCGTGTCGCACCCCTGCGCGAGCGCGTCCGCGACGAGGTACTCGAGCTTGCGCGTCTTGTTGCCCCCGTACGCGACACCGGAGTTGCAGTCCTCGCGCTTGGCCCAGAGGGCGGCGCCACCGAGGTGCTTGGTCAGTCGCTCCAGCGGGTGCACGGGCGAGGGCCCGAAGAGGAGGGGGTAACGGTCATACGAGGAAAGGGACATGGATCCTCCCAGGATCAGTCGCCGTCGGCGAGGCCTTCGAGCCCTCGCCAGATCTCCGCGGTGACGCGGACCGCCTCGTCCACGTCACCGGCCGCACAGGCCTCGATGAGCTGCTCGTGCAGCCCGGCCGAACGGCAGTTGCCGCCCTCACCGAAGCGCCGTCGCTCCAGCCGGCGGATGAGCGGGGTGTAGCGGGCGATGGTGGCGGCGGCCGCGCGGTTGCCACTGACGCGTACGAGCACGTCGTGCAGTTCGTCGTCGGCGCGCAGAACGGTGTCCACGTCGCCGGTGCGGACGGCGACCGAGAACCGCTCGTTGGCCGAGCGCATCGTCTCGACGTCCGCGGCGAACAGCCGGGGCACGGCAATCCGCGCGGCCAGCTCGTGCATGGCCCCGACGACGGCCGCCGCATCCCGTACGTCAGAGGCCACGACAGGGGTGACTCGCGTGTAGCTCTGCGGCTTGCTCTCCAGCAGCCCCTCGTCGACGAGCCGCGAGAAGGCCGCGCGGACGGGCGCCCGGGACAGCCCGAGCCGCTCGGCCAGTTCGGCGTCGCGGACCACCGCGCCCGGTTCGATGTCCCCGGTCACGATGGCGTCCCTGATCACTTCGTACGCCCGGTCCCTGAGCAGGGTGCGGGGCACGGGCCTTATGGCGTCCACAAACTGAAATGTTAGATGTCAATCTCCGCCACACACAAGGCTGTGGCCCGCACCGAAGTACGGGCCACTCCCTGGATCTTGAGGCCCAGGGCTCAGGTCTCGCGGGAGGCGTAGGCGACGAAGGCGGTCCAGGCGCCGGCGGGGACGGTGAAGCGGGGGCTTCCGGGGCCGAGCTTCGAGTCACGGATGTGGATGGTGTGGGGGCAGGCGGTGACTTCGAGGCAGGCGCTGCCTTCGGAGTCGCTGTAGCTGGACTTGCGCCAGGTGTATGCGACTTCGAGGCAGGCGCCGCCCGAGGAATCGCTGTAGCTAGACTTGAACCACGACAGCTCGGCGCTCATAGCTCCTCCGCCAACTTCCTCATGAACCGGGCAGACTCCTCAACGTTAAGCGCCTGCGAGCGGATCATGCCATAGCGTTGCGCGAGCGCGCTGATCTTGTCGCCGTCGGCATAGAGTGCCCCTGTTTCCTGCGCTTCCACGTGGGCGTACACGTCATGCTCGACGGTCTCCACAAGAATGAGCGCGCCACTGAGCGCCACAGTTGGGGCAAGCGCGAACGACAAGACCTGCAGTGTCACATTGCGCAGTTCGCCCACCTTCAGCAGATACTCAAGCTGCCTCCGCATCACGGCCTGATCGCCGACCACCCCCCGCAACGCTGCCTCATGCATCACGAAGGTGAAGTGCGCCAGCGGCTTGCTGGTCAGCTTCTCCTGCCGTTTCAGCCGGGCCGCCACCCTTTCCTCAATGGTCTCCTCGTCCAGCGGCGGACAGTCGTGGCCGATCAACTCCCGTGCGTACTCCTTGGTCTGCAACAGGCCGGGAATCAGCAAGACGGGGCAGTGTTCCACGGGTACCGGATGAGCGGTGGACACTGTCCCGCGTTCAGGCGCTCATCGTGGACACACTCGGGATCGAGATGTCCGTCCGCGCCGTGTGAGTGCGGATCCGCACAAGGATGTGGCCCGCACCGAAGTGCAGGCCACACCCCTTACCGCTCCTCAGGCCGCCCAAGGCCAGTCGGCGTCCCGGGCCGCCTCAAGAAGCGGCACCATCCGGAAAGCCGCGTCCGAGAGGCCGCCGAACGTGTGCCTGTTCCCCTTCCCGGACGGGCCGTGGCCCACCTGGTACCCCGCGAGGTTCCAGGTGTAGACCGGCACGTTCGCCGGGACCTGTTCGGTCGGGGCGCCGTAGCGGCTGTACATGGCCTGCTCGTCCGTGACGATCAGTACGCGGTCGTGCTTCTTGTAGTGCTTGCGCACGGCCTCGGTGGTGTTGGTGCCGCCGAGGTCGCCGAAGCGGTCGAGCACCTTGAGGACCGACTCGCCCCTGCGGAACTTCACGCGATTGCTCGCCGTACCGAACTCCACCAGATCCGCGTCCGCCGCCCGCAGCGCGAGCGCCGTGCCGAAGATCGCCGCGGCGTCCGCCCGGTTCAGCTCGGAGCGGTCGGACAGCCGCGAGTAGAACATCGAGCCCGAGCGGTCGACGAGCACCAGTGTGCGGCCCGGCAGGGCGGGCACGTTGGCCAGCGAGTGACCGAGTGCCTGCTCCAGCGGGTACGACCAGCGCAGCGACGGCGCGTGCTGGTACGCGGCGAGGTAGCGGAACGGGAACTGCCGCGAACGCGCCACCTCCGCCGGGTCGCTGATCTTGGCGGCGACCTGAGCCGCCACCTCGTCCGAGACGCCCGCCTCGTCGAAGTTCCGCAGGTTGCGGACCAGCGCCATGGAGCCCATGGACGGGATCACGGCCTCCCAGGCCGCCTTGTCCATCGGGCCCTGCAGCCAGCCGGCCAGCGCCTCCCAGGTGATACCGGCGTCCGCGAGGCGCTGCGCGCCACCCGCACCGGTCACGACCCTGCGCCGCTTGGCGGGCCGCAGTGCCATCAGGTCACGGTGGGCCGCCAGTACGGGCAGCGACTTGGGCACCACTGCCGCCTCCGGGTGGTGCCGGCGGTCGAGGGCGTACTCGAACAGGTCGCCCTGCCACGGCTTGTGAGGGTCCGGTGCGGCGTGCACGAGGTTGAGGATGTCGCCGAAGCGGTAGCCCTTGGACGCCGTGTCGTACTTCAGGAGCGACTTGGCGCTGTAGAGGCGGCGTACGGCGTCGGCGACGCCGCGCTTCACGGGCTTCGGGATGGCTCGGCCGTACCGCGAGGTCCAGTACGCGAGCAGCTCGCCGGGCTCGTCGGGACGGCGCAGCACGGAGTCGATGACCTGCCGGTTGGACGGACCGTCCGTCACACCCGCGTCGAGGCGCGCCTTCACGTACTCGGCGGCGCCCACGATCGAGGCCGTACGCAGGTTGCCCTCGCCGCGCAGCCAGCCGAGCAGGCCCGCGGTCCACTCCGGGTCCTCGACGGCGAGCCGGCGTACGAGCTCGGCGAACCGGTCGTCGCGGGCGTCGCCGGTTTCGTAGAAGGTCTTCTGCGCAACGAAGTTGGCGATCGACAGAAGGAAGAGCTCGGAGCGCGCGTCACGCTCGTGGCCACGGCCACCCTGGTGGGTACGCAGGATGCGGCCGGTCGAGGTCACGCGAGAAGTGGGCTGGGCCTTGGCAGTCTTGTTGTTGAACCGTGCCATGCTGAATTCCCCCGAATTCGTTCGCATTTCGGAGGGAGGCGCAGCAATAAGAGGGTGCCCGAGATCAGGGTCGGCGACGGGATTATGTCGGATGCGTCTTCCAGTTCCGCCACATCGGCCGACGGCCGATGACGGGATTCGAACCCGCAGAATGTCCGAACCGAAGTATCCGCTGCCTGCACACCGGGCATGCACCATATGCTGCGCCTCCCGAGATCAAGTCGGCTGCGGCGTGGATTCCTTGAGAGAGAAGTAGCCGCAGCCTGCGCACCGGGAGGTGCGTGACATGCATGAAATTGTGGTGTCCAGAGTTCAAGGCCGGCGGAACCGACGTAGGTGCTCTAACCCCTGAGCTACACCGGCGCGTTGTACCGGTGGCGGGACTCGAACCCGCGGCCGCCCCATTATCAGTGGAAGTAGGTCCTGCCTTCGCACCTGGACATGCATCACTTTAGGAGGCGTACCGCGGGCCGATCCAATGAATTAATCAGCCGAGCGTCTGGCGCTTCCAGGGCCCCGTGATCGCGAGCAGAATGCCTGGTTCCTGGATGTTGGCGTACAGGGTCTTGCCGTCGGGGGAGAAGGTGATGCCTGCGAACTCGCCGTATTCCGGCTCCTCTTCGGTGCCGACGTTGAGGTCGTTGCGGGCGATCGGGTACGTACGGCCGCTGTCGGTCGCGCCGAAGAGATGCGAGACGCCCTCGCCGTCCTCGGCGAGGACGATGCCGCCGTAGGGGGAGACGGTGATGTTGTCGGGGCCGTCGAAGGCGCCATCCGCCGTGGGGTCGGGGTTCACGCCGAGGAGGACCTTGAGGGTGAGCGTGCGGCGCCGGGGGTCGTAGAACCAGACCTGGCCGTCGTGCTGGACGGGGCTCTCCTCACGGGCGTACGAGGAGACGATGTACGCGCCGCCGTCGCCCCACCACATACCTTCGAGCTTGCGGGCGCGGGTGACCTCGCCCTCGTCGAACTGCTTGCGCACCGCGACCGTCTTGGCGTCGCGGTCGGGTACGTCCACCCAGTCGACGCCGTACACGGTGCCGATCTTCGTGGCGCGGGACAGGTCGTCCACGTAACGGCCGCCGGAGTCATAGCACTTGGGGGCCTGCAGGACGCCGGCGTCGTCGGCGAGGGTGCGGAACTTGCCGCGGCCGTAGGTGAATCCCTTCGGCGGGACCCAGCGGAAGAAGAGGCCGTTGGGCTCGTCGTCGTCCTCGGTGAGGTAGGCGTGGCCGCGCTTGGGGTCGATGACCACGGCTTCGTGGTCGTAACGGCCGAAGAACTTCAGGGGCTTGGGGTCGCGGTTGGCGCGGCGGTCCACGGGGTCGACCTCGAAGACGTAGCCGTGGTCCTTGGTCATGCCGTTCTGGCCGGCCCGGTCGGAGTTCTCCTCGCAGGTGAGCCAGGTTCCCCAAGGGGTGCTGCCGCCCGCGCAGTTGGTGGAGGTGCCGGCGATGCCGACCCACTCGGCGACCTGTCCGTCGGGGCGCACCTCGACGACCGTGCAGCCGCCGGACGCGGCCGGGTCGTAGACGAGGCCCTCGGTGAGCGGCACCGGGTGGTCCCAGTTGGCGCGCGGGCCCTTGAGCTCGTGGTTGTTGACGAGGAGGGTCGTGCCGCGCGGGCCCGGGAAGGCGGCCGTGCCGTCGTGCTCCTGCGGAGTGAACTCCCCCGACTCCAGCTTGGTTCTGCCGCTGTAGGTGAGGACGCGGTACGAGAACCCGGCGGGCAGCGCGAGGATGCCCTTGGGGTCGGGGAGGAGCGGGCCGTAGCCGACGCCGCCGCCCGGGCGTTCCGCGGCGTCCCCCGCATCCGCGTCGTCCCCCATGGTCTCGGTGTCCTGGGTCGCGAGGGCGCCCGGCGCGGTGGCGAAGGCGCCGACGCTGCCGACCAGGGCGACACCGGCACCGGTGACCGCGGACCGTCTGGCGAAGTCCCTACGAGTGAGCGACATGCTGTCTGTCTCCTGTGACGGTGGAGTGGGACCGTGGAGGGTGGCCGATTGTCGGCCTTGGGCCACACCGTTCCGCTTGTGACTGAACTCTGGTTGAACGCGGACCGACAACCGGGAGCCAAGGGACCACCCATATGGCCCAGCAATCCCGGCGTGCGAACGAATGATCGGAAGAATCTTCGTAAAATAGGCATTAATCATCCGCACGACCCATGGGAGGCGAGCCGGAGTGGACGCACGTCAGGCGCGCCGCCTCCATGAGGACCGGCTGATGGGGCTGGCCCATGTGACCGGTGTCGGCATCGGCCGGGACGAGGACTCGGGCGAGGATGTGATCGTCGTCTTCGTCACCCACGAGGTGCCCCGCGACCGTCTCCGGCCCGAGGACGTGATTCCGGACGAGCTCGAGGGCGTACCCGTACGCGTGCTGCCGATGGGCGACGGCGAGACGCAGGACGACACGCAGGACGACACGCAGAGCGAGACGCAGGCCGGGTCAGAGAGCGAGGCGCAGGGCGAGACGGAGCAGGAGCAGTCGCAAAGAGGCTCGTGAGTCCCTGGAACGCACCCGCGCCGAAGCCCCCTTACACCCGTCAGCCCCCTTTCTGCGACCGCGCCTTGAACGCCGCCTTACGGGCCTCCTTGGCGACCTTCTTGTCCGGGTGGAGCCGCCCCATGGCCTCCAGGACATCCGGTGTGGCCGGGTGGTCGACGCGCCAGGCGGCGGCGAAGAAGCTGCTGTGCTGGGCCGCGAGCCCTTCGACCAGGGACTGGAGTTCCTCGGAGTTGCCCTCCGCCGCCAGCTGCGCGGCGATCGTGTCGACGGTCAGCCAGAAGATCAGTTCCTCGGAGGGTGCGGGCACGTCGGGGGCACCCCGCTCGGTGAGCCACACCCGGGCGAGCCCGCCCAGCTCGGGGTCGTCGAGTACTTCGCGCAGGGCCTGTGAGGCCTCGCCGCCGACGAGCGACAGGGCCTGCTGGCAGAGCAGCCTCCGCAGCGGTGCGCCCGGGTCGGAGCCGCGGGCCGCGGCCAGCAACTCCCGTGCGGCGGCGAGGGGTTCACGCCGGGCGAGCCACTGATCGGTCTCGGCCTGTGCTGCCGCGGGCGGGAACGTGGAGGTGCCGTCGAGCAGGGCGTCCGCCCCCTTGTCGGCGAGGTCGCCGACCGCCGGGGCGTGGATCCCGTCCTCCCGCAGCCGGGTCCGGATGCCGTAGAGGCCGAGCGGGGTGAGCCGCACCATTCCGTACCGCGAGATGTCCGTCTCGTCGGACGGCGCCGCGGGCTCCTCCTCGGGGTCGGTCATCAGCGTCTCGTCGACCGGCTGGAAGTCGACGAGACCGGCCGGTTCCAGGAGCCGGAACTGGTCGTCGAGCCGCATCATCACGTCCGACACCTGCTCCAGGACGTCGTTCGTGGGCTCCGCCATGTCGTCCGGCACGACCGCCGAGGCGGCGAGCGCGGGCAGCGGCACCGGGCTGTCGCCGGCTCCGTCCTCGCTGACGGTCAGCAGGTAGAGGTTGCCGAGCACGCCGTCGAGGAAGTCGGCCTCCGCGTCCGGGTCCCAGTCCAGTGCGGAGAAGTCGATCTCGCCGTCGTCGTCCATGGCGGTCATGAGGTCGTCGAGGTCGGGCACGCTGGCGTCGGCGAGCGCCGTGTCCAGGGCGATGCGCCACAGGCTCAGCACGTCGGCCGGCGCACCCGAGGTGACGAGTGCCAGTTCGGCGCCCTTGTCGACCGTCCCCTCCTCCTCGTCCAGGACCGCGACGAGGCCGGTGTCCACAGCCACCCGCCAGGCCTCGCTCGCGAGAGCGGCGGCATCCTCCCCCTCGAGGCCGAGTTCCGCGGCGGCGCCCGGCAGTTGATCCTCGACGAGTTCGCCGCCGGCTCCGACCCGGGTGTCCGGGCCGGCCCAGCGGGCGAGGCGTACGGCACGGGAGAGCAGGGGCGTGGCGAGCGCGTCCCGCGCGAGCTCCGCTTCGGACGTCAGCCGCACCGGCGGCAGGGTGGAGCTGTCTGACATCGGCTGGTTCTCTCCTCGGACGTACAACCGTGCACAGGTGCATGGGGTCGGGCGGCCGTCCCGCACGTCGTGCTCCGGCCGCCCCTTGACCGCAGCCTCAGCCTAGACGGATTTCAACCCACTCGGCCTAGTTCATGAACCTGTCAGAACCCGTACATGGCTGAAACCTTGACAAGTCACGTGGCCACACACGAGATTGACGCGCGTAGAGCCCTATTGCTCCTCAGGCTCCACTGGATCCACCAGTCCCTTGCACCACCCTCGTCCCGGCGCTCATGTAAGTCCCCGGAGGGATTCCGTTGCCGAGCAAGTCTTCCGCGCGCATAGCCGCGCTCACCGTCGCCGCCGTCTGTTCCACCGTCTCCGCCGTGGTGTTCACCGGCTCCGCCCAGGCGGATGCCGTGGCCGTCCACGACATTCAGGGCAGCACCCGGACATCCCCGCTCGCGGGGCAGCAGGTCACGGATGTGACCGGCATCGTGACGGGCGTACGGACCTACGGTTCGTCCCGTGGCTTCTGGATCCAGGACCCGAACGCGGACGACAACCCGGCCACCAGCGAAGGAATCTTCGTCTTCACCAGCTCCACGCCGAAGGTCGCCGTCGGGGACTCGGTGAAGGTCTCGGGCACCGTCACGGAGTTCGTGCCGGGCGGTACGTCCTCGGGCAACCAGGCGGTCACGGAGATCACCAGGCCGACGGTGACGGTGGTGTCGAGCGGCAACGCGCTCCCGGCGGCCACGACCATCAGCGGTCGTTCCGTACCGGACACGTACGCGCCCGCGGGCGACAAGGACGCGAACGGCTCGGTCAACGGGCTGGCCCTGCAGCCGCGAAAGTACGCCCTCGACTTCTACGAGTCCCTGGAGGGCATGAACGTCAAGATCGGCTCCTCGCGTGTCGTCACCGCCACCGACCCGTTCTCCGAGCTGTGGGTGACGGTGAAGCCGTACGAGAACCCGAACCGCCGCGGCGGCACCGTCTACGGCTCGTACGACGCGCAGAACACCGGCCGGCTGCAGATCCAGTCACTGATCCCGACGGCCACGCAGCCGTTCCCGACGGCGAACGTCGGCGACACCCTGAAGGGCACCACCGAAGGCCCGCTCGACTACACGCAGTTCGGCGGCTACACGCTGACCGCCCGCACCCTGGGCACGGTCGCCGACGGCGGACTGGAGCGCGAGACGACCCGTAAGCAGTCGCGGAGCGAGCTGGCGGTGGCGACGTACAACGTCGAGAACTTGGACCCGACGGACGATTCCTTCGCCGATCACGCCGCCGCGATCGTGAAGAACCTGCAGTCGCCCGACATCGTGTCCCTGGAGGAGATCCAGGACAACAACGGCGCGAAGAACGACGGCACGGTCGCCGCCGACGAGACGATGCGCAAGCTGACCGACGCGATCACCGCGGCGGGCGGCCCGGCCTACGAGTGGCGGGCCATCGACCCCGTCGACCTGGCGGACGGCGGCCAGCCGGGCGGCAACATACGCAATGTATTCCTCTTCAACCCGGAGCGCGTCTCCTTCACCGACCGCGCGGGCGGCGACGCGACGACCGCCGTGGGGGTCACGAAGACCAAGGGCAAGGCGCAGCTCACCGCGTCCCCGGGCCGTATCGACCCGACGGACGAGGCGTGGCAGAACAGCCGCAAGCCGCTGGTGGGCGAGTTCGTCTTCCGCGGCAGGACCGTGTTCGTGATCGCGAACCACTTCGCGTCGAAGGGCGGTGACCAGGCGCTGCACTCCCAGTACCAGCCGCCGGTCCGCTCCTCGGAGACCCAGCGCCACCTCCAGGCGAAGTCGGTGAACGCCTTCGTCAAGGACATCCTCGCAGCGCAGAAGAGCGCGTCCGTCGTCACGCTCGGCGACATCAATGACTTCGAGTTCTCTCAGACGACGAAGCTCCTGGAGGACGACGGCGTCCTCTACTCGGCCATCAAGTCCCTGCCGAAGAGCGAGCGTTACAGCTACGACTTCCAGGGCAACAGCCAGGTCCTCGACCAGATCCTGATCAGCCCGTCGATCCGTAAGTACTGCGACTTCAGCTACGACAGCGTGCACATCAACGCGGAGTTCGCCGACCAGATCAGCGACCACGACCCGCAGGTCCTCCGGTTCAGGCCGTAGTTCCTGTGCGCGGACGAGCCCGGCCCCGTCGTCCGGGGGGCCGGGCTCGTTCCCTTTTCCGCCTCGCACGTACGCCTGTACGGGCTCAGGCGAAGACGCTGTTCAGCCAGCCCTGCCAGGCGGTCTCGTCGGCTTTGGCGTCGGCACCGGGCGCGAAGTCGTGCACCGAGATGCCGACCGGATAGCCCCAGTGGTTACGGCCGAAGAAGCGGATGAGGGCATCCTCCGTGCGCAGCCCGAGGAAGTACGGATTGCGGAAGTCGACCTCAGTGTCGAGGAGTTGACCCTCCGGACCGCGCGCCTGGACCCGCGCGCCCTCTGCGGTGTCGTCCCCGAGGCCGAGCGCCCGCCCCACCGCGGCGAAGGCGTCCGGTGCCTTGGAGGCCTCGGGTCCGTCGAAGGTCGTGAAGGCGACGACCGGGCGTCCGCCGAACTGCGTCAGGAACTGGCGCAGCGTGTGCAGATAGAAGTCCGTGTGCCGGCCCGCGGCGTCGTACTGGTTGTCCCAGTCGTCGACCAAGATGCCGCTGTGCACGTACCGCACCCAGGCACGGCGGCCCTCGTCGCGCGGTTCGATGGTGTAGTCGAGCTGGTTGAGGGTCTGCTCGGAGATGCCCTCGACGTCTTCGATGCGGTTGACGTAGCGGTGCGGCGGGTCCCAGGCGGTGACCGTGGACCCCATCGCGCCCTTGCCACCCACGCGCGGCTCGGGCGGCTCCGACGGCCACAGCCAGCCACCGGTGTTGTTGGTGATCGCGTCCCACACCTGCTCCGGTGTGGCGTCGACCTCGAACTCGCGGGCGATCTCGAATTCCTTGGACATGGTGGGCTCCTGAGCACTTCTGGCTGCTACTGGTTCAGTTCCGGGGCGGGTTGGTCCTCGACCGTGGGCTGGGCCGCCGTGGGCTTGACCGTGGGATGGACGGCGACGACGATCCGGTGATCCCGGCCGCCCTCGGCATCGGGCGCGTCGTACTTGCGGATCAGCGCGCTCACACCGGCCGTCAACTCCTGGATGAACGCGGCCCGTTCGGCGGCCGAGGCGAATCGGACCTCGCCGTCGAGCGCGTACGTCGCCAGCCGTTTACGGGCCTTCGCCGCGCCCGTGATGAGCAAGCCGACGTCCCGGACCAGCCGGGCGCCGAGTGCGAGCAGCCAGCGGGCCGAGAGCTGGTCCCGGAAGCGGTCCGGGTCGGGCTGCACGGAGGCGAGCGCGAGCGGCGAGATGACGTACGACGCGGCGGTCGCGCGCATCAGCCGCTCGGTGACATTGCCCTTGCGGCGCTCCCCCGCGAGCTCGACCAGGCCGTGCCGCTCCAGCGCCTTGAGGTGGTAGTTCACCTTCTGGCGCGGCAGCCCCACCTTGCCGGCCAGCATGGCGGCCGACGCGGGTCCGGCCGCCAGCTCGGCGAGCAACTGGGCCCTTTTGGGGTCCAGGGAGGCGGCGGCTGCCGCCGGGTCCTCGATCACGGTGACGTCCAACATGGCTCCACCGTCTCACCGAAAGTTTTTCTTGTCCAGACGGTTAGAGTTTTCGGTGTGCCACTTCGAGGTGCGGTCACTTCGGGGTGCGAGTCACTTCGGGACAAGGCCGAGGGCGTACGAGTACCTGCTGACCGTGGAGCCCTTCAGGCCGGGGTATGTCTGTACGCGCTCCCACTGCGGCGTGCGCGATCCGACGCCGTCGCCCGGGCCGGACAAGGCGTCGATGTGGGCCTGCGCGCTCTCCCACTCCGCGTAGTTGAGGACCTTCGTGCCGTCGGTGCTCAGGTGGAAGTGGGCGGAGAACCCGCCGGTGTGCTGCTTCGGCTCGCTCTCCAGCGCCTCGAACACGGCGTCCACCCAGGCACGCTGCCGGTCGGGGTCCGGACCCTCGAACTCGACGTCGACGATCACGATGCAGCCGGGTACGCGTGGCTCCGCCTCGGGGCGGGTGCCGCTGCGGTAGTGCCGGTACCGTCCGAGGGCCACCCGCTCGATCCCGGGAACCGCGGTGTCGATCTCGTCGACGCGCCCTTGCCGGTGGACCTTCGTGAACGCCTCGTACGCCTGCTCATCCGCCCACTGCGAGTGGTGCAGCAGGGTCGTGCCGTCGTGGCCGGTGTAGACGTAATAGCCGAGCAGGCCCTCGGTCGGCCAGGGCCTGCTCTCCCAGGTGTCTGCGATCGCCTCGACGGTCCGCTTCTGCCGCTCGGGCGTCCCCACCCGCCAGGTGCTGAAGAAAGGAGCTCTGACTGCGGGGCGGGTCATATCGGGGTGCACGTCGGTACGGCGCGTGGTCATCACAGCCTCCAGTGTTTCGATGCTCGGTGCGAGCACCTCCCACCCTCTGACCTCAACCAAAGTTCAGGTCAAGGTCATGAAGGCGGCAACAAGATGACTGTGGCGCTGTGACGGCTGCCGGTGTCAGCGACGGCCCACAGCGCGGCGGAGGTCAGTAGCGCGACCGAGGCCGGTAGCGCGGCGGAAGCGGAGACCGCTCGTGCGGCGGAGACCGAAGCGGCGAAGGCCCGTGGTACGACGGAAGTCGATGGGGCCGAGGCCCGTCGTGCCGCGGAAGCCGGTGCGGCGGAAGCCCCTGGGGCCGCGGAGACCGATGCGGCCGAGGCCCCTCGTGCGGCGGATGCCAATGCGCCCGAGGCCCTTGGTCCGGCGGAAGCCGATGCCACCGAGGCCGGGGGTCCGGCGGTTGCCCACGATGTAGCGGTGGCCCTGGGGCTGACGGCGCAGCAACCCCGCCGCGATCGCAGCTCCCACTCCGGTGATCAGCAGCGACCGAGGGTGTCGCCGCCCGGCTTGACCGACCGCTGTCGCGGCGGTACGCACGGGCTGCGGCACGTTCGCCTGCACGGCATGCCCGGCGTGGGCGGCCTTCTCCTGTACCGCGTGCCCGGCATGAGCGGCCTTCTCCTGTACCGCGTGCCCGGCATGAGCGGCCTTGTCCTGCACGGCATGCCCGGCGCCGGAAGCCTTGCTCTTGAGCTTCGCGCCCCCCGCACGCGCGCGGCCCCGCACATCCGCCTTGGCGGCCAACTCCTCTACGGTGTCGCCCAGTTGCGCACGGGTCTGAGCGATCTGCTGTCGCAGTTCGTCCGGGCCCTTGGCCCCACGAGCCGCCTTCGCGGCGTCCTCGGGCGCGGCGGACTCCGCAGGCTCTCCGGCCCCGGCGGCTCCCGCGGCGCCGGCCGCGGCAGCCCCGGCAGCCCCGGCAGCCCCAGCCTCGACGCCGTTCTTGTTCTTCCTCTCCTTCATCGATGAGCCCTTTCCTTGATTTCGTCAACGTCGGTCCGGACGCTGTCGAGGGTCTTCTCGGGCATGGGAGGCGCGGCGCGGCGCAGCTGGCTGCGGCCGGCCTGGCCCAGGACGGCGGCGACCACGAAGAGTACGGCCGTGACGATGAGCGCCGCGGCCCATACGGACAGCACCAGGGAAAGCGCGGCGACGCCGGTGCCGGCCAGGGCCATCACGCCCACATAGGCGATGGCACCGGCCGCGCCCAGCAGCCCGCCACCTCGCCCCGCGCGCCGTCCCTTCTGCGCCAGCTCCGTCTTCGCGAGCCGCATTTCCTGCCGTACGAGCTCGGAGAGCTGTTCGGTGGCCTGTCCGACCAGTTCACCCACCGAGTGGTTTTCCTCCGGCCGCCGCTGCATGGTCTCGGTCACAGCGCCCCGCCTCCTCTCGTCTCGGGACGACCGAGTACCCCACCGAGCCGCCGCTACCCGTTCCCGGCGCCTGTGCTCGCCGAGTCGGCGCTACTCCTGTCCGGCCCCCTGCTCGCCGAACCGGGCCAGCTGGGTCTGGAACCAGTCGAGCCGGGCCTGCAGGAGCGCGGCCTCGGCGATCAGCTCGGACACGCCGAGCCCTTCGGGCAGGTCACCGCCGGACGGTGCGGCACCGCCCCCGGCCCGTACCCGCAGCCCCTCTCCGCCCAGCCGCGCGAAGGTCGCCAGGGATACGGACGGACGGCCGCGTACGCATCCGGCGCAGCTCGCCGCGAGCGCCCGCCAGCCGGGCCTGCCCCAACCGGCGTCGGCCAGCGCCACGGCCACAGAGCCGCACGTACAGGGGCCGACCGTGGCGGTACGGACCCGCTGCCGGGCGTAACGGAACCCGAGCTCGAAGCGCAGGTAGGCGCCGAGGACCGACACCTCGAGGAGTACGGCGGTCCGGTGCTCGGCGGTGCACAACATGGCCTCCGCCGCCGTACGGTCGTGCACGCAGTGGAAGCCGCAGTCGCAGCGGCGATGCGGTGCCCGGTGCCGCAGCCCGTACACGCAGCGGGCCTCGTCGAGCACCCCGTACGGCAGCGCGCCGCCCAGCGACACACCGGTGAACCCGGCCCGGCTGCCGTCCTGCGACAGCATCGGGTGGGCGATCTTGAATCCGGTGGGCGGCTCCGCCGGACGTTCCTCGGGGAGCCGCCACCTCATCGCGCGACCGGAACCTCTTCGGCGGCGGGCTCCAACTCCTCGATCTCCTCAGCGAGTTGAAGCTCTTCCTGTTCCTCTTCCACCCACGGCCGCTCCTCGGCGACTCCGGTGGCGAGCGCCTTACCCAGCCTCATAACGCCTCCCGTGACCGATCACCAACTACCGTTCCTCGCCATGGTGACCCAAAGGCCGCCGAGTTCCTAGACCGCGCTCGCACGCTCAGCTTCGGCCACCGCGCAGGGTTCCTTACGGATATCTCGTAGGAGAATTAAGTGGAGCTTCAGCGTCGGTGTGCCGACACTACGGACATGACCACATCCCCCGCCCCGCCTTTCGGCCGCGCCCTCTGCGCGATGATCACGCCCTTCACCGAGGACGGGCTGCTCGATCTTGACGGTGCGCAGGCCCTGGCCGAGCGGCTGGTCACGGACGGATGCGAGGGGCTGGTGCTGTCGGGAACGACCGGGGAGTCACCGACCACGACGGACACCGAGAAAGCCGCGCTCGTACGGGCCGTGGTCGAGGCGGTCGGAGGGCGGGCCGCGGTGGTGGCGGGCGTCGGGACCTCCGACACGCGGCACACGATCGAGCTGGCCCAGGAGGCCGAAAAGGCGGGTGCGGACGGCCTGTTGGTGGTCTCGCCCTACTACAGCAAGCCGCCCCAGGAAGCCCTCGAGGCCCACTTCCGGGAGATCGCGGACGCCTCCGGGCTGCCGCTCGCGCTGTACGACATCCCGGGCCGCACCGCCACCCGCATCGAGCCGGAGACCATGCTGCGCCTCGCCGCGCATCCGCGGATCGTGGCGGTCAAGGACTGCGCGTACGACCTGCTCGGCACCCAGAAGGTACTCGCCCGCACGGACCTCGCGTACTACACGGGCTGTGAGGAGTTCACGCTCCCCCTGTACGCGGTGGGCGGCGCCGGATACATCAGCACCGTCGCCAACGCCGCACCCCGCCAACTCCGGGGCATCCTGGACGCGTTCGACGCCGGTGACACCACGGAGGCCGCCCGGCGACAGCGCCGCGCCATCCCTCTCGTCGAGTTGATGATGGCGTCCGGCCTGCCCGGCACGGTCACGGCGAAGGCCCTGCTCGGTGCCCTCGGCCTCCCCGCCGGTCCCGTTCGCGCACCGCTGCGGCCCGCCGGCCACGAGACGGTCGACGGGCTGCTGGCCGCGTACGAGCGGCTCGTGGCCGCCTGATCGGTGTTCGGCGAAGATCAGCGTTCGGCGAAGATCGGCGTCCAGCGTCCCGGCGCGCCGTCCTTCCCCTTGAGAGCTCCACTCAGCCGCACGAGTTCGTCGCTGCCGATCGTGACGACGACAAGCCGATTGCGGTGCTCGTTCTGGCCCGGTTCGCTGTACCAGACGATGAGCCGCTCGTCGCCGACCCAGGCGAGCGGGTCGTATCCCCGCACCTTGGCGATCCGCTCGCCGGTGTAGGCATCAAGGACGGCGCCGTTGGTCGCGGCCAGTTTGCCGTTCGGGGACACTCCCGCGTCGTTGAACCAGTGCGTGTACTTCTCGTTCGCGGGCTTGTCGACCTGGTTGCCCTCGAAGTCGTAGTACTGCATGTGGGGTGCCCTGGAGAGCCCGGAGTAGACGAGTTTGCCGTCGTGGCTGAAGGCGAAGTCCTGACGGGCGTTGCTTTCGTCGCCCTCCGGGACCTCGCTCCACGATCCCTTGCCGGAGGCCACGTCGATGACGTAGAAGCCGTTCCGCGGCTGGTCCTGCGACTGGTCGTAGTCATTGTTCTTGCCGTCGCCGTCGCTGTCGTAGTCCACCTTGTACCGCAGGTCGGGGTTCGTCTTGTACGTCGTCGCGACGAGCTTGCCCCCGTCTGGCGAGAAGGCGACGCCCGCGACGCCGCGGTCCACCGGGATCCAGCGCTCGACCTCGCCGGTGAGCAGGTTGAGCAGGCCGATCCGCTGGGTGGGCAGGTCCTTCTCCAGGACGGCCGCGGTTCGCATGCCGGGGGCGATGTCGATGAAGGACCACTGGGTGGCCTTCTCGTACTTGCCGGTCTTCTGGTCGAGGAGCCGGTACTCGCGGACGGCGACGGCACGGTCGTCCGTCTGCTTGACGTTCTTCCGGGTGTAGTACGCGGCCAGCGCGACGTCTCCTGCCGCGATCATGTCGCGTGGGGGCGACTGGTCGGGGTGGGCGATGACGTCGCTCTGGTTCATCTCGGTCGCGAGCCGCGCGCCGTCCTTGCCGGAATCCAGCATCGGCAGCGCCACCACGATGGCGACCACGGCGGTGGTGGCCGCGGCGACGGACGCGAGAGCACGGGTACGGCGGCGTCGCCGGGCGGTCAGAACGCGGTCGGCGAACCGCGGGGGGACGGGCACGGCCTCGGTGGCCTGCTCCCGCAGGGAGTCACGCACCAGTTCGTCGACGTTCACGGGCGTACCTCCACGGGCGAGAAGTCGCGGGACGGGTTCTGTTCGGCGTCGGCGAGTCCGAGTGCGGCCAGTTCGGGTGCGAGGGCGCGCAGCCGGGCGAGTGAGCGGTGCGTGGTGGAGCGCACGGTCCCGACGGAGCAGCCGAGGATCCGGGCCACGTCGCCCTCCGGCAGATCCTCGAAGTACCGCAGCACGAGCACGGTCCGCTGCCGCGGGGTCAGCCGTGCCAGCGCCCCGCGCATGACGATGCGCAGCTCGGCGGCGGAGGCGGCGTCACCACCGCCCGTCCCCTCGGGCGGCTCGGCGACCGTCAGCTCCCGTCTTCGCCACTTCAGCCGCCACCTGCTCACCTGCTGCCGGTACAGGATCCGCCGTACGTAGGCTTCCGGCTCGTCGATCCGCTGCCATCGGCCCGCGGCCTTGATCAGCGCGTTCTGCAGCAGATCTTCGGCGGCGTGCCGGTCTCCGCCGCTGAGCAGGACGGCGGTCTTCAGCAACGCCGACGACCGGTTCTCCACGAACTCCCGGAAGCGCTCCTGCCCTTGGGCATCCATCGTCACCGTCTCTTTCCCGGCGGGCCTCCCCCGCTCCCACCTCTACGGACGCGCCCGGCGGCATCCCGCTATGCCCCTGCCGAGAGAAATTCCACAGCAAGCCGAGCGCCCTCCCACGGTGACCGTGGGAGGGCGCTCGGCTGATGCGGAACTAGTTGTGGCTGTGAAGGATGTCGTTCAGCCCGCCCCACGCCGCGTTGTTCGGCCGCGCCTCCACCGTGCCGCTGACCGAGTTGCGGCGGAAGAGGATGTTCGAGGCGCCGGAGAGTTCGCGGGCCTTGACGATCTGGCCGTCGGGCATCGTGACGCGGGTGCCGGCGGTGACGTACAGGCCCGCCTCGACCACGCACTCGTCGCCGAGCGCGATCCCGACGCCCGCCTCGGCGCCGATCAGGCAGCGCTCGCCGATGGTGATGCGGACGTTGCCGCCGCCGGAGAGGGTGCCCATGGTGGAGGCGCCGCCGCCGATGTCCGAACCGTTGCCCACCACGACCCCGGCTGAGATACGGCCCTCGACCATCGACGTGCCGAGCGTGCCCGCGTTGAAGTTCACGAAGCCCTCGTGCATGACCGTGGTGCCCTCGGCGAGGTGGGCGCCGAGCCGGACCCGGTCGGCGTCGGCGATGCGTACGCCCTTCGGCGCCACGTAGTCCGTCATGCGCGGGAACTTGTCGACGGACGTCACGGCCAGGTGGAGGCCCTCGGCGCGGGCGTTCAGCCGGACCTTCTCGAGGTCGTCGACTGCGACCGGGCCGAGCGAGGTCCAGGCGACGTTGGCGAGGTGCGCGAACATGCCGTCCAGGCTCTGGCCGTGCGGCTGCACCAGGCGGCGCGAGAGCAGGTGGAGGCGCAGGTACACGTCGTGCGCGTCGATCGGCTTCTCGTCGAGCGAGGCGATGACCGTGCGGACCGCGACGACATCGACGCCCCGGCGGGTGTCCGGCCCGATCGCCGCGGTCGCGCCGCCGCCGAGCAACTCGGCGGCACGCTCGGCGGACAGCCGCTCCGTACCGGACGGACCGGGCTCGGCTACGAGCTCCGGCGCGGGGAACCAGGTGTCGAGAACGGTGCCGTCGGCGGCGACCGTGGCGAGGCCGGCGGCGACGGCGCCGGTGGTGCGAGAAGCAGTCGTGTCGGTCATGGGGGCAACCTAACCGGCGGGGAGCCATCCGGGCGAACCCGTGGACGGGGCGTCTCAGAGAACGGGCGCCCGGCCCGTGCCGTGGCAGCCGCGGCTGCCACGGGCTCAGCTACGCTGACCGGCCTCATCCACCACCGCCCTGGTCACGATCGAGGTGCCGAAGGCGGGCTTGTCGTGACCGTCGAGCTGGCGCAGGCCGACGATCCGGCGGGTCTCCGGGTCCAGCAGCCATTCGTCCGTCGGCCCGTCCTTGTAGGGGCTTTCGTAGCGCAGGGCGATCACCCTGCGTCCGTCGGCGGTCTTCACCAGGTGGTCAACGACCTTCCCGCCCGGCAGCGTCGCGAGGGCGCGGTAGAGCCCCGCCAACCCGTCGGGCGGCACCAGGTGGGCGTTGAGAAGGCCGCGGATCTCGCCGTAGTCCCGCTGCGTCCTGGTCACGTCCGTCCGGGACTCGTCGTCGTAGGCGTCGCGGACGGCCTCGAGCACCTGCTCGCCGTCGGTCGGGAGGGCGGTCAGGAACCGGTACGCCTCGCGGGGCGAGGGGTTGGGGTTCTCGTGGGTGAGGAGCTTGCCCCGTTCCTCTTGGGCGGCCAGCGTGCCGTCGTACTGGATCCACTCCTCCTCGACGGGCACCATGACCTTCGCGTTCCTGCCCCGCGCCTCCTGCCTGGACTTGGTGTAGATCCACTGCTTGGCCCGGGGCTCCGTGGCCGGCGGCTCCTGCTCCACGACGTCCGCGGCCCGCTCCAGGAACTCGGCCGCGCTCAGCCCCTTCAGGCTCATGCTCGGTGAGGCCGCGGGCTGCACCTTCCGCCCGGAGCCGCTGCCCTCCACCAGAAACGACACCGTGAAGGCGACCGCGGTCACCGCGGCCACGACCGCCGCGATCACGAACACCCGTCGCCGCCTCACGTTCCCGGGCCGCTGCCCGGCCTTCGCGGCCTCGACCAGCCGCCCGCGCCCCGGCGCGAGCCGCCCGCGGTCCGGCACCGGCGCTTCGGCGCGCAGCTCCCGCACCCGCGTCATGTCCTCCATCGCTACGCCACCTCCGCCGCGTCGCTGACGAACGCCGGGTCGGCGCCGAGCGCCGCACGCACCTTGCGCCGGGCCCTGTTGAGCCGGGAGCGGACCGTCCCGACCGGGATGTCCAGGGCCTCGGCGACCTCCTGGTAGGTGAGGTCGGCCCAGGCGACGAGCAGCAGTACATGTCGGTCCGCCGCCGGAAGCGCCGCCAGGGCACCGGCGAGCGGTCCCTGCGCCGCGACCCGGCTCTCCGTCTCCTCGACCCAGGACGCCGCGACCGGGTCGTGCCCGGTCCGCGCCAGCGCCTTGAGCGCCCGCACCTCGGTACGCCGCTGCTTGCCGATGAGGTTGCCCGCGATGCCGTACAGCCAGGGGCGCGCGTTGGTGCGCGTCAGGTCGTAGCGGCCACGGATGCGGAACGCCGTGAGGAAGGTGTCCGCGGTGATGTCGTCGGCCATGCCGTCACCGAGACGCCGGGTCACGTACCTGTGGATGTCGGCCGAGTACCGGTCGTAGAGCCGGGCGAACAGCTCCGGTTGCTCCAGCGACTGGGCGACGACCTCGGCATCGTCCGGCGCCTGCGTCTCCGTTGGCGGTGGACCCGTCACAAGGCCTCCCCCTGCTTCGTCGTCCCGAGCCGATCTTGTCACCCCTCTGTTCCCCGATGGGCGGCAGAAGGTTCACGGCTCATGGGCACCGCACAGAAAGGGCTCAGGGGATCACGCGGGCCATCACCTCCCGGGCGTACTCCTCGTCATACGCCGTCCCCGTAAGCAGCACCTGCAGACAGATGCCGTCCAGCAGTGCGGCCAGGGCGCGGGCGGTGACCGGGTCGGTGCGGTGGGCGATGCGCTCGGCGAGTTCCTGGCACCATTCGGCGGCTACGGGGCGCAGGGCTGGGCGTCGGAGGGCGGCGAGGTAGAGCTCGTACTCGAGCTCCACTCCCGTACGGTCGCCCGCCAGCCACTCGCCCGTCAGGCCGGCGAGTTCGGCGGCCAGGTCGCTCCTCGGGTCCTCCAGGGCACCACGTGCGGCGATCAGCTTGGCGAAGCCCTCGTTCGCCTGGCGGAGCGCGGCGACCATCAGCTCGTCGAGGGTCTTGAAGTGGTACGTGGTGGAGCCCAGCGGAACATCGGCCTCGGCCGCGACGGAGCGATGGCTCAGCCCGGCTATGCCCTTGGCGCCCACGACCCGGATGGCCGCGTCGATGATCCGCCGGCGCCTGTCGGGGTCGTAGCGCCGGACCATCAGTGCACCCCCCTTGTGACATGGCGGCCCATCAGTGCCCACCGCCCAGGTGCAGCACCACGACCCCGACGATGATCAGCGCGATCCCGGCCGCCTTCGCCGCGTTCAGTCCCTCCCCCAGGAACACCATCCCGATCGCCGCGATGGCCGCAGTGCCGACTCCGGCCCAGATCGCGTACGCCGTGCCCACCGACACGGTCTTCAGCGTCTGGGCGAGCAGCACGAAGGAGATGACGTATCCGACCCAGGTCCCCACCGTGGGCCACAGTTTGCTGAAGCCGTCGCTGTACTTCATGGCGGTCGTGGCGGCCACCTCGGCTGCGATGGCGACGATGAGCAGTGCGTATCCCATGCGTACGAGCGTACACATCGATGCGTACGCCTGTACACAAGGGGGGAGGGATCGGGAAAGACGGTTCAGTCGAGGAGCGTCTTCCTGGGTCCCGGTAACGCGGAACTCGTGGCCGGCCCTCGCCACCGGAATCACGACGGCCGGACGACGAACTTGTGCGGATCCGCGCAATGGCCACTGTCGTTTGCGCGCATTCCGTTGTAGAGCCCGCGAGTTACCGCTGGTTACGGTGCGGCCATGAGCAGAGGAGCCGCACATCGCAACAGGCCCTGGACGCGTGCCCTGGCCGCCGGAGCGCTCGCCGTGGCGGCGCTGACCCTGGCACCGTCGGCAGACGGAACACCGGGCCGTACGGAGACCGCCGTGGAGTCCACGTCGCCGGTCACCGAAGTCACTGAGACCGAGGTGTCCGTACGGATCCCGCTGCCGGTCTCGGCCGGCAGTCACCCGGCGCGCTGCGACTGGCTGTCGTACCTGCGCTACCGGTCGTCGGACGGGCCCTCGAAGTCCGCCGACGCCGACAGGATCCTGGTCGCCCAGCCGGGCATTCTGGAGGGCGCGGGCGCCTTCGACAGCGTGGCCCGGAACACGGTGAAGGCGGCAGCCGAGAAGGGTCGGCACATCGAGTTCTGGGCGCTGGACCGGCGCTCCAACTGCCTTGAGGACAACGCCGGGATCGGAACGGGCAATGCGACGAAGGCCGTTGACTATTACTACGGTGGCAAGCAGGTCGACGGGCGTAAGTTCGACGGCTTCCTGACGAGCGGTCAGGCGGGCTGGCTCGCCGAGGTCGGCCTGGAGCAGACCGTGCGCGACCAGTACGACCTCCTGTCCGCCGAACTGCCCGGCCAGAAGCTGCGCAAGGAGAAGGTGCTGTGCGGCGGGCATTCGCTGGGCGGCGTCCTCACCGGCGTCTTCGCCACCTGGGACTTCGACTCGAACCCCGCGACGAAGGCGGACGCGGGCTTCAACCAGTGCGCGGGCTACTTCGCCCTGGACACCACGATCTCCACCTCGCTGGACGACCTGAACGGCACGCCGTCCGGTCCCGGCGGGTCCCTGTTGCCGGGACTGATCCCGGACACGAGCATCGGTTATGCCGCGGTACAGGCCGGGTTGCGCACTGGAATTCTGCCCCGGTTCCTCGCGCTTCCCGCAGTGCTCAATCCCGAGACGATGAACCTGCTCGCGCTGAGCGGTCTGGCCGCCCGTGAAGCGCCCGACGCCGAGTCCGCGCTGCTCGACTCGGTTCCGTCGAACGCCAACGTCGAGACGACGGGCCGCATGCTGTTCTCCAAGAACTCGGAGGTCTTCCTCAAGGGCAGCCCCACCATCCGCGACTTCCGGCTCACCAACGAGGCGGTGCTCGGCGCCTTCATGGACGACCACTCGGCGCCGCTCGCCTTCATCCAGACGAGCGTGGGCTTCTTCGACAGTGCGGGCGGCAATGGCAGCGGCGGTGCCGGGATCGTGGACAAGAACTTCCCCGTCTCGAACAGTGACCCGGCCCAACCAGCCCTCTTCGGTACGGAGTTGAAGGCGATCCCGGACGAGCCGGGCGGCCCCCTCTACACCTGGCGCAACTACGACCGGGTGGGCGCGGCGGACGACCCGGTGTACCGCTCGGCCAGTGGCGCCCCGTTCACGACCGCCGCCAAGGAGGTCACGGACATCGGGGAGTTGGCCCGCAGCCTCTCCGAACAGCCGCTGGACTTCACCGAGGACTACTTCCCGACCAGGCTGGTCACGGACATCCAGCTGATCGACGATCCGCAGCTCGCGGGCAAGTTGGTGCACAAGGAGGGCCTCACCGCGAACCCCAAGGTCACGTTTGTCGCGGGCGACGGAATCCTGGCGGACCACATTCCCCAGGACGAGAACCCCGTGGTCCTGCCGGGCTACCAGCACCTGGACGTGCTCACGGCCGCGCCCGTTCAGAACGACGGAAGCCGGGAGAGGATCGCCGCCGGCCTGTCGGCGTTCGCACGCTGACGCTGCGTCACTCCCCGCATGCTCCCCGCCGGGAGCATGCGGGACGGTGCGGTTCGGTCACCAAGTGAGCGTGATTTGCTTCAGGTTATGAAATTGTTCCCTCCGGTTTGAAACCGCTCTCTGAAAGGCCTGCTCAGAAGGCGCCGGGTCTACTACTGTTTCACCGTCGCGCACCGGAGTCACACGGCCACAGCCGTTCGTTCCGTGTGTCCGCGACCTCCGCTTCCTCTCGTGCTTCCTCTCATGGCGAGGGCACATGACCAATCCGCGTTCGCCTCAAGGCGACGCTGGAGGAACAGCGCATGCCAGACAGCAAGCCCGGACCCGGTCCGGACCAGCCCGCGCCTGAGCCGAAAGGCGCCCAGGGCCGTCCCCCACGTGCCGCTGCCAAAACGGCGGATCCCCAACTCCCCGCGGAACAGCCCCCGAAGGTATGGGAGACCGGCGAAGACCTCGACGGAGGCCGCATACCCGGGACGCGCCGCCTCTACCTGGCCGGCGTACTGGCCGTGGCGGTGCTGGCCTCCACGGTGACCGCGATCGCCATACTCGACAAGACCGAGGGCAAGGGGTCGCAAGAGCCGCAGACCACCTCCGCCGAGCAGCCGGTCGTCCCCGGCTACACCCCCGAAGGCCCCACCACGGAGCCCAGCGGAAAGAGCGGCCTTTCCTCACCGCAGCCTTCCCCCGAGGAGGACGCCGCCTCGGACGGCAAGGACGGTCCCGACTCTTCCGAGGCCCAGCAGCGGGGCTCCGAGCCCCTCCCCGAGCCGTCAAAGCCTCCCGCCTCGAGCAAGGCCCCCGCCAAGCCGCCGGCCTCCTCGCGGAAGTCGGTCCAGGCGGTCAACTACCCCGACCGCTACTGGCACTTCAGCGACGGCACCGGCCGGCTCGACCAGGTGAGTTCCGGCAGCTCCGACGAGACCCGGCGGGACTCCACCTTCAAGCTCGTACCCGGACTCGCCAACCCCGACTGCGTGTCCTTCTCCACCGGCGACGGAAGCTACGTCCGCCATCGCGACTTCCGCCTCCGTACGGACCGTCACGACGGCTCGGAGCTCTTCAAGAAGGACGCGACGTTCTGCCCGCGCCCGTCCTCGTACTCCGGCGCCGTGATGCTGGAAGCGGTCAACTACCCCGGCCGCTTCGTGCGCCACCGCAACTTCCAGCTCCGGCTGGATCCGTACGACCACAGCAATCTGTACCGGGCCGACTCGGCGTTCCGGCTGGTCGACGGCTTGAGCTGAGCCGTCAACGGCGACCGTGAAACGCGGTGCGTGACCTCAACAAACGTGTGGGGGCCCCGGCAGCTGCCGGGGCCCCCACACACGTATATGCGAACTCAGACGTTGAACCCGAGCGCCCGAAGCTGCTCACGCCCGTCGTCCGTGATCTTGTCGGGGCCCCACGGCGGCATCCAGACCCAGTTGATCCGGAGCTCGCTGACGAGGCCGTCCGTGGCGGACTTGGCCTGGTCCTCGATGACGTCCGTCAGCGGACAGGCCGCCGACGTCAGGGTCATGTCGAGCGTCGCGATGTTCGCGTCGTCGATGTGGATGCCGTAGATCAAGCCGAGGTTGACGACGTCGATGCCCAACTCGGGGTCGACCACGTCGTACAGCGCCTCGCGGACCTCTTCCTCCGAGGCCGGCTTCATCTCAATGGTCTCGCTCATGCCGTTTTCCTTTCGGCGTCGGCCTCGCCCAGGGCCTGGGCCGTCGCGTCCTTCCACGCCATCCAGCTCAGCAGGGCGCATTTCACACGGGCGGGGTACTTGGAGACCCCGGCGAACGCCACCGCGTCCTCCAGGACCTCCTCCATCGCGTCGTCCGGCTCGATGCGGCCCTTGGACTGCATCAGCTCCAGGAAGGTCTCCTGGATCTTCTGCGCCTCGGCGAGCTGCTTGCCGACCAGCAGTTCGTTCAGTACGGAGGCGGAGGCCTGGCTGATCGAGCAGCCCTGGCCTTCGTAGCTCACATCCGCGATCTGTGAGCCCTCGTACTTCACGCGCAACGTGATCTCGTCACCGCACGTCGGGTTGACGTGGTGCACCTCGGCGTCGCCATCCCGCAGACCGCGCCCGTGCGGGTGCTTGTAGTGGTCCAGGATGACTTCCTGGTACATCGAATCCAGCTTCATGCGATCGCTCGCCAATCCCTCAGCCGAAGAAGTTCCGTACGTAGTCCAGGCCTTCCACAAGTGCTTCGATCTCACCCGGCGTGGAGTACAGATAGAACGACGCTCGCGTGGTCGCAGGAATTCCGTACCGGAGGCAGACGGGCCGGGCGCAGTGGTGGCCGACCCGGACCGCGATGCCCTGCTCGTCGAGGACCTGGCCCACGTCGTGGGGGTGGATGTCGCCGAGCGTGAAGGAGATCGCCGCGCCGCGCTCCTCGGCCGTGGTGGGGCCGATGATGCGCAGGTCGGGGACCTCCGACAGGCGCTTGACCGCGTACTCGGTCAGCGCGTGCTCGTGGGCCGCGATCTTCTCCATGCCGATGGAGGTCAGGTAGTCGATCGCCGCACCGAGCCCGACCGCCTGCGCGATCGGGGGCGTACCGGCCTCGAACTTGTGGGGCGCCGGTGCGTACGTCGACGAGTGCATCGACACCGTCTCGATCATCTCGCCGCCGCCGAGGAACGGGGGCAGGTCCTCCAGCAGCTCCTGGCGTCCCCACAGGATGCCGACGCCCGTCGGAGCGCACATCTTGTGGCCGGTGAAGGCCACGAAGTCGGCCTGGAGCGCCTGCACGTCCAGCGGCATGTGCGGCGCGGCCTGCGAGGCGTCGATGCAGACGAGAGCACCGACCTCCTGCGCCCGGCGGATTATCGCCTCAACCGGGTTGAAGGTGCCGAGGATGTTCGAGACCAGCACAAAGGAAACGATCTTCGTCTTCTCGGTGATGATCTCGTCGATGTTCGACAGGTCGAGGCGGCCGTCGTCGGTCAGGCCGAACCACTTCAGCTTCGCGCCCGTGCGCTGCGACAGCAGCTGCCACGGAACGATGTTGGAGTGGTGCTCCATCTCCGTGATGACGATCTCGGTCTCGTGGTCGACGCGGTAGGGCTCGTCGGCCCAGCCGAGCATGTTGGCCACGAGGTTGAGCGATTCGGAGGCGTTCTTGGTGAAGATCACCTCGTCGCGGCTGGGCGCGTTGATGAACGTGGCGACCTTGTCCCGCGCGCCCTCGTACAGCGCCGTGGCCTCCTCGGCGAGCACATGCACACCGCGATGGACGTTGGCGTTGTGGCGCTCGTAGTACTCGTTCAGGGCGTCCAGTACCTGGCGCGGTTTCTGCGAGGTCGCCGCGTTGTCGAGGTACACCAGCTTCTTGCCGTCGTGGACCTGTCGGTCCAGAACGGGGAAGTCCTTGCGGATCGCCTCTGTGTCGAGGAGGCCCGGCAGCTGTGTCACGCGGATACTCCACCCTTCGTGTAAGCCTCGTACCCCTCGTTCTCCAGCTTGTCGGCCAGCTCGGGGCCGCCGGACTCGGCGATCCGCCCGCCGGCGAAGACGTGGACGTGGTCGGGCTTGATGTAGCGCAGGATGCGCGTGTAGTGCGTGATGAGCAGCGTGCCCACCTCGCCGGTCTCCCGGACGCGGTTGACGCCCTCGGAGACGACCCGGAGCGCGTCGACGTCGAGGCCGGAGTCGGTCTCGTCGAGGATCGCGATCTTCGGCTTGAGCAGCTCCAGCTGGAGGATCTCGTGGCGCTTCTTCTCACCGCCGGAGAAGCCTTCGTTCACGTTGCGCTCGGCGAAGGAGGGGTCCATGTTCAGGTGCTGCATGGCCTCCTTCACCTCCTTGACCCACGTACGCAGCTTCGGGGCCTCGCCGCGGATGGCGGTGGCGGACGTACGGAGGAAGTTGGAGACCGAGACGCCGGGGACCTCGACCGGGTACTGCATCGCGAGGAAGAGGCCGGCGCGGGCGCGCTCGTCGACGGACATCTCCAGGACGTCCTCGCCGTCGAGGGTGACGGTGCCCTCGGTGATCGTGTACTTGGGGTGACCCGCGAGCGAGTAGGCGAGAGTCGACTTGCCGGAGCCGTTCGGGCCCATGATGGCGTGCGTCTCGCCCTGCTTCACGGTGAGGTCGACGCCCTTGAGGATCTCCTTCGTGGCGTTGTCGGCCTCGACGGTGACGTGCAGGTCTCGGATTTCAAGCGTTGCCATGGGTGCCTCAGGACTCCTGGGTGAGGGAGACGAGCACATCGTCCCCTTCGATCTTTACGGGGTATACGGGAATGGGGCGGGTCGCGGGAAGGGCGTCGGGTTTCCCGGAGCGCAGATCGAAACGCGAGCCGTGCAGCCAGCACTCGATGTGGCAGTCGTCCACCTCGCCCTCCGACAGCGAGACGTTCGCGTGCGAGCAGATGTCGTAGATCGCGAACACCTCGCCCTCGGTCTGCACGACGGAGACCGGCGTGCCGTCGAGTTCCACCCGCTTCGGGGTGTCCTCCTCCAGCTCGCTCAGCCCGCAGGCGCGTACGAACGCGATGGCCATCAGACCGACGCCTCCAGCTCCTCGTCGATCTTCACGAGCAGCCGCTCCTCGATGTCGTCGACACCGATCTGCTGGACCAGCTCGGCGAAGAAGCCGCGGACGACGAGGCGGCGGGCCTCCTCGGCGGGGATACCGCGGGCCATCAGGTAGAAGAGCTGCTCGTCGTCGAAGCGGCCGGTGGCACTGGCGTGGCCCGCGCCGACGATTTCGCCGGTCTCGATCTCGAGATTCGGTACGGAGTCGACCCGTGCACCGTCCGTCAGGACCAGGTTCCGGTTCATCTCGTACGTGTCCGTACCTTCGGCCTTGGCCTCGATCAGGACGTCGCCGATCCACACCGCGTGCGCGTCGTCGCCCTGGAGCGCGCCCTTGTAGGCGACGTTCGACTTGCAGTGCGGGGTGTTGTGGTCGACGAGGAGGCGGTGCTCCTGGTGCTGTCCCGCGTCGGTGAAGTACAGGCCGAAGAGCTCGGCCTCGCCGCCGGTGCCGGCGTACTGGACGCGCGGGTGGAGGCGTACGAGATCGCCGCCGAAGGTGACCACGAACGACTTGAAGGTGGCGTCTCGGCCGATCAGCGCGTTGTGCTGGCCGACGTGCACGGCCTTGTCGTCCCAGTCCTGGACGGAGATGACGGTGAGCTTGGCGCCGTCGCCCAGGATGTAGTCGACGTTGGCGGCGAGCACCGCGTCACCGGTGTGGTCGATGACGACGACGGCCTCGGCGAAGGCGCCGAGCTCGACTACCTGGTGGCCGTAGGCGGTCCCGCCCTCGCCGTGCACGGCGACCCGGATCGGCTCGGTGAGCACCGTCTCCTTGGGGACGGTGATCACGCCGGCCTGCTCGAACGCCGAAAACGCCTGGGCGGCCACGCGGTCCACCGGAGTGCCCGCCTTGCCGATCCGCGCGTCGTCACGACCGACGGTCTCGACGGTCACGCCCTCGGGGGCCTGCACATCGACCTTCACACCGGTGCCGGTGGCGACGGCGGTGCCGTCGTGCAGCCCGCGCAGCCGCTCCAGCGGGGTGAACCGCCACTCCTCCTCGCGGCCGTGCGGGACCGGGAAGTCCGCCACGTCGAAGGACGGGGGCGCGCTCATGCGCGTGGCGACGGTCGACTCGGCGGCGACCGCGATCTGGCCCGCGGTGGTCGACCCCACGGGGATGTTCTGAGCCTCAGCCATGGCTGTCGGTCTGCTCTCTTCCTACGTAATGAGTCTTCGGGCTGCTGGTGGGGGGCGGATCCGCCGCCCCCCTAGACGTCGATACTGGAGTAGACGTCGGTACCGGAGGTCGGTCAGCCGACCGCGCCCTCCATCTGCAGCTCGATCAGCCGGTTGAGCTCAAGCGCGTACTCCATGGGCAGTTCCTTGGCGATCGGCTCCACGAAGCCGCGCACGATCATGGCCATCGCCTCGAACTCGCTCAGACCGCGGCTCATCAGGTAGAAGAGCTGGTCCTCGGAGACCTTGGAGACGGTCGCCTCGTGGCCCATGGACACGTCGTCCTCGCGGACGTCCACGTACGGGTAGGTGTCGGACCGCGAGATCGTGTCGACGAGCAGCGCGTCACACAGCACGTTGGACTTCGAGCCGTGGGCGCCCTCGCCGATCTCCACCAGACCGCGGTACGACGTACGGCCGCCGGCGCGCGCCACCGACTTGGAGACGATGTTGGAGGAGGTGTTCGGCGCCATGTGGACCATCTTGGAGCCGGCGTCCTGGTGCTGCCCCTCGCCCGCGAAGGCGATGGACAGGGTCTCGCCCTTGGCGTGCTCGCCCATCAGGTAGACGGCGGGGTACTTCATCGTGACCTTGGAGCCGATGTTGCCGTCGATCCACTCCATGGTCGCGCCCTCGTACGCCACGGCGCGCTTGGTGACCAGGTTGTAGACGTTGTTCGACCAGTTCTGGATGGTCGTGTAGCGGCAGCGGGCGTTCTTCTTGACGATGATCTCGACGACCGCGCTGTGCAGGGAGTCGCTCTTGTAGATCGGCGCCGTGCAGCCCTCGACGTAGTGCACATAGGCGCCCTCGTCGACGATGATCAGAGTCCGCTCGAACTGGCCCATGTTCTCCGTGTTGATCCGGAAGTAGGCCTGGAGCGGGATCTCCACGTGCACGCCCTTCGGCACGTAGATGAAGGAGCCGCCGGACCACACGGCGGAGTTCAGCGACGCGAACTTGTTGTCACCGACCGGGATGACCGTCCCGAAGTACTCCTTGAAGAGCTCGGGGTGCTCCTTCAGGGCCGTGTCGGTGTCCAGGAAGATGACGCCCTGCTCCTCCAGGTCCTCGCGGATCTGGTGGTAGACGACCTCCGACTCGTACTGGGCCGCGACACCGGCGACGAGGCGCTGCTTCTCCGCCTCCGGGATGCCGAGCTTGTCGTACGTGTTCTTGATGTCCTCGGGCAGGTCCTCCCAGGACTCCGCCTGCTTCTCCGTGGAACGTACGAAGTACTTGATGTTGTCGAAGTCGATGCCCGACAGGTCCGAGCCCCAGTTCGGCATGGGCTTCTTCTCGAACAGGCGCAGGCCCTTGAGGCGGAGCTTGGTCATCCACTCCGGCTCGTTCTTCTTCGCGGAGATGTCGCGTACGACGTCCTCGTTCAGGCCGCGCTTGGCAGAGGCACCGGCTACGTCGGAGTCGGCCCAGCCGTATTCGTACGTACCCAAACCCTCGAGCTCAGGGTGGGCAGTCTCCGTGGGGAGAGTCATGCGGGGTTCCTCCCGGCCGTGCTTGCAGATGCGTTATCGGTGGTCTGGTGGGTTGCCTTGGGGATGAACGTCGTGCAGACGCCGTCGCCATGGGCGATGGTGGCCAGCCGCTGGACATGCGTCCCGAGCAACTGGGAAAAGATCTCGGTCTCCGCCTCGCACAGCTGGGGGAACTGCTCGGCGACATGCGCGACCGGGCAGTGGTGCTGGCAGAGCTGCTCGCCGTTGTGGGGAAGGGGAGCGCTGCGCGCTGTAGCAGCGTACCCGTCCGCACTCAGGGCCTTGGCCAGGGCTTCGGTGCGCTTGTCGGGGGCGGCGGCGTCGATAGCCTTGCGGTAGGCCCCGGCCTGTGCGGCGATCCTGGCGCGGGCGAAGGCGGCGACGGCTTCGTCACCGCCTTCACGCTCGGCGATCCAGCGCAGCGCGTCGGCGGCGAGCTTGTCGTACGACTGGTCGAAGGCGTCCCGGCCGCAGTCCGTCAGCGCGAAGACCTTGGCGGGCCGGCCGCGCGTACGTGCTCCGTAGACACGCTTCTCACGCGGCTCCACCACGTCGTCGGCGACCAGAGCATCCAGATGCCGGCGCACCGCCGCCTGGGTGAGGCCGAGGCGGCCGGCCAGATCGGCCACGGTCGACGGGCCGTGATCCAGGATGGAACGCGCGACCCGGTTGCGCGTGGAGCGCTCACCGGTCGCTAGTTCCTCCTGCGGAGCCTGGCCGACGTTTTTCACAACACCATTGTTGCGTAATTCCCGAGAGCGTGACAACCCGCGTCCGTGCCGCCCGGCGTGCGGTGCATCACTTAGGCATACCTAAGCTGACCTGCGGAGTTGATCTTTGGTCGACCGCCCGAGCCGGCGTACCAGTGGGGGCTATGGGCCCCATGTGGCGAGAGATCCATATTGACCCTAATTTGGAACTGGCTGCCCCACTTGACCGCCCTACTTGATCGGACTGGCGATGGGCTCTCCCCACGGACTCGTACACGTTCTGGTGATCGAGGACGACCGGGACGTCGGTGCCCTGCTGGAGCGGCATCTCAATGGCCTGGGCTGCCGCGTGACCGTCGCGGACACGGGTGAGGAAGGGCTGGAGCGAGCGTTCGCCGAGCCTCCGGACATGGCGATCATCGACGTGCTGCTGCCCGGCATCGACGGACGGGAAGTCATCCGGAGACTACGGGCGGACGAGCGGACGAAGCGGTGCCACCTCGTCGTCACGTCCGTGCTCAGCCCGGAGGACCTGGTCGAGCTCGCGACGGACGAACTGCTGGCCAAGCCGTTCCGGCAGCCCGCGGTGGCTCGGCTCGTCGACTCCTACCGAAGCTCCGTATCGCGGGGGTCCGGATCGCAGGAGTCCGTATCGCAGGAGGAGTAATGGCTCGTGTCCTGATCGCCGACGACGACGCCGACATCCGGGATCTCGTGGCGTTCAAGCTGGTCCAGAGCGGCCACCAGGTCACAGCCGTGGAGGACGGCATGGCCGCACTGCGAGTGGTGCGCGAACAGCCGCTGGATCTCCTGCTCCTCGACATACGGATGCCGGGGATGTCGGGACTGGACGTCTGCCGCGAGGTGCGCGCGGCGGACGAAACCGCGTCGCTGCCCGTCATCCTGATCACCGCCCGGTCCCAGGAGGGAGACGTCGAACTCGGCTTCGCGGCAGGCGCGGACGACTACATCATCAAGCCCTTCAGCCCTCGCGAACTGTCCAGCCGGGTCACCGCGATGCTCACCCGGGTCGATCGTTGATCAGCACCGGCATCGTCAACTGGGCGCTGATGTGTCTGCTGGCCGTGGTGCTGATGCTGAGCCTGCTGACCGCCGCCTTCCGTGGCGCCCGTACGTACCGCAGGCACAGACGTGAACGGATCGCGGCGCCGGTGCGCGGCCTACTGCTGGAACTGCTGTGCGCGGCGGAGGACGAGCAGGACGAGCTGCTGGACCGCCTCGCGCGGATCGAGAAGCGGACCTGGGCCGCGCTCGAGCCGACGGTGGCGGCGATGGTGGGCAAGGTCTCCGGAAGAGCACGTACGGCGCTGGTCCGGCTGTACGAAGTACGGGGAGCCGCCGACGACGCCGTCGCCGACCTAGGGAGCCGCAGCGCGGCCCGGCGAGGGCGTGCGGCGCACGTCCTCGGGCAACTCGCGCACCGCCCGGCGGCCCCGGCACTGTGCCGGCTGCTCGACGACCGCGACCGGGAGGTGCGGCTGGCCGCGGCAAGGACGCTGGGCCGGACCGGGGATCCGGTGGCCGTGCCGCACCTGCTGAGGAGCCTGTGCGGACCGCGGACCGTGCCGCCCAATCTGGTCACCGCGTCCCTCACCTCCCTCGGACTCGATGCGTGGCCCGGCGTCGCAGCGGGGCTTCGGGACCCGGAACCCCTCGTCCGGGCGGTGGCCATCGAGGCGCTCGGGGTGACCGGCGCCATTTCCCGGGCCCCCGAGGTGGCCCGGGCACTGCGCGAGGACACCGACCTCGAGGTACGAATCCGGGCGGCACGCGCGCTGGGCAGGCTGGGCATGCCCGACGGTCTTCCACCGCTGCGGGCGTCCATCAGGCCCGGCCGGCCGGTCGCCCTGCGGATCGTGGCTGCCGGAGCCCTGGGCAACCTGGGTGCCGTCGCCGCGACGGGCCCGCTGACGGAGCTGCTCGACGACCCGGACCCGCATGTGGCGGGCACGGCGGCGCGGGCACTGCTGCGGCTGGGTCCGGCGGGCGAGTCGGCGCTGCGCGAGGCCGCTGACGGCCGCCCCGAGGCGCCGGCCACCGCGCAGGCCAGGGCCGCGCTCGCGGAGGCGGCGGTCGGCCGCTCGCGTCATGACGTCCTTGGGGAGGTGGCCCTGTGAACGCGGTGGGCGTCGAGAAGTGGGACGGGCTGCTCGGCACGGTGCACGGGCTGGTCGCGTTGTGCGACACCGCCGTCATCATCTACTTCCTCGCCATCAACACCGGCTACCTCGTACTGATCTTCTTCGCCCTCGCCGAGCTCGTCAGGAGGCTGCGCCGGGCCCCCTTCGCCGGCTACGAGGACGCGGCCGGCAGCCCGTTCACCCCGCCCATCTCGGTGATCATGCCCGCGTACAACGAAGCGGCCGGCATCACTGAGGCTGTAAGGGCGATGCTGCTGCTGCACTATCCGGTGTTCGAGGTCGTCGTGGTCGACGACGGCTCCACCGACGGATCACTGGACGCCCTCACGGCCGCCTTCGACCTCGCCGAGGTGGAGCATGTCGTGCCCGAGGACGTCCCCATGCGCGGCAGAGTCACCTCGTTGCATCTGCCCACGGGAGGTCCGGTGCCCCTGGTGGTGGCCCGGAAGGAGAACGGCGGCAAGGCCGACGCGCTCAACGTCGGGATCAACCTGGCGCGCTACCCGTTGCTGTGCATGGTGGACGCCGACTGCATCCTCGACTCGCAGTCCCTGCTCGCCGTGGCCAAACCGTTCAGCGACGACCCGCTGCGGGTGGTGGCCACCGGCGGTGTGGTCGGCGTCGCCAATGGCTGCACCGTCGAGGCCGGACGCGTGGTCAAGGCGCACGTCCCCGCTGACCTTCTGGGGCGCGCACAGGTCGTCGAGTATCTGCGCGCCTTCTTCCTCGGCCGTACCGGCTGGTCGAAGGTGGGCGGGCTGCTGATCATCGCCGGGGCCTTCGGCCTGTTCCGGCGGGACGCGGTGGTCGCGGTGGGCGGCATGGACCCGGACTGCATCGGCGAGGACGCCGAACTCGTCGTCCGCCTCCACCGGCATCTGCGCGAGCGGGGCCGCCGGAACAGCGACTACCGGATCATCTTCGTCACCGAACCGATCTCCTGGAGCGAGGCTCCCTCCAAGCTCCGGGTCCTGGGGCGCCAGCGGCGTCGGTGGCAGCGCGGTCTGACGGAGATCCTGCTCAAGCACCGCCACATGATCGGCAACCCGCGCTACGGCCGCATCGGCCTGGTGGCCCTCCCCTTCTACGTGCTCTTCGAACTGCTGGCCCCACTGGTGGAACTCGCCGGTCTCGTGCTCGTGCCGCTGGGTGTGCTGATCGGCGCGGTCGACGCGGACTTCCTGTGGCGCTTCCTGCTCGCCGCCTACGCCTACGCGATGATCGTCAGCCTGGTGTCGGTCGCGGTGGAGGAGTACGCCTGCCACCGCTTCTCACAGTGGCGGGACCTGTGGGGGGCTGCCGTCGGTGTGTTCGTCGAGAACATCGGCTACCGCCAGTTCACGGCGTGGTGGCGGCTGCGGGGCGTCTGGGACGCGCTGCACCGGTCCCCGCAGGAGTGGGGCTCGATGACGCGCAGCGGATTCGGCCCGCCCGAGCGGGCCCGGGAGGGCGGTGACCGGCATTGAGGATCACAACAGGACGGCGCGGCGTCTACGTTGCACGCCGGCTCGCCATGACCTTCGGACTTCTGATCGCTCTGCTCCTGCTCGTCGGAGCGGGCTCACTGACCACCGCCGAGATGGCGGACGAGCTGCACGATGAGGTCGTCGATCAATTGGAGCCGGTGGTACGCGAGAACCAGGACGTGCACGACCGGGCGGCCCATATGCACCGATCCGTGCGCACGTATCTGCTCACCGGCGACAGGACGGAGCAGAGCAGCTATCTCCGGACGCGTGACGAGGCCTTCGCGATCCTTGCCGCGGCCGGGCGGCATGCCACCGACGCAGCCCGGCGGAATCTCGCGGTGCAGGAACGTCAGCTACGTGCCTACACACGCATGGCCGACCACCAGGCGAAGGCCTCACCCGGCGGCCAAGGGGCCACCCGGCTGACCACACAGGCCGCCCGGCCGTTCGCGGCCTTCGAGGCCGCCAACCACCGGCTGGAGGAACAGCTCAACGCTGACATCGAGCGTCAGGAGGACCGGGCCGACGCGATCCTCGACCTCAGCGCTTTGGTCATCGGCATCCTGCTGGCGGCAGGCGGGGCACTGGCCCTCTACGCGGCGATACGCACCACCCGTTCCCTCACCCGGCCGCTGCACGGCACCGCTCGGGCCCTCCACCGGCTGACCTCGGGCGACCACTCGGCGCGGGCGGAGGAGGAGGGACCGGAGGAGATCAGGGCGGTGGCACGGTCGGTGAACGCGCTCGCCGAGGAGAGCGACCGGCTGCGGACGATCGAGCAGGAGCGCGCCCGACTGGGGAAGACCGCACGGGCCGTCGGTGTCCGCATCCGGGAGCACCTCGACATCGAGCAGGTCCTCGACACCGCGTGCGCCGGAATCGGTGAGGGACTGGAAGCCGACCATGCCTTCGTCCTCCTCGCCGAGGAGGACAGCTCCCTCGTCGGCGTGGCACGCGCCTGGAGTGCGGGAAAGGGACTGCTCCCGGCGCAGGAGCAGCCGATTCCGCCCGTCCCCCTCGAGGTGGTACGCGACCACTACCGGCAGGGAACGGCCTGGTGCCACAACGATCTGCCCACCGCGCCGGCCGAGGGATCACCGCTGCCCGGGGCGCCGGGCTCCTTCGGCAAGGGCGGCCTGCCACAGGCCGCCCGGGCGGCGGCCGAGGCGCTGGGCCTGGTGGGCGTGCTCGTCGTCCCGGTCGGCGTCGGTGACGAACCGCTCGGTGTCGTCCTCCTCGCGCGGACCGGGCCGGACCGCCCCTGGGACCCGGTGGAGATCGAAACCGCCGAGTCCATGGCCGCCGGTGCCGGCCGCGCGCTGCACACCGCGCTGCTCTACAAACAGGAGACGCACCTGGTGGAGAAGCTGCGCGCCCTGGACAAGGCCAAGAGCGACTTCCTGTCCACCGTCTCCCACGAGTTGCGCACCCCGCTGACCAGCATCGTGGGGTACATCGAGCTGCTGAAGGACGAGGACACCGGACCGCTCACCGAGCCGCAGCAGCACATGCTGGACGTCGTCGACCGCAACGCCAACCGCCTGCGGGCGCTCATCGAGGACCTGCTGACCCTGTCGCGCATCGAGTCCGGGGTGTTCGGCTCCAGGAAGGGACCGGTCGACCTGTGCCGGCTGGTGGCATCGGCTGCCGACGCCATCCGGCCGGCCGCCGGGGCCGCCTCCGTCACGGTGGAGACGCACCTGCCCTCCCGGCCCCTGGTGCTGGAGGCGGACAGCGACCAGCTCGACCGGGTCCTGATGAACCTGCTGTCCAACGCCGTGAAGTTCACCCCGGAGGGCGGGAAGGTCACCGTACGCGCCGACGCCCACGACAGCGAGGCGGTCCTGAGCGTCAGCGACACCGGCATCGGCATCCCCGCCGCCGAGCAGGAGAGGCTCTTCCAACGGTTCTTCCGTGCCTCGAACGCGACCGACGCGGCCATTCCGGGCACGGGTCTGGGGCTGACGATCGTCCATACGATCGTGGCGAACCACGGAGGCGAGATCGAGGTGAACTCCGAAGAAGGACGCGGCACCACCTTCACCGCCCTGCTGCCGATCGCCGACGCGAACGGGGCGGCCCCCTCGTCCTGAGCCGCCCCGCCCCACGCGAGCGCCTCAGACGGTGTCCTCGAAGGTCACCCCCCGCGTCCGGTAGTCGGCGACGGCGGGCTGCACCTCGGCGGGGCTGAGGATCTGGTCCTGGACGAAGTACACGTAGTCGACCTTCTCCTCGTACGCACGAGTCTTCCGGCTGCTGGTCCCTGTCAGGTTGATCAGCCAGTGGTTGAAGCGGATGCTCATCGTCGACTCGGGCAGGTACGGCTCGATGTGCCTGGCGAAGAGCCGGCCGTCGATGTAGTAGGTGACGGCCTCACTGTCGACCGTGATGACCAGGTCGTGCCACCCGGCGAAACTGGCGCGCTCCTGGGTGGTCACGTGGTCCTCCTGAGGCGGATCCTCCGCGTACGTCTCCCAGGAGGAGGCGAGCAGCGCGCTGCCGGGGATGCCCCATCCGCCGTTCGGCAGGTACTCGAAGTCGAGTTCGCTGTAGGCCGGGTCCATCGAGTAGTTCAGCGGCGAGATGGTGAAGAACGTCTGCACCATGCGGTCGCCGTCCGGTCCGTAGATCGGCACGTCGCTGAAGCGGACCCGCGCGGCGTAGGTGCCGTAGTGGAACTTGCGCTGCTGGTAGATCTCGGTGTGCTGGGTGCTGCTCGCCGTCCCGCTGGTGCCCGACCGCATTGTCATGATCGAGTTGCCGGACTCGGTGCCGAAGGTGAAGTTCTGCGGCAGCCACGTGGCGCCGGGCACGCCAGGCCCGCCCTGGCCGGACCGCAGGGTCCAGCCGCGCTGGGCGATCCGCGGGTCGGTGTAGCCGGTGTAGTCGAAGTCGTCGAACAGCGCCGGGCCGACGACGGGCTGAGCGCTCGCAGGCGACGTGCCGGGAAGGACGACGAGGGCTGTGCAGAGCAGCCCGAAGGCGAGGAGGCCGGCGGCGGCTCTCAGCCGGGAGCACAAGGTGCTTCTGATCATGCGTCAACTGCCTTTCTGCGGGAGGGAGAAGGCGTCCACCTCCCGCCCTGGGCGGACCATGACAACTGAAGCACCGCCAAAAGTTCGTTATCCGACGATTGCGACCGATTCACCCGAACAGCCCAAAACGCGCGGTGGCAGGAGAGCTGTGTCACTCGAAGCGGAAGGGCCCGGAGGGGGATCGCAGGGGATCGCCAACCCGCCCGTCCTGGGCATTGAGCGCATACCTAGACTCGGGGCCATGCAAAGCGACCCCGTCGTCCAGGTCCAGGCCCTGGTGAAGCGGTACCGCACGAAGACCGCGGTGGATGGCCTCGACCTGGTGGCCGGGGCGGGAATCACCGCCGTACTGGGTCCCAACGGGGCGGGCAAGACGACCACGGTCGAGACCTGCGAGGGGTACCGGAAGCCGGACTCGGGGACGGTACGCGTACTGGGGCTCGATCCGGTGCGCGAGGCCACGGCTCTGCGTCCCCGGATCGGCGTGATGCTCCAGTCCGGCGGCGTCTACTCGGGCGCCCGCGCCGACGAGATGCTCCGCCACATGGCCAAGCTGCACGCGCATCCGCTGGACGTGGACGCGCTGATCGAGCGCCTGGGCCTCGGCAGTTGCGGCCGCACGACGTACCGGCGGCTGTCCGGCGGCCAGCAGCAGCGGCTCGCGCTCGCGATGGCTGTCGTCGGCCGGCCCGAACTGGTCTTCCTGGACGAGCCGACCGCCGGCCTCGATCCGCAGGCGCGCCGGGCCACTTGGGACCTCGTACGCGATCTGCGTGCGGACGGCGTCTCGGTCATCCTGACCACGCACTACATGGACGAGGCCGAGCAGCTCGCCGACGATGTGGCGATCATCGACGCGGGCCGGGTCATCGCCCAGGGCTCCCCCGAGGAACTGTGCCGCGGCGGCGCCGAGAACACGCTCCGCTTCAGCGGCCGTCCCGGCCTCGACATAGGTTCCCTGCTCAAGGCGCTCCCGCCGGACTGCACGGCGGCCGAGCTGACACCGGGCGCGTACCGGGTGGGCGGCAAGGTCGACCCGCAACTGCTCGCGACCGTCACGTCCTGGTGCGCCCAGCACGGGGTGATGCCGGAGAAGATCTCGGTGGAACGGCACACCCTGGAGGACGTGTTTTTGGAAATGACCGGCAAGGAGCTGCGTTCGTGACCACCGCCGGCACGTACACCCCGAAGCCGGGGGCGGCGCCACTGACCCGCATGATCGCGGCGCAGGCGGCCCTCGAGACGAAGATGCTGCTGCGCAACGGCGAGCAGTTGCTGCTGACGGTCGTCATCCCCACGCTGCTGCTCGTGCTGTTCAGCTCGGTCGACGTCGTCGACACGGGCGAGGGCGAGGCGGTCGACTTCCTGGCGCCCGGCATCCTGGCGCTCGCGGTGATGTCGACGGCGTTCACGGGCCAGGCCATCGCCACGGGCTTCGAGCGGCGGTACGGCGTCCTGAAGCGGCTCGCCACCTCACCGCTCCCCCGCTGGGGGCTTATGGCGGCGAAGACGCTCTCCGTGCTGGTCACGGAGATCCTCCAGGTGATCCTGGTGACAGTGATCGCCTTCTCCCTCGGCTGGTCGCCACACGGCAACCCCCTCGCCGTCCTGCTTCTGCTCGTCCTCGGCACGGCCGCCTTCTCGGGTCTCGGCCTGCTGATGGCGGGCACGCTGAAGGCGGAGGCGACGCTGGCCGCCGCCAACCTGGTGTTCCTGCTGCTGCTCGTGGGCGGCGGGGTCGTCGTCCCGCTCGACAGGTTCCCGGACACGGCCCAGTCCCTGCTCGGCCTGCTGCCGATCTCGGCCCTCTCGGACGGGTTGAGGGACGTGCTCCAGCACGGCGCCGGGATGCCGTGGGGGAACCTCGGCATCCTGACCGTGTGGGGAGTCGTCGGTCTCACGGCCGCCGCCCGTTTCTTCCGCTGGGAGTAGGGCGGAGTGCACGTCTCCCCCCTCGTGAAGGCGTGCACAAGCGGCCGCCTACCATGGTGCGCGTGCCGAATCTGACCCGCGCCGTTGCCGTCGAGGCCGTGCGCAACCCCCTCGCCTTCATCGCCGAACGCTGGACCCCGATGCCCCGGACGGTTCAGCGAGCGGCCCTCGCCGCGCTCGTCATGGCGGTGGTCATCGTGGTCACCGGCGGTGCCGTACGTCTGACCGGCTCGGGGCTCGGCTGCCCGACCTGGCCCAAGTGCACCGACGACTCGCTGACCAACACGAGCGAGATGGGCATCCACGGCGTCATCGAGTTCGGCAACCGGATGCTGACGTACGTACTGAGCGCCGCGGTCGGCTGGGCGATCATCGCGGCGCGCTCCGCGAAGCCGTACCGGCGTGGCCTCACCCGCCTCGGCTGGGCGCAGTTCTGGGTCGTCATGGGCAACGCGGTGCTCGGCGGCATCGTCGTCCTGGTCGGCCTCAACCCGTACACGGTCGCCGCCCACTTCCTGCTCTCCTCCGCACTGATCGCCGTCGCCACCGTCATGTGGCAGCGCACCCGGGAGGGCGACTCCGCGCCGCGTCCGCTGGTCGGCAAGTCGGTGCAGCAGCTCGTATGGGCCCTGGTCGCCGTCACAGCCCTACTCATCGCGGTGGGCACGGTGGTCACGGGTGCGGGCCCGCACGCCGGTGACTCGAGGGAGGTCGAGCGGATCCCGCTGGACTGGGAGAACATCACCAGGCTGCATGCCGTCCTGGCCTGGATCGTGGTGACGATGGCCTTCACCCTGTGGTTCGTCCTGCGAGCCGTCGACGCCCCCAAGGATCCGCTCCACCGCACCCGTGACCTCTTCCTGGTGCTCCTCGGGCAGGGTGCCATCGGGTACGTCCAGTACTTCACCGACCTTCCGGAGGTTCTGGTCGGCCTCCACATGCTCGGCTCCTGCCTGGTGTGGATCGCCACGCTGAGGGTGCTGCTGTCGCTGCGGGAGCGGCATGAGGCCGTGGAGGTTCCGGGGCCGGGGCAGTCGACGGAACGGGTCGCCACGCGCGCGTAGGTACGAAACGTGCCTGACGCGCGCGTGCGTCACGCGTAGGTCCGTACGTGCGTCATGCGTAGGCCCGTACGAGGCTGTCGATCGCCGGCCCGAGGTAGGCCCTGGTCAGCTCGGCCCTGCGTGCGGTCCACTCCTCACTCGGCACCGCACCGGGGCCCTCGTACCGCCGCCGTCTGACGTCCTCGACCACCTCGACGGGCGCACCGAGTGCGGGCAGCAGCTCCAGTGCCTCTCGCTTGGTGATCAGCCGCCCGTCCTTCAGGGTGACTGCGGCACGGGCGTGCGTGACGAGCCCGTAGTCCACCCAGATGTCCTGCGTCCAGTTGCTCGCCCGGTCGACCTCCCGCCGCAAGAAGTCCCGCTGGTCGCGCACGACGAACTCGGCGAGCTCATGGTCCGGCACAGGTGGCAGCAGGCCCGTGGGCGGCTCGCCGTGCAGGACCAGCCCGAAGCTGTGCAGCTCGCGCCGTGTAACCGGCGTGACGGGGAACTTGCCCAGGTGCTCGTGTCTCCAGATGAGGTGCCGTCGCTCCGCGCCTGCCGCAGTCCCGGGTGTCAGATAGGCGCAGTGCAACTTGCCTACGAGCGCCTCGTCGCGCATACGGGCGTGCAGCCGCGCCACCTGCCAGACCGTTCTCGCCGTGATCGGATCGTCCAGGATCGCGATCAGGTCCAGGTCGCTGCGGCCCTCCTGGTAATCGCCACCGCCGAGTGAGCCGTGCGCCCATACGGCGACGGGGGCCAGATCGCGCAGTTCGGTGAGGAAGCGGTCGAGGAGCCGGTCGGTCGCGTCGCTGCGTGTCATGCCCCCAGTCTGCGCACGGTGCGGGCGGCTCACTCCAGCCCGTACACCCGCCGCGCGTTTTCCGCCGCGATCAGCCCGGCCACCCGCTGCGCGTCGGACAGCGACCACGCCCCCTCGGCCACCCAGGTACCGAGGACCCGGGCCAGCGACTCGCGGAAGAGGCGGGCGCCGACCACATGGAGTTCGGGCAGGCCGTGGGCGCCGGAGGAGAAGAGGAGCTTGCCGAAGGGGGCGAGTTCGAGGATCTCGGAGAGTACGGCGGAGGCGCGGGCGCCCGTACGGACGAGGGAGGCGCCCAGGTCGGCGTACACATGCGGGAAGACCCCGGTCAGATGCGCCGCGTGCCGGTGGTACGGGTAGCCGTGCAGCAGGACCAGGTCGGTGCCGAGGCCGGCCGTGGCGCGGGCGAAGTCGGTGAGCAGGACGGGGTCGGTGCGGTCGATGCGCAGGTCCCCTTCGCCGAGTCCCGCGTGCAGTTGGAGCGGGCGGCCCGACGCGACGGCGACCCACAGGAGGTGCCGAAGCAGCACCGGGTCGGACAGGGTGCCGCCGACGCGGCGTCCGGCGAGCCAGCGGCCCGCCGCACCCCGGACCTCCCCCGGGCCCGGCGGCTCGGGCGCCAGCGCCAGACCGTGCCGTGCGCCCGCCACCGACGTGAACGCCACGGCGTTCGCCGCCGCCGCGTGCACCGACTCGGCGAGGTTGGCAAGAAACGACTCGACGGTTCCGGACGTGTCGGCGACCTGTTCGGCGAGCAGTTCCAGGCGGACGATCTCGTGGGCGTCGGCGCCGCCGGCCGAGGCCATCTCGCCGGGTCCTGTCAGATCGCCCGGCAGCCCGGTGTCGACCAGATAGGTCGTGATCCCGCTGCCCCGCAACAGCCTGCGCCCCGACTCCAGTACGCCCAGCTCACGGCGTCGCGCGAGATAGCGGGCGGGCGGACAGTGCGGTTCCAGACCGAGCAGGGGCGGGCACCAGCGGCGTACGGCGAACCCGGTCTGGGTGTCGAAGAAGGTCGTGCCCGCGGCCGGCCTGCCCTCACCCCGGGCGAGGTGGGCCTCGAAGGTGCCCAGGCCCAGCTCTGTCCGCAGCACGCCATGGCAGTACTGGTCCACCAGCGACGGCGTTTCGATCATCGGGACTCCCCCGCGAGTGGGCCCTGCCTTTACAGGTCCTAACGGGTGAGCCGGGGGTCAGGTGCTGGTTACGGTCGCGGAAGTACGAAAACCGCCGGTTGCCGTCAGTCGTTACGGGGGCCGCCCAGCTGGATCCCCGCCATCCGCGTCCACTCGTAGCGCCCCGTCTTCACCTTCGCCGCGAAGTCGCCGTCGAAGGACTCGTGGACGGTGATGCCGGACTTCTGGACCGCCTGCTCGGCCATCGCGTGGGTCGGGGCCACGAGGTCGCCCCACTCGCCGTCCTCGCCGACGAGGACGATGCGGGCGCCGCGCTGTCCCAGGTAAGCGATCTGTCCCTCGGCGCCGCCGTGCGCCTTGGCGAAGGACGAGATCTGCTTGGTGAGGCGCGCCACACGACGCTCCGACCTGGCGGCCTTCTTGCGGTCCGCGGCCTCGTCGGCCTGCTGGGTGTCTGCCGTATCTGCCATGGTCAGGATGCTACCGACGGGTAGATCAAACGGCGACGGGCGGGGTGCGTGGCCTTGACCACGCCCCCGCCCGTCGCCGTACGAGCCGGGCGAAAGCGGCTATCGCAGGAAGGGGTCCACCGCCACTGCCACGAACAGCAGCGAGACGTACGTGATGGACCAGTGGAAGAGGCGCATCTCCTTGAGCTTCGCGCCCACGGCCCCGTCCTTGGCGCGGGCCTGCAGCCCGTGCGCCTCCCAGAGCCAGAAGCCGCCGGTCACCAGGGCGACGGCCGTGTAGAACCAGCCGGTGTAGCCCAGCGGCGTCAGCAGGAGAGAGACGGCGACCATCGCCCAGCTGTAGAGGACGATCTGCCGTGCGACGACCTTGTTGGAGGCGATGACCGGAAGCATCGGCACGCCCACGCGCGCGTAGTCGTCCCGCACCCTCATCGACAGCGGCCAGTAGTGCGGCGGCGTCCAGAAGAACATGACGAGGAAGAGGATGACCGGGGCCCAGGACAGGGAGTTGGTGACGGAGGACCAGCCGATGAGGACGGGCAGACAGCCCGCGATGCCGCCCCAGACGATGTTCTGCGATGTACGCCTCTTGAGGATCATCGTGTAGACGACGACGTAGAAGAGGAGGGCCCCCAGCGAGAGCCAGGCGGACAGCCAGTTGACGGTCAGGCCGAACAGCAGGGTCGAGGCGATGGCGAGCGTGATGCCGAAGACCAGGCACTCGCGGGGGCTGACCATGCCGGTGACCAGTGGGCGCTGCGAGGTGCGCGCCATGAGGGCGTCGATGTCACGGTCGATGTACATGTTCAGCGCGTTGGCGCCGCCCGCGGACAGGTAACCGCCGACGCAGGTGAGGAGGACGAGCTGGAGGTCGGGCACGCCCTGCTGGGCGAGGAACATCACCGGCACGGTGGTGATCAGCAGCAGCTCGATGATCCGCGGCTTGGTGAGAGCAATGAACGCCTTGATGCGGGCCCCGAACGGCCGGTGCTTCGTGCTCTGACTCGTCCCGAGCACACCCGCAGGACGGGATTCAACGGCCGTCACGTACACCCCTACAGAGACATCCCAGCGAGCCCCGAGTGTGAACTCCGGGTAAAGGCCCGCGCGTACCACGCCACTGTAGACGTTGCCCAGACCCCGCTCTTCGCGGGGGTCGGGTCGTGTTGGAGAGGGCCCCAGGAAGGCTTCGGCATCCCTTGATTCGGCTTGATTGAGCGCTCGGAACATCGGCTGCGTATTCACGTTCATTCCCCGCCGGACCGTGGAACGCGCCGGTCAGGGGGCAGTGCCGGAACACTCACGGCACTGTGGAATGACTCGAATAAATGCGTGTTCTTACGGGGGTAGGCTCGACAACGGCCGGTGGGCGCGCATGTGCACCGGCATTCGACATGTGGAACATGTGGAGAGGAGCCCTGACTCAGGGTGAGCACCAAGCCGACCACCACAGACCTCGAGTGGACCGAATTGGACCAGCGAGCCGTCGACACGGCCCGCATCCTGGCCGCCGATGCCGTACAGAAGGTCGGCAACGGCCATCCGGGTACGGCGATGAGCCTGGCACCCGCCGCATACACCCTCTTCCAGAAGGTGATGCGGCATGACCCGGCAGACCCGGACTGGACGGGACGGGACCGTTTCGTCCTCTCCGCCGGCCATTCCTCCCTGACCCTCTACACCCAGCTGTACCTCGCCGGGTTCGGCCTGGAGCTGGACGACCTGAAGGCCTTCAGGACGTGGGGGTCGAAGACCCCGGGCCATCCCGAGTACGGGCACACGGCGGGCGTGGAGACGACGACGGGCCCGCTCGGCCAGGGCGTCGCCAACGCGGTGGGCATGGCGATGGCCGCCCGCTACGAGCGCGGTCTGTTCGACCCGGAGGCCGCCCCCGGCACCTCCCCGTTCGACCACTACATCTACGCCATCGCGGGTGACGGCTGCCTCCAGGAGGGCATCTCCGCCGAGGCCTCGTCCTTGGCCGGCCACCAGAAGCTGGGCAACCTGGTCCTGCTGTGGGACGACAACCACATCTCGATCGAGGGCGACACCGAGGCGGCGGTCTCCGAGGACACGGCTCTGCGGTACGAGGCGTACGGCTGGCATGTGCAGCGCGTGCAGCCGAAGGAGAACGGCGACCTCGACCCGGCCGCGCTGTACGAGGCGATCCAGAAGGCCAAGGCCGTCACCGACAAGCCGTCGTTCATCGCGATGCGCTCGATCATCGCCTGGCCGGCCCCGAACGCGCAGAACACCGAGGCCGCGCACGGCTCGGCGCTCGGCGACGACGAGGTCGCCGCCACCAAGCGCGTCCTCGGCTTCGACCCGGAGAAGTCCTTCGAGGTCGCCGACGAGGTCATCACGCACACCCGCGCACTGGGCGACCGCGGCCGTGAGGCCCGCGCCGAGTGGGAGAAGTCACTCGCCGCCTGGCGCACGGCCAACCCGCAGCGCGCCGCCGAGTTCGACCGTGTCAACGCGGGTGAGCTGCCCGAGGGCTGGGAGTCGCATCTGCCCGTCTTCGAGCCGGGCAAGGGCGTGGCCACGCGTGCCGCCTCCGGCAAGGTGCTCCAGGCGCTCGGCGCGGTCATCCCCGAACTGTGGGGCGGCTCCGCCGACTTGGCGGGCTCCAACAACACCACGATCGACAAGACGAGTTCGTTCCTTCCGCAGGGCAACCCGCTCACCGAGGCCGATCCGTACGGCCGCACGATCCACTTCGGCATCCGCGAGCACGCCATGGCCGCGGAGATGAACGGCATCGCGCTGCACGGCAACACCCGCATCTACGGCGGTACGTTCCTGGTGTTCTCCGACTACATGCGCAACGCGGTGCGCCTGTCGGCCCTGATGCACCTGCCGGTGACGTACGTATGGACGCACGACTCCATCGGTCTCGGCGAGGACGGCCCTACGCACCAGCCGGTCGAGCACCTGGCCTCGCTGCGCGCGATCCCGGGCCTGAACATCGTCCGTCCCGCGGACGCGAACGAGACCGCGATCGCCTGGCGCGAGATCCTCAAGCGCTGCACCAAGGAGTTCGGCAAGGGCGCTCCGCACGGTCTCGCGCTGACCCGTCAGGGCGTGCCGACGTACGAGCCCAACGAGGGAGCGGCGAAGGGCGGTTACGTGCTCTTCGACGCAGAGGGTGGCGAGCCGCAGGTCGTGCTGATCGCGACCGGTTCCGAGGTGCATGTCGCCGTCGAGGCGCGCGAGCAGCTCCAGGCCGCCGGGGTGCCGACGCGGGTGGTGTCCATGCCGTCCGTGGAGTGGTTCGAGGAGCAGGACCAGGGGTACCGGGACAGCGTCCTGCCGCCGTCCGTCACGGCGCGTGTCGCGGTCGAGGCCGGGGTCGGTCTGACCTGGCACAAGTACGTGGGGGACGCCGGTCGCATCGTTTCCCTGGAGCACTTCGGTGCTTCGGCCGACGGCAAGGTCCTCTTCCGCGAGTTCGGCTTCACTGCCGAGAACGTCGCATCCGCCGCCCGGGAATCGATCGCCGCAGCCCAGCGCTGACGCTGACATACGACACGTAGGAGATGCATTTTCCATGACAGACGCACTGAAGCGCCTCTCCGAAGAAGGCGTCGCGATCTGGCTGGACGACCTGTCGCGCAAGCGGATCACGTCCGGCAACCTCGCCGAGCTGATCGACCAGCAGCACGTCGTGGGCGTCACGACCAATCCGTCGATCTTCCAGAAGGCGATCTCGAGCGGTGACGGGTACGAGCAGCAGGTCGCCGACCTCGCCGCCCGTGAGGTCACCGTCGAGGAGGCCATCCGCATGATCACGACGGCGGACGTCCGCGACGCCGCCGACATCCTGCGCCCGGTCTTCGACGCCACCGGCGGCCAGGACGGCCGGGTCTCGATCGAGGTCGACCCGCGTCTCGCGCACAACACGCGGGCGACGGTCGCCGAGGCCAAGCAGCTCGCCTGGCTGGTGGACCGCCCGAACACGCTCATCAAGATCCCGGCCACCCGGGGCGGCCTCCCGGCGATCACCGAGACGATCGGCAACGGCATCAGCGTGAACGTCACGCTGATCTTCTCGCTGGAGCGCTACCGCGAGGTCATGGACGCCTACCTGAGCGGTCTGGAGAAGGCCAAGGCCAAGGGCCTGGACCTGTCCAAGATCCACTCCGTGGCGTCCTTCTTCGTGTCGCGCGTGGACACCGAGATCGACAAGCGGATCGACGCCATGGGCACCGACGAGGCCAAGGCCGCCCGCGGCAAGGCGGGCGTCGCCAACGCGCGGCTCGCCTACCAGGCGTACGAGGAGGTCTTCTCCTCGGACCGCTGGGCGGCCCTCGACAAGGCGCAGGCCAACAAGCAGCGTCCACTGTGGGCCTCGACCGGCGTCAAGGACAAGGCGTACAAGGACACCCTGTACGTCGACGACCTGGTCGCGCCGAACACGGTGAACACGATGCCGGAGGCCACCCTCTTCGCCACCGAGGAGCACGGCGAGATCACCGGCAACACCATCGCGGGTACGTACGAGCAGGCCCGCGCCGACCTCGACGCGCTCGAGAAGATCGGCATCTCGTACGACGAGGTGGTCCAGCTGCTGGAGGACGAGGGCGTCGAGAAGTTCGAGGCGTCCTGGAACGACCTGCTCAAGTCGACCGAGGCGGAGCTCAAGCGCCTCGCCCCCTCGGAGGGCTGAGATCTTGACTCCTTCTCCCGACACCGGGGCGAATCCGCTTCGTGACGCCGCAGACCGACGGCTCCCGCGTATCGCGGGGCCGTCGGGCCTCGTCATCTTCGGCGTCACGGGCGATTTGTCCCGTAAGAAGCTGATGCCCGCTGTCTACGACCTCGCCAACCGCGGCCTGCTGCCGCCGGGTTTCTCGCTCGTCGGCTTCGCCCGCCGCGAGTGGGCGGACGAGGACTTCGCGCAGGAAGTCCACGACGCGGTCAAGGAGCACGCCCGTACCCCCTTCCGTGAGGAGGTGTGGCAGCAGCTCATCCAGGGCATGCGGTTCGTCCAGGGCACCTTCGACGACGACGACGCCTTCGAGAACCTGAAGGCGACCATAGAGGACCTCGACAAAGCGCAGGGCACGGGCGGCAACTTCGCCTTCTATCTGTCCGTACCGCCGAAGTTCTTCCCCAAGGTCGTGCAGCAGCTCAAGAAGCACGGCCTGGCCGACCAGAAGGACGGCTCCTGGCGCCGCGCGGTCATCGAGAAGCCGTTCGGCCACGACCTGAAGTCGGCCGAGGAGCTCAACCGGATCGTGCACGAGGTCTTCTCCCCTGACCAGGTCTTCCGTATCGACCACTATCTGGGCAAGGAGACCGTTCAGAACATCCTGGCGCTGCGCTTCGCCAACCAGATGTTCGAGCCGATCTGGACCCGTTCGTTCGTCGACCACGTCCAGATCACGATGGCCGAGGACATCGGCATCGGTGGCCGCGCCGGCTACTACGACGGAATCGGCGCCGCCCGCGACGTCATCCAGAACCATCTGCTCCAGCTGCTCGCGCTGACCGCGATGGAGGAGCCCGCCTCCTTCGACGCGGACGCGCTGGCCGCCGAGAAGACGAAGGTGCTGGGTGCGGTGAAGCTGCCCAAGGACCTCGGCCGCAACACCGTGTTCGCACAGTACGCAGCGGGCTGGCAGGGCGGCGAGAAGGTCATCGGCTACCTCGAAGAGGACGGCATCGACCCCAAGTCGAAGACCGACACCTACGCGGCCGTCAAGCTGGAGGTGGACAACCGGCGTTGGGCAGGCGTCCCCTTCTATCTGCGCACGGGCAAGCGCCTGGGCCGCCGTGTCACGGAGATCGCGGTCGTCTTCCAGCGCGCCCCGCACTCCCCCTTCGACCACACGGCGACGGAGGAGCTGGGCCAGAACGCGCTGGTCATCCGCGTCCAGCCGGACGAGGGCGTCACGGTCCGCTTCGGCTCCAAGGTGCCCGGCACCTCCATGGAGGTCCGGGACGTGTCGATGGACTTCGCGTACGGCGAGTCCTTCACGGAGTCCAGTCCGGAGGCGTACGAGCGGCTGATCCTCGACGTGCTCCTCGGCGACGCGAACCTCTTCCCGCGCACCGAAGAGGTCGAGCTGTCCTGGGAGATCCTCGACCCGATCGAGGAGTACTGGGACAAGCACGGCAAGCCCGCGCAGTACCCGTCGGGCACCTGGGGCCCGGCCGAGGCGGACGAAATGCTTCAGCGAGATGGACGGAGCTGGCGCCGGCCATGAAAATCGACCTCACGGACACCACAGCCAGCAAGATCAACAAGGCGCTGGTGCAGGGCCGCCGGGCCATCGGCACCCCCGCCGTCGGCATGGTCCTCACCCTCGTCATCGTCACCGACGAGGAGAACGCCTACGACGCGCTGAAGGCCGCCAGCGAGGCGTCCCGCGAACACCCCTCGCGCACCCTCGTGGTCATCAAGCGCATCTCCCGCTCCCCCCGCGACCGCACTACCTCGCGGCTCGACGCCGAGGTACGGGTCGGCGCGGACGCGGGCACCGGCGAGACGGTGATACTGCGGCTGTACGGCGAGGTGGTCGACCACGCTCAGTCGGTGGTCCTGCCCCTGCTGCTGCCGGACGCGCCGGTCGTCGTCTGGTGGCCGGTGAACGCGCCGCTCGACCCCGCCCAGGACCCACTGGGCGCCCTGGCGCAGCGCCGCGTCACCGACACATACGCCGCCGAGCAGCCCGTACGGGAACTCGGTGCCCGCGCCGACGCCTACACCCCCGGCGACACGGACCTGTCGTGGACCCGCATCACGCCCTGGCGTTCGATGCTGGCCGCGGCCCTGGACCAGGTCACCTGCGAGGTCACCTCGGTCGAGGTGGAGGGCGAGGAGTTCAACCCGAGCTGCGAGTTGCTCGCCATGTGGCTCGCGGACCGGCTCGATGTCCCGGTCAAGCGCTCGCTGTCCTCTGGACCGGGTCTCACCTCCGTCCGGATGGCCACCAGCTCCGGACCGATCGTCCTGGACCGCGCCGACGGTTCCCTGGCGACGCTTTCCATCCAGGGCCAGCCCGACCGGGCGGTGGCACTGAACCGCCGCGACACGGCCGAGCTGATAGCTGAGGAACTGCGGCGGCTGGACCCCGACGACACATATGCCTCGGCGCTGCGGTTCGGCGTGGAACGGCTCGGCAGCGGGGGCTTCAAGTCCGGTTCGCTCGCCGGCGGTTCCGCGGGCGGATGGGCTGAGGGCTCCGGGGACAGTGCCTCCGGGACGGCTGCTGCGGCGGCGGGGTCCCGAGCGGCGGCCTTCCGGGCCGGGGTCTCCGGAGCGGGGACTTCTGACGCCGGGGCTTCCGCTGCAGAGGCACCGGCTGAGGCGTCCGCCGATGAGCCGGCGAAGGAGGCCGACAAGGCTCCGGCCACCCCTGCCGACTTGGCCAAGAGGGTGGCGTCCAAGTGAGCACCGCGCCGCAGCTCGTCGTCCACCACGACAAGGAACTGATGGCCCAGGCCGCAGCGGCCCGGCTCATCACGAAGATCGTGGACGCCCAGGCCTCCCGGGGCTACGCCTCGGTGGTGCTCACCGGCGGGCGTAACGGCAACGGCCTCCTCGCGGCGCTGAGTTCGGCACCCGCGCGGGATGCCATCGACTGGGGCCGCCTGGACCTGTGGTGGGGTGACGAGCGGTTCCTGCCCGAGGGCGACCCGGACCGCAATGTCACCCAGGCCCGCGAGGCGCTCCTCGACTCCGTACCGCTGGATCCGCACCGCGTGCATGCCATGCCCGCGTCGGACGGCCCGTACGGCAAGGACGCCGACGCGGCGGCGGAGGCGTACGCCGGCGAGCTGGCCAAGGCCTCAGGCCCGGAGAACCATGGCACCGTCCCCACCTTCGACGTCCTGATGCTGGGCGTCGGCCCGGACACGCACGTGGCGTCGCTCTTCCCGGAGCTGCCCGCCGTACGGGAAACCGAGCGCATGGTGGTCGGCGTACACGGCGCGCCCAAGCCCCCGCCGACCCGTATCACGCTGACCCTGCCCGCGATCCGGGCGGCTCGCGAGGTGTGGCTCCTGGCCGCGGGCGAGGACAAAGCGACGGCAGCGGCCATCGCGCTCTCGGGAGCGGGCGAGATCCAGGCCCCGGCAGCGGGCGCCTACGGGCGTGCCCGCACCCTTTGGCTCCTGGACACCGCGGCGGCCTCGCAGCTGCCGAGGGCCCTTTACCCGCCGGCTTCGCCCTGACCGACTGAGCGGATACGACGGCGCCCCGCCACCAGGAGCAACCTGGTGACGGGGCGTACGTGTGTCAGACGGGGCGTGCGTGTGTCAGGGGCACGACGCAGCCGTATGACGGTCGCCGTTCATTTGACCGACCCCGCCATCACCCCCTGCACGAAGTGCCGCTGAAAGGCGAAGAAAACCACCACGGGCACGACGAGGGACAGAAACGCCCCCGGCGCCAGCACATCGATGTTGCTCCCGAACTGCCGTATCTGCGACTGGAGTGCCACGGTGAGCGGCTGCGAGGACGTGCCGGCGAACAACAGCGCCACCAGCATGTCGTTCCACACCCACAGGAACTGGAAGATCGCCAGACTGGCGAGGGCCGGTCGGCCCACCGGCAGCACGAGCCGGGTGAAGATCCGCCACTCACTGCCGCCGTCCATGCGGGCCGCCTCCAACATCTCCCGCGGTATCTCGGCGAAGTAGTTGCGCAGCAGGAAGACGGCGAACGGCAGTCCATAGGCGACATGAAAGAGCACGACGCCGGGAATCGTGCCGAACAGCCCGAGCTGGCCGAAGAGTTTGGCCACCGGCAGCAGTCCGATCTGCACCGGCACCACCAGCAGCGCCACCACGAGCAGGAACAGTGGCTCGCGGCCGGGGAAGTCCAGCCAGGCGAAGGCGTATCCGGCGAGCGCCGCGATCACGACGACCAGCACGGTGGTCGGCACCGAGATCAGTACGGTGTTCCAGAAGGCCTGCGTCATGCCGGAGTTGCCGAGCAGCGCGGAGTAGTTCTCGAAGGACAGCTGCCCGGGGCTGGTCAGCGAGGTCCACCAGCCTCCGCTCGCGTTTTCCTGAGCGGAGCGGAGCGAGGAGAGGAAGAGCCCGGCGAGCGGCGTGAGCCAGACCAGGCCGACGACCACGAGAAACGCCTGGATCAGACTGCTGCCGAGCCAGCGCCCGAGCCGGTCCCTGGACCGCCGCGGCGCGGGTGCGGCGAGGGGCGTCGGCCCCTTCGCCACGGTCCGGCGGTCGGTTGCGGTGACGGTCATGACTGGCTCCTGCGGAAACGGCGGACGTTGAAGACCATGGCGGGGATCACCAGCAGCAGGAGCAGCACACCGAGCGCGCTGCCCAGGCCCTGGTTGTTGCCGCCGCCGAAGGACACCAGCCACATCTGCGTGGCCAGTACGGTGGCGTCCTCCTGCACGGGCCCGGGCGCGATGATGTAGACGAGGTCGAAGACCTTCATCACGTTGATCACCAGGGTCACGAAGACCACGGTCAGTACGGGCGCGAGCAGCGGCACGGTGATCCGCCGGAACACCTGCCATTCATTGGCGCCGTCCATCCGGGCCGCCTCCAGAGTGTCGCGCGGCAGCGTGGCGAGCCCGGCGCCGATCAGCACCATGGCGAAACCGGTCCAGATCCACAGATACGCGCCGATGATGGCCGGGGTGACCAGGGCCGGGCCGAGCCAGGAGACGCCTTCGTAGGGCGGGGCGAAGTTCTCCGCCGGCAGCCGCACCGTGTACGAGCCCGGGTCGAGACCTTGGAAGCGGAAGGAACCGTCGGCCCCGGTCGTGGCGGTGGCCACGGTCTTCCCGTCGCGCACCGCCTCGACCCGCACCTTCGGCAGCCCGCTCTCCGCCTTGTCGACCTTGCCCTGCACCCCGCCTCCGCCGGGCGTGAAGTCCAGATAGACGACACCGCGCAGCTCGTCTCCGGCTGCTTTCTGCGCGGCCGCCGCGTATGCGGGCTTCGCGTTGGCGGCCAGCTCCTTGGGCGGTACGCCGACCAGTCCGAGGCCGACCGTCCGGCCGGGGGACGCCGCGGCGGACAGGCGGTACGAGCCGTCCGGGCTCTTGGTCAAACCCTGGCCGTCCCGGGCTCGGGCGGTCGGGTACGAGGAGGTGCCCTTGAAGGCGTCGTGCACCCCGACCACGGCGGCGTTCAGCACGCCCTTGTCGGGGTCCTCGTCGTACGCGAGCCGGAAGATGATGCCCGCGGCCAGGAAGGAGACCGCCATGGGCATGAACAGCAGGAGCTTGAACGCCGTGGCCCAGCGGATCTTCTCGACCAGGACGGCGAGGATCAGCCCGAGCCCGGTGAGCAGCATTGGGGCGACGACCACCCACACGGTGGTGTTGCGGATGGCCTTGAGCGTCGCCGGATCGCGGAACATCTCGGCGTAGTTCTCACCGCCGACGAACCGGGTGCCGGAGGCGTCGAAGAAGCTCCGGCCGACCGAGAACAGCACAGGGTAGACGACGAGGGCGCCGAGCAGGACCAGCGCGGGCAGGACGAAGGCCACGGCGATGATCCGGGTACGCCGCCGGGCACGGCGCCTGCCGTCGGCAGACCCGGACGGCCGGGGATTCGGGGCCGTGCCGGGTGCGGTGGTGACAGCGGTGGTCATGGCCGTCAGTCCTCGTACGCCTTGGCGGCCGCGCCCTCGAGCCGGCCCGCCGTGGCCTTCGGGTCGGACGGGTCGCGCAGGAAGTCCTGGAGGAGCTTCCACTCGCCCGTGCCCTTGGTGCCGCCGAAGGCCGCCGGGGCCTGGTCGGACATGTCGAAGCGGACCGAATCTCCGGCGTCGACCAGGGACTTGGCGGTCTCACGCGTGACGTCGTCACCGTAGGAGGCGAGGTCGAGCTTCTTGTTCGGGGACAGGAAGCCGCCCGCCTCGGCCCAGACGGCGGCCGCCTCGGGGCTCGCCAGATAGTCCAGGAACGCTGTGGCGGCCTTCTGGTTCTTGCCGTCCTTCAGGGCGACGGCGGCGTCGCCGCCGCTGACCACGGGTGCCTCGCCGCCGTCGACCGACGGGAAGGGGAAGAAGTCGGCGTCCTGGCCGATCTTCTTGCCGAACTGGTCCTTGGCGACACCGGCGACGAAGTCGCCCTCGTAGACCATGCCGGCCTTCGGCTCGGGGCCGAAGACCTTCTCGACGGAACCCGGGAAGTCGGTGTTCAGCGCCTCCTTCTGGCCGCCCGCGATCAGTTCCTTGTCCTTGAAGAGCTTGCCGAGGGTGGTGAGCGCCTTCACCACGGTCGGGTCCGTCCACTTGATCTCATGGGCGGCGAGTTGGTCGTACTTCTCGGGTCCGGCCTGGGAGAGGTAGATGTTCTCGAACCAGTCGGTGAGGGTCCAGCCGTCCTGGCCGGCGACGGAGAAGGCGGCCAGGCCCGAATCGGAGACCGTCTGCCCCGCCTTCAGCATCTCGTCGTACGTCTTCGGGGCCTTGACTCCGGCCTGGTCGAGGGCGTCGGGGCTGTACCAGACCGTCGACTTGTGCGCGGCCTTGAAGTACAGGCCGTACAGGGAGCCGTCGACGCTGCCGTAGTCCTTCCACACGCTGGCGTAGTTGGCGTCCACGGCCTGCTCGGTCTTCTTCGACAGCGGCTTGAGCCAACCCTGCTCGGCGAACTGCTGGAGCACACCGACCTGGGGCACCATCACCACGTCGAAGGCGTCGCCGCCCTCGATCTTGCTGCCGACGACGGTGGAGACGTTGTCACCGGTGGAGACGAACTGGGCCTTGGCGCCGGTCTTCTCGGCGAAGGCGTCGAGGACCTTCTGGAAGTTCTTCTGCTCGGTACCGGACCAGACGCCGGCCACGGTGAGCGTCTGGCCGTTCAGCGGTTTGTCGCCGTCGCCCGCGGCGGTGACCGGTCCGCCGCCACAGGCGGTCGCGCCGAACGCCAGGGCCAGGGCCGTGCAGCTCGCCAGTGTCGTACGTCGTCGCATCATCATTGATGTCCCTTTCGAACGGGATAGGAGTTGACGGTGGATCAGGTGGGAGGAGGAGAAGAAGAGGGCTCAGGGGTTGGTGCAGTCGCTGATCCACCAGGCGGCGGTCGAGCCGGGCAGCACTCCGGCCGGGCAGGGTCCGCTGGACAGCAGGGGGGCGCCGCCGACCGGTGCGGGCACGGGTGCGGTACCGAAGTTGACGGCGCAGACGAGTCCGTCGCCGCGGACGAAAGCAAGCACGTCGGGCGGGCTTTGAAGCCAGCGGAGGTTGCCCTCGCCGAGCTGGGGCAGACTGCCACGCAGCTGAAGGCCGTCGCGGTAGAGGTGCCAGAACGAACGGGTGTCGGCCAGCGCCCGGTCGGTGGCGTGCTCGGCGAACCAGTCGGGCTGCGGCAGCCAGGGCTTGGCACCCTCGGTACCCGAGGTGAAACCGAACGGTGAGGCGTGCCCCGACCAGGGCAGCGGCACCCGGCAGCCATCGCGTATCCGGGCCCGGCTTCCGGTCCTGTGGAAGATCGGGTCGGTCAGCACGTGGTCGGGCAGGTCGACGACCTCGGGCAGACCCAGTTCCTCGCCCTGGTAGATGTACGCGGCCCCGGGCAGCGCCAGCATCAGCAGCGCGGCGGCCCGGGCGCGGGCGGTGCCGAGTCCGCTGCCTTCCGTACCGGACTCTCCGTAGCGGGTGACGGTGCGGACCTGGTCGTGGTTGTTGAGGACCCAGGTGATGGTGGATCCGGTGCCGGCGATGTCCTGCATGGCCTCGGAGATGACCTTGTGGAAGGCATCGGCGTTCCACGGCGCGCCGAGCAGGTCGAAGAAGAAGGCCTGGTGGAGCTCGTCGGGCCGTACGTACTGGGCGTGTTCGCGTGCGGTCGGCACGGAGACCTCGCCGACCAGCAGCCGCTCCCGGCCGTCGCGCGCGGTGTACTCCTCGCACACCGACCGCCAGTTCCGCCATACGTCGTGCACCTCGGGCTGGTTCCAGGCCAGCGGGTTGACCGAGTCACGGGTCCGGGCGTCGGCCGCCGGGTCCGGCGAGTCGGGCAGGTCCCGGTGCTTGAAGAGCCCGGCGGCCACGTCGATGCGGAAGCCGTCGACGCCCCGGTCCAGCCAGAACCGCAGCACCTGATCGAAGTGGGCGCCGACCTGGGGGTTGCGCCAGTTCAGGTCGGGCTGTTCGGGCGTGAACATGTGCAGGTACCACTGGCCCGGTGTGCCGCCCGGCTCGGTGACGCGTGACCACGCGGGGCCGCCGAACATCGAGTGCCAGTTGTTGGGCGGCTCGTCACCGCCCGGCCCGCGGCCGTCAGCGAAGTGGAATCGGGCGCGCGCTTCGCTTCCGGGCTCGGCGGCGAGCGCCTCGCGGAACCAGGAGTGCTCGCTGGAACAGTGGTTGGGGACGATGTCGAGCAGCACCCTGATGCCGAGCCGCCGCGCGTCCGTCATCAGCAGGTCGAACTCGGCGAGGTCCCCGAAGACCGGGTCCACGTCGCGGTAGTCGGCGACGTCGTACCCGTGGTCGTGCTGCGGAGACGGGTAGAAGGGGCTCAGCCAGATGCCGTCGACGCCCAGCTTCTTCAGATACGGCAGTCCCGCCCGGACCCCGGCGAGATCGCCGATGCCGTCCCCGGTGCTGTCCAGAAAACTGCGGACGTACACCTGGTAGATCACTGCGTCGCGCCACCAGCGGTGCGCGGGAGGGCGCGCAAGGCCGTCGCCGGCCGGGGCTGTGAGCATCACCCGTTGACCTGTCTCTGAATGTCATGCCTGGAGGGGTGTGACGGCCGAGAGGCAGCCGTCGTTATGCATGCATGTTATGTAGGCATGAAGAGGAGATGTCAACGAGTAGGCAGAAAGCCATGGGGAGTTAGCGAAGTATGTCCCGGTTTTTGTGCCCTCAGCGGACCCTTCGAGTCGACATCGATACCTAACATGTAACTAGGTCTGAAGCGCCGAGCAAGGCAGGAGCGGGCGACGGGCGAGGATTCAGCCGCGTCGCGCGATGGCCGCCAGCTCCCGGGCGAGCCGCCGCACCGCCGCCTCGGGGGTCTGCTGCTGGGTCATCGCATCGTGCACGACGGCCTGCACGGCCAAGCTCACCTGGTCATAACGTGGGCTCTTGGGCCGCGGCGCCGCCGCGAGCACGCTCGCCCGCAGCGTCGGCAGATACGGGAACTCCCGGATCAGCTCGGGATCCTGGTACAGAGCGGCCCGTACGGGCGGCAGCGCCCCCTCTGTGAGGACCTGCCGCTGCACCCGCTCACTCGTGAGATACGCGAGGAGAGCGGCCGCCGAATCGGGGTGGCGCGCCTGTGCGCTGACCGCGAGGTTCGAACCACCGAGCACGCTCGTGCCCGGCCCGTCCGGTCCGGGCAGCGAGACGGCGCCGACCTTCCCGGCGACCGCGGAGCCCTTGCCGGACGCGCTCACGTACGCGTAGGGCCAGTTGCGCAGGAAGAGCAGACGGCCGTCCTGGAAGGCCTGCTTGGACTCCTCCTCCTTGTAGGTCAGCCCCTTCTCCGGGATCCAGCCGTCGCGCACTCCCCGGGCGAGGAATCCGATGCCCCGGCGGGCCGCGGCCGAGTTCACGGTGACGCGCTCCCCCTCGTCGCCGAGGATCGTGCCGCCCGCCGAGTAGACCGCTTCGGCGGCGTTGACGGTGAGCCCTTCGTAGGGCAGGAACTGGCCCGCGTAGCCGTCGAGTCCGTACTTCGGCGCGATGGACTTCGCCTGGTGCTCCAGCTCCGCCCAGGTGCGGGGCGGCTCGACGCCCTCCTTGCCCAAAACGTCCTTGCGGTAGAGCAGCAGTCCGGCATTGGTGACGTACGGGACGGCGTACAGCTTTCCCTCGTACGTCGCCGCGTCCACCACCGGCGGCAGGAAGCTCCGCAGCGGGAAGCGGTCCCGCTGCAACGGGGAGATCCAGCCGGCCGCCGCGAACTCCGAGGTCCAGGCGACATCGATGTTGAGCACGTCGAAGCGGCTGCCGCCCGAGCGCAGATCGGTGGTCATCTGGGCATGGGTCTCGTCGGCGGAATCGGGGAGCTCCACGAGGGTGACCCGCTCGTCGGGATGCGTGCGGTTCCAGCGCTCGAGCAGCGGTCCGAGATAGCCGGTGAGGTCCCCCGCGGTCGCCAGCGTGAGCGGACCGCGTCCGCCGCCCCGCGCCCCGTCGGCCTGGGTACCGGACGCGACGTATCCGGAAAGGATCACCGCGGCGACCAGGAAGCCCCTACCGGCGGCGTGTATCCACCGCATAGGTTCCTCCCTGTACCAACGGCACCGGGCTTCGTCGTCCGGCGTCAGCCGCCATGTATACCCGTTAGGCATGGGCGATACTAGGGCCTGCGACACATGACCAGGGACGGGGAGGAGGAGAGCACGAGTGCGTCTGCCTCTCCTGGCTCTCCTGGCGCGCGGCCCGGCCCACGGCTACGAGCTCAGGCAGGACCTTGAGCAACTGCTGGGTGCCGCGTACCCTCAGCCGAACGTCGGCCAGATCTATGTGACACTCGGCCGGCTGGAGAAGTCGGGGCTGATCGAGGGCGAGGAAGTCGAGCAGTCGAGCCGGCCCAACAAGAAGATCTACCACCTCACCGATGCCGGACGGGAAGCGCTGCACGCCTGGTTCGAGGAGACGGCGGACGAGCCGCGGGTACGGGACGAGTTCTTCATGAAGCTCGCCCTCGCCCCGCAGACCGGCCTCGCCGACCGGATCGCCCTCATCAACAAGCAGCGGCGCCAGTACCTGAACACCATGCGTAGTCTGTCGAAGCTCGCCGCGGCCGAGGACCGGGACAACCGCGTCGCCCAGCTGCTGATCGAGGGCGCCATGCTGCATCTGCAGGCCGACCTCGACTGGCTGGAACGGTGCCAGGAGGAGCTGGAGGAGCCGGAATGACCGCCCACCTCGACACCGCGGCCACCGCCGCTCCCCTGCTGCGCGCCGAGGGCCTGGCCAAGACACACCACGGCGAGGGCGCCCCGGCCCATGCGGTACGCGGTGTGGATCTTTCCGTGCGGCGCGGCGAGTTCGTCGCCGTCACCGGCCCGTCCGGCGCCGGGAAGTCGACCCTGCTGCATCTGCTCGGCGGACTCCAGCGGCCGGACAGCGGGAGTGTCTGGCTGGACGGGGAGTGCACCGACGCCTACAGCGAGGCACGGTGGGCGGTGGAGCGCCGGCGGAGCATCGGCATCGTCTTCCAGTTCTTCAACCTGGTCTCCAATCTGTCGGTGGCCGACAACGTCGAGCTGCCCGCGCTGCTCGCCGGGGTCTCGCCGAAGCAGGCGCGCGCCGAGCGCGAGAAGCTGCTGGCCGAGCTGGGCCTGGAGGGCAAGGAGCGGAGCATGCCCGGCGAGCTGTCCGGTGGCGAGCAGCAGCGGGTCGCCCTGGCGCGGGCGCTGGTCAACCACCCCGGGCTGCTGCTGGCGGACGAACCGGCGGGCAGCCTGGACAGCAAAGGCACTCGTGAGGTGATGCGGCTGCTGTCCCGCTTCCACCAGCGCGGCCAGACGATCCTGCTGGTCACGCATGATGCGCGGCTCGCGAGCGCCGCGGACCGGGTGATCAGCTTCTTCGACGGCCGGATTGCCGACGACGCCGAGCTGGACGGCACGCCGCCACCGCGCGGCACCGGCGCGTCCGGTGTGCTCGAGCTGAAGGGCTGACCCGTGCTCCGTCTCCTGAGCTCCGCATCGCTCGACCCGCACAGGGACCGTTCCGTCGTGCTCGTGAAGGGCTGAGGCGAGGTGCGGGCCACCCTGCGCTGGGCAGGCGCCGATCTGCGGGCGCATCGCGGCGAGGCGCTGTTCATCGTGCTCGCCACCGCCGGGATCGTCGCCTCCCTGCTGCTCGCCGCGGCCCTGTTCGGGTACGCCACCAACCCCTGGCAGCGCGTCTTCACGCAGTCCAAGGGCGCGCACGTGTGGATTCACACCGGCGCGTCCGCCGATGCCGGCCGCCTCGCGTCGCTGGACGGCGTCACCTCCGTGTCGGGCCCGTACCGCACCGCGACCGCCACCGTCGAGTCGCGCGGCACCAAGGCCTCCGTGGAACTGCGCGGTGCCGCCGCCCAACGGCCCACGACCGGGCGCCCGCTCCTCGCCTCCGGCCGGTGGCTGGATCCCGGCACACCCGACGGCGTCGTCCTGGAGAGCAGCCTGGCCCGGGCGCTGTGGGCCGAGCCCGGCGACACCCTCGTCCTGCCCGGCACCTCCCGGACCCTGACCGTGCTGGGCGTCGCCGACAGCGCCGAGCCCCGCTACCGTCCCGGCGAGCGGGCCGGCGTCGTGTGGGCGCCGCCGTCCGTCGTTCCCCGCGCGGACGGCCGCACCGGGCAGGTCATCGGGCTGCGCCTCGCCGACCCCGACGACACGGACTACGCGGTCCAGCGCGCCGTCACCACACTCGGCGCGGGCTCGGTCACCCAGGTCTCCAACTGGAAGCTGACACGCGCCGAGGCACAGGGCGACAACCGGCTGCTCGGCCAGGTACTCGGCCTCTTCGGACTGGGAGCCCTGGTCGCCGCCGCACTGGCCGTGTACGGCGCGATCGGCACCCGGATCCGCGGCCATCTGCGGAACATCTCCGTACTGAAGGCCATCGGCTTCACACCTGGTCAGGTGGTGCGCATCTTCCTGGTCCAGCATGTGGCGTTCGCGTTCATCGGCGCGGTGGCGGCCGCGGTGCTCATACAGGCGGCGGGACGCCTGGTCCCCGGTCGCCTGGGTGATGCCGTCGGCGTGTGGCAGGGACTGCCCGGGCAGACCGCGGCCCTGTTCGGAGTTCCAGTGGCGGCCGTGCTGTTCATCGCCGTCACGACGGGGCTCGCGGCCTGGCGGGCCGGGCGGGTCCCACCGGTGCCGGTGTTGCGGGCCGCGGCACCCTTGGGCGGCCCGCTGTCGCGCGTGGCTCGGGGAGCCCTCGGGCTGCGACTGCCGCCGGCGCTGATGCTCGGCATGCACAAGGCGTTCTCACGGCGGCCGCGCTCGCTGGCCACCACCGCCCGGCTCGCGCTGCCGCTGCTGCTCATCGTCGTCGCGCTGAGCGCCTGGACCACCATCGACCGTTTCCACAGCAAGCCGGAACAACTCGGTCTCGCCGCCGCGCTCACGGCACGCGCCGACGAGGACCTCAGCGATCAGCGGGCGCGGGACCTGCTGGCCGAGAACCGGCAGATCACGGCGGTTCATCCGGGTGTCGAGGTGGCGGCACTGGTGCCGGGCCAGACCGGCACGATCGCGCTGCGCGGGCTCGGCACCGCCCAGGATCCGTATCCGTTCTCGCTGGCGGAGGGGCGCGCGGCGCGCGGGCGCGACGAGGCGGTCGCCGGGCAGGGGCTGCTCGATCTGCTGAACGTACGGCTCGGCGACTGGGTGCGGATGACGGTGGGCGGACGGCCCCAGATCCTGCACATCGTCGGACGCAGCATCGAACCCGAGAACGGCGGCCGGGTCATCTCCACCTCGCTGGACACGCTCCGAGAGAACGATCCCAAACTCCAACCGACGCTCTACCAGCTGCAGTTGAGGCCCGGTGCGAACCCCCGCACGATCGGCGCCGAGCTGACCGAGGCCTCGCGGGGGCGGCTGGACGTCCACGCGGTGACCAACCCGGCCGACGGGCTGTCGCCGCTCCGCGGGGTGGTGGCCGGGTTGATCGCCGTGCTGGCCCTGATCGGGCTCATCGAACTGCTGACGGCGATCGGCGGCACCGTGCGCGAGAGCGAGCGGGACCTGCTTGCCCTCAAGGCGATCGGGCTGTCCCCGCGCCAGATCGCGCTCGTCTCCGTGACGGCCACCGGTTGCACCGCCCTGGCAGCCGTGTTCGCCGGTACGGCGCTCGGCGTGCCCCTCGCGCACTGGCTGATCGATGCCCAGGGCCGGTCGAGCGGGATCGGCGCCGGAATCGCCCGTGCGCCGTCCCCCGTTCTGCTGCTGCTGTTCGGTACGGCCGCTGTTCTGGGTGCCGCCACACTCGCGGCCCTGCCCGCCGCACGCGCCGGCCGCCGCCGGCTCGCGGATACGCTCAGCGCCGTCGCCTGACCGTCGGGGGACCTGCTGCACGAGATCAACGTCCGCGCATCTCCCGGTACTTGGCGACCAGCGCCGTCGTCGACTCGTCAAGGCCCGAGACTTCCGCGCCCTCGGTCAGCGCCGGCTCGACACGCTTGGCGAGCACCTTGCCGAGCTCGACGCCCCACTGGTCGAAGGAGTCGATGTTCCAGACAGCGCCCTGGACGAACACCTTGTGCTCGTAGAGCGCGATCAACTGGCCGAGCACCGACGGAGTGAGCTCGCGCGCGAGGATCGTGGTCGTCGGATGGTTGCCCTGGAACGTCTTGTGCGGCACCAGCTCCTCGGGCACACCCTCCGCACGCACCTCGTCCGGCGTCTTCCCGAAGGCCAGCGCCTGCGTCTGCGCGAAGAAGTTGGCCATCAGCAGATCGTGCTGGCCGACAAGCCCCGGCAGCAGATCCGCGACCGGCTCGGCGAACCCGATGAAGTCGGCCGGGATCAGCTTCGTGCCCTGGTGGATGAGTTGGTAGTACGCATGCTGCCCGTTGGTCCCCGGTGTGCCCCACACGACGGGCCCGGTCTGCCACTCCACAGCTTCGCCGTCGCGCCCCACGGACTTGCCGTTGGACTCCATGTCCAACTGCTGCAAGTACGCCGTGAACTTGGACAGATAGTGCGAGTACGGCAGCACCGCGTGCGACTGCGCGTCATGGAAGTTGCCGTACCAGATGCCCAACAGGCCGAGCAGCAGTGGCACGTTGGACTCGGCGGGCGCGGTACGGAAGTGCTCGTCGACCAGCCGGAAACCGTCCAGCATCTCGCGGAACCGGTCGGGACCGATCGCGATCATCAGCGAAAGGCCGATCGCCGAGTCGTACGAGTACCTGCCGCCGACCCAGTCCCAGAACTCGAACATGTTGGCCGTGTCGATACCGAAGTCCGACACTTTCTCGGCGTTCGTCGACAAAGCCACAAAGTGCCTGGCGACGGCATCCTGGTCCGCCCTCAGCCCGGTCAGCAGCCAGTCGCGCGCCGAAGTCGCGTTGGTGATCGTCTCGATGGTGGTGAAGGTCTTCGAGGCGATGATGAACAGCGTCTCGGCCGGGTCCAGGTCCCGTACCGCCTCGTGCAGATCGGCCCCGTCCACGTTCGACACGAAGCGGACGGTCAGCTCTCGGTCGGTGAAGGACCGCAGCACTTCGTATGCCATCGCCGGACCGAGATCCGAGCCGCCGATGCCGATGTTGACCACATTGCGGATGCGCTTGCCGGTGTGCCCCGTCCACGCGCCCGAGCGGACGCGGTCGGAGAAGCCGGCCATCTTGTCGAGCACGGCGTGCACACTCGGTACGACGTTCTCGCCGTCGACCTCGATGACCGCGTCGCGTGTCGCGCGCAGCGCGGTGTGCAGCACGGCGCGGTTCTCGGTCGTATTGATCTTCTCGCCGCGGAACATGGCGTCCCGCAGCCCGTACACATCGGCCGCGGCGACCAGTTCACGCAGCAGCCGCAGTGTCTCGTCGGTGACCAGATGCTTGGAGTAGTCGACGTGCAGATCGCCGACCTGAAGTGTGTATCCGGCGCCGCGCCCCGGGTCCGCGGCGAACAGCTCACGCAGCCGCACCTCGCCGAGTTCCTCGCGGTGCTTGGCCAGAGCGGTCCACTCGGGCTTCTGGTTGAGCCGGGTACGGCTATCTGCGTTCATCTCGGACTTCAGCCTTCTTTCGTACCTGTCCTGCTGCGTACGTTGCCCCGCTGCCGGTCCCAACCTAATTGATCAGGGCTTGACGCCACGCAACAGCTCCGGCCGCGCACCCGTGGGTGCCCGGCCGGTTCCTCAAGTCCTAGATTTCGCCCCGCAGTTTGGCGAGCGCCTCGGCGAGGATCGCCTCGCCGTCCTCGTCGCTGCGCCGCTCCCGTACGTACGCCAGGTGCGTTTTGTACGGTTCGGTGCGCGGCGGGTCCGGCGGATTGTCCCGGTCCTGTCCGGCCGGAAAGCCGCAGCGCGGGCAGTCCCAGGTTTCGGGTACCTGCGCGTCGCTGGCGAAGCTCGGCTGCGTCTCGTGTCCGTTGGAGCACCAGAAGGAGACGCGCAGCCGTGGCGCGGACTCGCCGCGCTCGGCCTCGCCCATCGGCCCCGCCCCGACCCGGCTTCCTCGGATCGCGTTGCCACTTGCCACGGTTGTAACTCCCTGCGTAATGGTGCCGCGAAGCGAGTCGGCGTGATGCTTCGCTGCGAGCGCCTCAGTGTACGTAAGGGCCAACGCGCGTCCAGTGACTGGAGTTACACCCCACCCAAAGACGCAAGCCCCATGATAGGCCGCGCTCGCGAGCGCGTACCGGACATGGGGCTTTATGCGAAAGATGCGCTGTCGTACCGCCGTCAGCCGCTGGTCAGTTGGTGACCTTCATCAGGATGCCGAGCACGACAATGCACGCGGCCCACAACAGACCGACCACGACGGTGATGCGGTCGAGGTTTCGCTCGGCGACCGAGGAGCCGCCGACGGACGACTGCATGCCGCCACCGAACATGTCGGAGAGGCCGCCGCCCTTCCCCTTGTGCATCAGCACCAGCAGCATCAGCAACAGGCTGAAGACGATCAGGGCGATCGAGAACCCCATAACCACGGCTGGACCAACTTCCTCGGACTTGTACGGACGACGGGGGCCGGAGCTCCATAAGCGAAGCCTCCCGGCCCCCGCAAGGGTACGACGTATCGCCGCCGGCGCCTACTTACTGGTCACCGGACAGGTACTTACTGGTCGCGGAACCGGACGATCTTGACGAACTCGTCGGCGTCCAGCGAGGCGCCGCCGACCAGAGCGCCGTCGATGTCGGGCTTCGCCATGATTTCGGCGACGTTCCCGGCCTTCACCGAGCCGCCGTACTGGATGCGGATGTGGTCGGCCGTCTCCTGGGAGTACAACTCGGCGAGCTTGCCGCGGATGGCCGCGCAGACCTCCTGGGCGTCGTCGGCGCCGCAGACCTTGCCGGTGCCGATGGCCCACACGGGCTCGTACGCGATCACGATGGTCAGGGCGTGCTCGGCCGGTACGCCCTTCAGGCCGCCCTCGACCTGGGCCAGCGTGTGAGTGACGTGGTTGCCCGCCTCGCGGACCTCCAGCTCCTCACCGACACACAGGATCGGCGTGAGACCGTGCTTGAAGGCGGCCTTGACCTTGGCGTTGCAGAGTTCGTCGGTCTCGTTGTGGTACTGCCGGCGCTCGGAGTGGCCGACCGCCACGTAGGCGCACTTCAGCTTGGCCAGCATCGGGGCGGAGATCTCGCCGGTGTAGGCGCCGGAGTCGTGCGCCGAGACATCCTGGGCGCCGTACTTGATCTTGAGCTTGTCGCCGTCGACCAGGGTCTGCACGGAGCGCAGGTCGGTGAAGGGTGCCAGGACGGCGACCTCGACGGCCTCGTAGTCCTTGTCGGCCAGGGCGAAGGCGAGCTTCTGGACGTGGGCGATGGCCTCGAGGTGGTTGAGGTTCATCTTCCAGTTGCCCGCCATCAGCGGCGTGCGCCCAGAGAAGTTAGATGCAGCCATCAGGGGTCAGTCCTCCAGTGCGGCGAGGCCGGGGAGCGTCTTGCCCTCGAGGTATTCGAGGGAGGCGCCGCCACCGGTCGAAATGTGGCCGAATGCCGTCTCGTCGAAGCCCAGGATGCGAACGGCCGCGGCGGAGTCGCCACCGCCGACGACCGTGAAGGCCGGGAAGTCGAGAAGGGCCTGGGCGACCGACTTGGTGCCCTCGGCGTAGTCGGGGTGCTCGAAGACGCCCATGGGACCGTTCCAGAAGACGGTGGCGGCGTCGGCGAGCTTCGAGGCGTACAGCTTGCGGGACTCCGGACCGATGTCCAGGCCCATCTGGTCGGCCGGGATGGCGTCCGCGGCGACGGTGGTGGGATTGGCCGGGGCCTTGGTCTTCAGGTCCGGGAACTCGGACCCGACCAGTGCGTCGACGGGCAGGACCAGCTCGACACCAGACTTCTCGGCGCGCTCGATGTACTCGATGACGGCCGGGATCTGGTCCTCCTGAAGGAGAGAGCTGCCGATCTCGTACCCCTTGGCCTTGAGGAAGGTGTACGCCATGCCCCCGCCGATCAGCAGCCGGTCGGCCTTGCCGAGCAACTGGTCGATGACGGCGAGCTTGTCGGAGACCTTGGCGCCGCCGAGCGCGACGACATAGGGGCGCTTGACGTCCTCGGTGAGCTTCTTCAGGACACCGACTTCGGTGGCGATGAGGTAGCCGGCGTAGTGCGGCAGGCGCGCCGGGAGGTCGTACACGGAGGCGTGCTTACGGTGCACCGCGCCGAAACCATCGCCCACGTAGACATCGGCCAGGGCCGCGAGCTGGTCCGCGAACTCGCCCCGCTCGGTGTCGTCCTTCGACGTCTCACCGGCGTTGAAGCGCAGGTTCTCGATGATCGCGACCTGGCCGGGCTGCAGGCCGTTCACTGTGTCGTGGGCGGCGGGGCCGACGGTGTCCTGGGCGAACGCGACAGGCGCGCCGAGGAGTTCACCGAGCCGCTCGGCGGCGGGCAGCAGCGAGAACGCCGGGTCCGGGGCACCTTTGGGGCGGCCCAGATGCGAGGCGACGACCACCTTGGCACCCGCCTCCGCGAGGGCCTTGACGGTGGGCAGGACGGCGCGGATACGCCCGTCGTCGGTGATGCGGCCGTCGGCCAGCGGCACGTTCAGGTCAGCGCGGACGAAGACCCGCTTGCCGTCCACGCCTCCGGAGAGAAGTTCGTCGATCGTCTTCATTGAGTGGCTCCTGGGTGGGACTCTGATGTTTTCCCGCGAAGAGATCAGCCATCAGTTGAGGAACCACGATGGCGATCAACCAGGTCCGCGAGAGCGGCGGCGGTTTAGCCGCAAAAGGCAGCCCGGGCAGCGCGGCGTCGCGCTGCCCGGGCCCTGTGCTCACATCAACGTGCTTGCTCTGGGACTCAGAGCTGGCCGCCGACGAAGACCGTGAGGTCCACGAGGCGGTTGGAGTAGCCCCACTCGTTGTCGTACCAGCCGAGGATCTTCACCGACTTGCCCTCCTGGACCATGGTCAGGGAGGCGTCGAAGGTGCAGGAGGCCGGGTCGCCGACGATGTCCGAGGACACGATCTCGTCCTCGGTGTAGAACAGGAAGCCCTTGAGCTCGCCGTCGTCGGCGGCCTTCTTGAACGCGGCGTTGACCTCGTCCTTGGTGACCTCGCGCTGGACCTCCACGACCAGGTCGGTGGCCGAGCCCGTCGGGACCGGGACGCGCATCGCGATGCCGTCGAGCTTGCCCTTGAGCTGCGGAAGGACCAGCGCGGTGGCCTTGGCGGCACCGGTGGTCGTCGGAATGATGTTCTCGGCGGCGGCACGGGCGCGGCGCAGGTCCTTGTGCGGGAAGTCCAGGATGCGCTGGTCGTTCGTGTACGCGTGCACCGTCGTCATCAGGCCCTTGACGATGCCGAAGTTCTCGTCGAGAACCTTGGCCATCGGGGCCACACAGTTGGTGGTGCAGGAAGCGTTCGAGATGACGTGGTGGTTGGCCGCGTCGTACTTGTCCTGGTTGACGCCCATCACGATGGTGATGTCCTCGTCCTTGGCCGGAGCCGAGATGAGGACCTTCTTGGCGCCACCGGCGATGTGCTTCTCGGCGTCGGCCTTCTTCGTGAAGATGCCGGTCGACTCGATGACGATGTCGACGCCCAGCTCGCCCCAGGGGATGTCGGCGGGGTTGCGCTCGGAGAGGACCTTGATCGTCTTCCCGTCGACGGTGATGGTGTCCTCGGTGTGGGACACCTCGGCCTTCAGGCGGCCCAGGATGGTGTCGTACTTCAGCAGGTGAGCGGTGGTCGCGGTGTCACCCAGGTCGTTGACAGCCACGATCTCGATGTCTGCACCCTGCTCCAGCAGCGCGCGGAAGTAGTTACGACCGATGCGGCCAAAGCCGTTGATGCCTACGCGGATCGTCACGAACCGATCTCCTCGTTGGTACGCCGGCTCAGATGCCGGCGAGTTGTATGGGATGTCCCCGACCGCCTACGACCCTACCTCCCTGAGGCCCCCAGAGTGACATCCGAGGGCCCATACACGGCACTGCCGTCCGTACCCACCAGTAGGGGTACGGACCGCCCGGGCATCGAGGCCCGTAGGGGGCGTAGGGAGTCGCGTCGGGGCCGTGCGGTCAGCCCACCAGATTGTCGGCCAGTTCCTCGGAGAGGGTGGACTCCGTCCCCGGGATGCCCAGGTCCTGGGCCCGCTTGTCGGCCATGGCGAGCAGTCTGCGGATACGGCCCGCGACGGCGTCCTTGGTCAGCGGCGGGTCGGCGAGCGCGCCCAGCTCCTCCAGGGAGGCCTGCTTGTGCTCCATGCGCAGCCGTCCGGCGGCGGCAAGGTGCTCGGGGACCTCGTCACCGAGGATCTCCAGGGCGCGCTGCACACGGGCTCCGGCGGCGACGGCGGCGCGGGCGGAGCGACGCAGGTTGGCGTCGTCGAAGTTGGCGAGACGGTTCGCCGTGGCGCGGACCTCGCGGCGCATCCGGCGTTCCTCCCAGGCCAGCACGGCCTCGTGGGCGCCGAGGCGGGTCAGCAGCGCGCTGATCGCGTCACCGTCACGGACGACCACCTTGTCCACGCCGCGCGCCTCACGGGCCTTACTGGCGATCTGGAGCCGCCGGGCCGCGCCGACCAGCGCGAGCGCCGCCTCGGGCCCCGGGCAGGTCACCTCCAGGGAGGACGAGCGGCCCGGCTCGGTCAGCGAGCCGTGCGCGAGGAACGCCCCGCGCCAGGCCGCCTCGGCGTCACAGGTGGCGCCCGAGACCACTTGCGGGGGCAGCCCGCGGATCGGCCGGCCCCGGCCGTCGACCAGCCCCGTCTGACGGGCCAGCTGGTCGCCGCCGGCAACCACACGGACGACATAGCGGGAGCCGCGGCGCAGGCCCCCGGGAGCCATCACGATCAGCTCGGAGCTGTGGCCGAAGATTTCCAGGACGTCCCGCTTGAGGCGGCGCGCCGCCATCGCGGTGTCCAGCTCCGCCTCGATCACGATGCGGCCACTCACCAGGTGGAGGCCGCCGGCGAACCGCAGAAGGGAGGAGACCTCCGCCTTTCTGCAGCAGGTCCGGGTGACGGGGAGCCGGGAGATCTCATCCTTCACCGCTGCCGTCATCGCCATGGGCCGATCCTTCCATGCATCCGAAAAATACGGTCGTACGCGGCGGCCAACAGCTCCGGATCGTGCCTCGGAGATCCGTCGGTCCGGGCCACCGGCGCCAGCTCGACCGCGGCCCCGAACCGCTGGGCGGCTTCGGTGAGTAAATCGCGGTCGGGCACGGCGGCCTCGTCGGCCAGTACCACGTCCAGGGCGAGTTTAGGGGCGTGTCGTCCCAAAACCTCCAAATGACGCTGCGGGGAGAAGCCCTCGGTTTCTCCCGGCTGCGGGGCGAGGTTCAAGGAGAGCACCCGGCGCGCCTTCGTCTCCGTGAGTGCGTCGAGCAGATCGGGCACGAGGAGATGCGGGATCACCGAGGAGAACCAGGAGCCGGGGCCGAGGACCACCCAGTCCGCGTCGAGGACCGCCGCGACGGCCTCGGGGACGGCGGGCGGGTCGTGCGGCACGAGGTGGACGGACTGCACCTCGCCAGTGGTCAGGGCGACGGTGGCCTGGCCGCGTACCGTCTCGATGTCCTCGGGCCGCTCCGGATTGTGGCCCTTGACGAGGGCCTGGAGCTCCAGGGGCACGGCGGACATGGGCAGCACGCGCCCCTGCGCGCCCAGGAGCTTGCCGACCAGGTCCAGGGCCTGGACGTGGTCGCCCAGCTGCTCCCAGAGGGCGACGATCAGCAGATTGCCGACCGCGTGCTCGTGCAGTTCGCCCTGGGACTGGAAGCGGTGCTGGATGACGCGGGCCCAGGTCTGGCCCCAGTCGTCGTCGCCGCACAGCGCGGCGAGAGCCTTGCGCAGATCGCCGGGCGGGAGCACGCCCAGCTCGTCGCGGAGACGGCCGCTCGAGCCGCCGTCGTCGGCGACCGTGACGACCGCGGTGAGGTCGCCGGTGATGCGACGCAGGGCGGCGAGCGAGGCGGACAGTCCCATGCCGCCGCCGAGCGCGACGACCTTGGGCTGCGTGCCGCGGCGGCGCGGCTTGCCGCCGCGCGCCTCGGCGGGCTTGCCGCCCTGGCCTTCGGTGCCGACCCGGCGCAGCCTGCTCAGTCGCAGCGTACGACCCGTCATTCGCGGCCCATGTCCCGGTGGACGACGACCGTCTCCACTCCCTCGGACACCAGACGGGCGGCGAGCTTCTCCGACATCGCGACGGAGCGGTGCTTGCCTCCGGTGCAGCCGACCGCGATGGTCACATAGCGCTTGCCCTCGCGGCGGTAGCCGGCCTGGACGAGGCGGAGCAGCTCGGCGTACCGGTCGAGGAACTCCTTGGCGCCTGGCTGGTTGAAGACGTATGCCGCGACCTCTTCGTTGAGGCCGGTGTACTGGCGCAGCTCCGGGACCCAGTGCGGGTTGGGCAGGAACCGCATGTCCACGACCAGGTCGGCGTCGACCGGGAGGCCGTACTTGAAGCCGAAGGACATGACGGTGGCCCGCAGCTCGGGCTCCTCCTCTCCGGCGAACTGGGCGTCCATCTTGGCGCGCAGCTCGTGCACGTTCAGGCTGGAGGTGTCGATCACCAGGTCGGCGTCGCCTCGCAGTTCGCGGAGCAGCTCGCGCTCGGCGGCGATGCCGTCGACGATGCGGCCGTCGCCCTGGAGGGGGTGCGGGCGGCGCACGGACTCGAAACGGCGCACCAGGGCGTTGTCGGAGGACTCCAGGAAGACGATCCGCCGCGTGACGCTCTTGGACTCCAGGTCGGCGAGGGACTCACGGAGGTTGTCGAAGAAGCGGCGCCCCCGTACGTCGACGACGACCGCGATCCTGGCGACATTGCCCTGGGAGCGGGCGCCGAGCTCCACCATGGTGGGGATCAGCGCGGGCGGGAGGTTGTCGACCACGAACCAGCCGAGATCCTCCAGACACTTGGCGGCGGTCGACCGGCCCGCGCCGGACATACCGGAGATGATCACCAGCTCGGGGATGGCCGCATCGGGGACCCCTGCTGCTTCGATACCCGTACTCACTTGTGCTCCGTCTTGCCGGCCCGCTTCGGGCGCTTGCTCGCCCGCTTGCTTGCTCGCTTCGAGCGGCGAGTGAGCATCCCTCGCCGCCTTCGGCGGTTTCTCGTGTTCCGCCGTGCGCCCGGCTTCCTGTTCGGCTGTGCGCCCGGTGCCTTGCCCATCCTGCTCGCTCATGGTTCCTGCCCCCGTCGCTCGTTCGAGGCGCCCGCGGATACGGGCTCCTGAGCGGAACCCTCCGTCGTGTCGGGTACTGCGTCCGCCTCGTATTCCTCGTCTTCCATGATCTCTCCAGTCGCCGTGTTCACGGCGGGTGCGGCCGGGGTCGCCTCGGCGAGGGCCACGGCGATCACCTCGGCCGTCTTGCGGCCTATACCGGGGACCTCACAGATCTGCTCGATGGTCGCGGATCGCAGCTTCTTCACCGAGCCGAAGTGCTTGACCAGCGCCTGTTTGCGCGTCTCACCGAGGCCCGGCACATCGTCCAGCGGGCTCGCCCTGAAACGCTTGGCCCGCTTGGTCCGCTGATACGTGATCGCGAAGCGGTGCGCCTCATCGCGTACACGCTGAAGAAGATAGAGCCCTTCGCTGGTCCGTGGGAGCACCACCGGGTCGTCATCGCCGGGCAGCCAGACCTCTTCGAGGCGCTTGGCGAGGCCGCACACGGCGATGTCGTCGATACCGAGCTCGTCCAGCGCCTTCTGGGCGGCCGCGACCTGAGGCTGCCCGCCGTCGACGACGACCAGCTGTGGCGGGTACGCGAACCGCTTGGGCCGGCCGTCGTCCTCGGTGAGCGTGTTCTCCCCGTCCTCCCACTCGCCGGTCTTCTCCTTCTCGGCGAGGTAGCGCTTGAAGCGGCGGGTGATCACCTCGTGCATGGAACGGACGTCGTCCTGGCCGGCGAAGCCCTTGATCTGGAAACGACGGTACTCGTTCTTGCGCTGGAGGCCGTCCTCGAAGACCACCATGGAGGCCACGACGTCGTCCCCCTGGAGGTGAGAGATGTCGTAGCACTCGATCCGCAGGGGCGCGCTGTCCAGGTCGAGGGCTTCGGCGATCTCCTCCAGAGCGCGCGAGCGGGTGGTCAGGTCGGAGGCGCGCTTGGTCTTGTGCAGCCCGAGTGCCTGGAGGGCGTTGCGCTGCACCGTCTCCATCAGGGCCTTCTTGTCGCCGCGCTGCGGAATGCGCAACGAGACATTGGAGCCCCGGCGCGTGGTGAGCCACTCCTGGACGGGCTCGACGGGATCGGGCAGTGCCGGGACGAGCACCTCCTTGGGCACGGAGTCGCCTCTCTCCTCGCCGTACAACTGCTGGAGGGCGTGCTCGACGAGATCCCCGGTGGTGACGGCCTCGACCTTGTCCGTCACCCAGCCTCGCTGGCCGCGCACCCGTCCGCCCCGCACGTGGAAGATCTGCACCGCGGCTTCCAGCTCGTCCTCGGCGACCGCCATCAGATCGGCGTCTGTCGCGTCGGCGAGCACGACCGCGCTCTTCTCCATGGCCTTCTTGAGGGCCTCGATGTCGTCGCGGAGGCGGGCCGCCCGCTCGTACTCCATCTCCTCGGCCGCGTCCGTCATCTGCCGCTCCAGACGACGGATGTACGTCCCTGTGCGGCCGGCCATGAAGTCGCAGAACTCATCGGCCAGTTGGCGATGGTCCTCGGCCGAGATCCGCTCGACGCAGGGGGCCGAGCACTTGCCGATGTAGCCGAGCAGACAGGGGCGGCCGGTGCGCTCGGCGTTCTTGAACACGCCGGCGGAGCAGGTACGGACGGGAAAGACCCGCAGCAGGAGGTCCACGGTGTCGCGGATCGCCCACGCATGCCCGTACGGGCCGAAGTAGCGCACGCCTTTACGCTTCTGGCCGCGCATCACCTGCACGCGCGGGAACTGCTCGTTCATCGTCACCGCGAGGTACGGGTAGCTCTTGTCGTCGCGGTACTTGACGTTGAACCGGGGGTCGTACTCCTTGATCCAGGAGTACTCCAGCTGCAGCGCCTCGACCTCCGTGGACACCACCGTCCACTCCACCGAGGTGGCCGTCGTCACCATGGTGCGCGTACGCGGGTGGAGGCCCGCCAGGTCCTGGAAGTAGCTGGCCAGGCGCTGGCGCAGGCTCTTCGCCTTTCCGACGTAGATCACCCGGCGGTGCTCGTCGCGGAACCTGTAGACCCCCGGCGAGTCGGGGATCTGCCCCGGCTTGGGGCGGTAGCTGGAGGGGTCGGCCATGTCTCACACCCTACTGGCGTGGTGTGACACCGCGGCGGCCCTGTGGATGGAGCCTCTGCGCCCCTGTGGACAGAACTCTGCCGGGAGTTGCCGAGTTTTGACCGCTGGGCGCCAAGTGTTGCCCGGCCATGATCAACACGCTTCAATGCGGGATGACTTGGGGCCGTAAACCTCGGCATTCACAGAAGGGCTCCTGCATGCGGCACGGCATACAGCACGCGGACATCGCCACGGCCGAACTGGAGACCGCCCTGCGGGACGGCCCCTTCCATGTGGCCCTGCGCGCCGCGATCGCCGCCCGCGGACTGCCGCTGCAGCGCGTCCAGCATCATCTGTCGCGGTACGGGGTCAAGGTCGGCGTGACGAGCCTGAGCTACTGGCAGCAGGGCGCCCGCCGCCCGCAGCGCCCCGAGTCGCTGCGGGCCGTACGCGCCTTGGAGGAAATCCTCCAGCTGCCCGACGAGTCTCTGGTACGCCTGCTCGCCCAGGCCGAGGAGCGCCCCGGGCCTGCACACCCCGCTGCCCGTTCGTACCGCTCCCGGGTGGAGGCCTCCGGCGCCCTGGAGAAGCTGCTCGCGGAGCTGGGAGCGTCGCTCGACAGTGGACTGCACATGCTCGGCCGGCACGAGCGGGTGCGGATCGGCTCACGCCGGGAGCTGTCGGGGCGCGACTCGCAGCACATCGTGCGCGCCCACAAGGACGGCATCGACCGCTATGTGGCCGTCCACCACGGCGACCCGGGGTGCGCACCGGAGCACATGACAGTGCACGCCTTGGAGAACTGCCGTACGGGACGCGTGCGTTGGCACCACGACACCGGGGTGCTCGTGGCGGAGCTGCTCTTCGACACTCGGCTGCGGATCGGCGACACCTGCCTGTTCCGCTACGGCGTCGAGGACGGCACGGCCGGCGCGTCCAGGGAGTACGTCCGCGACTTCGGCTCCCCGGGCGGGCAGTACGCCCTGGAGGTGCAGTTCGCCGAGGACGCGCTGCCCGTGCGCTGCCACCGCTTCACCCAGCACTCGGTGGCTGCGCCGCGCAGCGGCCGCCAGGGACTGACGCTCAGCGAGCGCCATCGGTCGGTTCACATGGTCGAGCCGAGGGTGCGGTCGGGGATCGTGGGGATCGGGTGGGACTGGGAGTGACAGCGAACGGCTGAGGCGGTGCTTGGGGCGGGGTGGCGCAGGGCTGCACGTAGACGCTGACGTAAACGATTGCGCAGGCGCTCGCGCAAAGGCTTGCGCAAACGCTTACGTAATCGTTTGCGCAAGCGTTTACGTCTGCCGTTCCATGAGGTACGGTCCGTCCAGACAGCGCCCGGCTGGTCGGCCGCTGCGAGGGGGAGGAGGGACCACATGGCGACCATGGTCGACGTGGCCCGCAGCGCGGGCGTTTCCGTCGCGACGGTCTCGCACGTCCTCAACAACACCCGCACAGTGCGGCCGACCACCCGCCAGGCGGTGCTCGACGCCATCGACGAGCTCGGCTACACGCCCAACTCGCTGGCGAGATCCCTGGTCACGGCGCGTACCCGGTCCATCGGGCTCGCGGTGTCGGCGATCAGCAATCCGTACTTCACGGAGATCCTGCAGGGTGTCGAGGCCGGTGCCCTGGAGCAGGGGTACAGCCTGCTGATCGCGGACCCCCACGACGATCCGGAGCACGAGCGCAAGGTGGTCCAACTGCTGCACGAGCGGCGGGTGGACGGCATGATCGTCGCGCCGTCGGTGCATCCGGGCGAGCTCATCCGCTACCTCGGGCGGCATGACGTACCGACGGTGTTCCTGGACCGGCTGGTCGACGAGTCCGCGGCGCCCGGCTTCACGTTCGACCAGGTCTGCGCGGAGAACACCGAGCCCGTCAGGCATCTGGTCACCCACCTCGCCGAGCTGGGCCACAAGAGGATCGGCCTGGTCGGGGGTCTGCCGGGGCTCAGCACCACGAGTGAGCGGATCTCGGGTTACCGGCACGGGCTCGCGTACGCGGGGCTCCCGTTCGACGAACGTCTCGTGGTGTCCGGCAGCTCGGAGGCGGAGGGCGCCGAGCGGGCGACCGGCGACCTGCTCTCCCTCCCGGTGCCGCCAACGGCTCTTGTCACCGCGAACAACGCCATGACCATCGGCGCACTGCGAGCCCTGCGGGAGCGGGGTCTGTCCGTGCCCGATGACGTGGCCCTGTGCTGTTTCGACGACTTCTCCTGGGCGGACCTCTTCTCGCCCCGACTCACCGCGGTCTCCCAGCCCAGCAAGGAGATCGGGGGCCAGGCCGTACGGCTGCTCCTGGAGCGGCTGGCCTCCCCAGGCCGTCCGGCCCGTACGCTCCGGCTGCCCTCCGCCTTCGTTCACCGCACTTCGTGCGGCTGCCCTGAGAAAGGACCCGACTCGTGATCGTCGTCGCCGGTGAGGCCCTGATCGATCTGGTGCCGCAGGAGGCGGGCGCGCTCGCGGGACTCGATCCGCGCCGCGGCGGCGGCCCGTACAACACGGCGGTGGCGCTGGGCCGCCTCGGCTCCCCGGCCGCCTTCTGCTCCCGAGTGTCGTCCGACGTCTTCGGCGAGGCCCTGCTCGACGGGCTGCGTGAGGCGAACGTCGACGTGTCGTCCGTGCAGCGGGGCGCGGAGCCGACGACCCTCGCTGTCGCGTCGATCGGCACGGACGGTTCGGCCCGTTACTCGTTCTACGTCGAAGGCACGGCGGACCGGTTGTTCTCGGCTCCGGACCAACTCCCGTCCGGGACAAGGGCGGTGTCCTTCGGCACCTGTTCGCTGGTGCTGGAGCCGGGCGCGAGTGCGTACGAGGAGCTGATGCGGGTCGCCTCCGCGCAGGGCGTGTTCACCGCGCTCGACCCGAACATCCGCTCAGTGCTGATCTCCGACGCGGACGCCTACAGGGCCCGGTTCAAGAGCTGGCTGCCCTCGGTGTCACTGCTCAAAGTGTCCGAGGAGGACGCGGAGTGGCTCGGCGGCACCCCACGCGAGTGGCTGGCATCGGGCCCGGCCGCCGTCGTGGTCACGCGCGGCGGCGACGGCCTGACCGTCTTCACCCGCGACGGCGCGGAGTACGCGGTGCCGGGCGAACGGGTCGACGTGGTGGACACGATCGGCGCGGGCGACACGGTGAACGCGGCCCTGCTGCACGGCCTCGCCGCCCGCGACGCCCTGTCCGCGGCGGCGCTGGCCGACCTGGGCGCCGACGGCTGGGGCGACCTGCTGCGATTCTCGGCACGCGCGGCGGCGATCACCTGCTCACGAGCGGGCGCGGAGCCGCCGTACGCCTCTGAGGTGGGCGACTTCTAGACGGTCTGCGCGGCCACCGGCGGGCGTCAGTTGTTGACCGCGCGCAACGCGCCGGGCCGGCGGCCACTGAGCCGGTCGAGCGCGTCGGCCGTGGCGTCGTCGGCGGGCAGGTGCACGATCAGGCGCTGGCCGTCGTTCGGCAGGACGAGCGTCTCGTGGGCGACGCGCAGAGGGCCGACTTCGGGATGGGCGATGAGGTCGGCTCCGGTCGGCCGCGGCATGACGGGCACGGCGGCCATGCGATCGGCGAACGGGGCTCCGGCCGTGACGGTCAACTCGTCGATCAGCGCGGCCACATGGGGATCGTTGGACGGCGCCTCGTGCCGGAAGGCGGCGACCTGCTCGTCGGCCACGCGATCCCAGTCCGGGAAGGCGGCGCGGGCCCTCTCGTCGATGAACACAAAGCGGAGGATGCTGGGATGCGCGCCGTCGAGCAGCCCCAAGGGGGCCGCGAGCCGTTTATAACCGGTGGTGTACGCGAGGATGTCGCCGAGCCAGTTCAGCAGGACGGCGGGGGTGGGCTCCAGCCGGTCCAGCAGGGCCCGCGTGGTGCGACGCACCATGCGGGTCGGAGTCATCTCGCCGCTGCACAGCACGGCGTCGCCGCCCGGCTCCTTCGCCAGGCGGCGCAGCAGGAGGCGGTCGGGCACGGCCAGCCGCAACGCGTCCGCCAGGGCGCCCAGCACCTGGGATGACGGGTTGTGGTCACGGCCCTGTTCGAGCCGGGTCAGGTACTCGACGCTGATGCCGGCCAGCGTGGCCAGCTCGGCGCGGCGCAGCCCCGGCGTGCGACGACGGGGTCCGGTGGGCAGCCCCACCTCGGCGGGGGTGACCGCCTCACGGCGCATGCGCAAGAAGGCGCCCAACTCGTTGTCGCTCACCCAAGGAACGTATCAACGCACGAGCACTGGATGGTGGCCCTGTCACTACCATCCTCAGCCCGGTCTCCCTCCCGTCCGGGACCTCTCGCACAGTGGCCGCATGGCTAACGACAACACCTCGACCGCAGTGACCGCTTCCGCTCTCCCCCTGCTCCCCGGCGACTGGGAGTTCGACCCCCTCCATTCCGCCGTGAACTTCACCATCCGCCACCTCGGCATCGCCAAGGTGCGGGGCCGCTTCAGCGAGGTGAAGGCCGAGCTGTACGTGGGTGAGTCGGCCGACGACATCAAGGTGAGCGCCGAGATCGCGCTGGCCTCCATCGACACCGGCAACGCCGACCGTGACGCGCACACCCTCTCCCCCGAACTGCTCGACGTGGCGAGCCGCCCGACGATGACGTACCGATCCACTCGTGTGTCCGGAAAGGGCGAGGAGTGGTCGATGGAGGGCGAATTGACGATCGGCGGGGTGACCCGTCCGGTGACGTTCGCAGTGGAGTTCGGGGGCGTGGTGGACTCCGTCATCGACAACCGTAGGCACGCCGGCTTCGAGGCGATCGGCGAGATCCGGCGCAGCAACTTCGGCCTGGACTTCGCCCCCGGGGTGCTCGGTGAGGTGGTCAGGATTCAGTTGGACATGCAGTTCGTCGAGCCGCAGGGGCAGGGCGGCTGACTGTGCAACGCGCCGCGCCCCACGGGGAGTTCCCGTGGGGCGCGGCGCGTTCATGTGAGCTGGACCTACGCGTACGAACCCGGCTCAGGCCTTCCGGGCCCCCGCCGTCTTCTTCGCCGGAGTCGCTTTCCTGGTGGCCGCGTCCGCCTTCTTGGTGGCGGTGGTGTTGGCGGTCCTGGCCGTCGCCGCCGTCCTCGTCATCGACTTGGCGGCCACCGTCTTCTTGGCCCCCACCTTGCGCGGGGCCTTCACCGGTTCGGCGTCGCTGACGCGCTCGGCGCCCAGCACCTCCCTCAAGAACTTGCCGGTGTGGCTCGCCGGCACCCCCGCGACCTGCTCGGGCGTGCCCTCGGCGATGACGAGGCCGCCACCGTTTCCGCCCTCGGGGCCCATGTCGACGACCCAGTCCGCGGTCTTGATGACGTCGAGGTTGTGCTCGATGACGATGACCGTGTTGCCCTTGTCGACCAGGTCCGACAGGACCGAGATCAGCTTGCTGATGTCTTCGAAGTGCAGACCGGTGGTCGGCTCGTCGAGTACGTAGACCGTACGTCCCGTCGACCGCTTCTGGAGTTCGGAGGCCAGCTTCACGCGCTGGGCCTCGCCACCGGAGAGGGTCGGCGCGGGCTGGCCGAGCCGCACATAGCCGAGACCGACGTCGTTGAGGGTCTTCAGGTGGCGCGCGATCGCGGGCACGGCCTCGAAGAAGCCGTGGGCCTCCTCGATGGGCATGTCCAGGACCTCGGAGATGGACTTGCCCTTGTAGTGGACCTCCAGCGTCTCCCGGTTGTAGCGCGCCCCGTGGCAGACCTCGCAGGGGACGTACACGTCCGGCAGGAAGTTCATCTCGATCTTGATGGTGCCGTCACCGGAGCAGTTCTCGCAGCGGCCGCCCTTGACGTTGAAGGAGAAACGCCCCGGCATGTAGCCGCGGACCTTCGCCTCGGTCGTCTCGGCGAACAGCTTGCGGACGTGATCGAAGACTCCGGTGTACGTCGCCGGGTTCGACCGGGGAGTGCGGCCGATGGGCGACTGGTCCACGTGCACGACCTTGTCGACGAGGTCGTCGCCGTCCACGCGCGTGTGCCGCCCGGGAACGTTCCGGGCGCCGTTCAGCTCGCGGGCCAGGTGGGTGTAGAGGATGTCGTTGACGAGTGTCGACTTTCCGGAGCCCGAGACGCCCGTGACGGCCGTGAGGACGCCCAGGGGGAAGGACACGTCGATGTCCTGGAGGTTGTTCTCGCGGGCGCCGTGCACGGTGAGCTTGCGGATCGGGTCGGCGGGGCGGCGGATCTCCGGGAGTGCGATCTCCTTCTTGCCCGCCAGGTACTGGCCGGTCACCGACTCGGGGTTGGCCAACAGCTCCTTCAGGGGGCCGCTGTGTACGACCTTTCCGCCGTGCTCCCCCGCGCCGGGGCCGATGTCGACGACCCAGTCGGCGACCTTGATCGTGTCCTCGTCGTGTTCGACGACGATGAGCGTGTTGCCCATGTCCCGCAGCCGGACCAGGGTCTCGATGAGGCGGTGGTTGTCGCGCTGATGCAGCCCGATGGAGGGCTCGTCCAGGACGTACAGGACGCCTACGAGGCCGGAGCCGATCTGGGTGGCCAGGCGGATGCGCTGGGCCTCGCCGCCGGAGAGGGTGCCCGCCGCGCGGTTCAGCGAGAGGTAGTCGAGGCCTACGTCGACGAGGAACCGCAGCCGTTCGTTGACCTCCTTCAGGACGCGCTCGGCGATCTTCTTGTCGCGCGCGTTGAGCTTCATCTCGCCCAGGAATTCCGCGCAGTCGCTGATGGACATCGCGGAGACCTCGGCGATCGACTTCCCGAGGACGGTGACCGCGAGGATGAGGGGCTTGAGGCGTGTGCCCTCACAGGTGGGGCAGGGCACCTCGCGCATATAGCCCTCGAAGCGCTCGCGGCTCGCGTCGCTCTCGGCTTCGCTGTGCCGCCGCTTCACGAAGGGGACGGCCCCTTCGAAGGGCGTGGTGTAGACGCGCTCGCGGCCGTAGCGGTTTCTGTACCGCACCTCGATCTGCGTCTTGTGCCCGTACAGGAGGGCCTTCTTGGCGCGCTGCGGGAGGCCCGCGAAGGGGATGTCGGTCCGGAATCCCAACGCGTCCGCGAGGGCTCCGATCAGACGCCCGAAGTAGTCCTTGGTGTGCCCGTGCGACCAGGGGTGGATGGCTCCCTCGTCGAGGGACTTCTCCTCGTCGGGGACGATCAGCTCGGGGTCGACCTCCATGCGTGTACCGATACCCGTGCACTCCGGGCAGGCGCCGAAGGGCGAGTTGAAGGAGAAGGAGCGGGGCTCCAGCTCCTCGAAGGACAGGTCGTCGTACGGGCAGTAGAGGTGCTCCGAGTACATGCGCTCGCGCTCGGGGTCGTCCTGGGGGAGGTCGACGAAGTCGAGGACGACCATGCCGCCGGACAGGCCGAGCGCGGTCTCAACGGAGTCCGTGAGGCGGCGCTTGGCGCCCTCCTTCACCGTGAGGCGGTCGACGACGACCTCGATGGTGTGCTTCTCCTGCTTCTTCAGCTTCGGCGGTTCGGAGAGCTGGATCGTCTCTCCGTCGACCCGGGCCCGGCTGTACCCCTTGGTCTGGAGATCGCCGAAGAGGTCGACGAACTCGCCCTTGCGCTCACGCACCAGTGGCGACAGGACCTGGAAACGGCTCCCCTGGGGCAGCTCCAGGACCTTGTCGACGATCGCCTGCGGCGACTGGCGGGAGATGGGGCGACCGCACTCGGGGCAGTGCGGCTTGCCGATGCGCGCGAAGAGCAGGCGCAGGTAGTCGTAGACCTCGGTGATGGTGCCGACCGTCGAGCGCGGGTTGCGCGAGGTTGACTTCTGGTCGATGGAGACAGCCGGCGACAGGCCCTCGATGAAGTCGACATCCGGCTTGTCCATCTGCCCGAGGAACTGCCGGGCGTACGAGGACAGCGACTCGACGTACCTCCGCTGTCCCTCGGCGAAGATCGTGTCGAACGCGAGCGAGGACTTGCCCGACCCGGACAGACCCGTGAAGACGATGAGCGAGTCGCGCGGGAGGTCGAGCGAGACGTTCTTGAGGTTGTGCTCGCGCGCCCCACGGACGATGAGACGGTCGGCCACGCCGGTCCGCACCTTTCTTGAGAGAAGTGACAGGGGCGGGCCCCCGTCTTTTCTCAGACTAGGGGGAGCCACTGACAGCGCCGGTTGGTTTCCCTGGTTGGTAACAATCCCGGGCCATCCAGCATGCCCGACGCCGCGCCTGAGCCTATAGCACGCACATTCGATTTGCAGGGGCGGTCCTCCACCTTCACCCGAACGTGAGGCGGAGCTAGGGTCGTTGCCATGAACGATCATGTGCGCGACCTGGCGTCAGTACGTGACGCGACCGAACGACTGCTCACCGCAGCGGCCAAACTCGACAACGCCTCCGTGGCCGAGCCGTCACGGCTGCCCGGCTGGAGCCGCGGCCATGTCCTGGCCCACCTCGCCCGCAACGCGGACGCTCTCGTCAATGTTCTCGAAGGGCGCCCCATGTACGCCTCCGCGGACGCCCGCGACGCCGACATCGAGCGGGACGCGCCACGGCCGCTGAACGTCCAGCTGGCCGACCTACGAGAGAGCGCGGCCCGCTTCCAGGCGACGGGCGCCGCGCCTGCGGACTGGTCCCGCACGGTGGAGCTGCGCAACCGGGTTACCGACGCGGCATCCCGGGTGCCGTTCCGGCGGTGGGTCGAGGTGGAGCTGCATCACGTGGATCTGGGGATCGGGTACGAGCTGGAGGATCTTTCCGAGGAATTCACTCAGCGGGAGATCAACTTCCTCGCCGAGCGCTTCCGGGGCCATCCCGACGTACCCGCCCTGCTGATCAAGCAGGATGACGGCCGCATGATTCCCACCGGAGCCGTCGAGTCCGTCTCCCAGGAGCAGATCCGGAGCGGCTACGTGCCACCTCTTCCCGAGCTCACGGTCAGCGGCCGTCGGGCGGACCTCCTCGGCTGGCTCTGCGGCCGCCGCGACGGTTCCGCGCTGAGCACCGATGGCGGTCCGCTCCCCGCACTCCCTCCGCTATAGGCTGAAGAACATGACGTACAGCGGAGCGGTGAAGGTCGGCGGACCTGCGGATGTGCACGAGTTGCAGGACCTGATGATCTCCAAGGTCGCGGTCGGCCCGATGAACAACAACGCCTATCTGCTGCGCTGCCGGGCCACCGACGAGCAGCTCCTGATCGACGCGGCCAACGACGCCGGGACGCTGCTGACGCTGATCGGTGCCGACGGCATCGCGTCCGTGGTCACCACTCACCAGCACGGCGACCACTGGCAAGCGCTCGCGGAGGTCGTGGCGGCCACGGGCGCGCGTACGTACGCGGGTCGTCAGGACGCGGAGGGCATCCCCGTAGCGACCGACGTTTTGGTCGACGACGGCGACACGATCCGGGTGGGGCGCGTGGAGCTGACCGCGCGCCATCTTGTGGGGCACACGCCCGGCTCGATCGCGCTCGTCTACGACGATCCGCATGGGCACCCTCATGTGTTCACGGGTGACTGCCTTTTCCCGGGTGGCGTGGGCAACACCTGGAAGGATCCAAAGGCGTTCGCCAGCTTGATCCACGATGTCGAGACGAAGATTTTCCATGTGCTCCCCGACGAGACGTGGGTCTACCCGGGGCACGGCAACGACACGACGCTGGGCGCGGAGCGGCCGCATCTGCCGGAGTGGCACGCGCGGGGCTGGTGAACTGCCCGGCGTCGGCAGTGAGTTGATGAACAGCTTGGCGTCGGGCGGGTGTTGGCCTTCGTGACTCGTCAGGCGGGGACGCGCGTTTCGCGGGCGCGCGCCGTCGCGCGCCCCGTGTGAACCGAGCGCACGCGCCGGTGTCACGCACGCGCTCCCGGCGCACGCGGCGGCGCGGTCCACTGGAGGCAGCCCGCGCAGGAAGACGCTCCTGAGCGGAGGGGCCGCCGGCCACCCGATCCCCGCCCTCAGGCCGGCGGCCCATCACGGCGGCGGTCGGTCGACGTCCGGCGGCCGGCCACCACCGTGGTGTGACGGGGCCGCGAGCCCACCCCCGGGCGGCCCGCGGCCCACGCGTCAGGCCTCCGCGCGACCCGCTCCCACCAGCGCCACGACCCGCTCCACCCCGAACACGTATCCCTGCACGCCGCAGCCCGCGATGACCCCGTCGGCGCGGAGCGAGACGTACGAGTGGTGCCGGAACTCCTCGCGCTTGTGGATGTTGGAGATGTGGACCTCCAGCACGGGCATGTCATCACAGGTGTTGAGGGCGTCCAGGATCGCCACGGAAGTGTGCGAGTAGGCGCCGGGATTGATCACGATGCCGACATGGTTCAGGCGGGCCTCGTGGATCCAGTCGACCAACTCGCCCTCGTGGTTGGACTGGCGGAAGTCCACCGTGCCGCCGTACGTGGCAGCCGCCTTGGCGCACATCCCCTCGACGTCGGCGAGCGTGTCCGAGCCGTAGATCTCCGGCTGCCGCTGGCCCAGGAGGTTCAGGTTGGGGCCGTTTAGGATCATGATCGGGGCGGTGGCGAGGGTGCGGGGCACTGTTCCTCCGGTCCTGTCGGCTGAGCCGTCGCCCGAGGGCGACGTTCAGGTCTGCTGCTCAGACTCGGTTTATCACGGTGCGCCGGAGCGGGGACGGCTCCTACGCTCCGGTCATGACGCCACCGACGTATCCGCCCAAGCCGTCGCCCGGCGACCGGATCGCCGTCATCTCGCCGTCCGCGGGACTGCCAGGCCTCTTCCCCCTCCCCTACGAGCTGGGCCTGGAGCGGCTGCGCAAGGAGTACGGCCTCGAACCGGTCGAGTACGCGACGACCCGCACGATGGGCGCGACACCTCGGGCGCGAGCCGACGACATCCACGCAGCGTTCGCCGATCCGACGGTCAAGGCGGTCATCGCGTCGATCGGCGGCGACGACCAGATCACCGTACTGCCGCTGCTGGACCGCGAGTTGATCCGCGCTAACCCGAAGCCGTTCTTCGGCATGAGCGACAACACGAACCTGCTCGCGTATCTGCACAACACCGGGATCGTCGCCTATCACGGCGCGGGAGTGATGTGTGAACTCGGCCGGCCGGGCGCCATGCACGCGCTGACCGCTGAGTCACTACGGGCCGCGCTGTTCAACACCGGGGAGTACCAACTCAGGCCCGCCGAACGCTGGCGCGACGTCGACCGCGACTGGGCAGACCCGACGACCTTCGAGTCGGAACCGGAGACCCGGCCCGGTACCGGGTGGACGTGGGTCAACGCGGACCGGGTCGTCGAGGGCCGCAGCTGGGGAGGCTGTCTGGAGATCCTCGGCCTGCTGTTGATGGCGGACCGCGAAGTCCCCCGCGATCTCTCGGTGCTCGACGGCGGAGTGCTGCTCCTGGAGACCTCGGAGGAGATGCCGAGTGGCGAGGAGGTCTTCCGCACCCTCCACAACATGGGGAAGCGCGGGCTGCTCCGACGGTTCTCGGCGCTCCTGATGGGCCGGGCCAAGACCTGGTTCTTCGAGCGTCCCAACAGCCTTGAGGAGGGCGCCCGTTACGCCGCCGAGCAGCGTGAAGCCGTCCTGCGCGCCCTGCGCATGTACGCCCCAGACATGACGATCGTCTTCGATGTGGACTTCGGTCACACCGATCCACAACTGGTCATCCCCTACGGAGGCGTGGTCCGCGTGGACGGGCCCGCACGACGCATCACGGTCACGTACTGACGGAGGCTGAGCCCCCGTATCGGCGCGGTGTGCACCGGGAAGCGGCGATCGGCAACTCGCCGACCACCGCTCCCGGTGCTGGTGGTTCCTACGCCTGCGTCCGCCTTCTGTCAGGCCTCGATGCTGTCCTTCGAAGTACCTTCGGTCTCCTTCTGCGCCGCCTCGGCCGCCGCCTGCTTCTTGGAGGCCATCAGGCTGGTGATCGTGGTGACGATCAGGACCGCGCAGATCACGCCGAGAGAGACCGGGATGGAGATCTCCGGTACGTGGACCCCGGACTCGTGCAGAGCGTGCAGCACCAGCTTGACGCCGATGAAGCCGAGGATGACCGACAGGCCGTAGCTGAGGTGGACCAGCTTCTTGAGCAGGCCGCCGATGAGGAAGTACAGCTGCCTCAGACCCATCAGCGCGAACGCGTTGGCCGTGAACACGATGTACGGGTCCTGTGTCAGGCCGAAGATCGCGGGGATCGAGTCGAGCGCGAAGAGTACGTCCGTGGTGCCTATCGCGAGCATGACGACGAGCATCGGCGTCATGACCCGCTTGCCGTTCTGCTGGATCCACAGCTTGGTGCCGTGGTAGCGGTCGGCCACGCCGAAGCGCTTCTCGGCGGCCTTGAGGAGCTTGTTCTCCTCCCACTCCTCCTCGGGCTCGTCGGCCCTGGCCTCCTGGATCAGCTTCCAGGCGGTGTAGATCAGGAAGGCGCCGAAGATGTAGAAGACCCAGGCGAAGCTGGAGAGGATCGCGGCACCCGCGGCGATGAAGATCGCACGGAGCACGAGGGCTATCAACACGCCGATGAGCAGCACCCGCTGCTGGTACTGCGAGGGCACCGAGAACTTCGCCATGATCAGGACGAAGACGAAGAGGTTGTCGACACTTAGCGATTTCTCGGTGATGTAGCCCGCGAAGAACTCGCCTGAGGGCTGTCCGCCGCCGAAGACGAGGAGTCCGAGTCCGAACAGTGCGGCCAGGACGATCCAGACGATGGTCCAGATTCCGGCTTCCTTGATCGATACGTCGTGGGGTTTGCGGCCGATGAAGAAGTCGACCGCGATGAGGGCGACAAGGCCCACGATGGTCAGGACCCAAAGGGTCGTCGAGACATCCACTGCGCCTCCGGCAGTACGTAACGGCAAATGTCAGCGTCGTCGCTGCCGGAGGTCTCTTCCACCCGGGCCCCTGGGGCGCAATGAGACGCCTGATGCCTTCGGGCCGACGCCCCGGGATCTGGCCAGATCCGTATTGACGGGCACGCCGCAGTAGTAAGGGAGTACTCCCCTCCGCACGAAAGACAGTACCCGAATCACCAAGGAAAGGTAAAGAGATTGGCAAAGAAAAGGGCAAATGAGCTGGTCAGAGGGGTTGACCAAAACTTGGCACGGCACGCGGGACTGGCTGCGACCGGGCAGGCGGCGGACTCCGCGGAGCGTCAGCGGTTCCAGGCGCGGCGAGCCGCCGCGACCTGAGTGAGGACGTGCTGGAGCACTTGACTGCCGGCAGGCACGAGCGAGGGCTCGTACGTCCACGCGTGCCCGACCCAGGGGTCGGCGAGGTGATCGTCGGGCACGGGGGTGAGGCGCAGGAGCGAGCGCCAGAGGGGGTCGAGCAGCGGTCCGTAGGCGGCGGCGTCCTCCCGGTCGGCCACCAGCATGAGGTGGACGCCGACGGCCGGACCCTCGTCCGCGAGGTAGCGCAGCTGGGTCACCGCGCGGTCGTCGAAACCATGCGGGAAGTCATTGACGATCAACAGCTGCTCAGCTGTGTCCAGGTCGGGTGGCAGTGAGTCGGCCGCACCTCCGCGGATCGCCATCTGCACCAGGTCGACGCGCTGGGTGAGCCTGGCGAGGACGTCGGTAACGCCTGCGGCGCCGGCGGCGGGCGGAGTATGGAGCACACCGGTCTGTACGAGCGGTGCGAGCGCCGAGGCTCCGGAACCCGCCGGGTCGATGACGTGCACCGTGTATTCGCCCGCCGGGTAGACGGCGAGCAGCCGGGCGGCATGCGCAACTGCTGTGTCCATGGCCAGGCGGCGCAGCTCGTCGGAGTCGGCGAGCGAGCCGTCGAGAGATCCGGCGCGGCCGCTGTCGATCCACAGGCCACGCTCCAGCGGCAGCCGTACCAGCATCGGGATGCTCAGCCCGGAGCTCTCGGGCAGCTGGAGATCGCCGAGGCGCAGGGCCATGGGGATCTCCATCGGCACGCGGTAGCCCTGCCAGACGGGGCTGTCCCAGCGCGCGAACGCCGTGGGCAGCGCGGGCTCGACGACCTCCGCCTCGGCGCTGAGCTGGGCGAGGTCGCGGTCGAGCGCGGCCCTTGCCTGGTCGACGAGCTGGGAGTGCTTGGCCCGGGCCGTCTCACGCGCGGCATCCGCCTGTCCGCCTATGCGGCTGCGCGGGTCGGACAAGACCCTGTCGAGCTCCTGTTCCATACGCGAGTCGGCGAAGTCGACGGCGCTGCGATAGGCGGCCGTGGTGCGGGCCAGATCCTCGAACATGCCCCACACCTGGTTGTAGAGCCGCTCCTCCATGGACCAGCCGGTCGCGTCGCCCGCGACCGGCTGCGCGGGCTGTCCGGGCTGGGCCGGTGGCGCTGTCGGCGGGGGCGAGGGAGGCGCGGCGGCTTGCCTGCCGGGGTGGCTGTAGTTGACCGGACCACCGCCTGTCGGCCGGGAGGGTGGCGTGGTGGCGGACGGGTCGGTCTGACCGGGTCCTGCGGGGTAGCCGGTCTGCTGGGGTACGTGGCCGGCGGCGCCCTGAGGGGCGGGGCCGCCCTGCTCGGGGCCCAGCGCCGATGGCGCGGTGTGCCGGGAGCGGTCGCCGTCGGCCGTGCGCGGCGGAGGCGCGGCCACCGAGCGTGCCAGGCCCCGGGCCACCGCTTCGTTGATGTCGTTCGCGAGCTGGGGTGCCTGGGCCAGGCCCTGGTCGGCGAGGAGTTCGGCGAGGCCCCCCGCATAGCCCTGGCCGACCGCGCGCACTTTCCAGGCCCCCTGCCTGCGGTACATCTCGAGAGCGACGACTGCCGTCTCTGCGTCGAGGCCCGTGATCGTGTAGCTGGCGATCTCGGACCCGTCGAGTCCGGTGACCGCCACAAAGGGAGCGGCGACGGAGCCGAACCGGCCGGGACCGCCGACTCCGAACGGCAGTGCGAGCAGCACACTGACCCGGTGCACGGCCTCCGTCAGTGCGTCCAGGTCGAAGGCGAGGCGGTGGTCGGCCGCCGCCTGCTTTGAGACCTCGAGGCCGGGCAGAGTGGGCGAGCCGGGGTGGGCCACCCACTCGACGCCCCGCACCTTGCCGTTCTCGTCGCTGAGCGTGGCTCCCGCCACGATCGGCTTGCCGGCGGACACCCGGACCTCGAGTCGGGCTTGGGGCAGCGGATGGTTCTGTCCCCGCACCAGCTCGGCCGTCATCGCCTTCTCCCCCTCGTTGTCGTCTGCGCCGGGCTGTCTACAGGTGCGGCAGGATCGCGGGCATCAGGTCCTGGAACGTACGGCCGTTGGCCGGCGTGCCGAGGGCGGTCATCTGCCACCCCGCGCCCGCGCGGTGCACCTTCGCCATGATCTGCGCCGTGTACTGGCCACCACCCGCGAGCGTGTAGCGAGCGAGCTCCTGGCCGTTGGTCTCGTCGACCAGTCGGCAGAACGCGTCCTGTACCTCCTGGAACGTCTGCCCCGTGAAGGAGTTCACGGTGAAGACGATCTGGTCGATGTGGACCGGGATGCGCGCGAGGTCGACGAGGATCGCCTCGTCGTCGCCGCCCTGGCCGACACCGCCGACGAGGTTGTCTCCGGTGTGCCGCACGGAGCCGTCGTCGCTGACGAGGTGACGGAAGAACACCACGTCGACCGGCTGCTTGTCCGCGAAGAGCACGGCCGAGGCGTCGAGGTCGATCTCCCGGGTGCGCGAGCCGAACAGGCCGCGGCGCGGGGCCGCCTGCCAGCCGAGCCCCATGCGCACCGCGGTCAGGGTGCCTCCGTCGTTCTTCTGCAGACTGATGGCCTGACCCTTGGTCATGTTGACCGTCACGCGCTGTTCCCCTCTCGAACGTCCCCTGTTGCCGCAGAATCCTGCGGTTGACCAGCAACCCTACGCAGGGGCACCGACAGTGCCTAAGCCTGGCCCACACTTTGTGTCGGTCTTGCAACACAGTGCGCCATTCGCGGTGGTCAGGCGATGCCCGCCTCCTTCATCTGGCGTAGTTCCTTCTTCATCTCCGAGACCTCGTCGCGCAGCCGGGCGGCGATCTCGAACTGCAGGTCCGCGGCTGCCGCGCGCATCCGCTGTGTCATCTCCTCGATCTGCTCGGCGAGCTCGGCGGCGGGGCGGTCGGTGGGCACGGTCTCCTTGGCCTTGCCCTTGGCGGGCTTGGCTCCCTTGGCCGCCTTCGAGCCGAGCGCGGGCACCGGGGCCTTCGCGCCCTTGCCGTCCTTCAGGTTGCGATAGCCCGTGCCGAGCAGCTGCTCCGTGTCGACGTCCTCGCGGGCGATCTGCGCCACGATGTCGTTGATCTTCTTACGGAGTGGCTGCGGGTCGATGCCCTTCTCCTTGTTGTACGCGACCTGCTTCTCCCGGCGGCGGTTGGTCTCCTCGATGGCCTTCTCCATCGCCGGGGTGATCCTGTCGGCGTACATGTGGACCTGGCCGGAGACGTTGCGCGCCGCGCGGCCGATGGTCTGGATCAGTGAGGTTCCGGAGCGCAGGAAGCCCTCCTTGTCGGCGTCGAGGATCGCCACCAGGGAGACCTCGGGCAGGTCGAGGCCCTCCCTCAGGAGGTTGATGCCGACCAGGACGTCGAACTCTCCGGCACGCAGTTCCCGCAGCAGCTCGACACGGCGCAGAGTGTCGACGTCGCTGTGCAGATAGCGCACGTGGATGCCCAGTTCGAGGAAGTAGTCGGTGAGGTCCTCGGCCATCTTCTTGGTGAGCGTGGTGACCAGGACACGCTCGTCCTTCTCGGTGCGCCCCCGGATCTCGTGCACCAGGTCGTCGATCTGCCCCTCGGTGGGCTTGACCACGACCTCCGGGTCGACGAGGCCGGTGGGGCGGATGATCTGCTCGACATGGCCGTCGGAGCGGGAGAGTTCGTACTGCCCCGGAGTCGCCGACAGGTAGACGGTCTGTCCGATGCGCTCCTGGAACTCCTCCCATTTCAGAGGGCGGTTGTCCAGGGCGGAGGGCAGCCGGAAGCCGTGGTCGACCAGCGTGCGCTTACGGGAGGCGTCGCCTTCGTACATGGCACCGATCTGCGGCACGGTGACGTGCGACTCGTCGATGACGAGCATGAAGTCGTCCGGGAAGTAGTCGAGGAGGGTGTTGGGCGGGGAGCCGGGCTCGCGGTCGTCGAAGTGCATCGAGTAGTTCTCGACGCCGGAGCATGAGCCGATCTGGCGGAGCATCTCCAGGTCGTACGTGGTGCGCATGCGCAGCCGCTGGGCCTCCAGGAGCTTGCCCTGCTTCTCCAGCTCGGCGAGGCGTTCCTCGAGCTCCTTCTCGATGCCGTTGACGGCCTTCTCCAGGCGCTGCGGGCCCGCCACGTAGTGGGATGCCGGGAAGACGTACAGCTGCTCGTCGTCGCTGATGACCTCGCCGGTGAGCGGATGCAGCGTGGAGAGGGCCTCGATCTCGTCGCCGAACATCTCGATGCGAACGGCCAGTTCTTCGTAGACCGGGAAGATCTCGATGGTGTCGCCGCGGACCCGGAAGGTGCCCCGGGCGAAGGCCATGTCGTTGCGCGTGTACTGGATGTCGACGAAGCGGCGCAGCAGGTCGTCCCGGTCGATCTCGTCACCGAGCTTGAGGGCGACCATCCGGTCCACGTACTCCTGCGGTGTACCGAGTCCGTAGATGCAGGAGACCGAGGCGACCACGACGACGTCACGGCGGGTGAGCAGCGAGTTGGTCGCGGAGTGGCGCAGGCGCTCGACCTCCTCGTTGATCGAGGAGTCCTTCTCGATGTAGGTGTCCGACTGCGGGACGTACGCCTCGGGCTGGTAGTAGTCGTAGTACGAGACGAAGTATTCGACCGCGTTGTTCGGCAGCAGCTCGCGGAACTCGTTGGCCAGCTGGGCGGCCAGCGTCTTGTTCGGCGCCATCACAAGGGTGGGGCGCTGGAGCTTCTCGATCATCCACGCGGTGGTCGCGGACTTGCCGGTGCCGGTCGCGCCGAGGAGGACGACGTCCTTCTCACCTGCGCGGACGCGCCGTTCGAGCTCGGCGATGGCAGCGGGCTGGTCGCCGCTGGGCGAGTAGGGACTGACGACCTCGAAGGGCGCCACCGTGCGTTCGATCTTGGATACGGGCCGCATGGAATCCACCGTACGACTCCGCACTGACAACGGGGTCTGATCACCAACGCTGCGGGGTCCGGGAGCCCGGGCGGTCGGGGCGGCGGCGCGGGCGGGTCGTGGGCCGGCGGCCGGTGTGGCGGACCATGTGGGCCGGGATGCCGGGCTTCTGCTGGACGGGGCTCCACTCGGGCTTACCCATGACCATCAGCGGGTCGAACATCACGACGACGCCGGCCAGGAACAGGAACGCGAGAGGGCCGATCAGCATGGGGGCCAGCAGGGCGGCGGGCGAGTCACCGGAGGTGACGTTGGTAGTGGCGTGCAGATGGACGCTGAGCGCGGCCATGCCCGTGTAGTGCATGCCACTGACGGCGAGGCCCATGACGAGGCTCGCGCCCACGCTCCACAGAAAGCCGCGGACCTGGCCCGCCGCCCAGAGCGCCGCGGTTGCGGCTGCAACTGCTATGACGACTGAGGCGGCCACCGTGAAGGTGTTGTAGTCGAGTTTTCCGTTGAGCCGCATTCCGGCCATGCCCAGGTAGTGCATCGTAGCGATGCCCAGGCCGGTGATGGTGCCTCCGGTGAACAGGGCCGTTCCGGAAGCCCCCTTGTAGCCGACGATGAAGATCCCGATGCCGACCATGAGGATCGCGACGCCGAGGCTCGCGAACGTGATCGGCTTGTCGTATTGGATGGGGGTCTCCTGGACGGAGAAACCCATCATCGCTATGAAGTGCATGGTCCAGATGCCGGAACCGATCGCCGCAGAGCCCAGCGCGAGCCAGCCGGGCCGCCAGGAGTGGGTGACCAGCATCGATCTGGTGGTGCAGCGCAGGCCCAGCGCACCACCGAGGCAGGCCATGAGGTACGCCACCAGCGGTGTGACGAGTCCGTAGCTGAATCCGTCGACCGTGCCCTGCATGCGCGGTTGCCCTTCCGCCCTGTTGCGTCCCGGAATTCTCTGCAATGCCCCGTCCCAGGACCGCCATGGCGGCCAGGGTTGACGCAGAGAGTATGACTCCCACCGGAGCCCTCGAACGATTTTCCGGCAAAGAAACACGCCCTTGCCTCAGTTGTGCGGCACTGGTGATCGCCGTCGGGCAACTCCGTTCAATCTGTGGCCATCCTGTACCTCCCTCCCGTTGACACTCTGCTGTCACTCTGGAGCGGTCCGTGACCACAGACGCAAGGAGTACGCATGCATGCGCGCGCTGCCGCCGGCACGACCACAGCACTCCTGGGAGCCGCCGCCCTTGTTCTGCCCCTCTCTCCCGCTCATGCCGCGGTGGGCGACGATCAGCCGATGGTCGTCGCCCACCGCGGTGCTTCCGCCTACGCCCCCGAGAACACCCTGGCCGCCATCGACAAGGCGGCGGAGCTGGGCTTCCGTTGGGTCGAGAACGACGTCCAGCGCACCAAGGACGGCGAGCTCGTGGTGATCCACGACGACAACCTGGCACGCACGACCAACGTCGAGGAGGTCTTCCCCGACCGGGCCCCGTGGAAGGTCAAGGACTTCACCGCGGCGGAGATCGCCCGCCTGGACGCGGGCAGTTGGTTCGGCCCGGAGTACGCGGGCGCACGCGTGCCGACGCTGAAGCAGTACATGAACCGGGTGTCCCGCAACCACCAGAAGCTCGTACTGGAGATCAAGAAGCCCGAGCTCTACCCGGGTATCGAGAGGGAGACCCTCAAGGTCCTCAGCAACGAGGGCTGGCTGGGTCCGCACCACGTACGGAGCAAGCTGGTCGTCCAGAGTTTCAGCGCGGACAGCGTACGGACCGTGCACGAGCTGCGGCCCGACATCAAAACGGGCTTCCTGGGCACGCCGGCGGTCGCGGAGCTGCCCGCGTACGCGAAGTTCGCCGATCAGATCAACTCGACGCACACATCCATCTCGGCCGACTACGTCTCCTCGATCCATGCGCTCAAGGGGCCGCACGGCAAGCAGCTGGAGATCTTCACATGGACCGTCGACACCGCCGACGGCGCACGACGCGTCGCGGACTTCGGTGTGGACGGCATCATCACGAACAAGCCCGACGTGGTCCGGGCTTCGCTGAACGAGCTCTGAGGCTCTCGACCGGAGCGCTCACCGGTGGCGGGGGGGGGGCGCGGCGGCCCCCCCCCCCCGGTTTGACAGGGTGGGCGGTCCGGGGCGCGCCTTGTCAGGACACGGGCGAAAAACCCCCCGGGGGGTTTGTGCCCCCGCCACCCCCACAAACG
>NZ_JBIAHS010000015.1:0-240818 GCF_042870755.1 Streptomyces sp. NPDC006365
GACGCGTCGTACGCCCAGAGCGTCATGCCGTTCGCGTGGTACGGCAGCGTCTTGCGGCGGTGCAGGATCAGGTCGTCGTCGAAGGAGAAAGGGATTCGGTGCTTGCCGAGCAGCTTCAGGGACTTTTCGGAGCGGATCGCGTCCACGCGCTCGTCCGCCGTCTCGACGTCCACGGTCCGCGGGGAGGCGCCCTCCAGGCCGAGCAGTACAGCCTTCGGGGTGCCGTGGCCGTGGCCGGTCGCGCCCAGGGAACCGTACAACTCGGCGCGAATCGAGGCCGTCGGGGCCAGCAGGCCCTCATTCTTCAGGCGGCGGGCGAACATGCGTGCCGCGCGCATCGGGCCGACCGTGTGGGAGCTGGACGGGCCGATGCCGATCGAGAAAAGGTCGAAGACCGAGATGGCCACGGTGACTCCTCAACAAGAGGTGGTACATGGGCGGGCACCGCGCACGTACGTCTCAGTGTGCGCGGTGCCCCGAAGAAAGCGTCCGAACAAGTCGTACGGAACGTACGGACCTACTTCAGGCCCGCGTACAGCGGGTGCTTGTCGGCCAGCGCGGACACCCTGGCCTTCAGCGACCCGGCGTCGTAGGCGGGCTTCAGCGCCTCGGCGATGATGTCCGCGACCTCGGCGAAGTCCTCGGCCGTGAAACCACGGGTGGCTAGGGCGGGCGTGCCGATCCTGAGCCCCGACGTCACCATCGGCGGGCGCGGGTCGTTCGGGACGGCGTTGCGGTTGACGGTGATGCCGACCTCGTGGAGGCGGTCCTCGGCCTGCTGTCCGTCGAGCTCGGAGTGGCGCAGGTCGACCAGGACGAGGTGTACGTCCGTCCCGCCGGACAGCACCGAGACGCCGGCCGAGGTGACGTCGTCCCGCATCAGGCGCTCGGCCAGGATCCGCGCGCCCTCCAGCGTGCGCCGCTGGCGCTCCTTGAACTCCTCCGAGGCCGCAACCTTGAAGGAGACGGCCTTCGCGGCGATCACATGCTCCAGGGGACCGCCCTGCTGACCGGGGAAGACAGCCGAGTTGATCTTCTTCGCGAGATCGGCCGTGGACAGGATCACGCCACCGCGCGGACCACCCAGCGTCTTGTGGGTGGTGGTCGTGACGACGTGCGCGTGCGGGACGGGGTTCGGGTGCAGTCCCGCCGCGACCAGGCCCGCGAAGTGCGCCATGTCGACCATCAAGTACGCGCCGACCTCGTCGGCGATGCGGCGGAAGGCGGCGAAGTCCAGCTGCCGCGGATACGCCGACCAGCCGGCCACGATCAGCTTCGGCCTGGACTCCTTGGCCAGCTTCTCGACCTCGGCCATGTCGACCTGTCCGGTCGCGTCGTCCACGTGGTAAGCGACGACGTTGTAGAGCTTGCCGGAGAAGTTGATCTTCATGCCGTGAGTCAGGTGCCCGCCGTGCGCGAGGTTCAGGCCCATGATCGTGTCGCCGGGCTTGAGCAGGGCGAACATCGCGGCGGCGTTGGCCTGGGCGCCCGAGTGCGGCTGGACGTTGGCGTGCTCGGCGCCGAAGAGTTCCTTGATCCGCTCGATGGCGATCCGCTCGACGACGTCGACGTGCTCACAGCCGCCGTAGTACCGGCGGCCCGGGTAGCCCTCGGCGTACTTGTTGGTGAGGACCGAGCCCTGGGCCTCCATGACCGCGACCGGAGCGAAGTTCTCCGAGGCGATCATCTCCAGGGTGGACTGCTGACGGTTCAGCTCGGCGTCGACCGCGGCGGCGACGTCCGGGTCGAGTTCGTGCAGGGGCTGGTTCAGAAGCGACATCAGTCAGGAGTCCTTCAGGAGGCGGAGTCGGAGCCGGAGAATTCGGCGTACTCGGTCGCGGAGAGCAGGTCCTTCGGCTCCTCGGCGATACGTACCTTGAACAGCCAACCGCCCTCGAACGGGGCGGTGTTCACCAGCGCCGGGTCGTCCACGACGTCCTGGTTGATCTCGGTGACCTCACCGGTGACCGGCGAGTACAGATCGCTGACCGACTTCGTCGACTCCAGCTCGCCGCAGGTCTCGCCCGCGGTCACCGCGTCGCCGACCTCGGGGAGCTGGACGTAGACGACGTCGCCGAGCGCGTTGGCCGCGTACTCGGTGATGCCGACCGTCGAGACGCCGTCCTCGGCGACCGACAGCCACTCGTGCTCCTTGCTGTAGCGCAACTGCTGGGGGTTACTCATGGCTTGGATTCTCCTGTACGCGGGGAGTGGTGATGAACGGGTTGTCGTGTGTGACAAGACCGCGGATGCCGGACGGCGGACACGAGACGGCACACGGGAACGTACGTCACGTCGGCGCGCTGCCGAACCGTCGGCGGGACTACTTCTGGCGCTTGTAGAACGGCAACGCCACGACCTCGTACGGCTCGTGGCTGCTCCGGATGTCCACTCCGACACCGGGCGTGCCGGGCGCGGAGTGCGCGGCGTCGACGTACGCCATCGCGATCGGCTTGCCGAGGGTCGGCGAGGGCGCGCCGGAGGTGACCTCGCCGATGACCTCGCCCTCGGTGACGACCGCGTACCCGGCGCGCGGGACTCGGCGGCCCTCGGCGATCAGTCCGACGAGGACGCGCGGCGGGTTCTCCTGAGCCCTGGAGGCGGCCTCGGCGAGCGCCTCGCGCCCCACGAAGTCGCCCTCCTTCTCGAACTTCACGACCCGCCCGAGCCCCGCGTCGAAGGGCGTGAGCGAGGTCGACAGTTCGTGCCCGTACAACGGCATGCCCGCCTCCAGGCGCAGCGTGTCCCGGCAGGACAGGCCGCAGGGGACGAGGCCCACCGAGGACCCCGCCTCGGTCAGCGCCTGCCACAGCTTCTCCGCGTCGGCCGGGGCGACGAACAGCTCGAAGCCGTCCTCGCCGGTGTAGCCGGTGCGCGCGATCAGGGCCGGGACGCCGGCGACCGTGCCGGGCAGGCCCGCGTAGTACTTCAGGCCGTCCAGGTCCGCGTCGGTGAGCGACTTCAGAATGCCGGGGGACTCGGGGCCCTGGACGGCGAGCAGCGCGTACGCGTCGCGGTCGTCGCGGACGTCGGCGTCAAAACCGGCGGCGCGCTCGGCCAGCGCCTCCAGGACGGTCTGTGCATTACTCGCATTCGCGACGACCATGTACTCCGTCTCTCCGAGCCGGTACACGATCAGGTCGTCGAGGATGCCGCCGTCCTCGCGGCAGATCATGGTGTAGCGGGCGCGGCCGACCTTGACGCTCCCGAGGTTCCCGACCAGCGCGTAGTCGAGCAGCGCCGCGGCCCTCGGTCCGGTGACCGTGATCTCGCCCATGTGGGAGAGGTCGAAGAGGCCCGCCTTCGTACGTACGGCGAGGTGCTCGTCGCGCTCGGATCCGTACCGCAGGGGCATGTCCCAGCCGGCGAAGTCGGTCATGGTGGCGCCGAGCGAGCGATGCAATGCATCGAGTGCGGTACGGCGTGGAATGGTACTGCTCATCGGACAGGGCTCCCAAGGCATGACGGCGAGGTCGTTCCTCCCCATCTGTCATCGGAACCTGAGAGGTTCGCCGTGACCTGTACGGTCACTGGCTTGCACCGTGGGTGGAGCCGACCCCCTGGCTGCCAGGAGACGGCCCGCTTTTCAGATGTGCCTCGCCCGCGCGGTAACGGGGCCTGAGAGATTCAAGGGAGGGACTTGCTCCTTCGGCGCCCGGACACTCGTACACGTTCGTGTACACGTGCCCGGAACTCTCCCGCGCGGATTCAAGCGGCCGGTATGCAGTTGGCGCGCACATCATCGCACGCATCGGTGCGGCACGGCAGGGGGGACTTCCACAGGGGCTCGGAGGCGTTCACGTCATTCACAGAGATCTGTGACGGGCCTGTGGCACGGCGAGAACGAAAACGACAGGGTGCACGCATTACCTTCTCTTTACACTCGACGGGGATGGGTCTCCCGACCCCATGGGGAGGACGAACAGCGTGAACAGGACCACGGCGTACGCGACGGGTGCCGCCGTCGCACTGCCCAAGCAGCCCGCTGTCCCGGCTGTCCCGGCCAGGGAGGCGTGCGGCCCGCTCCCGGCGCCCGTCGTCCGTGATCTGCGGGAGCGTGCGGGACACAGTCCGCACGGCCTGCGCTTCGGCGCGGCCGATCTCGTCGTGGTCACGGGCCTGCCGGGCAGCGGCAAGTCGACCCTGATGCGCCGCGCCGTGACGGGCGTGCGCATCGACTCACAGGACACCCGCGACCGCTGGGACCACCGCCTGTCCCGCTTTCTGCCGTACGCGGTCTACCGCCCCCTCGTACGGGCCGCGCACTACGCGGGCCTGCGCCGCGCCCTGCGCTCCGGCGAGGGCGTCGTCGTGCACGACTGCGGCACCCAGGCCTGGGTGCGCAACTGGATCGCGCGCGAAGCCAGGCGCCGCGGCGGCACTTTGCATCTGCTGCTGCTCGACGTCCCGCCGGACACGGCCCTGGACGGCCAGCGCGAGCGCGGCCGCGGGGTCTCGCGGTACGCCTTCGCCCGGCACCGCGCCGCGGTCGCCCGGCTGCTGCGCTCCGTCGAGAAGGGTGACCTGCCGGAAGGCTGCGGTTCGGCCGTCCTCATCGACCGGTCCGCGGCGGATGTGCTGCGGCGGATCGACTTCGGCGACTGAGCGGGATCGGCTGCGGCGACTGAAACGGCTCGCGCCAGGCGGGCGCTAGGGTTTTCAGTCGCAGCGGTCGCTGCCCCGGCGGTGGTATCCGGCCTATCCGGCACTGATTCCGGCAGTGGTTTTCGAGCAGGTGGTAGAGGCAGATGGACTTCCCGGCACAGGCGCACCCCCATCCACACGTCGGCTGGCCCGGCAACGAGTTGGAAGAGGTGCTCGCCGCGTCTCTCGGCGCTCCGGCGGGGCCCTCGGCGGCTGCCCGGATAGTGGAGGTCCTCGGGCGCAGCTTCCTCTGGGTGCCACTGCCGAACGGCGGCGGCCCGCACAGCGGCCCGCTGGACCTGCCCGCGATGGAGCTCGGCGGACAGGCGTACGTCCCGGTCTTCAGCTCGGTGCAGCAGTTCCGGCAGATCGCCGGCGACCACATGCCGTACACGATCGCGCCCGCCGTCGAGTTCGCGCGCGGACTGCCGCCACAGGTGGGCATCGCGGTGAACCCGGAGGGCACGGTAGGCATCCCGCTGCCCCCGCCCGCCGTCGCCGAGCTGTGCCGCGCCGGCCGCACCGAGCTGGACGGCCCCACGAGCGGCGGCCGGGTCCGCCTGTTCGAGCCCGACTGGCAGCAGGACCCGGTGGACTTCCTGACGGCCGCCTCGACCGAGTTCGAAGCCACCGGCGCCGTACGAACCGCCCGCCGCTGCCTGGCAGCCATCGAAACGGCAGACCCGGTCCTGTTCATAGGCGTAGAACTCACCTCCTGGGACCCCGACGCCAGAACCCTCCCCATGGACGCCCTGGGCCGAGCGCTCACCCGAGCCCCGGCCCCCTGGCCAGTCAACCTGGTCTTCGTGGAAGCAGCCGTGGACCCGGTGACCACGTGGCTACGAGAAAGGGTCCGCCCCTTCTACGCGGGCCCGCTGTAGAGAGTGCCCCCGTCAGGGGCGCCCCGAAGGGGCGCGGGGAACTGCGCGACAAGCGACAACGGACCGGCAGCCCGCGAATGACGTGGAGCCCCGAGCTCGAATCGGCACTTACAGCGGAGGTCAGCTCCAACCGGTTCAGCCAGCGCAGCGCATAAGCTGGTTTCATATCCGAGTCAACTTCTCGAAGGGGCGGTACAGGTGAGCGCCAGCGGCATCGCGGCCGGGCAGGTCGAGCACATGCTGCGCCAGGTCACGCCCGGGCGTTACGACGCCTACGAGGCGCTCCTGCGGGCGCTCGCGACCCCCTCGGCGGGCCAGATCTGGATGCTGCTCTGGCATGGCCAGGCCGGTTCACCGGACGCGCAGTACGGGAACATGGAGGTGGAGGGCTTCAGCTACGCGCCCTGCGTCACCTCCGCCCAGGAACTCTCGGCCAGCGGCTGGAACCGTTCGTACGAAGTCGTCGACGGCCTCGACGCGGCCCGCACCCTCTACCCCGACCACTACGGCCTGTGGCTGAACCCGCACGCGCCCGGCGGCGGCGTCGGCGTCCCCTGGCTCGACCTGCGGCGCATCGCCACCGGCCTGGAGCGGCAGCCCGCCGGCCCGCTCCGGATGGCCGAGCCGAGCATCGAACTCCCGCAGTTCTACGCCCTCCTGGCGCAGAACGCGCATCGCACCGCCGCCGTGCGCTCGCTGCGCCGCGCCTGGGTACAGCCCGCGCTGGGCGCTCCGTATCTGGCCATCGGGCTCGATGTGTACGACACGAGTCCGCCCGCCGTGGACTCGGTACGGGCGATGATGCAGCAGTCGATCGGTGCCGTGCCGGAGGGGCTGCCGGTGTCGACCGTCGCGATGTCCGACGAGTACGACCCGGTGGCCATGTGGATGCGGGCCATGACGCGCCCGTTCTACGACCGCGAGGCCCACGCGGCCCCCGCGCAGGCGCCGGTGGCGGGCGGATACGGCTACCCGGACTCGTACTGACACGCTCGTACTGACGCTCCGTCGGACTTTGCCCGACCCGGCTGACCCGGGCTCACCTCGCCTGATGCCCTCCGTTCGCCTTTCGTTCGACCTCGATTCGACTTCGGATCTGGTTCGGGTTTATTGTCCCGATCTACGCGGGTAAACGCGGCGTGTGGCTCTTGGGTATCAACTGTCCCGCGTCCGCACCTCGTTACGTACCGTTCGGATAACGGAACGTCCCAGACAGCATCACGTTTAGGCATCCATTCACCGCCAGGTCTGGCAACAGATCGCTGAACCGTTGAAGACTCCGGCTTCGGGGGTGTTCGCCCCTGTGTACGACGGACTGAATCAGGCCGCTTACAAGCGGCATGTGGGGGCCGGCTACAGCCGGTTGAGAGGGGTCGCTGCCACGATGACGGCACCATTGCACGAGCCGACCGCGGAAGCGGCCCCGAGCGCTGCCGAGGAGGCGGTGCTCGCCGGCTCCGCCGAGGGCAAGGCGGTACAGGGGCGTTCCCTCGGCCGGATCGCCTGGGAGCGCCTCAAGCGCGACAAGCTGGCCCTCACGGGCGGCGTCATCGTGCTCGTACTGATCGCGATCGCACTGCTCGCACCGGTGATCACCAACCTGGTCGGGCAGGATCCGGAGACGCACCACGAGGACCTGATCGACCCTCTCTTCTCGACCCCCAAAGGCTCCTGGGGCGGCATCAGCGCGGACCACCCCTTCGGCGTCGAACCGGTCAACGGGCGTGACGTGTTCGCCCGCATCGTCTACGGCGCCCGCATCTCGCTCCTGGTCGGTTTCATGTCCGCCATGGTCGCTGTCGTGCTCGGCACGGTTCTGGGTGTCCTCGCCGGCTACTTCGGCGGCTGGCTGGACGCGGTCATCAGCCGTGTGATGGACGGTCTGCTGGCCTTCCCGCAGCTGCTCTTCATCATCGCGCTGGTCTCGGTCATGCCGAACGAGATGCTGGGCCTCACCGGCACGGGTGTCCGCCTGTTCGTGATGATCCTGGTGATCGGCTTCTTCGGCTGGCCCTATGTCGGACGTGTGGTGCGCGGCCAGACGCTCTCGCTGCGTGAGCGCGAGTACGTCGAGGCCGCCCGCAGTCTCGGGGCCGGGCGGATGTACATCCTGTTCAAGGAGCTGCTGCCCAACCTCGTCGCGCCCATCATCGTGTACACGACGATGATGATCCCGACCAACATCCTCACCGAAGCGGCGCTCAGCTTCCTGGGCGTGGGCGTCAAGCCGCCCACGGCCTCCTGGGGGCAGATGCTCTCGAGCGCGATCGACTACTACGACTCGGATCCCATGTACATGGTGATCCCGGGTGTAGCGATCTTCATCACCGTGCTTGCCTTCAATCTCTTCGGCGACGGCGTGCGCGACGCGCTGGATCCGAAGGGTTCCCGCTGAACTGCCGTACCCCCAGGGCCCGTCATCTGTCGGCGGGCCGCTACACACACGGAGGATCCGAGTGACTACCCAACGCACCACAGGGCGGCGCAAGCAGGCCGTGGCCGCCGCCGGCGTGGTCGCCGCGCTGCTTGCCACGGCGGCGTGCGGCGGCGGCGGCACCGACGACGGCGGGGAAGGCGGCGCGGCCGGCTTCAACGCCGCCAACAACAAAGTCGCCCAGGCCTCCGAGGCCAAGAAGGGCGGCGAGCTGAAGTTCGCCGGTGTCCAGGACGCCGACTCGTGGGACACCACGCGTGGCTACTACGGCTTCGCCTGGAACTTCATGCGGTACTACAGCCGCACGCTGGTGACCGGTAAGGCGGAGCCCGGAGCGAAGGGCGCCGAGGTCACCCCGGACCTCGCCACGAGCACGGCGAAGATCACCGACGACGGCAAGACGTACACGTACACGCTGCGTGACGGGGTGACCTGGGAGGACGGCAAGCCGATCACCTCCAAGGACGTCAAGTACGGCATCGAGCGCCAGTGGGCGCAGGACGTGCTGTCCGGCGGTCCCGTCTACCTGAAGGACATCCTCGACCCCAAGGGCGAGTACCCGGGCCCCTACAAGGACACGTCCGCGGACAAGCTGGGTCTGAAGGCGATCGAGACCCCGGACGACAAGACCATCGTCTTCAAGCTGCCCGCGGCCAACTCGGACTTCGAGGACATGCTCGCCATGGCCTTCGCCTCGCCGGTCCGTCAGGACAAGGACACCAAGTCCAAGTACGGCCTGAAGCCGTTCTCGTCCGGCCCGTACAAGTTCCAGTCGTACACGCCGAACAAGAAGCTGGTCCTGGTCCGCAACGAGAACTGGAAGCAGTCCTCGGACCCGGTCCGCAAGGCGTACCCGGACAAGATCTCGCTGACGCTGTTCACCAACGCCAATGACATGGACCAGCGCCTGATCAACGGTGACTACGATCTGGACATCAACCAGACCGGCATGTCCCCGCAGGGCCGCACCACCGCCCTGAAGGAGCACAAGGGCAACCTGGACAACCCGGTCTCCGGCTACGTCCGCTACGCGGTCTTCCCGCAGAGCGTGAAGCCGTTCGACAACGTGGAATGCCGCAAGGCCGTGCTCTACGGCGCCGACCACGAGTCGCTGCAGACCGCGCGCGGCGGCCCGGTGGCCGGCGGTGACATCGGCACCAACATGCTGCCGCCGTCCGTCCCGGGTGCCGAGGGTCAGAAGTACGACCCGTACGACATGGCGGGCGCGGACAAGAAGGGCAACGTCGCCAAGGCCAAGGAGGCGCTGAAGGCCTGCGGCCAGCCGAACGGCTTCAAGACCACCATCGCGGTCCGCAACAACAAGCCGGTCGAGGTGGCCACCGCCGAGTCGCTGCAGGCGTCCCTGAAGAAGGTCGGCATCGACGTCGAGATCGACCAGTACGACGGTGCGCAGACCAGTGGCATCATCGGCAGCCCCGAGAACGTGAAGAAGAAGGGCTACGGCATCATCATCATGGGCTGGGGCCCGGACTTCCCGACCGTGCAGGGCTTCGGTCTGCCTCTGTGGAGCAGCAAGTACATCCTTGAGAGCGGCAACAACAACTTCGCCCTGATCAAGGACAAGGCGATCGACGGCCTCTTCGATGACTACGTCACGGAACTGGACGAAGCGAAGAAGGAGCAGATCTCCACGGAGATCAACCACAAGGTCATGGAGGGCGCTTACTACTTGCCCTTCGTCTTCGAGAAGTTCATCAACTGGCGCGGCAACAACCTGGCGAACGTCTACACGACCGACAACTACAGCGGTCAGTACGACTTCGTGAACCTGGGTCTGAAGAAGTAAATCCGACCGGCGCACCCGCCATACGGCACGAAAGGCAGGTGAAGGCCGGCGCGGCGTAACCCGTGGGCCACCGGAAGACCTCCGGTGGCCCACGGTCCGCCGCCGGGCCGAGAGCAGTGCTCGCTTACCTCATCAGGCGGCTCTTCGCCGCCGCAGTGATGCTGGTGGTCATCATCCTGGTGGTCTTCTGCATCTTCTTCCTCGTCCCCCGGTGGGCGGGCGTGGACCCGGCCACGATGTTCGTGGGCAAGCAGGCCGACCCCGGGGCCATCGAGGCGGTCCGCCAGAAGCTGGGTCTCGGCGACCCGATCCTCGCCCAGGTCTGGGAGTTCTTCAAAGGCCTCCTCGCTGGACGTACGTACGTCGGTGGCGGCGATGTGACCAACTGCGCGGCACCGTGCTTCGGTTACTCCTTCCGCAACGAGCAGGCCATCTGGCCGGTGCTCACCGACCGCTTCCCGGTGACACTGGCGCTCGCGCTCGGTGCCGCCGTGCTGTGGCTGCTGTTCGGGGTCGCGGCGGGTGTGCTCTCCGCGCTCAAGCGGGGCACCCTGTGGGACCGCAGCGCGATGGTCGTCGCCCTCGCCGGCGTCTCGCTCCCGATCTACTTCACCGGTCTGCTGTCGCTGGCGATCTTCAGCTACGGACTCGGCTGGCTCGACGCCCAGTACGTCCCGCTCGAGGAAAGCTTCACCGGCTGGCTCGGCGGCATGATCCTGCCCTGGATCACCCTCGCCTTCCTCTATGCGGCGATGTACGCCCGGATCACCAGAGCAACCATGCTGGAAGTCATGGGCGAGGACTACATCCGCACCGCCCGCGCCAAGGGCCTGCGCGAGCCGGTCGTCATAGGCAAGCACGCCATGCGCTCCACCATGACGCCGATCCTGACCATGCTCGGTATGGACCTCGGCGCCCTGATCGGCGGCGCGATCCTCACCGAGACCACCTTCAGTCTTCCCGGCCTCGGGCAGGCGGTCCTCAAGGCGATCAGCGACAAGGACCTCCCAGTGATCCTGGGCGTCACACTGATCACCTCGCTCGCGGTGATCGTCGCCAACCTCGTCGTGGACATCCTGTACGCCGTGATCGACCCCCGAGTGAGGCTCGCATGACCGAACTCAGCAAGAGCGGGGCGGCGCTGAGCGAGCCCGTGAAGGACTCGCCGGCCCCGACCGCCTTCCTCGAAGTCCGCGACCTGAAGGTGCACTTCCCGACGGACGACGGACTGGTCAAGTCCGTCGACGGGCTCAACTTCACGCTGGAGAAGGGCAAGACCCTCGGCATCGTGGGCGAGTCCGGCTCCGGCAAGTCGGTGACCTCGCTCGGCATCATGGGCCTGCACACCACCGGCCAGTACGGCAAGCGCAAGGCGCAGATCTCCGGCGAGATCTGGCTGGACGGCACGGAACTGCTCACCGCCGACCCGGACCACGTACGCAAACTGCGTGGCCGCGAGATGGCGATGATCTTCCAGGACCCGTTGTCGGCGCTGCACCCGTACTACACGATCGGCCACCAGATCGTGGAGGCGTACCGCATCCACCACGACGTCGACAAGAAGACCGCGCGGCGGCGCGCGATCGAGATGCTCGACCGCGTGGGCATTCCGCAGCCGGACAAGCGCGTCGACGGCTACCCGCACGAGTTCTCCGGCGGTATGCGCCAGCGCGCGATGATCGCGATGTCGCTGGTCAACAACCCGGAACTGCTCATCGCGGACGAGCCGACGACCGCCCTGGACGTGACCGTCCAGGCGCAGATCCTGGACCTGATCCGCGATCTGCAGAAGGAGTTCGGCTCCGCGGTCATCATCATCACCCACGACCTGGGCGTCGTCGCCGAGCTCTCCGACGACATCCTGGTGATGTACGGCGGCCGCTGCGTCGAGCGCGGCCCGGCCGAGAAGGTCTTCTACGAGCCCCGGCACCCCTACACCTGGGGCCTGCTGGGCTCGATGCCGCGCCTCGACCGCGACCAGCAGGAGCGGCTCATCCCGGTCAAGGGCTCCCCGCCCTCGCTGATCAACATCCCGTCGGGCTGCGCCTTCAACCCGCGCTGCCCGTACGCGGACGTCCCCAAGGACAACGTCACCCGCACGGTCCGCCCCGAGCTTGCCGAGGTCGGCAGCCAGCACTGGGCCGCCTGCCATATGACGCAGGAGCAGCGGGAGCGTATCTGGACCGAAGAGATTGCGCCCAAGCTGTGAGTGAGAAACCCGAGGACGCGGCAGTGACCAAACCCGCAGAGAGCGACGGCGCGGGCCCGAAGACGGCCCCGGGCGCGACCCTCACCAAGGACGCCGCCCCCGGCGAGACCCTGTTGAAGGTGACCGGGCTCCAGAAGCACTTCCCGATCCGCAAGGGCCTGCTCCAGCGGCAGGTCGGCGCGGTGCGGGCGGTCGACGGCATCGACTTCGAGGTCAAGTCCGGCGAAACGCTCGGCGTCGTCGGCGAATCGGGCTGCGGAAAGTCGACGATGGGCCGGCTGATCACCCGGCTGCTCGAACCGACCGCGGGCACCGTGGAGTTCGAGGGCAGGGACATCACGCACCTCGGGGTCGGCGATATGCGCCCGATGCGCCGTGACGTCCAGATGATCTTCCAGGACCCGTACTCGTCGCTGAACCCGCGCCACACGATCGGCACCATCATCGGGGCCCCCTTCAAGCTCCAGGGCGTCACGCCCGAGGGCGGCATCAAGAAGGAGGTCCAGCGGCTGCTGTCGGTGGTCGGCCTCAACCCCGAGCACTACAACCGCTATCCGCACGAGTTCTCCGGCGGCCAGCGCCAGCGCATCGGCATCGCCCGCGCGCTCGCGCTCAACCCGAAGCTGGTCGTGGCGGACGAGCCGGTCTCCGCCCTTGACGTGTCCATCCAGGCGCAGGTCGTGAACCTGCTGGACGACCTCCAGCAGGAGCTGGGCCTGACGTACGTGATCATCGCGCACGACCTGTCCGTCGTACGCCATGTCTCGGACCGTATCGCGGTGATGTACCTCGGCAAGATCGTCGAACTCGCGGACCGCGACTCGCTCTACAAGGCGCCGATGCACCCGTACACCAAGGCGCTGATGTCGGCCGTGCCCATCCCGGACCCCCGGCGCCGGGCCGCCAAGAGCGAGCGCATCCTGCTCAAGGGCGATGTGCCCTCGCCGATCTCCCCGCCGAGCGGCTGCCGCTTCCACACCCGGTGCTGGAAGGCCACGGAGATCTGCACCACCAAGGAGCCGCCGCTCCTCGAGCTGAAGCCCGGTCAGCAGGTGGCCTGCCACCACCCGGAGAACGCGGAGGACCAGGCGCCGCAGGACACGGTGCTGCTGTCAGCGGCGAAGGAGGCGGTGGAGCTGGTGCCGGACGCGGTCGTGTCGGCGGACGCGGCTCAGAAGGCTCGGGTGGAGGAATCGGGCGAGGGGCCCAAGGCCGCCAAGTAGCAGCCCACGCACACGGAAACGGGAGAGCGCACACGCGCTCTCCCGTTTCCGTGTCAGCGGGGAGATGTCACGTGGCTGAAATCTCAAAAGCTACTGCTTAGTAGTTACTTGTTGTACCGTTCAGGCATGTCAGAAGCAGCTCTCGTACAGGCAACGATCGGCGACAGCGAGTTCGACCGCGACACCGCGGTCACGCGCCGCGCACCCGGCGTCTACGACATCGACCTGTCCGCCGGATGGACGATCATCAACGCCGTCAACGGCGGTTATCTGCTGGCGGTTCTGGGCCGCGCGCTCGCGGACACCCTGCCGCACGGCGACCCGTTCACCATCTCCGCGCACTACCTGACCGCGTCCGAGCCGGGTCCGGCGGTCGTCCGCACGGACCTCGTACGCACCGGCCGCACCCTGTCGACGGGCCAGGCTTCCCTCTTCCAGTACGACGACCAAGGCCGGGAGGTCGAGCGCATCCGCGTTCTCGCCTCCTACGGCGACTTGGACGAACTCCCCGACGACGTACGGACGTCGGCGAAGCCGCCGGTGATTCCGCCGCCGGCCCAGTGCTTCGGCCCCGCAGACTCGCCCGCTCCCGTCCCCGGCAGCTCCGCCATCACCGACCGTCTGATGCTCAAGCTCGACCCCTCCACCCTGGGCTGGGCCCTCGGCTCGCCGTCCGGCAAGGGGGAGATGCGGGCCTGGTTCGGGCTCGCCGACGGCCGGGACGCCGACCCATTCTCGCTGCTCCTCGCGGTCGACGCGCTGCCGCCGACCGCCTTCGAACTGGGCCTGTCCGGCTGGGTCCCGACCGTCGAGCTGACCGTGCACATACGCTGCCGTCCGGCGCCGGGTCCGCTGCGGATCTCGATCACCACACGCAACCTCGCCGGCGGTTTCCTGGAAGAGGACGCCGAGGTCTGGGACAGCGCGGACAGGCTGGTGGCGCAGTCGCGACAGCTCGCGCGGGTCAGGCTCTGACCCCGTTCACCGCAGGGCGACCAGGCGACTGAAGGGCGCGTACGACAGTTTCGTACGCGCCCTTCGTATGCACTCTTCGTGAGCGTCCCCGCGTGGGAGCTCACCCCAGCCAGTGGCGGCGGCCGACGGCGATCAGGCGCATGCGGCGGGTCGCCACCCGGATGACCCGGTCCTGCTCCTCGGGGGACGCGTCCAGAAGGTTGGAGGCGGTCATCAGCATCTGGTCGACGTACAGACCCGCGAGCATCAGGAGGTCGTCGTCGTTCCAGCCGGCCGACTCCGGGTGCTCGGCCAGTGCGGTCCTCACCTCGTCGGTGAACCGGGCGAGTTGCTCCGCTATCGCGGCCCGGACCTTCTGGACTCCGCCGTTCCGTTCGCGGGCGATAAAGCGGATGTGTGCTGGGTACTCGCGTACGTGACGGGCGATCAGCTCGACGGCGCGCTCGATACGTTCGTCGCCGTCGCCGGCTGCGGACACCGTGCCGGCGATCACGGCGTGCAGGCTGCCCAGCGCCTCCTCGACCAGGGCCACCCCGAGATCCGCCGTCGAGGGGAAGTGCCGGTAGAAGGCGGTCGGGGCGACGCCCACGGCCCTGGTGACCTCCCGCAGGCCCAGACTGCTGAGGCTCTGCTCCTCCAGCAGGCCCAGTGCGGCGTCCAGGAACGCCTGCCTCGTCCTCTGTTTCTGGGCCTGCCGGACGCCGAGGGTGTGACTCATGCCATGCAGTTAACAACTGTTCTCTGTGATTTGAAAAGTCATGAACGAGCTAGACTGACAAGTCAGTGAACAAGTGTTGCTACAAGCGTTCACTGATCAACGATTACGACCCACGACACCACGAGAGGCATCCATGCTGTTCCTCGTCGCGGCACTCCTGCTGCTGGGCGTCGTTCTGGGCACCGTGGCCCACGCGCCGCTCTCCTTCACCCTCGTCGTCGCCGTGGTCATCGGCGTCTGGCTGGCCGTGTTCGCGGCCCGCGAGCGTCACTCACGTCGTCGCGAGAACGCCAACTGACCACGTCCCTACGTCTGTTGGGAGCAGACTCATGCAACTGACCACCGCCGCGCCCCAGCGCCGTAACGCCGTCCGTCGTGACGCCGACGGCATGGCCGTGGCGTCCTTCATCCTCGGCCTCGTGGGCCTCCTGGTCTTCAACATCTTCCTGGGCCCCATCGCCATAGCCCTGGCCTCGGTGGCCCTTTACCGCAACACCACCCGCCCCGGCCGCGCCTATCTGGGACTGGGCCTCGGCATCGCCGACCTCCTGGTCCTGGCGGCCTTCATGTCGGCGGACAACACGTTGTCGTGGAGCCTCGGCAGCTGACGGACCGGCCCAACGGAGCCACACCACAGCGGGCTCTAGAATTGGGCCCACCATGGCATACCTCGACCACGCCGCGACCACCCCCATGCTCCCGGAGGCGGTCGAGGCAATGACCGCCCAGCTGAGCGCAACGGGCAACGCCTCCTCCCTGCACGCAGCCGGCCGCCGTGCGCGGCGAACCGTCGAGGAAGCCCGCGAAACCCTGGCGGCCGCCCTCGGCGCACGCCCCAGCGAGGTGGTCTTCACCTCCGGCGGCACCGAGGCCGACAACCTCGCCGTGAAGGGCCTGTACTGGTCCCGCCGCGACGCCGACCCGTCCCGCACCCGGGTTCTCGCCAGCCCTGTCGAGCACCACGCCGTCCTCGACGCCGTGCACTGGCTCGGTGAACACGAGGGCGCCACGGTCGAGTACCTCCCGGTCGACCCGTACGGCCGCGTTCACCCCGAAGCCCTGCGTGAGGCCATCGCCCGGAACCCCGACGACGTGGCCCTCGCCACGATCATGTGGGCGAACAACGAGATCGGCACGGTGCTGCCGGTCCGCGAACTGGCCGAGGTCGCCGCCGAGTTCGACATCCCCCTGCATGCCGACGCCGTCCAGGCCTTCGGCCAGCTCCCCGTCGACTTCGGCGCCTCCGGGCTCGCCGCGATGTCCGTCTCCGGCCACAAGATCGGCGGCCCGTACGGCATCGGCGCTCTGCTCCTCGGCCGCGAGTACAGCCCCGTACCCGTCCTGCACGGCGGCGGTCAGGAGCGCCACGTCCGCTCCGGGACCCTGGACGTGCCCGCCGTCGCCGCGTTCGCCGTCGCCGGCCGGACCGCCGCCGAGCAGCGCGAGTGGTTCGCCCGCGAGATCGGCGCGCTGCGGGACGACCTGATCGACGCCGTACGAAAGGCCGTCCCCGAGGCCGTCCTCGGCGGCGACCCGGCCGGTGAGGGGCGGCTGCCAGCGAACGCCCACTTCACGTTCCCCGGCTGCGAGGGCGACTCGCTGCTGCTGCTCCTGGACGCCCAGGGCATCGAGTGCTCCACGGGTTCGGCGTGCACGGCGGGTGTGGCCCAGCCCAGCCATGTCCTCCTCGCCACGGGCACCGACCCGGACCTGGCCCGCGGCACCCTCCGCTTCTCCCTCGGCCACACCTCCACGGATGCGGACGTCGAAGCGGTGGCCAAGGCGATCGGCCCGGCGGTGGAGAGGGCACGGACGGCTGGGCTCAGCTGAGGCCCAGCAGCGCCGTGGCTACGCCTGCGCCTTGGCCGTACGAGCCCGGCGTACGAGCGGTATGTACCGGTCCCAGTCCCAGCCCGGACCTGGATCCGTGTGGTCCGTGCCCGGCACTTCGACGTGGCCGATGATGTGCTTGCGGTCGATCGGGATCTTGTAGCGCGCGCAGACTCGTGCCGTGACGCGGGCCGAGGCCTCGTACATCGCGTCCGTGAAGTCCTCCGGCTTGTCCACGAAACCTTCGTGCTCTATGCCGATGCTGCGTTCGTTGTAGTCGCGGTTGCCGGCGTGGAAGGCCACGTCCAGCTCGCGGATCATCTGGGCGACGTAGCCGTCCTTGCGGACGATGTAGTGGGTCGCGGCGCCGTGCCCGGGGTCCTGGAAGACCTTCACCGCGCTGTTGAAGCTGCCCTGGGTGACGTGGATGATCACCCGGTCTATGCCGTAGTCCTCGGGACGGTCCGCCGTCCGCAGGTTCGCCGACGAGGCCGCCACCCAGCCGGCGCCCGCGAAGTCGACCTCGCCCAGCTTGCGCGGCTTCTGCATGCCGGGCATGCGCCACCACATGCGGGACATGTCGTCCCACGCGAGCGCGGCGGTGCCCGCTGCGGCTGCCGTGCCGCCGATCAGCAGCGCCCGGCGCCCGATGCGCCGGTCCGCGTCCCCCGCCCTGTGGGTCCTATGGCTGTTCGTCTCGCCCATGTGATCTCCAACGGATACTCGCGGGCTCCGGTTCCCGCGGCCCCTTACCCTTGAAGGGTTATGACTCAGATCTCGCAGCGCCCCCGCCCCCTCCGCGTACTGGCCGCCATGTCCGGCGGTGTGGACTCCGCCGTCGCCGCCGCCCGCGCCGCGGAAGCCGGGCACGACGTGACCGGTGTCCACCTCGCCCTCTCGGCGAACCCGCAGTCGTTCCGTACGGGCGCGCGCGGCTGTTGCACCATCGAGGACTCGCGCGACGCCCGCCGCGCCGCGGATGTGATCGGCATCCCCTTCTACGTATGGGACCTCGCCGAGCGTTTCCGCGAGGACGTGGTCGAGGACTTCGTCGCCGAGTATGAGGCCGGACGCACCCCGAACCCCTGCCTGCGCTGCAACGAGAAGATCAAGTTCGCGGCCCTGCTCGACAAGGCCCTCGCCCTCGGCTTCGACGCCGTCTGCACCGGCCACTACGCCAAGGTGATCGTCAACGACGACGGCACGCGCGAGCTGCACCGCGCCTCCGACATGGCCAAGGACCAGTCGTACGTCCTCGGAGTCCTCGACGACCGACAGCTGGCGCACGCCCTCTTCCCGCTCGGCGACACGGTCACGACGAAGGACGAGATCCGCGCGGAGGCCGAGCGTCGGGGGCTGGCCGTCGCCAAGAAGCCTGACTCGCACGACATCTGCTTCATCGCCGACGGCGACACCCAGGGCTTCCTGGCGAACCGGCTGGGCAAGTCGGAGGGCGACATCGTCGACGAGTCGGGTGACAAGGTGGGCACCCACGAGGGCGCGTACGGCTTCACGATCGGCCAGCGCAAGGGGCTCCGCATCGGCACCCCCGCCCCCGACGGCAAGCCGCGCTACGTCCTCGACATCTCACCGGTGAACAACACGGTGACGGTCGGCCCCGCGGCCTCCCTGGACGTCCGTGCCCTGACGGCCATCAAGCCCCGCTGGTGCGGCGCGGCCCCCACCGGCCCGGGTACGTACACGGCACAGTTGCGCGCCCACGGTGGCGAGACGACCGTCACCGCCGAGCTCGTCGACGGCTCCCTGGAAGTCACCTTCACCGAGCCCGTCCGCGGCGTCGCCCCCGGCCAGGCGATCGTCCTGTACGACGGGACGCGGGTGGTGGGCTCGGCGACGATCGCGACTACGGTGCGGGCGACGACTGCGGTGGCCTAGTCGGTTTCGTTTGGATCAGCGGGCGGACCAGCGGAAGATGCCCGCGATGTGGAGTCCGGCCAGGTAGATGATCGCGGTCCTCCAACGGGTGGCGATGCCGCGCCACTGATTGAGGCGGTTGATGCACCGCTCGACGGTGTTGCGCTGCTTGTACGCCTCGCGGTCGAAGGCCGGTGACCTGCCTCTCCTGCTGCCTCGTCGCAGGCGTGGCCCCGCTGATCTGCCGGGACGGGGATCACCGCCCGGATACCGCGCTTGCGCAGGTGCTCGCGGATCGCGCGTGAGGAGTACGAAGGCGATCGCGTCGATCACTTCCCGGTGGTCCCGCCACCGGCCACCCCGCTTCGGAGTGCGGTCCGGGAGTAACGGCTCAATCCGCGCCCACTGCACGTCGGTCAACGGCAGACACGGACCAACGACCCACTGATCCAAACGAAACTGCCTGGTCGGTCAGATGACTTCTACTTCGTAGAAGCACACGTGGTCCTTGATCTCCGCGACCTCCGGCTTCGGGTCCGGGTAGGTCCAGACGAGGTCGGGGGCGCCGGGCATTGACCAGTAGGACGCGTCACCCTTGAACGGGCAGTGGGTGTGAGTGGCCGAAGGTGTCAGCAATTCGGTGCGTACGTCCTCAATGGGCAGGTAGTAGCGTACGGGCAAGCCTGTTTCGCGCAGCAGCAGCGGGCGTGTGCTCTCCGCGAGTACCTGCCCGTCGTGCACTACGCGTACGTGCTCGGTGCCCTTTTCGATGGTGATGCGGTGGCCTGCGGTCACGTCCGGCTCCTCGGGTAGCGGTCTCACCGGGTGCAAGCACACGCTGCGGGCGGATTCTTCCCTGACATCGTCCCGATCGGGAGTCCCTATGGGAGCCACACGACTGACCCGCTACCGCAAGAGCCTTGCCCATCAGGTGACCTACGCGCTGCGGCACCCCGAGAAGGTGCCCGCTCACGTCCGCCGGGCGGCGCGTGACGGCTGGCTGCGCCTCAAGTACCGCGACCACATCGCGTACTACCGGGCTGTGATGGCCTCCGACGCCGCGCGCAGTACGGAGGCGGCGGTGGGCCACAATCCGTCGCGCGACCGGTGGGCGCAGATCGGCCGGATGCAGTTCGACTACCTGGTGCGGCACGGGCTGAAGCCGCAGCACAGGATGCTGGAGATCGGCTGCGGGAACCTGCGCGCAGGGCGGCTGTTCATCGACTACCTGGAGAGCGGCAACTACTACGGGATCGACATCTCGCCGGACATCCTGATCGCGGCCCAGGACACCCTCGTAAGGGAAGGCCTTCAGACCAAGCTGCCCCATCTGACGCTCACGGATGATCTGACCTTCGCCTTCCTGCCCGACGCGTACTTCGACGTAGTGCACGCGCACAGTGTGTTCTCGCATTCGCCGCAGGACGTCATCGAGCAGTGTCTCGCGCACGTGGGCCGCGTACTCGCGCCCGGCGGGTTCTTCGACTTCACCTTCGACCGGACCGAGGGCAGAGAACACCAGGTGCTGCACGAGGACTTCTACTACCGCACGGAAACGCTGGTCCAACTGGCCGCGAAACACGGCCTCTCGGCCCAGTTCATGGACGACTGGGAGAAGCTGCCGCACCGTCAGTCGAAGCTCCGCGTGAGCGTGATGTCAGAGGCGGCCCGTACGGTGAGTCCATGAACATCTGCGTCTTCCTCTCGGCCGCCGACCTCGACGCGCGCTATACGCGACCCGCCCGTGAGTTCGCCGAACTGCTCGGCAAGGGTGGGCACACGCTGGTGTGGGGCGGTTCCGATGTCGGGCTCATGAAGGTCGTCGCCGACGGGGTGCAGGAGGCGGGTGGGCGGCTGCTCGGGGTCTCCGTGGGGTTCCTGGCGGCCAAGGCGCGGCCGGACGCGGACGAGATGGTCGTCGCGCGGGACCTGGCCGAGCGGAAGGCGCTGCTTCTGGAGAAGGCCGACGCGGTGGTGATCATGGTCGGCGGGACCGGCACGCTGGACGAGGCGACGGACATCCTGGAGCTGAAGAAGCACGGCCACACCACCAAGCCGGTGGTGCTGCTCAACACGGTGGGCTTCTACGACGGCCTCAAGGAGCAGTTCCAGCGCATGGAGGACGAGGGCTTTCTGCCGGTGCCGCTGACCGACCTGGTGTTCTTCGCTGAGGAGCCGGTGGGAGCGCTGGCGTACCTGGAGGAGTCGCTCGGCAAGCAGTGATGCGAGCATGGCGGGCATGGCTACACATGTGATCACCGGGGCCGGTTCCGGCATCGGCGCGGCCGTCGCCCGCCGTCTTCACGCGCGCGGGGACGAACTCGTGCTGTTCGCGCGCGACGCGGGTCGCGCCAAGGAGCTTGCCGCCGAGTTCCCGGGGGCGAAGACCCTGGTCGGCGACCTCGCGGATCCGGACCGGCTGTCCTGGGCGTTCTCGCACCAGACGTTGCCCGACCGGATCGACTCGCTCATGCACATCGCGGGCGTCATCGACCTCGGCCCGGTCGGCGAGCTGACCCCCAAGACCTGGCGCCACCAGCTGAACGTCAACCTGATCGCGCCCGCCGAGCTGACCCGGCACTTCCTGCCCCAACTCCGCGTCGCCCAGGGACATGTGATCTTCGTCAACTCCGGCTCCGGCCTCAACGCCGGCCGCGAATGGTCCGCGTACGCCGCCTCCAAGCACGGCCTGAAGGCCCTCGCCGACTCCCTGCGCCACGAGGAGCACGCGAACGGCGTCCGCGTCACCTCGGTCTACCCGGGCCGTACCGCCGGCCCCATGCAGGCCAAGGTCCACCAGCAGGAGGGCAAGGAGTACGACCCCTCGAAGTGGATCGACCCCGAGTCGGTGGCGACGACGATCCTGATGGCCCTGGACCTGCCCCGGGACGCGGAGGTCAACGACCTGACGGTGCGGCCGGGGCGCTGACCTCGCCATCACGATTCCGTACGCTGCGGGTGTGAGCGAAGACAGCAAGTTGAGGCCTGGTCCTGCGACCGGGGTCGGGTCGATGCCGGGAGAGGACGCCCGGGAGGCCGCCAAGACCGTGACCGGCACTTTTGAGGGGCCGGAGACGGGGATGCCGTATCTGGCGGAGCTGCCTGCCCGGGGGCCCGGGGCCGACATGATCGGGCGGACGGCGGGGATGCTGGTCGAGCTGTACGCGCGCGTGGAGCCCAGCGGGTGGCGGATCGGGGACCGGCCGGGGCGGGACACCCGGCGGGCCAGGGCCTGGCTCCGTCAGGACCTCGACGCGCTGGAGGAATTCACGCAGGGGTACGAGGGGCCGCTGAAGGTGCAGGCGGTGGGGCCCTGGACGCTCGCGTCGGCGCTGGAGCTGAAGAACGGCCAGGCGGCGTTGTCCGACGCCGGTGCGTGCCGGGATCTCGCCGGATCGCTCGCCGAGGGACTGCGCGCCCACCTCGACGACGTACGGCGGCGGGTGCCCGGCGCCGAGATCGTGCTGCAACTCGACGAGCCCTCGCTCGTCGCCGTCCTGCGCGGCCAGGTGCAGACCGCGAGCGGCTACCGCACCCACCGGGCCGTGGACCGCCAGGTCGCCGAGGGCACGCTGCGGGACGTCGCCGGCGTGCACGACGGCGGGCCCGTCGTCGTGCACACCTGCGCCCCCGACGTCCCGTTCGCCCTGCTGCGGCGGGCGGGAGCCACCGCGATCTCCTTCGACTTCGGGCTCCTCACCGAGCGTGACGACGATGCGATCGGGGAAGCAGTGGAAGGGGGCACGAAGCTGTTCGCCGGCATCGTGCCGGGCACGGACGGCCCATTGTCAGACCCTGCCGGTAGCGTCATGGGTGTCAGGACGCTGTGGCGCAGGCTGGGGCTGAATCCGGGGCTTCTCGCGGAGTCGGTCACGGTCACTCCGACGTGCGGACTCGCGGGTGCTTCGCCCGAGTACGCACGCCGGGCGCTCGCCCACTGCGTCCAGGCGGCGAGATCCCTCGCGGACAACCCAGAGTAACGGGAGGACGACACGGTGGCCGGCGACAAGGACGCACAGACTGGCTCGACTGCGGGGCCCGTGCCCGCTGAGGCACGGGAGAAGCACGCGCAATTCGCGGAGCAGATCGAGGAGCACCGCTTCCGGTACTACGTGAAGGACGCGCCGGTCATCAGCGACGCGGAATTCGACCGGCTTCTGCGCACCCTGGAGGCCCTCGAGGACGAGTATCCCGAGCTGCGCACCCCCGACTCCCCGACCCAGAAGGTCGCGGGGGCGTACGAGACGGACTTCACGGCGGTTCAGCACCGCGAGCGCATGCTGTCGCTGGACAACGCCTTCGACGACGCGGAGCTGGCGGCCTGGGCGGACCGTGTCGCGAAGGAGGTCGGCACCTCCGACCATCACTTCCTGTGCGAGCTGAAGGTCGACGGCCTCGCGGTCAACCTCACCTATGAGCACGGCCGCCTCACACGCGCGGCGACCCGCGGCGACGGCCGCACGGGGGAGGACATCACACCGAATGTGCGGACCATCGCAGAGATCCCCGACCGCCTGAGGGGCGACCGCATCCCCGACCTCGTGGAGATCCGCGGCGAGGTCTACTTCCCGATGGAGAAGTTCCAGGAGCTCAACGCCCGCCTGGTGGAGGCCGGAGACAAGCCTTTCGCCAACCCGCGCAATGCCGCGGCGGGTTCACTGCGCCAGAAGGACCCCCGAGTCACCGCCACCCGCCCGCTGCACATGGTGGTGCACGGCATCGGCGCGAGAGAGGGCTTCGACGGACTCGACCGGCTCTCGGGGGCCTACGACCTGCTGCGCGAATGGGGCCTGCCGACGACCCCGTACAGCAAGGTGGTCGACGACCTCGACGGCGTACGGGAGTTCATCGCGTACTACGGAGAAAACCGCCACTCTGTGCAGCACGAGATCGACGGCGTCGTCGTGAAGCTCGACGAGATCCCCCTCCAGGGCCGCCTCGGCTCGACCTCGCGCGCACCGCGCTGGGCGATCGCGTGGAAGTACGCGCCGGAGGAGGTCAACACCAAGCTGGTCAACATCCGTGTGGGCGTGGGCCGCACGGGTCGCGTCACGCCGTATGCGCAGGTTGAGCCGGTCACCGTGGCGGGCTCCGAGGTCGAGTTCGCGACACTGCACAACCAGGACGTGGTCAAGGCCAAGGGCGTCCTCATCGGCGACACGGTGGTGCTGCGCAAGGCCGGTGACGTCATCCCGGAGATCCTCGGCCCGGTCGCCGATCTGCGCGACGGCAGCGAGCGGGAGTTCGTGATGCCCGCCGAGTGCCCCGAATGCGGTACGCCGCTGCGGCCGATGAAGGAGGGCGACGTCGACCTGCGCTGCCCCAACGCACGTACGTGCCCCGCCCAGTTGCGCGAGCGCCTCTTCTACCTGGCGGGACGCAAGGCGCTGGACATCGAGAACTTCGGCTACGTCGCCGCGGCCGCGCTGACCAAGCCTCTGGAGCCGGCCGAGCCGCCTCTCAAGGACGAGGGTGAACTCTTCGATCTCACCATCGAGCAGTTGCTGCCCATCAAGGCGTACGTCCTCGACCAGGACAGTGGCTTGCCGAAGCGGGACCCGAAGACCGGCGAGGAAAAGATCGCCACGGTCTTCGCCAACCAGCAGGGCGAGCCCAAGAAAAACGCGCTGGCCATGCTGGAGAACATCGCCGCCGCCAAGAGCCGCCCGCTCGCCCGGGTGCTCACGGGGCTGTCGATCCGTCATGTCGGTCCGGTCGCGGCCGAGGCACTGGCGCGCGAGCTCCGCTCGATCGACAGAATCGAGCAGGCCACAGAGGAGGAGCTGGCCGCCACCGAGGGAGTCGGCCCGATCATCGCGGCCTCCCTGAAAGAGTGGTTCGCGGTGGACTGGCACCAGGAAATCCTGCGCAAGTGGCGGGCGGCCGGAGTTCGGATGGCGGAAGAGAGTTCGGGCGAGGACGAAGGACCGCGCCCGCTCGAAGGACTCACCGTCGTCGTCACCGGAACGCTCGAACACCACACACGGGACGGCGCGAAAGAGGAACTCCAGAGCCGCGGCGCGAAAGTGACCGGATCGGTTTCGAAGAAGACGTCTTTCGTGGTCGTAGGTGACAATCCTGGATCGAAGTACGACAAGGCGATGCAGCTCAAAGTGCCTGTTCTGAACGAGGACGGCTTTGCCGTTCTGCTCGAACAAGGGCCGGAAGTAGCCGCTGAAGTCGCGCTTCCGATCGAGGAGTAGGGATTGAAGGCCACTCGTTCGGCGCATACCAGATGCATGCGGGTGGCCTGGTCGCATTCGGGCAACCGTAGACGACCGGTGCCCGTAGAAGCCTTCTGCGGCCTACTGTTGAGATGTGCGCCTGCCGTGCCCAGCTGCGGTTGGGGCATCTCCCGCTCGTCAAGAGCGGGGGAAGAGTTTTCAGACGCGGTGCCGTTGAGTGAGTGTCGGGCATCGGGCCGCGTGGCGTGGGCACCGCCGGCTGTGAGAGGGACGGGTAATGGAACCGACCGAGAGCGCCGCCCCGGACTCACGGCTGCGCCCGCGCTGGGTGACCGGCATACGGAGATGGGGGGCGTCCCTGGGTGCCGCCGGACAGCGAGCCGTGGGCGGGCAGCGCAATGTGGTGGACGGGCACGCTCCGGGCACGGAGACGCACGGACAGGGGCACGGGCAGCGCCAGATGAGCGCCGGCTCCGGGCTCGGGATCCTCAGCACCCGCCCCGGGCTTGGGATGCCGGGCCGGGAGAGCACCGGTTCCGGGCTCGGAATGCCCAGCCATGGAAGCACCGGCGCCGGGCTGGGAATGCCCAGCCATGGAAGCACCGGCGCCGGGCTGGGAATGCCCAGCCATGGAAGCACCGGCGCCGGGCACGGGCTGCCCGGCCACGAACCCGAGAGGCAGACGTACTGGCCCACACTGCCCACGGCGGTCATCGCGGCTGCCGGGGTCGTGCTGGGCGCGGGCTTCTTCCGGGGATTCACCGGGAGCCAGGCGCTCTTTCCGTCCGGTTCCGTCGGCTGGTCCCTTGCCGTGCTGGTCGGCATCATCGTCGGCCATCTGGTGGCGCTCGGCCGCGCCCGCTGGTGGGGCGGCACGGGCTCCGGCGCGGCCCTGACGCTCGCCGTCCTGCTGCTGTACGGCTGGGTGCCCGCGGGAATGGTCAGCCTCACCGTCGTCGTGCTCGTCGGCATAGCGCGCCGGCACCGCTGGCGGCAGGGCGTGCTGCAAGGAGCGGTGGACATTCTCGGTATCGGCGGCGGCGCGCTGGTGCTGGCCGTGTTCGGCCGGGTCCCGTCCGTGGAGGAGCCCTGGAACCCGCAGAGTTGGACCGTCTACACCGCGCCCGAGGTGGTGTTGGTGGCAGTCGCGTATCTCGCTGTGACGCGCGCGCTCCTGTGGTACCTCCATGCGCCCCGTGCCGGAGTGCCGACCGTCGCCCGTACGGCCTTGGTCAGACACGGGCTCGTGGCCGTGGCGCTGCTCGGCATCGCCCCGCTGATCTGCGTCGTCGCGATGTCCCTTCCCGTACTGCTGCCGCTCTTCTCGATCCCGCTCATCGCGCTCGACTTCAGTCTGTGGATAGCGCGCGCCCGGGCCGAGGAACAACTGCGCGACCCGCTCACCGGGCTGCCCAACCGTCAGTGGCTCCTCGAACGCACCTGGACGGCGCTTGAGGACGCCGAGCGGATCGGTGCGCGTTCCGCACTGATGCTGATCGACCTGGATCGTTTCCGGTCCGTGAATGACACGCTGGGACATCTTGCGGGGGACCGGCTGCTGTTGCAGATCGCGGATCGGTTGCGGCTGGCGTTGCCGCGCGGGGCGGAGGCCGCGCGGCTCGGTGGTGACGAGTTCGCCGTACTGCTGCCAGTAGCCGACTCGACGACGTCCGCGACACGGGTGGCTCGTAACCTCGTCGCCGCGCTCGGTTCGCCGCTGGATCTCGACGGGCTGACGCTCGTGCTGGAGGCCAGTGCCGGGCTCGCCGTCTTCCCCGACCACGCGCTGGACGCGGAGGGGCTGCTGCGGCGGGCGGATGTCGCGATGTACCAGGCGAAGCGGGACCGTACGGGAGTGGAGGTGTACGAGTCCAAGCGGGACTCCAACACGCCTGACCGCCTGGGGCTGCTGGGGGATCTGCGCCGGGCTCTGGATTCCGGGGACGTCGAGTTGCACTACCAGCCGAAGGTCCGCTTCGACGGACAAGTGGCCGGGCTTGAGGCGCTCGTACGGTGGGTGCATCCCGAGCGGGGGAAGGTGCCGCCGGACGAGTTCATAGCGATCGCCGAATCGTCCGGGCTGATGCCGCATCTCACGGAGTATGTGCTGGAGACGGCGCTCGGGCAGGTGGCCCGGTGGCGGGCCCAGGGGCTTTATGTGCCGGTGGCCGTGAACGTGTCGCCGCGGGATGTGCATACGCCGGGGTTCGCGGGGTCGGTCGCCGCGCGGCTCGCGCGGCATGGAGTCCCGGCGGGGGCCTTGCAGTTGGAGATCACCGAGCATGTGCTGCTCGAGGACCCGCACCGGGCCGCGGCCACGCTGGCCGCGCTGACCGGACACGGCGTGAAGATGTCGCTCGACGACTTCGGGACCGGGTACTCCTCGTTGGTGCACCTGCGTCGGCTGCCCGTGAGCGAACTGAAGATCGACCGGTCCTTCGTGGCTCGGCTGGCCGTCGACACGGAGGACGCCGAGATCGTCCGCTGCACCGTCGATCTCGCTCATTCGCTGGGGCTTCTCGTCGTTGCCGAAGGGGTGGAGGACGACGAGACGTGGGAGCGGCTCCGGGATCTCGGATGCGACGCGGTTCAGGGTTGGCTGGTCGCCGCGGCGATGCCCCCGGAGGAGACCACCGCGTGGCTTCGGGCCCGCGGGTCCCGGGGGTGGCAGCGGCCTCGGGCCGCGCTGCCCGCGGCTGCGGCGGATGATCCGGGGCGGGTCGTTTAGGGGCACAGCACCCCGGAGGGCGGGAGCAGAAAGGAAACCCGGGCGCAGCCACCCGCACCGGCGCCATAGGATTGGCGCAAAGCACACACACTCACCCCTGAGGATCGCTGCATGCCTGGCATCACGCGCGAGGAGGTCGCCCACCTCGCACGGCTGGCGCGTCTGGAGCTGAAGGACGAAGAGCTCGATCACTTCGCCGGTCAGCTCGACGACATCATCGGCGCGGTCGCCCGCGTCAGCGAGGTCGCCGACCAAGACGTACCGCCGACCTCCCACCCGCTGCCGCTGACGAACGTCATGCGCGCGGACGAGGTCCGTCCGTCGCTCACCCCCGAGCAGGCGCTGTCCGGCGCCCCGGCCCAGGAGCAGCAGCGTTTCAAGGTGCCGCAGATCCTGGGGGAGGAGTAACCCGACATGACGGACAGCAACGTCACCATCATCAAGCTCACCGCCGCCGAGATCGCCCAGAAGATCGCCGCCGGCGAACTGACGGCCGTGCAGGTCACCGAGGCCCACCTCGCTCGTATCGAGGCCGTCGACGAGAAGGTGCACGCCTTCCTGCACATCGACCGGGAGGGCGCGCTCGCCCAGGCCCGTGCCGTCGACGAAAAGCGGGAGCGAGGGGAGAAGCTCGGGCCCCTCGCCGGTGTGCCCCTCGCGCTCAAGGACATCTTCACCACCGAGGGGATCCCGACCACGGTCGGTTCGAAGATCCTCGAGGGCTGGATCCCGCCGTACGACGCGACCGTCACCCAGCGGCTGAAGGCTGCCGACGTCGTCATCCTCGGCAAGACCAACATGGACGAGTTCGCCATGGGGTCCAGCACCGAGAACAGCGCGTTCGGGCCGACCGGCAACCCGTGGGACCTGACGCGTATCCCCGGCGGCTCCGGCGGTGGGTCCTCCGCCGCCCTCGCCTCCTTCCAGGCCCCTCTCGCCATCGGCACCGACACCGGCGGCTCCATCCGCCAGCCCGCCGCCGTCACCGGCACGGTCGGGGTGAAGCCGACGTACGGCGGCGTGTCCCGGTACGGCATGGTGGCGTTCTCGTCCTCCCTCGACCAGGGCGGCCCCTGCGCCCGTACGGTCCTGGACGCGGCTCTCCTCCACGAGGTCATCGCCGGTCACGACCCCCTCGACTCGACCTCCATCGACGCACCCGTACCGCCTGTCGTCGAGGCCGCCCGCAACGGCAGCGTCGCCGGCATGCGCGTCGGCGTCGTCAGGCAGTTCAGCGGCGAGGGCTACCAGGCCGGTGTCGTCCAGCGCTTCGAAGAGTCGGTCGCGCTCCTCAAGGAGCTGGGCGCCGAGATCGTCGAGCTGGACTGCCCGTCCTTCGACCTGGCGCTGTCCGCGTACTACCTGATCGCGCCGTCCGAGTGCTCCTCCAACCTCGCCCGCTTCGACGGTCTGCGCTACGGCCTTCGCACCGGCGACGACGGCGACCGCTCCGCCGAGGACGTCACCTCCCTCACCCGTGAAGCGGGCTTCGGAGACGAGGTCAAGCGCCGCATCATGCTCGGCACGTACGCCCTGTCGAGCGGCTACTACGACGCGTACTACGGCAGTGCCCAGAAGGTACGCACGCTCATCACCCGCGACTTCGAGAAGGCCTTCGAGCAGGTCGACGTGATCGTCTCCCCGACAACACCGACCACCGCCTTCCCGATCGGCGAGCGCGCCGACGACCCGATGGCGATGTACCTCGCGGACCTGTGCACCATCCCGACCAACCTGGCGGGCAACGCCGCCATGTCGCTGCCCTGCGGTCTTGCGCCGGAGGACAACCTCCCGGTCGGTCTGCAGATCATCGCCCCCGCGATGCAGGACGACCGCCTCTACAAGGTGGGCGCCGCGGTCGAGGCCGCCTTCGTGGAAAGGTGGGGACACCCGTTGATCGAGGAGGCTCCGTCGCTGTGAGCAAGGCACTGTCGAAGGCCAAGGGCTTCAAGAAGTCGAAGTCCGGCACGTACCTGTCCATCGCCACGACCGCGTTCGGCGCGATCGGTGTCGCCAAGCAGATCAAGAAGGCCCGCGTCGAGAACGACACGCTGCGGCTCGTCGACGCCGTGGTGACCGCCGCCGGCGTCGTCACCGGTCTCGCACTGCTCTACCGCGAGCTGAAGCGGCTGGGCGACGACGACGTCCTGCTGGGCTGAGAGGGAAGTTTCACCGTGACCACCACGACCGACCTGGTGTCGTACGAGGACGCGCTGGCGTCGTACGACCCCGTCATGGGCCTAGAGGTCCATGTCGAACTCGGCACCAAGACCAAGATGTTCTGCGGCTGTTCGACCGAGCTGGGCGCCGAGCCGAACTCGCAGACCTGCCCCGTCTGCCTCGGCCTGCCCGGCTCCCTCCCGGTCATGAACGCGACCGGTGTCGAATCCGCGATCAAGATCGGTCTCGCGCTGAACTGCGAGATCGCCGAATGGTGCCGCTTCGCCCGGAAGAACTACTTCTATCCGGACATGCCGAAGAACTTCCAGACCTCCCAGTACGACGAGCCGATCGCCTTCAACGGCTATCTGGACGTCCAGTTGGAGGACGGCGAGGTCTTCCGTGTGGAGATCGAGCGCGCCCACATGGAGGAGGACACCGGCAAGTCCACCCACGTGGGCGGCGCCACGGGCCGTATCCACGGCGCCTCGCACTCCCTCCTCGACTACAACCGCGCCGGCATCCCGCTCATCGAGATCGTCACCAAGCCGATCGAGGGAGCGGGAGAGCGCGCCCCCGAGGTCGCCAAGGCGTACGTGGCCGAACTGCGCGAGCTCATCAAGGCGCTCGGTGTCTCCGAAGCCCGCATGGAGATGGGCCAGATGCGCTGCGACGTGAACCTCTCGCTGCGCCCCAACGGCACCGAGAAGTTCGGTACGCGCTCCGAGACGAAGAACGTCAACTCGCTGCGGTCGGTGGAGCGGGCCTGCCGGTACGAGATCCAGCGGCACGCCGCCGTCCTGGGCAGCGGTGGCACGATCGTCCAGGAGACCCGCCACTTCCACGAGGACACGGGCTCCACGACCTCCGGGCGCGTGAAGGAAGAGGCGGAGGACTACCGCTACTTCCCCGAGCCGGACCTCGTCCCCGTCGCTCCGACCCGCGAGTGGGTCGAGGAGCTGCGGGCGGGCCTGCCCGAACTGCCGCGGGTACGCCGCAACCGGCTGCGTGAGGAGTGGGGGATCTCCGAGCACGACATGCAGTCGATCCTGAACGCGGGCGCGGTCGATCTGATCGCCGCCACGATCGAGGCGGGTGCCGACTCGGTCTCGGCGCGCAAGTGGTGGATGGGCGAACTGGCCCGGAACGCCAACGAGTCGGGGCGTCCGATCGACGAACTGCCGATCACGCCCGAGCAGGTGGCCCGGGTGACCTCGCTGGTCAAGGAGGGCTCCCTCAACGACAAGCTGGCCCGTCAGGTCATCGAAGGCGTTCTCGCGGGCGAAGGCACCCCGGACGAGGTCGTCGACAAGCGCGGCCTGAAGGTCGTCTCGGACGAGGGCGCCCTCACGGTTGCCGTCGACGAGGCCATCGCGGGCAACGCGGCCATCGCGGACAAGATCCGAGGTGGCAAGGTGGCCGCGGCGGGCGCCCTCGTGGGCGCGGTCATGAAGGCCACGCGGGGGCAGGCCGACGCGGCCCGCGTCAAGGAACTGATCCTTGAGAAGCTGGGCGTGGAGGGCTAGCGCTCGGGAGCGTGTCTGAACGCCGGTCGGGCTGGAGCACTCCAGCCCGACCGGCGTTTTCGGTGTTCAGGATTCAGGGATTGGCTTCAGGGCCGGCGGTTCGGCAACCGCACCGCCACCGGCAATGCCAGCGCCATCAGCCCCACCCCGCAGAGCAATGTCGTACGGAACCCGTCCGTTGCCGTCAGCAGCAGAGCCGTCAGTGCCGTACCGACGGACGCGGCGATCTGCAGGATGATGCTCAACGCCGTGCTGCCTGCGGCGACTTCACTGTCCGCGAGGCCGCGCGTGGCCGAGGCCATGACCGGCATGTTGGTCATGCCGACACCCGTGCCCATGACGGCGAGCGAGGCGACCAGGCGCCAGTACGGAGTGTCGGCCCCGGCCTGGACGGCGAAGGAGCAGAAGCCCGCGGCGGCGACCAGGATCCCGGGCACGACGATGGCGCGGGGAGCGACGCGGTCCGAGATCCGACTGGAGAACTGCATCACCGTGCCGCTGAAAAGGAACTGAGGCGCCATCAGCAGCCCTGCCTCGGTGGCGGTCAGGTCGCGCCCCTGCTGCCAGTACAGCGGTACGAGGATCATGGAACCGAAGTAGGCGGCCGAGAACGGCACCATCGTCGCCACCGCCCGCCCGAACGACACCCTGCGCAGCAGCCGCAGGTCGAGCAGGGGATGGGCGGTCCGCAGCGCCCGTATAGCGAAGGCCGCCACCAGCGCTGTACCGGCGATGAGCGGGACCACGACGTCGGCGTCGGTGAAGCTGCCGCGCTCGCCGCCCAGAGTCAGGCCGTAGAGGAGGGCCGCGAGGCCGGGGGAGAGGGTGAGCAGGCCGGCCAGGTCCAGTGGGCGGTGGATCCGTTCGTCGTCGCCGCGCAGGACGCGCGCGCCCAGCAGCAGGGTCAGGGCGCCGACCGGGACGTTGACGAAGAAGATCCAGCGCCAGGAGAGCGCGTCGGTGAAGACGCCGCCGAGGATCGGACCCGCCATCGGACCGATGAGGACGGGGATGCCAAGGATGCCCATCATCGTGCCTTTGCGCTCCGGCGGCGCCGCTCGCAGGACCACGGTCATCGCGACCGGCACGATCATGCCGCCGCCGAGCCCCTGGAGCACCCGGAAAGCGATCAGCGAACCGGCGTTCCAGGCAAGGCCCGTGAGCGCCGAGCCGAGCGTGAAGAGCGCGACGGCGGTGAGGAAGACCCGCTTCGCGCCGTACCGGCCCACCGCCCACGCGGTGACCGGGATGACGGTGGCCAGCGCGAGCGAGTAGCCGGTCACCGTCCACTGGACCACGGAAAGCGGTGCGTCAAAGGCCCGCGACAGCTGGTCCAGGGCGACGTTGACGATGGTCATGTCGAGGACCGTCATGAACGAGCCGAGGACCACGACGCCCGCTACGGCCAGGACATGCCGAGGGATGGCGGGGACCGGCGTGCTCCCGGTCCCCTTCGGCAGCGTGGTGCTCATGCGGCCGCGTACGTCGAAGCGGCGCGGCCCGCGCGCAACGTCTGCCCCCACCAGGTCAGCTGGTCCAGCATGCCCTTGGCGGCGCCCTCGGGGAGTTCGGGCCGCAGCAGCGTGCCGTCGTCTGCGAAGTCCTCCCAGGCCATGTGGAAGCTGACCGTGTCCCGCATCGTCACGGCGTGCAACTCGGCGAAGACCAGCCGCAGGTGCTCGACCGCGCGCAGACCGCCGCCCATGCCGCCGTACGAGACGAAGCCGACGGGCTTGGTCTGCCACTGGGTGTAGTGCAGATCGATGGCGTTCTTCAAGGGTGCCGGGAAGCTGTGGTTGTACTCGGGCGTGATCACCACGAAGGCGTCGGCCGCCTCCAGGCGTGCCGTGACCAGTGCGGCCTCGGGGTGCGGCTCCGGGGAGACGACATCGGGCAGCGGGTGTTCGGCCAGGTCGACGGGGTCGATTTCGAGACCGTCGCGCTCGGCTGCGAACTTCAGGAACCAGTCGGCGACCACGGGCCCGAAGCGGCCCTCGCGGGTGGAGCCGGTCAGGACGGCGACACGGAGGGGGGCCTTGGACAGGGTCGGTGAAGTGAATGAGTTCGTCATGCCCAAGAAGGTACAACCATCATGGCAATAAGTGCAACGATCGTTGTATTCTTCCAGGTCCGGCTACGGTGACAGGCGACAGGAAGGGGCAGGACGCGTGCGACAGGGGCTCAGTGAGAAGCGGCAGGCGATCGTGCGGGGTGCTCGCCGGGTCTTCGGGCGCGACGGCTACACCCGCGCCGGAATCGACTCCATCGCCAAGGAGGCGGGGGTCTCCACCCGCACGATCTACAACCACTTCCCCGAGGGCAAGGCGCAGCTCTTCCGCGTCGTCGTCGTGGAGGGTTCCGAGGAGGTCGTACGGGCCCACGTCGACGCCATCGACCGGCGGTTGTACAAGATCACGGACCTGGAGGCGGACCTCGTCGACTTCGCGCACGCCTGGATGAGACCGATGTACCAGTTCGGCGACCACTTCGCGCTCGTACGGCAGCTGCGGGCCGAAATCGGCCATATTCCACAGGAGTTCGTGGACGCCTGGCGGGCGTCCGGGCCGGACCGCGCTCTCAAGGAGGTGGCCGCCCGGTTCCGGGAGCTGGCCGAGGAGGGACTCCTCGACGCTCCGGACCCGGAGCGGGCCGCGACCCACTTCCTCTGGCTGACCGGAGCCGAGATCAGCGATCGCACGTACCAGGGAGCGATCCCGATGCCTGAGGAGGAGCGGCACGAGCTGATCGTCTCGGGGGTGCGGGCCTTCCTGCACGGCTATCTGCCCCGACGGGAGCCCGCCGGAGAGGCGTGAGCCGCCTCGTCGTCCGGGGTCTGAGCCGAGGGAATGCCGGACTCCGAACTCCGGACCTTTTGCCTCTCGGCCCGTTCCGGTACTTCCGTCCGTCATCTGCCGTCACTACGGTCCCAGCCGGACTGTCAATGGGTCACTCGCGAACCATTGGTCTCGACTGGGAGGTCGGCCTTGTCATCCTCGTCATCGTCACCGGAGCTCACCCGCAGACGGCTCATGGCCCTCGGCGGCGGCGCGCTGGGCGCCGCAGCCATCGGCTCGTTCCTGCCGTCCTCCCTCCAGGAGGCGCTCGCCCAGGAACCCCCGAGCGGTGGTCTCGAAGCCGTCGAGCATGTGGTGATCCTGATGCAGGAGAACCGATCCTTCGACCACTACTTCGGCGCCCTGCGCGGAGTCCGCGGCTTCTCCGACCGCAACGCGATCCGCCTGCCTGAGGGGACGTCGGTCTTCGAGCAGCCGGATGCCTCGCGCACCGTGCTGCCGTTCTCGGTGCGCGAGGCCGCCGAGGCGCAGCAGAAGGACCTCCAGTACATCGGGGCGCTCGACCATTCCTGGACCGGTGGCGGGACGGCCTGGAACGACGGCTGGATGAACGGCTGGATCAAGGCCAAGACGCCCGCGACCATGGCGTACTACACCCGCGAGGACCTCCCGCTGCACTACGAGCTCGCCGACACCTTTACCGTCTGCGACGCCTACCACTCCTCGATCCACACCTCCACCAGCCCCAACCGCAACCACCTGTGGAGCGGCAGGACGGGTTACGAGGCGAACGGCGACCGGGCCGTCGACAACGACGCGTACGACGAGGGCACCCACCCGGGCTACGACTGGGGCACGTACCCCGAGCGCCTGGAGCAGGCGGGCGTGAGCTGGCAGACGTACACCGAGTGGGAGAACTTCACCGACAACCAGGTCGAGTTCTTCACCACCTTCAAGGCGATCGCCCGCAAGGTCCTGGCCAAGACCGAGTTCACGTATCTGGAGGCCTTCTACGCGAAGGTCCGGGACACCGCCGACGAGGCCGAGCGCGGGCGGCTGCTGGCCGTCCTGGAGGAGGGCGTCTCCGCGCTCGACACCCACGAGCGCTCGCTGTTCGAGCGCGGGCTGCGGCGCCTGCCCACCGGCAAGCTGGCCGAGGCATTCGCGAAGGACGTGGCGGACGGGAAGCTCGCCAAGGTCACCTACCTGGTGCCCTCGGCCGTCGACTCCGAGCACCCCTCCGTGTCCTCGCCCGTCCACAGCGCGACCATCGTCTACAAGGTGCTCGACGCGCTCGCCTCGAAACCCGAGGTCTGGCGGCGCACCGCCGTGTTCATCAACTACGACGAGAACGACGGCTTCTTCGATCACGTTCCCCCGCCCGTACCGGCCGCCGGGAACGAGGAGGAGTACTTCAAGGGCCTGCCCACCGGACTCGGGCCGCGCGTCCCGATGCTGGTCGTCTCGCCCTGGACCGTCGGCGGCTTCGTCTGCTCCGAGGTCTTCGACCACACCTCCGTGATCCGCTTCCTGGAGAAGCTGATCGGTGTGAGCGAGCCCAACATCGGCGCGTGGCGGCGCCAGGTCACCGGCGATCTCACCGGCGCCTTCGACTTCAGCCGCGGCCACCCGCAGCCGGAGGCCGAGCAGCCCGGCGCCATCCCGCCGTTCACCGGCCGCTGGAACCCCCAGCCGCCGGCGCGACAGTCGATGCCCCAGCAGGAGCCGGGCACCCGCCCGGCGCGCCCGCTGCCGTACCAGCCCGACGCGCACGCGCGCGTGGAGGACGAAAAGGTACGCGTACGGCTCGTCAACGCCGGCAGCTCCAGCGCGCACTTCGCGCTCTATCCGTACGCCGGCGAGTTCAAGAACCCGCAGCACCAGGACGTCGATCGGGATGGCGCCTGGGACGTGCCGGTGCGGGGGTCGTCGTACGACTTCACGGTGACCGGTCCGAACGGCTTCCGGCGCGAGTTCGTGGGAGACACACGCGCGCGTGCCGAACTCGCCTCCACCATCGACGCAGGCGCGCGTGCCCTGCGCCTCACACTCCGCAACACCGGAAGCAGGCCGCTGACCTTCACCGTCCGGCTCCTCGGCTACGCCGACGCCGCCGCCGGCGACCGAAGGTTCACCGTGCAGCCGGGCCGCTCGGTCGCCTTCGCGCACGCCACACGGGACGCCCACGGCTGGTACGACGTGGAGGTGACCGCCGCCGGGGGCGCCGCCTTCCGCAGGCGTCTGACGGGGCACATCGAGAACGGGCGCGCGAGCGTGTCCGGCTGAGACCGACTGCCTCCGGCTGAAACGCGCGAGCGTATCCGGCGGCGTTTTGCCGGGTGGGCCGGATTCCGGAAAATGCGAGGGGGTTCACATAAGCGTGCTGTGAACTCCCTCGCATTTCTGTGAGTAAGTCCACGAAAACGGCTAACGATCTCTACGGCCTGCAAGAGTTGTCCACGTATTGCTCATGTGTTCTTTGCTCGGCGGTTCCCGGTAAAGATCCACAATCCCCACCCCCACTGGGAGCTCGTTCGTGGCAGCACTCGCGCGCTGGTGTGTCAGGCACCGCCTTCTGGTCGTTCTGCTCTGGGTCCTCGCGCTCGGCGGTACGACCGTCGTCGCAGCGGTCGCCGGATCCGCGTACTCGAACGACTACAAGGTGCCAGGCACGGAATCCGGCCGCGCCGCCCAGCTGCTGCAGAAGAACTTCCCGGACCTCGGCGGGGACAGCGACACGATCGTCTGGCACACCGGCTCCGACACGGGTTTCGTACGGGCCGCCGATGTCGAGCAGACGATGTCGGTCACGCTCGACAAGGTCGAGGGCCTGCCCGGCGTGGCCTCGGTGACCGACCCGTACGACAGCCAGGGCGCCGGTCGGATCAGCGCCGACGGGCGTACCGCCTACGCCACGGTCACCTTCGACGAGCAGTCCAAGGACGTCGACCAAGCCGAGGTCCAAGCCGTCGTGGACACTGCCAAGGACGCGGAGACGGACGGCCTCCAGGTCGAGCTGGGCGGTAACGCCATCGGGCTCACCGAGTCGTCGGGCGGTCATGCCGCCGAGGTCGTCGGCGTGATCGTCGCCGCCGTGGTTCTCTTCCTCGCCTTCGGATCGCTCGCCGCCTCCATGCTGCCGATCGCCACGGCCCTGGTGAGCGTCGGCACGGCGTACGCCGGGATCGTGCTGCTCGGCCACTTCATGACCGTCGCCGATTTCGCGCCGATGCTCGGCATGCTGATCGGCCTCGGCGTCGGCATCGACTACGCGCTGTTCATCGTCACCAGACACCGACGCGGACTGAAGCGCGGGCTGCCGGTCGAGGAGGCCGCGCGGAACGCCGTGGCCACCACCGGACGCGCCGTCGTCTTCGCGGGCGCAACGGTGTGCATAGCCCTGCTCGGCATGCTCATCCTGCGGCTCAGCTTCCTCAACGGCGTCGCGATCGCCGCCTCTCTGACCGTGATCCTCACCGTCGCGGCCTCCGTGACCCTGCTGCCCTCGCTGCTCTCCTTCATCGGCATGCGCGCCCTCAGCCGCCGCGAGCGCCGCCACCTGGACGAGCACGGTCCCGCGCCGGAGATTCCCACCGGGCTCGCCGCCCGCTGGTCCGCCTTCGTCGAGCGGCACCCCAAGCTCCTCGGAGTTGTCGCCCTCGCCGTCATGACCGTGCTGGCGCTGCCCACGCTCGGCCTTCACCTCGGCACCTCGGACCAGGGCAACAACCCGGAGACCGCCACCACCCGCCAGGCGTACGACCTCCTGGCCGACGGCTTCGGCCCCGGCGTCAACGGCCCGCTGACCCTCGTCACCGAGGTCGAGACCGCCCAGGACCGGCTCGCTCTCGACAACCTCGACACCACGCTCCGGTCCACCGAGGGTGTCGCCTCGGTGACCCCGGTGACGTACGACAAGGGCGGCGACACCGCTTACCTCACCGTCATCCCGGAGTCCTCGCCGCAGTCCCAGAAGACCAGCGACCTCGTCGACCGGCTGCGCACCGACGTGCTGTCCCGGGCCGAGACGGACACCTCTCTGGACCTGCACGTCGGTGGTGTCACGGCCGGCTACGACGACTTCGCCGAGGTCATCATCGGCAAGCTGCCCCTGTTCGTGGGCGTCGTGATCGGGCTCGGCTGCCTCCTGCTGCTGCTCGCCTTCCGCTCCATCGGCATACCCCTGAAGGCCGCCGCGATGAATGTCGCGGCTGTCGCCGCCGCCTTCGGCGTCGTCGTCGCGATCTTCCAGTGGGGCTGGGGGAGTGAGCTGCTGGGCCTCGGCAGCGCGGGCCCGATCGAACCATTCCTACCCGTGATCATGGTGTCCGTGCTCTTCGGACTCTCCATGGACTACCAGGTCTTCCTGGTCAGCAGGATGTACGAGGAATGGCTGGAGACCGGCGACAACCGGCGGGCCGTCCGCGTCGGGCTCGCCGAAACCAGCCGGGTGATCAACTCCGCTGCCGTGATCATGATCTCGGTCTTCCTCGCCTTCGTGCTCAGCGGCGACCGCGTCATCGCGATGTTCGGGATCGCGCTCGCCGCCGCGGTCGCGCTCGACGCCTTCGTACTGCGTACGCTCCTGGTGCCCGCCCTGATGCACATGCTCGGCGGCGCCAACTGGTGGCTGCCCCGCTGGCTCGACCGCCGTCTGCCACGCATCAGCATCGAACCGCCCGACTCCAGCCCTGCCGACCCCTCCCATGCGACGATTCCGGCTGCGCGCGACGGCGCGCTGATGGACGTACTCGTGAAGGAGCGGCAGCAGGATGTACGCGATATCCCTGGGTGAGGACGGCGCCGAACTGCGACCCCTGGAGCCCTGGCACGCCGAGGAGTTCCTGGCGCACCTGGACCGGGGACGTGAGTTCATCGGACAGCACATCCCCTTCGGGGCGAACGCCACGGATGCCGACTCCGCGCGCGAACTCCTCCAGTCGTACGCCGACAAGCGCGCCGCCGACACCGGCAGCCTGCACGGGCTGTGGCTGGACGGGAAGCTCGTCGGCGGTGTGCTGTTCCTGCACTTCGACGCCGAGCGGGGCACCTGCGAGGTCGGGTGCTGGCTGGAGCCGGCCGGCGCGGGACGCGGGCTCGTCACCCGCGCCATGCGGACCCTCATCGACTGGGCCGTCGACGAGCGCGGCATCCACCGTGTGGAGTGGCAGGCGTCGACCGCCAACGAACCGAGCATCAATGTGGCGCGGCGGCTGGGCATGAGCCGCGACGGCGTGCTCCGGGAGAGCTACCCGTACCGGGGCGTGCGCCAGGACCTCGAAGTGTGGTCCGTGCTCGCGCCGGAGTGGCGTGACGCACGCGCGCGTGGAGCTCGCGACGATCATTAAGACGCTTCTCAGACAGCGTCCGTACGGTGCGGTGCATGGGATCCAAGACAGTTGACGAGGCCGGCACCGACACCGGCACCGAGGCAAAGCGCGACGAGGAGGACGTGCAGCTCACGAAGGACGGCGACACGGCCGCGGACCAGGCCGACGCCGAGGCGTACGAGGACGACGAGCAGTACCCGGACTCGGGTGACGGCTCCGATGCGAGCGTCGGCGGCTCCGGTGTGGGCCAGGGTGCCGCCGCCGTCGTGTCCGCCGGACTCGGCATCGTTTCGCTGACGGGCAGCTGGGTCGGCACCGTGGCACAGGCCCGCGACTCGCTGTACGGGCAGCTGGAGACGGCGCAGCAATCGAGCGTGGGCACCCAGCTCAAGGAGTTGTACGGCGACTCCTGGAACGCCAACGCGCTGGTCGCCGGATTCTTCGCGCTGGCCGCACTGATCGTCGGCGTCGTGGTGCTCGTGCGGCCCGCGTTCGGGAACCCCGACCGCGTACAGGCCCCGTGGACCAAGTCGGTCGCGTGGGCGGGCGTCTCGCTCGGCGTCATCGGTCTGCTGCTTGCCGCCCTCAAGTACTCCGACATCCTGCTCTCCGTGCCCGCCGGCGGCTGAACCACCTACTGGGAAGCAGTCTGGAAAACCGCACGTCCTGAGGGGCCTTAGGTCCGCCGCGAGCTTCTTACGGCAGACCTAAGGCCCCTCCCGTGCGCAAGATGCGGAACTCTCCCGATGTGACGCACCCCCCTTGGAGACGAAGGTTGAGGCATCGCACAAAGCGAAGCCCGAAACCGACTTCTTCACGAGGAGTACGAGATGTTCGCGAACGAGCTCCAGCAGATCCGTTCCGCCGAGATGATCCGCGAGGCCGACAACTACCGGCTGGCGCGCGAGGCCATCCGCGCCCGCCGTGCCGCCCGCCGCTCAGCGAAGGACGACACCGAAGGGCAGGTGAACCGCCGCCCGCACCCACGCCGCCACCGTTTCGCACGCGCGGCGTGATGCCGGCCGGGGAAGGCGCCAAGAGCGCCGGAATCGCCAGCAGTGCCGGGGGTCCGGGGGGACTCCCGGCACTGCGCCGTGCGGGGCGCCCGGGGACGGGCGGGACGCCGATAATCGCTGCCGCACTGTCAGACCCCTGTGCGATGCTCGGCGTTGTGGAGACCAGGTCCGTCAGTCCGGTCTTCGTCGGTCGCGCCGACGAGCTGGACGTGCTGAACAACGCGCTCGCCCGCGCTGCCGCGGGCGAGCCACAGGCGTTGCTGGTCGGCGGTGAGGCGGGCGTCGGAAAGACACGGCTCATCGAGGAGTTCGCCGGCGCGGCCGACCGTGTGGGCGCCGTCGTGGCGCTCGGCGGCTGTGTCGAGATCGGCGCCGACGGGCTGCCCTTCGCCCCGTTCTCCACCGCCCTGCGCGCCCTGCGCCGCCGGCTTCCCGCCGAGCTGTCCGCCGCGGCTGCCGGGCAGGAGGAGGAGCTGGCCCGGCTGCTGCCCGAGCTGGGCGACACCTCGCGTGGGCGGCACGACGAGGAGGGCATGGCCCGTCTCTTCGAGCTCACCGTCCGCCTCCTGGAGCGCGTCGCCGCCGAGCGCACGGTGGTCGTCCTCCTGGAGGACCTGCACTGGGCCGACGCCTCGACCCGCCACCTCCTCGCCTACCTCTTCCGTACGCTGCGCAGCGGCCGGCTCGTCGTCGTCGCCACCTATCGTGCCGACGACGTCCACCGCCGCCATCCGCTGCGCCCACTACTGGCCGAGCTGGACCGGCTGCGCACGGTCCGCCGTATCGAACTCGGTCGCTTCAGCCGCGCCGAAGTCGGCCGCCAGATCGCCGGAATCCTCGCCTCCGAGCCCGCCCCGACCCTCGTCGACGAGATCTTCGAGCGCTCCGACGGGAACGCGTTCTTCGTCGAGGAGCTCGCCGTGGCAGCGCACGAGGGCTGCCGCACCGGCCTCACCGACTCCCTCCGGGACCTGCTCCTGGTCCGGGTCGAGAGCCTGCCCGAGAGTTCCCAGCGGGTCGCCCGGATCGTCGCTGAGGGCGGCTCCACCGTCGAGTACGCGCTGCTCGCCGCCGTGGCGCAGCTCTCCGAGGACGATCTCATCGAGGCGCTGCGGGCCGCGGTGGGGGCGAACCTCCTGCTCGCGACACCGGACGGGGACGGCTACCGCTTCCGCCACTCCCTGGTGCGCGAGGCCGTGGCCGACGACCTCCTGCCCGGCGAGCGCTCCCGCCTCAACCGGCGGTACGCCGAGGCGCTGGAGGCCGACCCGACGCTCGTACCGGCCGATGAGCGCGCCGCGCGCCTGGCCAGCTACTGGTATCACGCGCACGACGCGGCCAAGGCCCTGCCGGCCGTTCTCGACGCCTCCGTGGCGGCCCGCCGCCGGCACGCCTACTCGGAGCAACTGCGGCTCCTGGAGCGGGCGATGGAGCTGTGGGACTCCGCCCCCGACGGCGTACGCGCCGAGCTGCGCCCGGTCGACTACACCGAGGCCTATCCTCCCTGCGGCTGCGCCCCGGCTCCTCCATGCGGCTGCGACCCGGCCGCCAAGCCGCTGACCTATCTCGACCTGATGGCCGAGGCGGCCGTCGCGGGCCGGTACTGCGGGGAGCGCGAGCGCGCTCTGAAGATCACAAAGCGGGCTCTGCATCTCCTGGAGGGCGACGACGAGCCCCTGCGCGCCGCCTGGTTCTGGGTCCAGCGTTCCCGACTGGTGCAGGCACTGGCCCGCGGCGACGGCTGGAAGGAACTCGCCACCGCCCAGGAGCTGGTACGAGGCCTGCCGCCCTCGGAGGTGCACGCCGAGGTCCTGGCGACGGTCGCCAACTGGTCCATGCTCCATACACCGGGACCCGACGCCCTGACGGATGCCGAGCGCGCCGTGGAGTACGCGCAGATGGTGGGCGCCCGCGACATCGAGCTGAACGCGCGCCTCACCCTGGGCGGTCTCATGGTCGAGGCGGGCGACATCGAGGTTGGACTCACCGAGGTGTACGCGGTCAGGGACCGGGTCGTCGAACTCGGCATTGCCGCCGTCGTGGGCCGCAGCCATGTGAACCTGCCGTCCCACCTGGAGGGCATCGGCCGCTCGCGGGAGGCCATCGAGATCCTCAGGGAGGGCATTGAACTCACCCGGAAAATGGGTCTGTTGGAGTCGGAGTCCTGGGTGTGGGAGAACCTCTCCCATTCGCTGTGCTCCCTGGGCCGCTGGGACGAAGCCGTCGAGGCCGCGACGAACGCGCAGCAAGTCCGCCCGAGCGCCAAGCCGCACGGCGGTGCCTGTCTGCTCCTCGCCGTCATCGCGCTTGCCCGGGGAGACGTGGCCGAGGCCTCCCGTCGGCTGACCGAGGCCCACGGCCACTACGGCACGCACGACGCCATGCCCCAGCGCACCCTGCCACTGGCCGGTGTTGCCCTCGGCGTCGCCGCCGCCGAAGGCCGCCTCCTCGACGCCCGCGCCGAGCTGGCACGGGTCCTGGACGCGGGATTCCGGCCCGGCACGCACCGCTACGCATGGCCCGTGCTGCTCGCCGCCGCGACCGCCGAGGCCGACGCGCGCGGGTTGCCGGCTGCCGAACCGGGCCGCGCCGAGGTGCTCGAACGCATCTTCGAGGCCGTCAAGAACCTCACCACGGGAGCTCCTGTCTGGCTCGCCCACGAGAAGTGGGTGCGCGCCGAGCTCCTGCGCGCCGAGGGCCGGGACACCCCGCAGCACTGGTCGGAGGCGGTCACTGAATTCGAACCCCTGGAGCGTCCCTACGAGTTGGCCTGTGTCCGCCACCGCCTAGCCGAGTCCCTGCTGGCCTCGGGCCCGGGCGACGACGATGCCCGCGACCGCGCCACCGAGCTCCTGCGCCTGGCCGGAGCCGCCGCCGGACACCTCCGCGCCCGCCCGCTCACCGAGTCCATCGCCCTGCTCGCCCAACGCGCCCGCCTCACCCTGAGGCGGACCGCTCGGGCCCCGGAGCGGCCCGCCCTCACCCCCGCCGACCCGGCCGAGGCGCTCGGCCTCACCAGCCGCGAGCGCGACGTCCTGCGCCTGGTCGCCGCCGGCCGCAGCAACCGCCGGATAGCCGAGGAACTCTTCATCTCCCCCAAGACGGCCAGCGTCCACGTCTCCAACATCCTCGCCAAGCTGAACGTCTCCGGCCGCGGCGAGGCAGCGGCACTGGCCCACCGGCTACGGCTGTTCCCGTCCGAGATACCCGCTGCTGAAGCGGCAGGGTGAGGCTTACGCTGTAGAGGACCCCGGGCCCAGGGAGGCGCCGTGTTCAACATGCTCGAGCAACTGTTCGCACCCGGCCGCAAGCACACCCAGGACGAGCGGAACCGTCTGGAGATGACCCGCGAGGACGCCGGGGACAGCGACCCGGGGCGTGGGCCGATAGACCTCACGTCCGGCAAGGTCGTCGTACGCCTGCCTGCCCAGACGCCCGCGGAACCGGACCCCGACGCGGACTGAAAACCCGTCCGGTGCCGCCCTACGTCACCTCCAGCTCAAGGATCTTGTCGTCCCCGTCGTCCGGGGACCCCCGGCCGTCCGTTTCGCTGGTGACCAGCCACAGCTTGTTCTCGCCCGCCGAGACCACCGTGCGCAGGCGGCCGTGTTCGCCCTCCAGGAAGGCCTGGGGGTCGGCTGCCCTCTCCGTGCCGTTCAGGGGGATGCGCCACAGGCGCTGGCCGCGCAGGCCCGCCATCCAGATGGAGCCCTCCGCGTAGGCGATGCCACTGGGGGAGGCCTCGGCCACGTCCCACTGGGCGATCGGGTCGTGGTACTGGGAGTCGCCGGACTCGCCCTCGGCGTCCGGCCAGCCGTAGTTGTCGCCCGGCTCGATGTGGTTCAGCTCGTCCCAGGTGTTCTGGCCGAACTCGGAGGCCCACAGGCGCCGTTCGGAGTCCCAGGCCAGACCCTGCACATTGCGGTGACCATAGGAGTACACGGGGGAGTCGAAGGGGTTGCCCGGCGCGGGCTCGCCGTCCGGGGTCAGGCGCAGGATCTTGCCGCCCGTGGAGTTCTTGTCCTGGGCCAGCTCGGCTTCGTACCGCTCGCCCGTGCCGGCGTAGAGCATCTTGTCGGGGCCGAAGGCGATCCGCCCGCCGTTGTGATTCGTGCCCTTCGGGATGCCCCTGAACACCGTGTCCGGTGCGCCCAGCTGCTCACCGGCCGGCTTCTTCTCGTCGTACAGCATGCGCACGATGCGGTTGTCCGACGCCGAGGTGAAGTATGCGTAGACCATGCGGTCCGAGGCGTACTCCGGTGAGAGCGCGAGGCCCATCAGGCCGCCCTCGCCGGCGGCAGCGACGCCCGGTACCGAGCCCACCTCGGTCTTCTCGCCGCTCTCCGTGTCGACCCGGGTGATCGTCCCCTCGTCCCGCGAGGACACCAGCAGGTCGCCTTCGGGCAGTGGCGCGAGGCCCCACGGTGTGTTCAGACCCTCGGCGACGGTCCGCACGACCTTCACGGAGCCCTTCGCGGATGGCGCCCCCTCGGTCGCCTGCCCGCCGGGGGAGGACCCCGATTCCGTACGACTCGGGGAGGCGTTCGCCCCGCTGTCCGACCCCTCCCTGTCGCCGGAAGAACAGCCGGCCGTCAGCAGGAGGGCGGCAGTGGCCAACACGGCCGTCACAGCTCGACGTTGCACGATCTGGATCCCTTCGACGCGGCAGGTTCTACTGTTCATACACCGCAACCGCCTCACAGGTTCCCGATCTCCGGACGCGAAGTGCGACGAGATCCGGACGCGCATTACGGCGAGACCTTTACGCAGTCCCCCAACCACTCTCGCTCATCACACTGTGAGCCGTCGTGCTGCGAACCCGTCGCGCTTGTGAACCCGTCGTGCCCTCTCGTGCGTCCCGCTCAGTCCCACGACCCCTGGGCCGCAGGCAGCTCCGCCACCTCCGCCAGATCCCGCGCCGACAGGCGCAGCCCGGCCGCCCCCGCGTTCTCGGCCGCCCAGCGCTCCCGCTTGGCCCCCGGCACCGGCACCACGTGCCGCCCCTGCGCGAGCACCCATGCGAGTGCCACCTGCGCAGGAGTGACCTCCTCACCGATCTCCTCCCCGTGCCGCCGCGCGATACGGCGCAGACCGGCCACGATCGGCTGGTTCGCGGCCATCATCTCGGCCGTGAAGCGGGGATGCCGGGCGCGTACGTCATCGGGTTCGAAGCCCCCGCCGGGCGTGAGCGTGCCGGTCAGAAAGCCGTTGCCGAGGGGCATCGCGGCCAGGAAACCGATGCCGCGCGCCTCGCACCACGGCAGCAGCCCGTCCAGTGCCTCCGGCGACCACACCGACAGCTCGGCCTCCACCGCGCTCACGGGGAAGACCTGCTGCACCCGCTCCAGCTGCCGGATCGTTCCGTCGTGCAGGTGTGCCCCCAAGCGGCGGCTTGAGCGGGCGCCCACCGCGCACAGCCCGAGCGCCCGTACCTTTCCCGCCGTCACGAGCTCCGCCATCGCGCCCCAGGTCTCTTCGACCGGCACCTCGGGGTCGGCGCGATGCAGCTGGTAGAGGTCGATGACGTCCGTCTGCAGCCGCCGCAGCGAGGCGTCGCAGGCCCGTTTCACATACCCGGGACGACCGTTGGCGACGATGTGCTGCTCACCGACCAGCAACCCGCACTTGGTGGAGACGAACGCCTCCGGTCGCCGCTCCTTGAGCACCCGGCCCACCAGCAGCTCATTGGTGAACGGCCCGTACATGTCGGCGGTGTCCAGGAGACTCGAGCCCTGGTCGAGGGCCGTGTGGAGGGTCCGCAGCGACTCATCGCCCCGCTGTCGCGAAGCCGAGTACGCCCAGCTCATCGGCATGCACCCGAGCCCGACAGCCCCCACATCGAGCGCCGCAGCCCCGATCGTCCTGCGCTCCACCTGGCTGTGCCCTCCCTTTCGCGACCCCCAAACTAACCTCTGGGTCTGACAATGCTTCGCCTAGCCTCCTGAGCATGACTTCCGAAGTGTGGCTTCCTTTCGACCCAGCCGAGATCGATGGCCTCCCCGAAGGCCTCGACTACCGTTTCTGGGACGGTGAGCAGGACTTTCCCGCCGATCCCGCGAACTGCGCGCTCTATGTCGTGCCCTACATGAAGAGCAGCGAGGTCTCGGTACGGCCGATGGCCGAAATGAGGTCCGTACGGGTCGTGCAGACGATGTCGGCCGGCATCGACCACGTCCAGCCGGGTCTCGGACTGCTCCCCGAGGGCGTGCAGTTGTGCAATGCGCGCGGGGTGCACGACGCCAGTACGGCCGAGCTCACGCTGACGCTGATCCTCTCCTCGCTGCGGGGGATCCCCGACTTCGTACGCGGGCAGGAGCGCGAGGAGTGGCGATCGGGGTTCCGGCCTGCGCTCGCCGACAAGTCCGTTCTGATCGTCGGCTACGGCTCGGTCGGCGCCGCGATCGAGAACCGGCTCGCGCCCTTCGAGGTCGCGCGGGTGGCGCGCGTCGCGCGCTCCGCCCGTGAGACGGAGCGCGGCCCTGTGCACCCGATCACCGCATTGCCCGAACTCCTCCCGGACGCCGATGTCGTGGTGCTCATCACACCGCTCACCGAGCAGACCAAGGGCCTGGCGGGCGCCGACTTCCTGGCGCGGATGAAGGACGGCGCACTGCTGGTGAACGTCGCCCGCGGCGGTGTCGTCGACACGAAGGCGCTGCTCGCCGAGCTGGAAAGTGGCCGGATCCGAGCGGCTCTCGACGTCACCGACCCCGAACCGCTGCCCAAGGGGCACCCGTTGTGGCATGCGCCGGGAGTCCTGATCAGTCCGCATGTGGGGGGCCCGACATCCGCGTTCTATCCGCGTGCCAAGCGGCTCCTGGTGGACCAGTTCCATCGTTTTGTGAACCGGGAGCCGATGCGGAACGTGGTCCTTACGACGGGCGCGTAGCCTCTGCGACCACCCTGCGCAGTCCCCTGACTGCGTTCGGTTCACGTATCACCGCTGGTCGTCACGCAGAGTAGAGGGACTATGTCCCTGAGTGACGAGACTGGTGTATCGTCCGGACAGGGGATGCGGCGCGCACCCAACGGCGCCGGGGACGAGACAGTGGATTGTGAGGGGGGCGACGGCGATGTACGGCCTATGGACCAACGATCCGACGCGGCGGGGCCGCCGCCGACGAACCTCGCACGCACCACACAGAAGCGGCCACGGCCACCCTCACCACCGCATGCCCAGCAGCCGCAGGCGGCACGCACCCCTACCCTCGAACCGGCCTCGCTCGGCTCGGGCGGGGGGACCCCCTTCGGCAAGCCGGGACCAGAGGGACTCGGGGGCGGCGCGGACCGGAGGGACGCAGTGAGCTCCCAGGGGGCGCTGCTGGCCCGCCGCCCGCTCACCGACGGCGGCACGAGCCTGGCCCCGCAAGTGGTGCTGGCCCTGGTGTGCGCGGGATACACCATCGGCTGCGCCTTCAGCTGGGGCTCGCAGACGCTCGCGTTGATCATGGGTGACTTCGGGCTGAGCGCGGCAGCGGCCACCGCGGCCGTCTCCTGCTTCCTCGGCGCCCGGCCCGGCCGCAGCCGCTTTCGACCCGCCTGGCTGTTGTTCGCCCTCTCCTCCGCGATGACAGCGGCGGGCAACTTCGTCTGGGGTTGGTACGAGGTCGTCCTGTCCCGCCCGATACCCAGCCCCAGCTACGCCGACCTGTTCTTCCTGTGCTTCGCACCACCGGCCATCGTGGGACTGCTGGTCTTCGCCAAACGGCCCGTGACCAAGTCCGGCTGGATCTGCCTCGCCCTGGACGCCTGGCTGATAGGCGGCTCGCTGCTCACCCTCTCCTGGAGTCTCGCGCTCGCCCAGGCGGCCAAGGCCGGGGGGCCGAGTGTCGCGCACACCGCGCTGTCGCTGGCGTACCCCCTGCTGGACATCGCCCTGATCAGCATGGTCCTGGCGCTGCACTTCAGGCGATCGCCCGTCCACAGGTCCGCGGTGAACACCGCCATAGGGGCCCTCGCCCTGACGGTGATGTGCGACGCGCTGTTCACCTCACCATTGCTGCACAACGACTACCGCTCGGGCCAGTTGCTCGACGCCGGCTGGTTCGCCGGTTCGCTGCTGCTCGCCTACGCCCCGTGGGTGGGGCACCGACAAGGACAGACGGAAACGGAAGAAGAGGGGCACACGCGCGTGGTGTTCGGCTACGTGCCACGGCCCCGACCGGGACAAGCGGCACCCCTGTCGGCACAACCGGCCCAGGTGCCCCTCCAGGGAGGAGGTCCCAGTCGGCATCCGGCAGGCCGGCCCATCGCCGGTTCGCTCGCGGCACTCACGCCCTATCTGGCCGCGGCCGTCTGCACGTTGGGCATTCTCTACAACGTGCTCAACGGCAGAAGCGTCGACCGCGTGGTGCTCATCACCGGCGGCACGGTCGTACTCGCCCTTGTCGTGCGCCAGGGCATCATGCTGCTCGACAACATCACCCTCACCCAGGAACTGGCCCAGAAGGAGAACCACTTCCGCTCCCTGGTGCAGGGCTCCAGCGACGTCATCATGATCGCCACGGCGAACGGCATCCTCCATTACGTCAGCCCGGCCGCCGCCGGAGTCTACGGACGGCCCGCGGAGGAACTCGAAGGGACCGAACTCGCCTCCTTCATCCACCCAGAGGACCTGGGCTGCGTGGTGCACGAGGTGCGCCGCTTCCTCGCTGCCAGCCCACTTGAGGAACCCACTACGCGCATCGAATGCCGCTTCCGGTCCGGCGACGGCGGCTGGCTCAACGTCGAGTCGACCGTCAACCGGCACCGCGGCGGCCTCATCTTCAACAGCCGTGACGTGACAGAACGGGTGCGCCTCCAGGCCCAGTTGCAGCACAACGCCGAGCACGACCCGCTCACCGACCTGCCCAACCGCGCCCTGTTCACCCGGCGCGTCCAGCAGGCGCTCTCCGGCCGCCGCTCCTCCGACCGCGGTACCGCCGTGCTCTTCATCGACCTCGACGGATTCAAAGCCGTCAACGACACGATCGGGCACCAGGCCGGCGACGAGCTGCTCGTCCAGGCCGCGCGCAGACTCCAGGACGCCGTACGGCAGGGGGACACCGCGGCCCGGCTCGGCGGTGACGAGTTCGCGGCCCTCATCGTCGGCGACGGCACCCGCGACCGCACCGCGCGCGAGCGCCACATTTTCGAGCTCGCCGACCGGCTCCGCGTCACTCTCTCGCAGCCGTACTCCATCGACGGCAACGATGTCCGGGTGGCCGCCTCCATCGGCGTCGCCTTCGCCGAACCAGGCCTGGGTGCGGGCGAGTTGCTGCGTAACGCCGACCTGGCGATGTACCGCGCCAAGGCCGCGGGCAAGGGCCGCGTCGAGCTGTACGCGCCACAGATGCAGCAGGACGTCGTACGGAAGGCGGAGCTCGCGACCCGGTTGCGGGCCGCTCTGCACGACGGCGAGTTCGCGCTGCTGCACCAGCCCGTGGTCTGTCTCGACACCGGCCGGATCGAGACGGTCGTCGCGCAGGCGCGCTGGCGCTCGGCGCAGGGCGCGCTGCTCACGCCCGCCGACTTCCTGCGCGTCTCCGAGGACAGCGACCGCACCGCCGAGCTCGGCCGCTGGATGCTGGAGGAGGCCATCGAGCAGGCCGCCGAGCGCGGTGCCACCGGGCTCGCCGTGCCCGTCGCCGTCCGGATGGGCGCCCGCCGGCTCCTCGACCGTTCGATGCCCCTGAGTTCCATCGAGGCCCTGTTGACCCGGCACGGCGTGGCCTCCGGTGCCTTGGTCATCGAACTGGCCGAAACGGATCCCCAGGTCTCCCTGGACGAGTTGGAGCGTCGTCTGAGCGCGCTCAGGCGTCTTGGCGTCCGGATCGCCCTGGACGGCTTCGGCAGCGGCTACGCGACGATCACCGCGCTACGGCGCCTCCCCGTCGACGTACTGAAGCTCGACCGCTCTCTGGTCGAGGGCGTCGTCGAGTCGGCCCGGCTGCACAAGATCACCAGTGGGTTGCTCCGTATCGCCGCTGATCTCGGGCTGCAGTCGGTGGCCGATGGTGTGGACCGGCCCGAGCAGGTCGCCGCCCTGCGCGACATGGGCTGCACCCACGGCCAGGGCATGGCCTTCTCCGAACCGCTCGACGAGGTCCGGCTGCGCCGCGCGCTGGCCTCCGGCCGCTACCCCCTGCCCGGCCGCCCGGCCGAGCCGGTCCTCGTCAGCGGCTCGGTGGCCGGTGTTTACGCAGGTGGAGGCTCCGGTGCGTATGCGGTGGGCGGCTCTTCGGGGGTGTACGCCACAGGGACGGCTCTACGCTCACATAATGAGACTCCCGTCCCACCCACTTGACAGGCACAGTGTGCCGGGGAGAGGGTCTGTGCCATGCGCACCCGAATTCTCGTACTTGGAAAGCGCGTCGGCTGAGCTGGGAACGACCGGATCGATGAGCCGGAACTCCCAGCGACCGCACCCGACGCGCTCCCCTCGCTTGCCTCACGGCACGAGGGGTTTTTTGTTGCACCAGCACCAGTCGAACTTTGCACAAACCTCGCAAAAACCCTCAGCATCGAGAAGAGAATGCCGATGACCGAGCAGGCCACCGGGGCCCATCACCCGCAGCCGCGGCCCCGTTCCGGAGGACAGCAGTCCGCCCCCGAGCAGGTGACGGGAGCGCAGTCCCTCATCCGTTCTCTTGAGGAGGTCGGGGCCGAGACGGTATTCGGCATTCCCGGCGGCACCATCCTTCCGGCGTACGACCCGATGATGGATTCCAAGCTGGTGCGTCACGTGCTGGTCCGCCACGAGCAGGGCGCTGGCCACGCGGCCACCGGTTACGCGCAGGCCACCGGCAAGGTCGGGGTGTGCATGGCGACGTCCGGGCCGGGCGCCACCAACCTGGTCACTCCGATCGCGGACGCGCACATGGACTCCGTGCCGCTGGTCGCGATCACCGGGCAGGTCGTGTCCAAGGCGATCGGTACGGACGCCTTCCAAGAGGCGGACATCGTCGGCATCACCATGCCGATCACCAAGCACAGCTTCCTTGTCACCAAGGCGGAGGACATCCCCCAGGCGATCGCGCAGGCGTTCCACATCGCCTCCACCGGCCGCCCAGGGCCGGTCCTGGTCGACATCCCCAAGGACATCCTCCAGGCGAAGACCACCTTCACCTGGCCGCCGACCATGGACCTGCCCGGCTACCGCCCGGTGACCAAGCCGCACGCCAAGCAGATCCGCGAGGCCGCCAAGCTGATCACCGCCGCCAAGCGGCCCGTCCTGTACGTCGGCGGCGGTGTCGTCAAGGCCGGCGCGACCGCCGAGCTGAAGGTCCTCGCAGAACTCACCGAAGCGCCCGTCACCACCACCCTGATGGCGCTCGGCGCATTCCCCGACAGCCACCCGCTGCACGTGGGAATGCCGGGCATGCACGGTTCGGTCACCGCCGTCACCGCGCTGCAGAAGGCCGACCTGATCGTCGCCCTCGGAGCCCGCTTCGACGACCGCGTCACCGGCAAGCTGGACAGCTTCGCCCCGTACGCCAAGATCGTCCACGCCGACATCGACCCGGCCGAGATCGGCAAGAACCGCGCCGCCGACGTGCCGATCGTCGGTGATGCCCGCGAGGTCATCGCCGACCTGGTCCAGGCCGTGCAGAAGGAGCACAGCGAGGGCAACACCGGCGACTACAGCGCCTGGTGGAAGGACCTGAGCCGCTGGCGCGACAATTACCCGCTCGGCTACGACCAGCCCGAAGACGGCTCGCTCTCGCCGCAGCAGGTCATCGAGCGCATCGGGCAGCTCGCCCCGGACGGCACGATCTTCGCGGCGGGCGTCGGCCAGCACCAGATGTGGGCCGCGCACTTCATCCAGTACGAGAAGCCCGCGACCTGGCTCAACTCCGGCGGCGCCGGAACCATGGGCTACGCGGTCCCGGCCGCCATGGGAGCCAAGGCGGGGCAGCCGGACCGTACGGTCTGGGCGGTCGACGGCGACGGCTGCTTCCAGATGACCAACCAGGAACTCACCACCTGCGCCCTGAACAACATCCCGATCAAGGTGGCCATCATCAACAACGGCGCCCTCGGGATGGTCCGCCAGTGGCAGACCCTCTTCTACAACCAGCGCTACTCCAACACCGTGCTGCACAGCGGCCCGGAGGCGGACGGCAGGCAGCCGAGCGCCGGCACCCGGGTCCCCGACTTCGTGAAGCTGTCGGAGGCCATGGGCTGCCACGCCATCCGCTGCGAGTCCCCGGACGACCTGGACAAGGTCATCGAAGAGGCGAACTCCATCAACGACCGCCCCGTCGTCGTCGACTTCATCGTCCACGAGGACGCGATGGTCTGGCCGATGGTCGCCGCCGGCACCTCGAACGACACGATCATGGCCGCCCGGGACGTCCGCCCCGACTTCGGCGACAACGAAGACGACTGAGCGAGAGAGACCACCGAGAAATGTCCAAGCACACGCTCTCCGTCCTGGTCGAGAACAAGCCCGGTGTCCTCGCCCGGATCACCGCCCTGTTCTCCCGCCGCGGCTTCAACATCGACTCGCTCGCCGTCGGTGTCACCGAGCACCCCGACATCTCCCGCATCACCATCGTGGTGAATGTCGAGGACCTGCCGCTCGAACAGGTCACCAAGCAGCTCAACAAGCTCGTCAACGTCCTGAAGATCGTCGAACTCGAGGCGGGCTCGGCCGTTCAGCGGGAACTCGTTCTGGTGAAGGTCCGCGCCGACAACGAGACCCGCTCACAGATCGTCGAGATCGTCCAGCTGTTCCGCGCCAAGACGGTCGACGTCTCCCCGGAGGCCGTCACGATCGAGGCCACCGGCTCCAGCGACAAGCTGTCCGCCATGCTCAAGATGCTGGAACCCTTCGGCATCAAGGAACTCGTCCAGTCCGGCACGATCGCGATCGGCCGCGGCGCGCGTTCGATCACGGACCGGTCGCTGCGCGCGCTGGACCGTTCTGCGTAAGTCTTGATACGGGCGGTCGAGCTCCGAAAGGGGGAGCGGACCGCCCGTATTCCGAGACCGCGAAACTTCCCTTCCCCTCACCGTCATACGGTGGGACGCAACACCTGCACTCCCGAGGAGAGAACCCAAAGTGGCCGAGCTGTTCTACGACGCTGACGCCGACCTGTCCATCATCCAGGGCCGCAAGGTCGCGGTCATCGGCTACGGCAGCCAGGGCCACGCCCACGCGCTGTCGCTGCGCGACTCGGGTGTCGACGTCCGCGTCGGTCTGCACGAGGGCTCCAAGTCCAAGGCGAAGGCCGAGGAGCAGGGGCTGCGCGTGGTGACGCCGGCGGAGGCCGCCGCCGAGGCCGACGTCATCATGATCCTGGTTCCGGACCCGCTCCAGGCGCAGGTCTACGAGGAGTCCATCAAGGACAACCTCAAGGACGGCGACGCGCTGTTCTTCGGTCACGGCCTGAACATCCGCTTCGACTTCATCAAGCCCCCGGCGAACGTCGACGTCTGCATGGTCGCTCCCAAGGGCCCGGGTCACCTCGTGCGCCGTCAGTACGAGGAGGGCCGCGGCGTTCCGTGTATCGCGGCCGTCGAGCAGGACGCGACCGGCAACGCCTTCGCGCTGGCTCTCTCGTACGCCAAGGGCATCGGCGGCACCCGCGCCGGCGTCATCAAGACGACGTTCACCGAGGAGACCGAGACCGACCTGTTCGGTGAGCAGGCCGTTCTCTGCGGTGGTACGGCCGCGCTGGTCAAGGCGGGCTTCGAGACGCTGACCGAGGCCGGCTACCAGCCGGAGATCGCGTACTTCGAGTGCCTGCACGAGCTGAAGCTGATCGTGGACCTCATGTACGAGGGCGGCCTGGAGAAGATGCGCTGGTCGATCTCCGAGACCGCCGAGTGGGGCGACTACGTCACCGGCCCGCGGATCATCACGGACGCCACCAAGGCCGAGATGAAGAAGGTCCTCGCCGAGATCCAGGACGGTTCCTTCGCCCGCGAGTGGATGGCCGAGTACCACGGCGGCCTGAAGAAGTACAACGAGTACAAGACCCGGGACGAGAACCACCTCCTGGAGACCACGGGCAAGGAGCTGCGTAAGCTCATGAGCTGGGTCAATGACGAAGAGGCGTAAGCCGTAGGCACGGGGCCGCAGCGATCCGCTGCGGCCCCTTTGCCGAACCCCCGGTAACCACTCGTCCACGGCCTGCAGCCACGGATGAGTGATCCTTCCGCGGAGGCGCAGGACGACCTCCCACGCGGCACTAGACTGCTGCATTACATACGCGTCGGGCCACAGCGTCGTGCGTCTTCCACGCGGCAACCCCTCCACCGCCTGCGGCCGTCGGGACGGCCGTCCGCATTGGACTTGTGAGGACTCACGTGAGCACTGCTGCCAACGGCAAACCGGTCGTACTCATCGCTGAAGAGCTGTCGCCCGCGACTGTCGACGCCCTGGGCCCGGACTTCGAGATCCGGCACTGCAACGGAGCGGACCGAGCCGAACTGCTCCCGGCCATCGCCGAGGTCGACGCGATCCTGATCCGCTCCGCCACCAAGGTCGACGCCGAGGCCATCGCGGCCGCCGGCAAGCTCAAGGTCGTCGCACGAGCCGGCGTCGGCCTGGACAACGTCGACGTCTCGTCCGCCACCAAGGCCGGCGTGATGGTCGTCAACGCACCGACCTCCAACATCGTCACCGCCGCCGAGCTCGCCTGCGGCCTGCTCCTGGCCACGGCGCGCAACATCCCGCAGGCCAACTCCGCGCTCAAGAACGGTGAATGGAAGCGCTCCAAGTACACGGGCGTCGAGCTCGCCGAGAAGACCCTCGGTGTCGTCGGCCTCGGCCGCATCGGCGCGCTCGTCGCACAGCGCATGTCGGCCTTCGGCATGAAGGTCGTGGCGTACGACCCGTATGTGCAGCCCGCGCGGGCCGCGCAGATGGGCGTGAAGGTCCTGTCCCTCGACGAGCTGCTCGAGGTCTCGGACTTCATCACCGTGCACCTGCCGAAGACCCCCGAGACCCTCGGCCTCATCGGCCACGACGCGCTGCACAAGGTCAAGCCGTCGGTGCGGATCGTGAACGCCGCGCGTGGCGGGATCGTCGACGAGGAGGCGCTGTACTCGGCGCTCAAGGAGGGCCGCGTCGCGGGCGCGGGCCTCGACGTGTACGCGAAGGAGCCCTGCACGGACTCCCCGCTCTTCGAGCTGGACCAGGTCGTCTGTACCCCCCACCTCGGTGCCTCCACGGACGAGGCGCAGGAGAAGGCCGGTATCGCCGTCGCCAGGTCGGTGCGCCTCGCACTCGCCGGTGAGCTCGTCCCGGACGCCGTGAACGTCCAGGGAGGCGTCATCGCCGAGGACGTCAAGCCGGGTCTGCCGCTCGCCGAGAACCTCGGCCGCATCTTCACCGCGCTCGCGGGCGAGGTCGCGGCCCGCCTCGACGTCGAGGTGTACGGCGAGATCACCCAGCACGACGTCAAGGTGCTGGAGCTCTCCGCTCTCAAGGGCGTGTTCGAGGACGTCGTCGACGAGACGGTGTCGTACGTCAACGCTCCGCTGTTCGCGCAGGAGCGGGGCGTCGAGGTACGGCTGACCACCAGCTCGGAGTCGCCGGACCACCGCAATGTGGTGACCGTGCGCGGCACGCTCGGCAACGGCGAGGAGGTGTCGGTCTCCGGCACGCTGGCCGGACCGAAGCACCACCAGAAGATCGTCGCGGTGGGTGAGTACGACGTGGATCTCGCCCTCGCCGACCACATGGTCGTCTTCAAGTACGTCGACCGCCCGGGCGTCGTCGGCACCCTCGGCCGCATCCTCGGCGAGGCCGGCATCAACATCGCGGGGATGCAGGTCGCTCGTACGGACCTGGGTGGCGAAGCGCTGGCCATCCTGACGGTGGACGACACGGTTCCGCAGAACGTGCTCAACGAGCTGGCGGAGGAGATCGGGGCGACGTCGGCCCGGTCGGTCAACCTGGTCTGACCTCTCTGAGGATCTACGGAAAGGGTCCGAGCCACCGTGCTGGTGGCTCGGACCCTTTCCGTATGGGGAAGGCCCCTACACGAGGGCCTTCTCGCACTCGCACTCCGCGGCCTGCGTCTCCCGGACCCGTACCCGCCGCAGTGTCACCGACGCCAGCACCGCCGCTCCCAGCAGAAGCACCGCCCCGGCGATCGCCGCCGCCTGCATTCCGCTGGTGAAGGCCTCGCGCGCCGCGGTCACCAGGCTTTCGCCCGCCCGGCCCGGCAGTTGCTGGGCCACGGCGAGCGCGCCGCCGAGGGTTTCGTGGGCCGGGGCGGGGGCCGAAGACGGGATCTCGTGGCGGTACACCGCGGTGCCGATGGAGCCGAGGACCGCCATGCCCAGCGCGCCGCCGAACTCCGCGCCGGTCTCCAGGACGGACGAGGCGGTGCCGGCCTTCTCGACCGGTACGGTGCCCAGCGCCAGGTCCATCATCTGGGACGAGACGGTGACGATCCCGGAGGCGATGACACCGGCGCCGGCCAGCACCAGCCACATCGAGTCCGTACCGGAAACGGTCAGCATCCCGTAACCGCAGGCGGCGAGCACGAAGCCGCCGGCGACGACGTACGCCCGGTTCGCGCCCCGCTGTACCAACTGCGCGGAGACCGGCGCGGCGACGCCGACCAGGACGCTGGGCAGCAGCCCCCACAGTGCGGCCTCCATCGAGCTCTTGCCGAGCACCGACTGGAGGTACTGCGTGGTGAAGTACGCCGAGCCCATCATCGCGAACATGGAGAGAAGGTTCAGCGACACCGCGGGGGAGAAGCCGTGGCCGCGGAACAGCGAGGGCGGGATCATCGGCGACTCGACGGTGCGCTGCCGGTGGACGAAGAGCGCGGCGAAGAAGAGGCCGATCATCACCGACATCACGTACCGCACGTTCCAGCCCTCGGACGGGATCTCCTTGACGCCGTAGATCACCGGCAGTACGGCGGCCATGGACAGTGGAACGCTCAGCAGGTCGAAGCGGCCGGGCGCGGGGTTCTTCGACTCGGGCAGCAGGATCGGGCCGAGGACCAGTAGCAGCGCCATCGCGGGCAGGTTGACCAGGAAGACCGAGCCCCACCAGAAGTGCTCGACGAGGACGCCGCTCATCACCGAGCCGAGCGCCACACCGGCCGTCATCACGCCCGACCACATGCCGACCGCCTTCGCGCGCTGGGCCGGATCCGTGAACAGTGTGCGGATGATCGCCAGCGTGCTCGGCATCAGCGTCGCACCGCCGATGCCGAGCACCGCGCGGGCCGCGATCAGCGTCTCGGCGCTGTTCGCGTACGCGGCCACCAGCGAGGCGGCGCCGAACGCCGCGGCGCCGATCAGGAGCAGCCTGCGGCGGCCGATGCGGTCGCCGAGCGAGCCCATCGTCATCAGCAGACCGGCGAGTACGAACGCGTAGATGTCGAAGATCCACAACTGCTCTGTGCCGCTCGGCTCCAGGTCCGCGCTGATCGCCGGGACCGCGAAGTAGAGGACCGAGACGTCCATGGACACCAGGAGCAGCGGCAGCATCAGGACGCCGAGCGCGGTCCATTCACGGCGTCCGGCCAGGGGTGTGGGGGTGGTGGTCGCGCCATTCGGGTTCGTCATGCCGAAGAATGTACGGGTGTATTAAACGAATGTCTAGAACAATTGTGTAAGACGTGCGTCTAGGACGGTCGTCTGTCTCGGCGGTACGCTGATCCGCATGGGACATCGTGAGGATCTGCTCGAAGGCGCCAAGCGCTGCCTGCTGGCGAATGGCTTCGCGCGCACGACGGCGCGCGACATCGTCAAGGAGTCGGGGACGAACCTGGCGTCGATCGGCTACCACTACGGATCGAAGGACGCGCTGCTGGCACAGGCCTACGTGTCGCTGGTCGAGGACCTCGGCGATGCCTTCGAGGACGGCGGGAAGATCGAGAGCGGCAGCGAGCCCGGCTCGATCGAGCGGTTCCGGGAGGCGTGGTCCAACATCATCGCCACGATGCGGGAGCCCGGCTCACCGTGGCACCTCAGTATGGAGGTCGTGACCATGGGCGACCGCATGCCCGAGGTGCGCGAACATCTGGTGCGGGCCCAGCGGGAGGCGGGTCGCGGCATCATCCCGCTGTTCATGGGAGGGGCGGAGGAAGACGTCCGGGACGAGACCGTGGACACCCTCGGCAAGTTCTATACGACCCTGATGTCGGGCCTTATCGCGCAGTGGACCTTCGATCCGGAGGGCGCGCCCACCGCGGACGAACTCACCGAAGGGCTGCGGCAGGTGATCGCGCAGGCGGTTCGGGAGTCGTCCTGATGAGGCGGCCGTCGCGCATCTCCGCGACGCGGTCGCAGAAGTGGCGTACGAGCGCCATGTCGTGGCAGATGAACAAGTAGCCCAGGCCCAGGCGTTCCTGCAGTTCGGCCAGGAGGTTGAGGATCCCCGCGCGCAGGGACGGGTCGAGGGCGGAGACCGGTTCGTCGAGGATCAGGAGCTTCGGCTCGCAGGCCAACGCGCGGGCGATACCGGCGCGTTGGCACTGTCCGCCGGACAGCTCGTGCGGGCGGCGGTCGCCGTGGGCCGGGTCCAGGCCGACCCGCTCCAGCAGCTCCGCCACGCGGGCGGGGCCCGTGGTGCGGTCCCAGCTCCCTTGTACGCGCAGGGGTTCCGCGATGGCGTCGCGGATCCGGTGGCGAGGGCTGAGCGATCCGTACGGGTCCTGGAAGACGGGTTGCATGGCCTGCCTCAGCGGCCGCAGCCGTCGCTCGTCCAGTGCGGTCAACTCCCGGCCGTCGAACCAGACTTCACCGCTGTCGGGGCGACGCAGTTGCAGTACGGCCATGGCGGTGGAGGACTTGCCGCAGCCCGACGGGCCGATGAGGCCCAGCGTCTCGCCGGGGGCGATGTCGAAGGAGACGTGATCCACTGCGGTGCGGGTGCCGTGGCGGACCACCAGGTCGCGTACGTCGAGCAGGGGGCTCACACGGACTCCAGGAACAACTCGGCGGGGTTGTCGGTCAGTTCGCGCCAGCGGTGGCAGGCGACGGTGCGGCCGTCGTGGGCCTCGGGTTCGGGTTGCTCCGTGCGGCAGCGGGTGGCGTCCGCCAAGGGGCAGCGGGGTTGGAAGGCGCAGCCGGGTGGGAGATCGGTGGGGGCAGGGGGCGCACCGGCGATGGCGGGCAGCCGGCGTTTGTGCGCCACGGGCCCCGGCGCCACGGGCCCCGGAACCGACGCCAGCAACCCCGCCGTGTATGGCGCCCGAGGCCGTTCGAACACCTCGGCCACCGGCCCTGCCTCGACCAGCCGCCCCGCGTACATCACCAGCATCCGGTCGGCGTGCTCTCGTACCGTCGCGAGGTCGTGTGTGACCAGGACCAGGGCGGCGCCCGCGGCCCCCGTCCGGCTGGCCAGCAGGTCGAGTACCTGCTTCTGCGTTTCCGGGTCCTGCGCTGTGGTGGGCTCGTCCGCGATGACGAGGTTCGGCCGGTGGAGCATCGCCATGGCGATCACCGCCCGTTGGCGCATGCCGCCCGAGAACTCGTGCGGGTACGCCCGCGCCTTGTCCGGCGCGATGCCGACCTCCTCCAGCGCGGCCACCGAACGGGCCCGCGCCTCCTTGCGGGAGACGCGACCCACGGACCGTACGGCGGCGGCGAGTTGGTCGGCGACCTGGTGTACGGGGGAGAGCAACGAGAGGGCGTCCTGGGGGACGAGGGCGACGCGGCGGCCCCAGAGGGCGGTGCGTACGGAGCGGGAGGCGCCGACCAGTTCGTCCGCGCCCAGCCGTACGCTCCCCGTCACCGTTGCCTCGCGCGGCGGAATGCCCAGCAGGGCCCGCGCCGTCAGCGACTTGCCCGCGCCCGACTCGCCCACCACGGCGAGGACTTCGCCCTCGTGGACGTCGAAGGAGAGGCCCCGTACCGCTTCGACGGCGCCGAAGGAGATGCGCAGGTCCCGGACGGACAGGAGGAGTTCGGCGCTGCTCAACGGAGGGACTCCTTACGGGACTTACTGGGACGGAGCGCGGCAAGGGAGACAGCGAACCGGCGCCGCCCGGAGTCGGCCCGCGCGGCGCCGCCCTCCGCGTACGCGGCCAGCGATACCGCGAGGCCGGCCATCACTGCCAGCGCGACGGCGGGGGCCAGGGCCGCCCACGGCGCTCGCTCCACGTACGCGCGGGACTCGTCAAGGAGCAGCCCCCACTCCGGGGCGGGCGGCTGGGCGCCGAGGCCGAGGAAGCCGAGGGAAGCGAGGGCCAGGGCGATGCCCGGCAGGCGGAGCAGCGCGTGGCGGGCGACCGGAGCCGCCACGGAGGGCAGCACGTGGCGGGTGAGGATCCACCACGGGGTTGCGCCGATGGCGCGTTGGGCCTGGAGGAACGTCGAGGCGCGTACCTCCTGGACCAGTGCCGCCGCGTGGGCCGACAGCGCCGGCCAGGAGATCAGGGCCACCGCGAGTGCCGCGCCGCCCGTGCCGGGGCCCATCACCGCCGCGACCAGGATGCCGACGATCACCGGCGGCAGCGCGTTGGCGATGTCGGAGGCCCCGGACGCGACGGAGGGCACAAAACCCAGGGCGAGCGCGAGGAGCAGGCCGATCAGGCAGACCACTGCCGCCGTGCCGACCGTCGACGCCGCGCCGTGCCCGAGCCGGGCCAGCACGTCACGGCCAAGACCGTCCGTGCCGAGCGGGTACGCCCAGGACGGTGCCTGGAGCCGGGCGGTCGTGTCCACGGCGTACGGGTCGCGCAGCAGCCCCCAGCCGATACACGTCAGCAGAACGGTCCCGAGCGCCACCGAAACGGCCGGATGCGCGCGGACCGGACGCGCCGCGGGCAGCGTCAGCCCGGCGTCCCGCAGTGCGGGGCCCAGCAGACGGCGTCGTACGAGGGCCGCCAGCACGCCCGCGACCAGGCCCAGGGTGAGCAGCGCGAGGACCGAACCCTGGAGCAGCGGAAGATCCTGCGACTTGGCCGCCCCCAGCGCCGTACGCCCGATGCCCGGTACCGCGAACACGACCTCAACGGCGACCGCTCCGCCCGTAAGACCGACGGCGACCATGCCGAACTGCGGTACCAGCGGCGGCAGTACGCGACGCAGCGCGGCGGCCAAGATACGTGCCTGACGGACCCCGGCACCCCGCCACAGCTCGACCCACCGCTCTTCGAGGACGGCGGGCAGCGCGTCGGCGACCAGGCGGCCGAGCAGCCCGCCCGCGGGGATGCCCAGCGCCAGCGCGGGCAGCACCATGTACCGGGGGCCGATCCAGCCGGAGGTCGGCAGCCAGCCCAGCCACACCCCGCCCACCAGCAACGCGATCGTGGCGAGCAGGAATTCGGGCAGCGCGACGAGCATCGCGGCGAAAGCACCTGCTGACGCACGGGCACGTACGAGCACGGGCACGACCAGGGCGCAGGCGACCAGCAGCGCGACGACGAGGGCCGCGCCCATCAGGGACAGCGACACCTGGAGCCCGGCGACGACCGACGGCAGTACGTCGGTGCCCGACACCCACGAGGTGCCGAGGTCGCCGCGCAGCAGCCCGGAGGCCCAACTCCCCAGCAGGGAAAGGGGACCCGCGTCGAGGCCGAGGTCCTCGCGGATCGCGGTCAGTGCCTCCGGCGTCGCCTCCTGCTCGGCGGACCGGGCGCGCAGCACGGTGAGCGCGGGGTCGCGGCCGGAGAGCCAGGGGAGCAGTCCGACGGTGGCGAGGACTGCGGCGAGGCAGCCGAGCCGGGTGAGTCCGGCCCGGCCGCCCGGTGTCCACGCGGCCTTCAACAGGCGTGCCACGAGCGTCACTTGACGTACGTCTCCATGGTGATCAGCTCGCGCTCGCGCGGGTCGTGCGCGACGTCCACGACGCCGGCCGCGTCGCCCTGGATGACCCGCTCGTGCAGCATCGGCACGGCGGCGTCGGTGGCGAGCACCGCGGCCTCGGCGTCGACAACGGCCTTGCGGCGCCCGTCACCGGACTTCATCGCGGTGGCCTTGTCCAGGGCCGCGTCGACGGTCTTGTCCGACAGCTGGGAGATGTTGAAGGAACCCTTGGACCCGAAGTCGCTGTAGAGGTACGCGGCCGGGTCGCCGGAGTCGAGCACGGTCGCCCGGGACAGGATGAAGGCGTCGAACTTGCCCGCCAGCGCGTCGGACTCGATGTTCGCGTACTCGCGGACGTCCAGCTTCACCTTGAACCCGGCCTTCTGCAGCTGCTGTTGCAGCGTCTGGGCCACCTCGGGCAGCTCGGCGCGGTCGGTGAACGTACCGATGGTGATGGCCTTCCCGGCAGGGTCACCGGCCTTGGCACGCCGTACCGGCGGGCGCAGGTCGGCGGCCCACGGCAGCGCGGGCCCGAGCAGGCCCTCGGCGACGTCGGCGCGACCCTCGTACACACCGTTGACGATCGACTCGGCGTCGATGGCCTCGCGGGCTGCGGCCCTCAACGCGGCGTCCTTGAAAGGCCCTTCGGAAGTGTTCAGGTACAGGGTGTTGGTGCGCGGCATCGGCACCTCGGTGATCTGGTCCTCTTCGAGCAGCGCGGCCTGCGAGACCGGTATCGCCTCGACGACGTCGGCCTCTCCACTGCGCAGGGCGGCGGCACGGGCGGTGCCGTCCGGCACGAACTTCACGTCGATTCCGGGGGACTTGGCCTTGCCGCCCCAGTAGTCGTCGTAGCGGTCGAGGGACGCGGAGGAAGTGCCGTTCACCTTCTTCAGCTCGAAGGGACCGGTACCCGCACCGACGGGGCTGACCGTCCTCCCCTCGTACGCCTTCGCCGACAGGATCGACAGCTGCGGCGAGCTCAGCCGCTGCGGGACGAGCGGGTCCTCGGTGGCGGTGGTGACGGCGACCGAGTCGCCCTCGGCCTTCACCGTCAGGTCCACGCCGTCGAGGATGCGGGGCTTGGGGGAGGCGGTGGCGGCCTCGGTGAGCGACCGTACGACGGCCTCGGCGGTGAGCTTCGTACCGTCGTGGAAGGTGACGCCGTCACGTATCTCGAAGGTCCAGGTCTTCCCGTTCTGCTGCCACTTCGTGGCGAGCGCGGGTTGGGCGTCGCCCTCCGCGTCGAGCTTGACGAGCGTCTCGGCGGTCGACCAGCGGGACAGCTTGAAGGCGTCGTCGGACAGCGGCGAGAGCTCGGAGCGCGGCGGCAGCATGTGCGCTACGCGTACGCGCTTCTCGCCGCCCTCGACGGAGCTGTCCGAAGCGGCTCCCGAGAAGCAGCCGGTGAGCAGGGCGGACGCGGCGGCGACCGCGGACACGGGGAGAAGGCGGGCGGGCAGGCGCACGGGACCCTCCGGTAAAGGGGTGGTCAAGGGGACGTATGCCTGACCGTAGCATGATGACAATCGTTTTCAGTAGCGGCGTCCGGATTCCGGCTGTCCGGTGGGCGGCCCCAGCAGGCAATCCCGAAGACCGGGTGAACGCGTAACCTGTGGGTTACGCTTCAGTCGTGGACGAACTGACCGAGGTGGCCGACGCCATCGCCGATCCGGTGCGCCGGGAGATCCTGGTCATGCTGCGCCACGCCCCGCTGACCGCGGGCGAGATCGCCTCACGGTTCACCATCAGCCGACCCGCGGTGAGCCGTCATCTGCGGGTGCTGCGGGAGAGCGGCCTGGTGCGGGACGAGCAGGTGGGACGTCATCGGCGTTACTCGCTCGTACGCTCCCGGCTGGCCGGACTGGCCGCGTGGCTCACCCGGTTCGACGAACGGCACCTCGACTGGCCGACGCGCCTCGCGGCACTGGACACCGAAGTGCACCGCACGCGCCGGGACCGCGACCGGGCACAGCCCACCGACACCGCGCACCACTCCAGAGAGGACACGGCATGACTGGCATCACCCCTGAACCCACCGGTCGGCTCGTACCCACTGCGACGGGATACGACCTGATCCTCACCCGCACCTACCGCGCCCCCGTCGACGACGTGTGGGCGAGCGTCACCGAGCCGGAGCGTACGGCCCGCTGGTTCGGGCCGTGGCGCGGCGAGGCGGCGCCGGGCCGCACCATCGAGGCGCAGATGGCCTTCGAGGAGTCGGCGCCCTGGATGCCGATGCGCATAGAAGCCTGCGAACCGCCGCACCGGCTCGCCGTCACCACCGAGGACGAGGCAGGCGTCTGGTCGCTGGAGCTGCTCCTGGCCGAGACCGACGGCACCACCGAGCTCCGTCTGGTCCACCACCTCACCTCCACTGAGGACCTCGGCTCGACCGGCCCGGGCTGGGAGTACTACCTGGACATGCTCACCGCCGCCCGCACGGACGGCCCCCGCCCCGACTTCGACGACTACTACCCCGCCCAGAAGGCCTACTTCGAGTCCTTGGCCTGAGCCTCGCCGGCCGGGAGCGTTTATAGACGGTGTGCCTTCAGCGTCATGTGCAGGAGGAGGCGGTCCTCGCCGTCGTCCAGGTCCAGGCCGGTGAGCTGTTCGACGCGGGAGAGGCGGTAGTAGAGGGTCTGGCGGTGGATGCCCAGGTGGGCTGCCGTGCGGCCCGCCTGCCCCGCGCAGTCGAGGAACGCCTCGGCGGTGCGGGCCAGTTCACGGTGGGCCGGGTCCAGCAGGGGGACTACGACCGGGTCGTGGGCCGCCTCCGCGGGCAGCGCCGTCAGCAGGCGGTACGGGCCGATGGCGGCCCACTCGGCGATCGGGCCGATCCCCGGTTCGGCCAGAGCCGCACCGGCCGCGGCCGAGGCCTCCTGCCAGGCGGCACCCAGTCCGGCGAGGCCACTGCGGGGCGCCGCGATTCCCGCCGCCGGGCTTTCCGAGGCCGTTCTCGTCCCCTCCGCCTCCCTCAGCAGCCGCGCAGCCGCCGAAGTCGCCGGTGTCAGCACCGTCGACGAGCGCAGTCGCACCAACAGGGCGAGGCTCTGGCCGGTGGTGCCCCAGGGGACCGTGCACAGGGCCGTCGCCCCAGGGATCGTACGGACCGAAGGCGCGTCGTCCGGGTCGGCGGACGGCCAGGGGGTCACGCAGACCATCGTGTGCAGTCCCTCGCCGCGCACGCCCAGTGCCGTACGGAGTTCCGCCACCGCCATGTCCCGTGGCCAGCCGCGCTCGGCGGTCAGGACGGCGCGCAGTTCACGGGTCAGGTCCGCGCCCGCCTGGGCCTCGTCCGCCAGGAGGTCGCCGATCCGGGCCGTCACCTCCATGGCCGCGTCGAGCTGCTCCTTTGTGGGGCCCGGATCGTCGGCGAGCAGCCATACGTAACCGAGGACGAGCTCCCGATGGCGTACCGGAAGGCAGACGCGCCCCCGGTACACCCCGGCCTCCGGCGTCGGCGGGATACGGACCGGGCCGGTGGCACGGGCGATGCCGAAGCTCTCGAACCAGGTGCGGACCGCCGTGGTGGAGCGGCGGGTGAGGATCGAGCGGGTGCGCACGGGGTCCAGGGCGGACTCGTCGATCTCGCTGTCGCTGTCGTACGCGCCGAAGGCGATCAACTCGAAGTCCCGGTTCTCCAGCGTCGCGGGTGCGCCGAGGAGGCCCGAGATCTCGTCGACAAGTTCCTGGTAGTCGCCTTTCACTCGGGCATTCTCCCGCATTTCCCGCGCCCTTCATACAGATGTCTGAGATCCAGGGCACGGATGCGTGACGTCTGTCGATGGCCCACGATCGGAGGGATCCTTAAGTTTCACGGTGGTTCTCCGCGCCGTCGCCGAGGCGTTCACCCGCGAACGTTCGGTCACGGCCCCCTGCTGGTCGCTGTTGTGGAGGTTGCCCCGTGTTGGGACCCGTGATTCTCGCCGCCTCGCGCAGCGACAGGATGCGCCGCCTGGTGTCGGCGGCGCCGGTGACGAAGCCGGTCGTCGAGCGGTTCATCGCCGGTGAGTCGGTCGACGACGCCGTACCGGTCGTCAAGCACCTCACCGACCGGGGGCTGGAGGTCAGCCTGGACGTGGTCGGCGAGGACATCACCACGCCCGAGCAGTCCACGGCGGCGCGCGACGCGTATCTGCAGCTGATCGACCACCTCGAAGGTCTCGGCCTGGGCGAGCGGGCCGAGATGTCGGTCAAGCTGTCCCTGTTCGGCCAGGCGCTCCCGGAAGGCCATGAGCTGGCGCTCGCCAACGTCCGTCCCGTCGTCGAGGCCGCCGCCCGCATCGGCACCACGATCACGCTGGACGCTGAGGACCACACCACGCTCGACTCGATGTTCGCCGTCCATGAGGAGCTGCGGAAGGACTTCCCGCAGACCGGCTGCGTGATCCAGGCCTACCTGTACCGCACCGAGGCCGACGCCCGCCGTCTCGCCGCGAGCGGCAGCCGCGTGCGTATCGTGAAAGGGGCGTACAAGGAGCCCGCGTCGGTCGCGTTCCAGAAGAAGGCCGAGATCGACAAGGCGTACGTCCGCATCCTGAAGATCCTGATGGAGGGCGAGGGCTACCCGATGATCGGGTCCCACGACCCACGCCTCGTCGCCATCACCCAGGAGCTGGCCCGGCGCGTGGGACGCAAACTCGAAGACTACGAGTTCCAGATGCTGTACGGCATCCGCGGCGAGGAGCAGACCCGGCTCGCCGCCGAAGGGCACCGCGTACGCGTCTACACGGCATACGGCACCGACTGGTACGGCTACTTCATGCGCCGGTTGGCGGAGAAACCGGCGAACTTGCGCTTTTTCGCCCGCAGCATGCTGACCCGAGGCTGAGACATGACAGACACACGGAGTTTCGGCCGGGGGTCCGGCCCGTGGCGCAGCCACAGTCGGATGCTGCGTCCCCCGGGAAAGCACAGCATGCGCCGCCTCGCGGAGAAGCCGGCGAACCTCCGGTTCTTCGCCCGCTCGATCCTCACCAAGGGCTGACCCCACCGCTCAGTTAAGGAGTACGGAACACATGGACGCTGTGACCCAGGTCCCCACCCCCGTCAACGAGCCGGTGCACGGCTACGCCCCCGGCTCTCCCGAGCGCGCCCGGCTCGAGGCCAAGCTCAAGGAGCTGGCCGAGAACCCCCTCGACCTGCCCTGCACCATCGGCGGCGAGAAGCGGATGGGCGGTGGCGAGCCGTTCCAGGTCGTGCAGCCGCACCACCACAAGGCCGTGCTCGGCACCTTCCGCAACGCGACGCAGCAGGACGCGCAGGACGCGATCGACGCGGCCCTGGCCGCCGCGCCCGCCTGGCGTGCGATGTCCTTCGACGACCGCGCCGCGATCATCCTGCGCGCCGCCGAGCTGCTGTCCACGACCTGGCGCGAGACACTGGCCGCCTCCACCATGCTCGGCCAGTCGAAGACCGCGCAGCAGGCCGAGATCGATACCCCCTGCGAACTGATCGACTTCTGGCGCTTCAACGTCAAGTACGCCCGTGACCTGCTCGCCGAGCAGCCCGTGGCGAACTCGACGGGCGTCTGGAACCGCCTCGACCACCGCCCGCTGGAGGGCTTCGTCTACGCGATCACGCCGTTCAACTTCTCGGCGATCGCGGGCAACCTGCCGACCGCGCCCGCCCTCATGGGCAACGTCGTCGTGTGGAAGCCGTCCCCGACGCAGACCCACGCGGCCGTCCTGCTCATGCAGCTGCTGGAGGAGGCGGGCCTGCCCAAGGGTGTCATCAACCTGGTGACGGGCGACGGTCTGGCCGTCTCCGAGATCGCCCTGAACCACCGTGACCTCGCGGGCATCCACTTCACCGGCTCGACGAAGACGTTCCGGCACCTGTGGAAGACGGTCGGCGCGAACATCGACAAGTACCGCACGTACCCGCGTCTGGTCGGCGAGACGGGCGGCAAGGACTTCCTCGTCGCGCATCCCTCCGCGGACCGCGCCGTGCTGAAGACCGCGCTGACCCGGGGCGCCTTCGAGTACCAGGGCCAGAAGTGTTCGGCGACCTCACGCGCGTACATCCCGGCCTCCATCTGGAACGGCGGTTTCAAGGAGGAGTTCGCCGCCGAGGTCGACGGCATCAAGATGGGCGACGTCACCGATCTGTCGAACTTCATCGGTGCCGTCATCGATGAGCGCGCCTTCGCGAAGAACAAGGCGGCGATCGACCGGGCCGCGGAGGACCCGAAGTGCGCGATCGTCGCGGGCGGTTCGTACGACGACTCGGTGGGCTACTTCGTCCGCCCGACCGTCGTCGAGTGCTCCGACCCGGCCAACGAGGTCTTCACGACGGAGTACTTCGGCCCGTTCCTCGCGGTGCACGTCTACGACGACGAGAAGTACGAGGAGATGCTGACCCAGATGGAGTCGGTGTCCGACTACGCCCTCACGGGCGCCGTCATCGCGAACGACCGCGCGGCGGCGGCATACACGGCGGAGAAACTCCGCTACGCCGCCGGCAACTTCTACATCAACGACAAGTCCACCGGTGCCGTCGTCGGCCAGCAGCCCTTCGGCGGCGGCCGCAACTCCGGCACCAACGACAAGGCCGGCGCTCCCCAGAACCTCCAGCGCTGGACCCTCACCCGAGCCGTCAAGGAAACCCTGGTTCCGCCGACGGACTACCCGTACCCGCACATGGGCTGATCCGGTCGTCGGACCACCGAAGTCCTCGACCGCCTCGGCCTGTTCACGGACGACCGCGCTCCAGCCGCCGAACCGGTGGCTGGAGCGCAGCGGTTAGCCTCGGTCTACAAGGATGACAACGGGGTGGACCGCGGCCCACCGCAGGGAGGGGACGGGCGCCAATGAGTCTTCGTCAGTACGAGTACGCCCTGGCCGTTGCCGAGGAGGGCTCGGTGACGGCGGCGGCGGAGCTGCTGCACGTCGCTCAACCGTCTGTGTCCCAGCAGATCCGCGGCCTGGAGCGGGAACTTGGCGTGAAGCTGTTCGCCCGCACGCCGACCGGACTGGTGCCCACCGTGGTCGGCCGCGCGTTCCTGCGGGAGGCGGAGGTCGCGGTGACCGCGTCGCGGCGGGCGAGGGCGACGGCGCGGGCCGGTGCCGACGAGCTGGTGGGCGAGCTGGTGGTCGCGGTGCAGATGGGCTTTGGCACCCAACAGCTGCCGAGCGCGCTGGGCACGCTGCGTCGCCGCTTCCCGCGGCTGGAGGTCACCGTCTTCGAGGAGCCGAGCTCCGCCGAGCTGGAGCGGCTGTGCCGCCGGGGCGTGGTGGATCTCGCCCTGATGGCCTCGTGCGAGCGGAGTCCCTCCGACGCCCACCACCTCGGCGACGAGGAGTTCGTCGTGGTGCTGGGCGCCGGACACCGGCAACTCGCCGCGGACCGGGTCGAGCTGCGCGAACTGGAGGGGGAGCCGTGGGTGAGGTTCGACCGCGACAGCGCGCTCGACGGCGTGCTGCTGAGCGTGCTGCGGGACAACGAGCTGACCCCGGCCACGGCCGCCCGCGTGTCCCAGACGGCGACGGCCGTGCGCTGGGCTGCCCACGGGCTGGGGGTCACGCTCGTCCCGGCCTCCGCGGTGCCCCACGGTCACCAGGACCTTGTTCGCCCGGTGTTCCCGGTCGTGTCCCAGCCCGTCATCGCCGTGGTCCGGCAAGGCGCGGGCCCGGCGGAGACGGCGCTTCTCGAACTCCTGCGTCAGGAAACCTGGTCCGAGTCCACTTTCTTCTCACCGGTTTCCTGACGGCCGGGAACGAGACGGGCGACCGCTGAATTCTTCTTTTCGGAACCGGCGTTCCGGAATTCCGGTCGGCGTCAACCCATGGGGAATTCGCCGCCGTCCACGATGAGATTCCTCCCGGTCAGCCAGCTCGCCCGCTCGGACACGAGGAACAGCACCGCGTGGGCGATGTCTTCGGGCTGACCATCGCGCCCCAGCGGCGGGGTGTCGTCGGCGTTGGTCTCCGCCGGTGCCGCGCCCATGCGCGCGGACACCTCCGCCCACTGCTCCCGCGTTTGTTCGCCGCCGGGGGTGGCGGTTCTGCCGGGAGACACGGCGTTGACCCGGATTCCGAGCGGGGCCAGCTCCAGGGCCAGTCCCCGGCTGTAGTTCTCCAGCGCCGCCTTCGCCGTGGTGTAGTGCAGAAACGGTGCCATCGGGGTGAGGACCGCGGACGAGGAGACGTGCACGATCATCCCCGAACGCCGTTCCCGCATCCCCGGTATCAGCAGTGAGTCCAGCCGCACCGACGCCAGGAAGTTCAGGTCCAGCGCGTCCTGCCACTCCTCGTCGGGGATGGCCGAGCTGCCCTCGTGCGGTCGCGCCCCACCCGCGTTGTGGACCAGGACGTCCACGCCGCCGAGCACCTCCTGTGCGGCGGCGGCGAGTGCCTCCGCACCAGCCCGTGTCCGCACGTCGGCCTCCACGAAGGTGGCCCCCTCCGGCACCGTGCTCGTCGCCGACCTGGCCGTCGTGAGCACCTCGGCGCCCGCATCCAGGAGTTGGCGCACGACGGCCGCTCCGATTCCGCGCGAACCACCCGTGACCAGGGCCCGCTTTCCCGCGAGTTCTCGCGTTCCCGATCCGTTCTCGATCGTGGTCATGCCACCGGTCCTCTCGATCGCGTAATTGTCCGCTCGACGGAAAAAGGATCGACGTGCGCAGAGCGCGAATCTTCGGGAGAAATCGCAGCGAGCACCTCGTCGAGCTGTTTCACGGTACGTACGGAAAAGAACGAGAGGCAAAGACGAAATGTCAGCACGTGCTATAGGGGATTCCTATGTCGTCCCGGCCCTTCCGTCAGTGACCGGCGCAGGAAGCGGATCGAGGCGACCCCCGTCCTGGTCCTGAAGGGCTGAAAGCCGCTCAACCGGCCTGGGGCGGGCAACCTTCGCGCCGCGAGACGGGCGGTTGCCCGTCTCGCGGCGCTGAACGTCGTGCGGTGGTCAGCGGTCGCAGGTCGTGCGGCCCGCGTACCAGCGGCAGGCGAGGGCCGCGAAGCCGCCGTCCGTCACGACCGGGACGGTGAGGGTGCCGCCGCCGTGGACGACGCGCGGCTCCCGGACCAGACCCGACGGGCCGTCGGTCACGGTCTCCACGAGCCATTTGCCCGCGCCGAGACGCATGGGTACGTCCACACTCTGGGCCGCGCCCGCGAACGTACCGCCGATGAACCAGCGGCCGTCCGGAGCTTTCCGTGCCAGGACCGCGGAGCGGCCCGGGTCGCCGGTGAGCAGGCGGGTCTCCTCCCAGCCGGTGGGAAGCTGCTCCAGGTAACGGCGGGCCTCGGGGCGGGCGTCGTACGACTCCGGAGTGCCGGCGAGATTCTGGATGCCGGACTCGTAGAGCACGCTCAGGCCCAACTCACCGGCGTCCGACTGGACGTTGGGGCGGTACGGGCGGTGGAAGGCGCCCGGGGTGAAGTCCATGGAGCCGATGACGTTGCGGGTGAAGGGCAGTGCGGCCAGCTGCGCCGGGGTGTTGTTGCGCTTCTCCTCGCCGCCGACGCCCTCCAGCGTCATGACCTGGGGCCAGGTGCGCTGCATGCCCTTGGGGATCGTGGAGCCATGGAAGTTGACCATGAGGCGATGCTTGGCGGTGTCCTTCAGTACGTCGTCGTACCAGCTCATCCGCTCCTGCGACTCAGAGTCCATGAAGTCGATCTTCACGCCCTTGACGCCCCACTTCTCCAGCGTGGAGAGCCACTTCTCGCGTTCGACGGGGTCGGTGAGGAGGGTGTAGTGCAGCCAGACGTGGATGCCGACGCCGCGTTCCTTGCCGTAGCGCACCAGCTCCGGCATCCAGCTGTTCGTCTGCCAGTCCGGGTCGATGACCTCCCACTCGCCGGGCTTGAAGTACCAGCCCGCGTCCACGACTTCGTAGGGCCAGTTGCGCTCGGCCGCGTAGTCCACGTACTTCTTCTGCGCCTCCAGGCTCTGCCCGGCCTCCTTGCCGCCGGCCAGCCAGGTCCACAGCGCCGCGCCCGGCTTGATCCAGGAGGTGTCGCGGACCCGGGACTTGGGGGCGAGGTCGTCCGTGAACGTCGACTCTGTGACGGTCGCCAGATCACCCGTGATCACCGTGCGCCAGGGGGTGGTGAGCGAGCCGGACACCTGGATGGGGTCGTTGTTCCACAGACCGACGCCGTACGTCGGCGAGTCGGCGGCGTGGGTGAGGTGGGCGCCCGCGTAGCTGCCGGTCAGGTCCGACTCGGCGATCAGGGCGTAGCCGCCGTCCGTCTTGAAGAGGGCCTGCATCGAGTACGTGCCCTCAGGCGCGGCGGCTGCCGACTCGTAGCGGATGAAGGGGAGTTCGTTGTCCGCACGGTAGCGGTTGATGACGGCCTCGGCGGTGGCGGGGAAGGTGAAGGCGGAGGCCTCGCGGACGACGTCCCCGTGGTCGCCCGGCAGGACGTAGCGGTAGGCGACGCCGTCCGGTGCGACACGCGTGAGCAGGTCGAGCCGGGCGCCGTCGGCTGTACGGAAGCGGAAGCGGGACTCGGTCATCCGGGCAACGCGCTTGTGGGACTTGCCGGTTGAAATGGTGTAGCGCTCGTTGATCGTGCGGTCGGTACGGCCGGTTAAGGTCAAGTCCTTGGAGAAGTCGGCCTGTTCGGTGACGAGCCCGAGCGGAGACGGTTCGAGGACGGTGCGGCCCGCGCGTCTCACGGTGAGCGTCGGCCGGCCGTCGTCGAGAGCCACCACGGCCGTGGGGGAGCCGTGCGGGCCGCGCACCTCCCAGGATGCCGGGGCCGCGGGGGCCTCGGCGCGAGCGGGAAGCGCCGCGGTGGCCGTGGCGAGCAGTGCGGAGCAGAGCGTCAACACGATGGTGCGGGCCCGGAGTTGGACCGCCATGTAGAACCCTCCTGTCACAGACATCGGATGACTGTGAGGGTGAAGGGGCTCTTGAGGAGTGTCAAGGAGTCTGACAGCATCAGACATCGGATTGCTGATGAATGGTTCAGTACAGAGACCGGCCCTACAGCGTGGGAGGCGGCCGGAGGGAGGCGTCAGTCCGGGAGCGCGAGGACGAGCTTGCCCTGGACGTGTCCGGACTCGCTCAGCTCATGGGCCTTGGCCGCCTCCGCGAAAGGCAGGACCGCCTCCACGTGGATACGCAGGCGATTGCTCGCCAGGAGCGAGGCGATCTTCCCCAGGCGGACGCCCGACGGCTCCGTCTGGACGACCGCGAAGCGCATGCCTCGGGCGTCCACGTCCTCGGGGGAGAGGCCGAGGTCGCCGGGGATCGCCGAGATCAACAGACCTCCGGGACGCAGGGTGTTGAGCGTGCGCGGGCCGTAGTCGCCGCCGATCAGGTCGAGGGCCACGTCCATGTCGTGTACGACGGTGGCGAAGTCCGTGGCCGTGTAGTCGACCGCCTCGTCGATGCCGAGGTCGTACAGGAAGCCGTGCTTGTCGGCGCGCGCCGTGCCGATGACATACGCGCCCTCCGCCTTGGCGAGCTGTACTGCCGCGTGGCCGACACCGCCCGCCGCCGCGTGCACCAGCACACGTGTGCCCGGGGCGACTTGGGCCAGGTCGACGAGGGCCTGCCAGGCGGTGAGCGTCGCCGTGGGCGCGGCTGCCGCGTGGACGTGGTCCAGTGTCGTGGGCTTGGCCGCGAAGTGCTCGGCCGGCGCGGTGACGTGCTCCGCGTAGCCGCCGGCCGGGATCTTGCCGAAGACCTCGTCACCGGGGCGGAGCAGCGTGACACCCTCACCGGTCGCCTCGACCACGCCCGAGACATCGCCGCCCAGGGTGAACGGCGGCTCCCCGAGGACCGGAGCCGCCCCTGAACGCACCAGCCGGTCAAGGGCGTTGACCCCCACCGCACGCACCCTCAACAACACCTCACCCGGACCTGGAGCGGGCCGCTCCCGCTCCTCGATCACCAGAACCTCCGGTCCGCCGAACCGGTGCTGGGCCATCACACGCGTACGTGGGAGTGCGGTGGTCATCGGGTCTCCCTCCCGAAGCCGAAGCCGAAGCCGAAGCCGAAGCCGGAATCGCGAACCGCTCCACTCCCCATCGTGCTCCCGAAGCGAGCCGTCCGCACCCCGCCTTCCGCACCCGCCGCCCCCGCGATACTGGCGCGATGACCCTCCGACTGCGTACCGCTCACACGGCCGATCTCGCCCCCGCAGAGCTCCGCGCCGTCCGCACTCTCCTGGACGACGCCTTCGAGGGCGACTTCAGCGAGGAGGACTGGGACCACACGCTCGGCGGCGTCCACGCCCTCGTGCACGACGACACCGGTCTCGCCGCACACGGCGCGGTGGTCCAGCGCCGGGTGCTGCACCACGGCCGCTCGCTGCGCACCGGTTACGTCGAGGGCGTCGCGGTCCGCGCGGACGTCCGGCGCCAGGGGCTCGGCGGCCGGGTCATGGCCGCCCTGGAAGGGGTCATCGACCGCGCGTACTCACTCGGCGCGCTCTCCGCCACGAACGAGGGCGAGGGCCTGTACGCCGCTCGCGGCTGGCAGCCTTGGCCGGGCCGGATCCACGCCTTCAGCCCGGACAGCCCGGACGGCATCGTGCACCTCCCGGACGAAGAGGTCTGGCTCTTCCTCCGCCCTGCCTCCGTCGGCCGGCTCGACCCTGCGTACGAACTTGTCTTCGACTGGCGCGACGGCGACGTGCTCTGACCGGATCGGTCATCTACGCAGGTCAGGCGGGTGTGACTCATTCCACCGTCTCAGATAGTAGGAAGTCCGAGTAATTGTGGAGACAGACGCCCGGTCCTCGCTTAGCTTTGTAGAAGCCGAACGTCTCGCTCGATCAAGCGAATGGCGGTCGTGAGCCGGAGCCCTAGGCAGGCAACCCCTGCGGCCCGCTCGCCCGCCCCACCCGGCGTCTCGTAACCCCTTCCGCACTCCGTGCTGTCATAAGGAGTCGATTTCCCATGGCCGAGACGACCGTCCGCCGAGTCCGTCACGTCTCCCGTACGAGCGAGTCCGACCGTAAGAACGCCGCCGCCGCACTCCAGCGCGCCCTCGACCGCAGGGACAACGGCGGCGCGACGGGCCACTGAGCCCCCGCCTTCGATGGGCCGCTGAGCCCTCGGCTTCCGGGAGCCGCAACCCGTAAGTGGTGCGGCGCGGCCTCAACTGCCGCGCCGCACCTCGAAGTAGTCGATGCGCCCACCGTTCTGCGCGAGCGCCGACACCTTGAGTTTCGCGGACGAGCCGGTCTCCGCCTCGATCGCGAGAAACGAAAAGCCGGTGTAGCGAACCCGGGACCACTCCACGGTCTCCGGGTTCTCCGACTTCCCCTTGGTCCAGCGGAAGCTGTCGACCGACTCTCGGTCGTTCACCTTCCCCTCGTAACTGTCCTCCACCCCGTCCGGAAAGCCGTACAGCTCCTTGCCGGCGCCGCCCGCGGTGACGTACACGGTCCCGTCGCGCGTCGGATCCGTCGAGGCGCCCACGGGCACACGCTTGCCGACCTCGCCGCCCTTGATCGCATCGGTCCGTTCGTAGACGTGGTTGTGCCCGTTGATGACCAGGTCCACCTGGTGCTTGGTGAACAGCGGCAGCCAGGCGTCGCGCAGGCCGCCGTCCGAGGCGTGCGTCGACGTCGAGTACATGCAGTGGTGGAAGAACACCACAATGAAATCAACGGACTTGCGCAGCTCCCCGAGCCGCTTGTCCAGCCACTCGCTCTGCTTCCCGTCCGAGTAGCCGAGGTTGGCGGGTATCTCGTACGAGACGTCGTTCGCGTCGAGCGCCACGATGCCGACATTGCCGTACGTGAACGAGTAGACGCCCGGCGACCTCTTCGGATCGAAGCCGTTGTCCGGGAGTGACCAGCGGGCCGCCTGGCCGCCGTAGCCGTCGGGGGAGTACCAGGCCTCCATGTCGTGGTTGCCGGTCGTCACCATCCAGGGCACGGACTTCGCGACGGACTCGGTCTGTGCGAGGAACTGGTCCCAGACCCGGGCGTCGTATGTGTCCGAGTCCTTGCCGTGGCCCGTCGTGTCGGCGTAACAGATGTCGCCCGCGTGGAGGTGGAAGGACGGGTTCTGGCCGAGGATCACCTGGTCGTTGGCGAGCGCGTCATAGCTGACGCCCTGGTCGCCGAAGGCCGTGAACACGAACTGCTCGGGGCGTGCGGGCGCCGTACGGAATGAGCCGACCGTCGACAGGCGTTCTGCCGACGTCGGGTCGAAGCCCTCGTGGCCGACGCCGTAGTAGTACGTCGTGCCGGGCTTGAGGCCGTCGAGAGCGGCGTGCAGGTAGTACTGCTCGACCGCGGGCAGCTTCTTCGACAGGGATGGCGTGCGCAGGTCCCGGACCTCGGCGTCGATCCTGCGGCTCAGGTCCCAGGGCTTCGAGCCCACCCGCACATATGGCTTCCTGACGGCGAAAGGCACCTGCCAGGAGATCCGCATCTGCGTCTTCGGGTCGGCGCCGAAGGCGAGATGGCGGCCGAAGGGCGCGACCACGGAGCCGGGGACGCGACCCGTGACGGGATCCGTCACCGGTGAGGACGTCGTCCGCGCGGGGCTCGCCGAGTCCTCGCCCGTACAGCCGGCCAGCAGCCCCGCGCCCGCGAAGGCGCCGGCGGTCACCAGCGCGCGCCGCGACAGTCTCGCCCGCAGGTACTCGTGCTGCTCCGCCATGCTCATACGGCGGGCCAGCTGCTCGGGGATGCCGACGTTCGGGACGGGGTGCTCGGGCGGTGACCCGCCGGGTGGAACAGTCATGGTGGGAGAACTTCCCAGCGAGTCCCAACACAGGCCTGACTTCTGGGTGAACGGAGACTGACCAGCCGATGCGGCGTCACCCGACGCTCCGCAGACGGGCTATAGATGGGTCATGCATGTTGTCCGTATCGCGGACGCGTCGTGTCATCCCGTGGGACGGAGGAGTAGGGTGCCGACATGTCTCGCAGCCTCAATCTCGCAGTGATCCCCGGTGACGGCATCGGCCAAGAGGTCGTTGCCCAGGGCCTGAAGGTGCTCTCCGCCGTCCTTCCGCAGGATGTGAAGCTGGAGACCAAGGAGTACGACTTCGGCGCCAAGCGTTACCACGCCACCGGAGAGACCCTCACCGACGCGGACGTCGACGCGCTCAAGAAGCACGACGCGATCCTGCTCGGCGCGATCGGTGACCCGAGCGTGCCGTCCGGCGTCCTGGAGCGCGGCTTCCTGCTGAAGCTCCGCTTCCTCTTCGATCACCACGTCAACCTGCGTCCGTCGAAGCTCCTGCCGGGCGTCGCCACCCCGCTCGCGGGCCAGCCCGAGATCGACTTCATCGTGGTCCGCGAGGGCACCGAGGGGCCGTACACCGGCAACGGCGGCACCATCCGCAAGGGCACCCCCCACGAGGTCGCCACCGAGGTCTCCGTCAACACGGCCTTCGGTGTCGAGCGCGTCGTCCGCGACGCCTTCGCCCGTGCTCAGGCCCGCCCGCGCAAGAAGCTGGCGCTGATCCACAAGAACAACGTGCTGGCCTTCGCGGGTCACCTGTGGACCAACATCTTCAACAAGGTGGCCGAGGAGTTCCCCGACGTCACCACCGAGTACATGCACGTGGACGCGGCGACGATCTACCTCGTCACGCAGCCCGAACGCTTCGACGTGATCGTCACCGACAACCTCTTCGGCGACATCATCACCGACCTCGCCGCGGCCGTCTCCGGAGGCATCGGCGTCGCCGCGAGCGGGAACATCAACCCGTCCGGCGAGTTCCCCTCGATGTTCGAGCCCGTGCACGGCTCGGCGCCCGACATCGCAGGCCAGGGCAAGGCCGACCCGTCCGCCACCGTCCTGTCCGTCGCCCTCCTGCTGCGTCACCTCGGCTTCGAGGCCGAGGCCGCCCGCATCGAGGACGCCGTCTCGGTCGACCTCGCGGAGCGCGGCACCACGACCCGTACGACCGACGAAATCGGCGACGCGCTCGCCGCCCGAGTATCCGGCTGACCCGCCGGAACTCCTCGAGCCGCCGGGTCGCTTTCGCACCCGGCGGCTTTTCCTATGTCCCGCCGGGTGCCACCATCATCCCCTGGGCCGCATTCACACCCATATCCTCCACGGCTCCGTTCACGCGATAATCGAACGTGGAGCCGCGGATTGAGGGAATGCTCGGGCGTCCTAGCACTGGCCATCGGCCAGTATGGGCGTGAGCGCGGCCCCTACAGACAACCGGTGAAGGACAACCACTCATGACGACGCCCACGATCGAGCTCAAGCCCTCCGCGCAGCCGCTCTCCGACGCGGAGCGGGAGGCGATCCTCGCCAGCCCCGGGTTCGGCCGCCACTTCACCGATCACATGGTGACGGTCAAGTGGACCGAGGGTCGCGGCTGGCACGACGGGCAGCTCGTGCCGTACGGGCCGCTCTCCCTCGACCCCGCGACCAACGTCCTGCACTATGCGCAGGAGATCTTCGAGGGCCTCAAGGCCTACCGGCAGCCGGACGGCTCGGTCGCCACCTTCCGTCCGGAGAAGAACGCCGAGCGCTTCCAGCGGTCCGCCCGCCGTCTCGCCATGCCCGAGCTGCCCGTCGAGACGTTCATCGAGGCCTGCGACCTGCTCGTCCGGCAGGACAAGGCATGGGTGCCGGCGCATGGCGGCGAGGAGTCGCTCTACCTGCGCCCATTCATGATCGCGACCGAGGTCGGTCTGGGCGTGAAGCCCGCGAACGAGTACCTGTTCATGGTCATCGCCTCCCCGGCCGGCGCCTACTTCCCGGGCGGCGTGAAGCCCGTCTCGATCTGGGCCTCCGACGACCGCGTGCGCGCCGTCCCCGGCGGCATGGGCGACGCCAAGACCGGCGGCAACTACGCCGCGTCCCTGCTCGCCCAGGCCGAGGCCGCCGCGAAGGGCTGCGACCAGGTCTGCTACCTCGACGCCGTCGAGCACAAGTGGGTCGAGGAACTGGGCGGCATGAACCTGTACTTCGTGTACGGAGACAAGATCGTCACCCCCACACTGACGGGCTCCATCCTGGAGGGCGTCACCCGGGACTCGCTGCTCTCGGTCGCCGCCGACCTCGGTTACCAGTCCGAGGAGGCGCGCATCTCCATCGACCAGTGGCGCGACGACACCGCGAACGGCAGCCTCACCGAGGTCTTCGCCTGCGGCACCGCCGCCGTCATCACGCCCGTCGGTACGGTCAAGTGCCACGCCGGCGAGTGGCAGCAGAGCGGCGGACAGCCCGGCGCGGTCACACTGAAGCTGCGCGAGGCGCTGCTCGACATCCAGCGCGGGGTGAGCGAGGACAAGCACGGCTGGATGCACAACCTCGGCTGACGGCCTTTGTCCGAAGCCGTGTTGGTCCCCGCACTCCCCAATTGGAGGGCGGGGACCGGTTGTTCACGGTCCCGGAACGCCAACCGCCTGACACGCACGGACGCCTGACGCACCGTCCAGGTTGTACGCATTCCGTCTGATTGACCCCGTACCGCTGGTGCGTTTGTATCCCTGTGGGCCCCGGCGCTGGGCCGGGGGAGCAAGCGACCAACGGGGAACATGGGGGAAGCATGACCACTGCACGGAGGGTTGCGCTCGGCGCTGCCCTGATCACCGCGCTCACCGGCGTCGCGTTGCCCGCGTCGGCCGCGCCACAGCCCGTGCCGCGCACCGAGAAGGCCAGCGTGGCACCGGACGGCACCGATGGGGACGCCTGGTCGACGGCTGAGGGGTTAAGCGCCGACGGACGGTACCTCGCCTTCACCTCGCAGGCCACGAATCTCGTCCCGGGTGACACGAACGACGCGCGGGACGCCTTCGTACGGGATCTGAGAACCGGTGAAACCCGCCGGGTGAGCACCGCAGCGGACGGCACGCAGGCCGACACCGGAGTCCACGACATCTCGCTGAGCGCCAACGGCCGCTACGCGGCGTTCAGTTCCAACGCGAGCAACCTGGTGCCCGGTGACACGGGCGGCCGCACACACGTCTACGTGAAGGACCTCAAAACGGGTGCGGTCGACCGGATCAAGGACGTCGCGCCCGGATACGACACCGAGAACTCGCCGGTGATCAGCGCGAACGGACGCTATGTCGCCCTCGTCGCCGGACGTTCCGAACCCGTCCAGGGCGACGCGTGGGGCAGTGTCCACCGGGTCGACCGCAAAACGGGCACGGCGGTCAGGGTCAGCCAGGTCCCCGCACCCAACCGGCCCAGGTCGGTCACCAACATCTCGATCAGTGCCGACGGCGAACGGGTCGGCTACCAGTTCTTCGTCCCGTTCCCCTCCAGCGGCGACTGGAGCGACATCTACGTCCGCGACGTACCGAGCGGGAAGCTGTGGCAGGCCGACAAGGCGCCGGACGGTGCGGTCTCCGACGCTCAGTCCGAGTACTCGTCCCTCAGCGCGGACGGCCGTTATGCGCTGTTCCGCTCGCTCGACTCGAAGCTGACGCCGGGCGACACCAACAACGGACACAACGCGTTCATCCGCGACCTCGAGACCGGTGAGCTGCATCGGATCGACGCAACGGACCCGTCGGAGTCCACCGGGTCCGCCGTGCTCAGTGCCGACAACCGCCGTCTCGCGTTCGTCTCGTCCCGGCCGAACACCGGCGACCACACGAGCCATGTGTACGTACGCGATCTGCGCACCGGGCGCACCGAGCTGGTCAGTCCCGACAGCGAGGGCGGCCTGAACGACGACTCGGCGATCTCGCCGGTGATCGACGCGCACGGTCGCCGGGTGGCCTTCAGCTCGTACTCGGCCGACCTGGTGCCCGGCGACACCTACGACCATCAGCACGCGTACGTCCGCCATCTGCGCTGAGGTGCTCCCGACCCGGCGCACCCATGCGCTGGGTGACGTCCCGCTCGCATTCTGAGACAACCATGAGCACGGGGGCAGTCTGTGCCACACTGCCCCCGTGCTCTCGTTCGCCACGATTATTGGCAGCAGGCGCGCCGGTCCGCAGTGACCGCCCCGTACGACCACGTACGGGCGGACACCGTCGTCCTCGACCCGCGCGCAGACCTCTCGCACCCGCGAGAGGTTTTTCTGTTTCCCGGCCCAACCGCAGCCGGGGCCGGAGCGCAAGGGATTATGAGGGCGGTGGAGCCGGTCATTCCGGTAGACCGCATCCCACACAGGAGCCAGTAGAGATGACAGACGCAACCGACGAGAATCAGGGTCCCTCCAACGTCGACGACGACTTCCACGTCTTCGACACGACGCTGCGCGACGGTGCGCAGCGCGAGGGCATCAACCTCACCGTCGCGGACAAGCTGGCCATCGCACGGCACCTGGACGACTTCGGCGTGGGCTTCATCGAGGGCGGCTGGCCCGGCGCCAACCCGCGCGACACCGAGTTCTTCGCCCGCGCCGGGCAGGAGATCCACTTCAAGCACGCCCAGCTCGTCGCCTTCGGCGCCACACGCCGCCCGGGCGGCAAGGCCGCCGAGGACGCCCAGGTCAACGCGCTCCTCGAGTCCGGCGCGCCCGTCATCTGCCTGGTCGCCAAGTCCCATGACCGGCATGTCGAGCTGGCCCTGCGTACGACACTCGACGAGAACCTGGAGATGGTCCGCGACACGGTGTCGTACCTCCGCTCCCAGGGGCGCCGGGTGTTCGTCGACTGCGAGCACTTCTTCGACGGCTACCGGGCGAACCCCGAGTACGCGAAGGCGGTCGTACGGGCGGCCTCGGAAGCGGGCGCCGACGTGGTCGTGCTCTGCGACACCAACGGCGGCATGCTGCCGGCCCAGGTCCAGGCCGTGGTCGCCACGGTCCTGGCCGACACGGGCGCCCGGCTCGGCATCCACGCCCAGGACGACACGGGGTGCGCGGTCGCGAACACCCTGGCCGCGGTTGACGCGGGTGCGACGCACGTCCAGTGCACGGCGAACGGATACGGGGAGCGGGTCGGCAACTCGAACCTGTTCCCGGTGGTGGCGGCACTGGAGCTGAAGTACGGCAAGAAGGTCCTCCCCGAGGGCGCGCTGTCCGAGATGACGCGCATCTCGCACGCGATCGCCGAGGTCGTGAACCTCACGCCGTCCACGCATGAGCCGTACGTAGGGGTCTCGGCCTTCGCGCACAAGGCGGGACTGCACGCGTCGGCGATCAAGGTCGACCCGGATCTGTACCAGCACATCAACCCCGAGCAGGTCGGCAACACCATGCGGATGCTGGTCTCCGACATGGCGGGCCGGGCGTCGATCGAGCTCAAGGGCAAGGAACTGGGCATCGACCTGGGCGACGACCGTGAGCTGGTGGGCCGGGTCGTGGAGAGGGTCAAGGAGCGCGAGCTCAAGGGGTACACGTACGAGGCTGCCGACGCCTCCTTCGAGCTTCTGCTCCGGGCGGAGGTGGAGGGCAAGGTCCGTAAGTACTTCGAGGTGGAGTCCTGGCGGGCGATCGTCGAGGACCGTCCCGACGGCTCCCACGCCAACGAGGCCACGGTCAAGCTCTTCGCCAAGGGCGAGCGCATCGTCGCGACGGCGGAGGGGAACGGTCCGGTGAACGCGCTGGACAAGACTCTGCGCGTGGCCCTGGAGAAGATCTACCCGCAGCTGGCCAAGCTCGACCTGGTCGACTACAAGGTCCGCATCCTGGAGGGCAAGCACGGCACCTCCTCCACGACACGGGTCCTCATCTCCACGTCGGACGGTGCGGGGGAGTGGTCGACGGTGGGCGTGGCGGACAACGTGATCGCCGCGTCGTGGCAGGCCCTGGAGGACGCGTACACGTACGGCTTGCTGCGGGCCGGGGTCGAGCCGGCGGAGTAGAGGGAGCAAGGGGGCAAAGAGGGGCAAGGTGGACGGTGCTGCTCCCGGAGTGCACCGTCCACCCCACTTTGTGCCGTGCAGGAGTAAATTCGATGGTATGAAGGCCGCACTGAACCGTGGACTGACCATACTGGTGATCGCGTTCGCGGCCTTGGCGGTGCTCTCCGTCGGGGCCACGCGCGCCCATGCCGCAACAGATGTCTCGACGGTCGCGGAGGCCCTGCAGGAGAGCCCCGTGTACGTCGACCCGTCCATGTCCGGGCAACTGCCGAAGGCCGACGCCGAGGCCCTGGCCGACAAGATCGAGGACGCCGACAAGCCGGTCTTCGTCGCGGTACTTCCCGCCGACTTCCCGAAGCAGGACCTGTTCCAGAATCTGCGCACGGCGACCGGGGTCACCGGCCTGTACGCGATCCGGCTCGGTGACGAGTTCGACGCGAAGGCCGACGCGGCCGTCCTGCCGCCGAACGGCGTGGAGAACCTCGTCAACAGCGTCGAGGACGAGGACGGCACCAAGAACCAGCTCGACGACTTCACGGACCGCGCCCTCATGAACGTCGGTGGCTCCGCCCCCAGCAGCTGGACCAACGGTGGCGACGACGTCCCGACCGGCGCGCTGATCGGTGCCGGTGCGGTGCTCGCGGCCGGTGGCGCGGGTGCCTACACGCTCGTACGCCGCAACCGCCGTATGAAGGAAGAGGAGCGGCAGGCGGCGCTCGAGAAGCTCCGCGTGGTCGTCGACGAGGACATCACAGCGTTCGGTGAGGAGCTCGACCGGCTCGACTTCCACCCCGCCGAGAAGGGCGCGGACGACGCGATGCGCGCCGACTACGAGCGCGCCCTCGACGCGTACGAACAGGCGAAGTCGTTCATGGCCGCGGCGCAGCGTCCCGAGGAGGTACGCGCGGTCACCCAGGCGCTGGAGGACGGCCGCTTCTCACTCGCCGTGCTCGCCGCGCGTCGCGAGGGCCGTCCGCCGCCCGCGCGCCGTGCCCCCTGCTTCTTCGACCCGCGACACGGCCCGTCGGTCGCCGACACGACCTGGACACCCGACGGCGGCACACCCCGCGAGGTGCCGGTCTGCGCCGCCGACCGCACCCGCCTGGCCGACGGCCTCGACCCCGCCGCCCGGGAGGTCGACACCGACACCGGCCGCCGTCCCTACTGGGAGGCGGGCCCGGCCTACGGCCCCTGGGCCGGCGGCTACTTCGGCGGCGGCATCCTTCCCGGTCTCCTCATCGGCACGTTGCTCGGCTCGATGATGGCCAGCCCCTCGTACGCGGCCACCTACGGCTCCGGCTACGGCGACTTCGGAGGCGGCGGCTACGAGGGCGGCGATGTCTCCGGCGCGGACTTCTCCTCCGGTGACTTCGGAGGGGGTTTCGGCGACGGTGGCTTCGGTGGGGGCGACTTCGGAGGCGGTTTCTGAGGCATCCCGTAATCCCGTAAAGGGCAAGGGCAAGGGCAAGGGCAAGGGGAACGGGTCCGGCGCAAAGGGCGCCGGACCCGCGTACGTTCGTACGAAGCTGTGCGTCGGTACGAGGCGTCGTACCAGGCCTACGTCAGAGAGAAGCCGCCGCCGAAGCGATCGCCGAGGCGAACGTGGAGACCTCCGTGTAGACGCCCGGAGCGTCCGGTCGAGCGCAGCCGTCGCCCCAGCTGACTATGCCGACCTGGATCCATTCACCGGCGTTGTCCTTGCGGAACATCGGCCCGCCGGAGTCACCCTGGCAGGTGTCGACGCCGCCCTGCTCGAAGCCGGCGCAGATCTCTTCGCCCGCCACGAGGTCACTGTAGAAACCGCCGTAGCCCTCACACGTGGCGTCGTCGATGAACGGCACGGTCGCCTTGAGCATGTAGCGCTGCTGGGCCCCGCCCTCGGTGGCCGCACCCCAGCCGGCGACGGTGAAGTCACCGGTGTTGTACTGGCTGTTGGTGGCGATCTTCAGCGTCGGCAGGTTGATGGGCTGGGCGAGCTTGATGAGCGCCCAGTCCTTGCCGGTGCCGTTGTAGCCCGGGGCCTGGAGGACCTTGGTGGAGCGCACCTGGACACGGCCGCTCGAGCTCTGCAGGTCCACGACGCCGGCGGTGGCCGTGATGCTGGTGTTGTTGCCCGAGCGGCTCACGCAGTGCGCGGCGGTGAGGACGATCTGCTGGGTGTAGAGCGCACCTCCACAGCCCATGGAGAGCCGCACCATGAACGGGAACTCACCCTGCGCGGCGCGGGTTCCGCCCACGACGGGCGGAGTGGCGGCCGTAGCGCTGACGGGCTGAAGGCTGACGATCGCGAGGGCGGCGGCGCCGAGGACGGCGCATCTCTTGAACGCCTTGAGGAGCTTCTTCAACGTGATGCCTTCCGTGGGGGGTTGGGCATTGATGTTGGTTGATTTATGTCAGGAGCATGCCAAAGAGGTAACAGAAGATCGCACCTTCAGCGGCATGAGCTGGTGTTTTCTGTTGGAGGATTATGAGAACGCGGCACGCGCCGCCACAAGGCACGAATTCCGGCCATCCGTGTCCGATTCCCGGGCGGGGGCGCCCCCGCCCGGGGCACGTGGATTTGCGGCTCCGTCGGGTCGAAGGCTCCGACACCGGCACTGTCCGCTGCTGAAAGCCGAAAAAGTTCAGTTCAGCGTGGCAAGTTCACCCAGGACTCGGGCTGCCGGAGCCGGGGTGACCAACCACTTCAGGTGACTGCCCTCAAGAGTGCGGACGTCGTACGGATTGTCCGGCGTCAGCTCATTGCCCTCGCGGATCAGCCGGTCCTGCATGGCGAGCGGCATGCTCGCGTCGTCGGCCAGGCGGACGAAGGTCTTCGGGACGCGCCCCCACGTCGCTGCCTGCGCCCGGTCGGTGGAGGTGCCGACGTCCAGGTTCTCGTCGGGCTGGAAGGTGTTCAGGAAGGTCAGGAACTCCTCGTCGGTGCCGTCGGCGAGGAAGGCCGCCTTGAGCGCCGCGAGGGCGTCCGGATCCGCGGTGCGGAAGTTGACGCGGAGCAGGCCGAGTTCGGCCGGGTTCCCCGCCATCGCCGAAACCAGGGAGGCGGCGTCGACCGTGGTCATCTCCGGCTCGGCGTAGTAGTCGCCGACATCGAGAGCGACCGGGCACCAGGCCGCGACATAGACGATGCGGTCGATCAGGTCCGGCCGCGCGTTGGCCGCGGCCGTGGCCGTGGCACCGCCCCGGCTATGGGCGACAAGGATCACGGGGCCATTCCGCTTGGCCCGTTCCAGGATCCCGATCAGGTGCGCAGCGTTGTCGGCGAGCGTGACACCCTTGATCGAACCGGGCGCGGTGGCGAGCGCGTCCAGATCCTGGGGCGCCTGATAGGCGCGGGGGAAGGTCGCCCCGAAGCCGTGGCCGGGAAGGTCGACGGCGACCGAACGGTGTCCCAGGAGGCCGAGTTCGGCCTGGAGCGGTGCCAAGGAGAAGGAGTTCGCGAAGGCTCCGTGGACCAGTACGAACGTCGGTTGCATCTTTCTGCTCACTCTCTGGCGTCGGCGGCACGCGCATCGTCAGCCCCATCGCCACGAGTAACCTCGCGGCCGAGGAACGCGCCTTCGTCCTGCGGCACACCGTCCCCGCCGCAGCGACGTCTGGTGCGTGGTGAGCGCCAGCCGGTGAAGCGCGGAGCCTTCAGGCAGCGTGCGGACAGCTGTTTGGTCCGGCGGATCACACTACCCAGCGGAAGATCATCGGCACTACCCGTATGAGCCCTTCCGCTTGGGGCCTTCGCCCCGTCCGCGACCTCGACGGACAGACCCTGTTGTCACCGGAAGAAGGCTCCCGCACAAGCGACCCGCTTCAGCCGGCATCCGGCAGAGCCAGCCACTCCTTCCACGACAGATCCCGGCCGATGAACCGCGGCCGCTCGAAGGGCCACGCCTCCCCGATCCAGCGAGGCACGAACGCGTCGAGCTCCCGCTCCAGTTCAGTCCCGACGACGTCGTCCACCACCCACCACGAGACCTCGGCATCGGCGCCCGCCTTCTCCGGCGGATCGATGTAGACACACCCGTACTCGGTGGTGCCCGCCGCGTCGAACAGCACGTAATTGAACGACTCATGAGCAGCGATCTCAGCCGCGTGCCGCTCAAGATCCGCCTTGTTCGCCTCATAGGTGATGGTCTCCGCAGGCCACCCCCAGGCCTCCCCGAAGATGCTCCACAACCGTTCCCGCGACCCCATCACAGCGGGATAGTCGATCGGAGCGTCAGCTCCGCTGATCGGCCGGAGGTACTGCCCGCCGGGCAACTCGACACGTAGGGGATGGACGAAGTCCGAGGGCAGCCAGGTCATGGCGGAAGCGTACGGGCGAACGACTTGTCGCGCACCGGGTTAAGACGCTGCTGGCCAATCCCCTCTGCCGGGGCACCAGTTGCGCAAGCGTGAACACTTTCGGAAAGTGTTCACGCTTGCGCGGAGGGTACGCCTGGATCCCGTGTCACCGGCCGGATTCGCCAACAGGAACCGTCCGTGGACGTGACCTCTGCCGCGTGAGCCGCAGCCGCCCGGCCACTCTCATGGTGAGTGCGAGAGCCACAAGCACGGCACTCACCCACAACGGTGAGCGATATCCGAGCCCTGCGCCGATCACGACCCCACCGACCCACGGGCCCACCGCGGCGCCGACATTGAACGCCGCCGTGGCGAAGCCGCCCGCCAGGGTCGGGGCGTCGGCCGCCGCGTACAGGGCCTGGGAGATCAGCGTGGATCCGACGGCGAACGAGAGCGCGCCCCGAACGAAGGCGAGCGCGACCGCGGCCACCGGATCCCCCGCCGTCGGGGCGAAGACGCCCCATCCGACCAGGAGCGCCGACCCACCGACCACGAGGAGCGGTGCGGGCCGGGCATCAGCGATCCGTCCCCCGACGCACTCCCCCACAAACGACCCCAGCCCGAACAGCGCCAACACAACGGGCACCCATGCGGCCCCGAGCCCGGTGACCGAGGTGACCACCGGCGCGAGATAGGTGAACGTGCAGAAGGTCTCCCCGTTCACCAACGCACCCAGGAGCAGGGCCAGTTGAAGCCGCGGCCCTCGCAACGCCCACGGCACGGTCCCCGATCCGGCGGCGCAGGCGAGTCACGAGATCGACGTGGTGGTACGCGGCGCCGTGGGGCAGGACAACGGAGTCCTTCTCTCGCTCGGTGAGGCCAAGTGGGATCAGGTCATGGGCGCCGGACACCTCGACCGCTTGCGTCACGTCGAGTCCCTGCTCGCGGGGCGTGGGGTCGACACGTCAGCCGTGAGGCTCATCTGTTACAGCGGTGCGGGATTCACGGATGACCTGCGAGCCGCCGAGACCAAGGGGACGTGATCCTGGTGCATCTGCGGCGCTTGTACGGAGGGAAGTAGTAACCGACGTTGCATCTGTAGGACAGAAACCATCCTATACCCGCCCTACGGTGCCTCTCATGGACATTCTCGACGGCCTGGAGATCAAGGTTTTCGATGGCGCGGAACAGTTGGACGCCTGGCTCAGTGCTCATGCCGGTTCTGAGCGCGGGATCTGGCTGAAGATCGCCAAGAAGGGCTCCGGCCGGACCACCGTCACCGTGGCGGAGGCCCTCGACGTGGCCCTCTGCCATGGGTGGATCGATGGTCAGCGCAGGCGCTGCGACGAGACGTACTTTCTGCAGAAGTACACCCCGCGCCGGGCGCGCAGCGAGTGGTCCAAGGTGAACGTGCGCAAGGTCGAGGCCCTCACGAGGGCCGGGCGTATGCGGCCCCGTGGGCTCGCGGAGGTGACGGCGGCCAAGGCGGACGGGCGTTGGGCGGCTGCGTACGAGTCGCAGCGGAGCGCCACGGTTCCGGACGATCTCGCCGCCGCGCTGGAACGTGATCCCCCTGCGAAGGAGGCCTTCGCGCGGCTCGGCAGGACCGGGCAGTATTTGGTCATGCTGGGGCTGATGAAGGCGAGGACTCCGGAGGTCAGGGCCGCTCGGCTGGAGAAGGCGATCGCCGAGCTGGGGGGACCCCCGTCCCAGGCCGGCAGCCCCAGTCCCACGTCCCAGGCGGCCGGACCTAGTCCAGCCCCTCCTCCGCGTACTTGATGAGCCGCGAGAAGTCGATCGCTCCAGGATCCCCGTGCAGGTTCTCGGGGACATGCATATGCCCGCACACCCCGTTGAAGTCGTTCCACTCCGCACCGCTCATCCGCTGTCCCTCGTCGTTTCCGTACGACTTCGGGTAGGCGGGCCACGCCTTCGGGCCGGACAGCGGTACGTCGTGCTCGCTGTGCATCCAGGCCAGGAAGCGGGCGACTCCGCGCAGGGCCCAGTCGGGTGCCTTCGGCCAGTAGATGTGGGACTGGCCTGCCTCTTCCCACTTGGCGTGGGTGCTCGGGTCGCAGGTGCCGACCAGTTCGATCTGGCAGACGTTGAGCGCGTTCGTCTCCACGCCGCCCGACTCGTTGACCAGGGCACGGGACGAGGTCTCGATGTCGAAGTGCTGGTACCAGCGCAGCTTCTCGGCGGCCAGGTCCGGCACCGCCGTGAGGTTCGGGGCCGAGGCCCCGCCGCCGTAGTCCGGCAGGGTGCGGCCCTCCGTGGTGTGCAGGACGACGGCGTTGACCTCCATCGCGTCGCCGCCGTACTCGTCCTGGTACCAATGCGTCCGGCTCGCACCGGGGTAGCGCTGCGGTCCCGTCTTCGTGCTCAACTGCGGCTCCTGGAACTGGACTTCCCTGACTCCCCATGCCGGGTCGCCAGGAAGGTTCATCGTGCGTCAACAGCCGTACTGGGTACGGCTGTTGCACATTACGCACACGAAATGGTCGCAGGAGTTCCGCCCGCCCCGGAGAGGCGGGACGTGACAGAACGTGCAGAGAGACCGACCCCGCAGGATCAGGCGGCGTTCTTGATCGCCGAGATGTCGAAGTTCAGCTTGATCTTGTCGGAGATGAGGACGCCGCCCGTCTCCAGCGCCGCGTTCCACGTGAGGCCCCACTCCGAGCGCAGGATCTCCGCCTTGCCCTCGAAGCCGACGCGCTCGTTGCCGAAGGGGTCCTTCGCGGCGCCGTTGAACTCCAGGTCGATGGAGAGCTGCTTGGTGGTGCCGAGGATGGAGAGGTCGCCGGTGATGCGGTAGTCGTCGCCACCGAGGGACTCCGCCTTGGTGGAACGGAACGTCATCGTCGGGAACTCGTCCGTCTTGAAGAAGTCGGCGCTCTTGAGGTGGCCGTCACGGTCGGCGTTGCCGGTCTCGATGCTGTCCATCTTGACGTCGATGGTCGCGGTCGAGCGGGACGGGTCGCTGCCGTCCAGGTGCAGGCTGCCGGAGAAGTCGTTGAAGCTGCCCTTGACGTTGGTGACCATGGCGTGCCGGGCGACAAAGCCGATGGTGGTGTGCGACGCGTCGATGGTGTAGTCGCCGGTGAGGGCGGACAGATCGGCGGCGGGGGCAGCGGCGGTGGCGGTGTCGCTGGTGTTCTTGCTGCTGAAGAGGCCCATGACTGGCTCCTTGGGGGACGAGCCTCGGCTCTGCACCGAGGCTGGTTCAACGTTCAACGAAGTCCACCATAGAACTATTCCGGGTCTCATGCGGATATTCGTACGGGGTCGTTCTTACGGGTCGTGCTCACGAGGCACACCGAAACCGTCGGCGGAGCCCGGCAGAACCGGCCGGGTCCAGGCTCGCCTGCGCCATACCCCGTCCCCCTTCCGCTCATCGGCCGATCGATCCTGGTCACGAGTCTAGGGAGAGGCCATGTGACGCGCGTACGCTGATGCGGCATGGGGGAGCTACGGGCGGATTGGCGGTTGAGGCTGCGGCGCGGGGATGCGAACGGGCCGGTGTGCGGTGCGGGTGTGCTGATCGCCCCGGACACCGCGATGACGTGTGCGCACGTGGTGCGCGACCCGGGCGACGTGATGTGGGTGGAATTCGCCGAGAGCCGGGAGATCGAACCGGTGGCGGCACGTGTCGCCGAGGGCGGCTGGCTGCCCGGTCCCGACGGCCGGGGCGAGGACATCGCGTTACTCCGGCTGGAGAGCCCGCGCCCGCAGGCGCGCCCCGCCACGCTGGAGTCCCGGATGTGGGCCGGTCTCCAGGTGTACGCCACGGGGTACGCGAAGGGATTCGAGGACGGGATGTCCCTGCACGGCACGATCGGCGGCGTGAGCGGCGAGTGGGTGCAGGTGGACGCCGTCCACCGCAGGGGGGTCGTCCGCCGGGGCTTCAGCGGCGCCGCCGTGTGCACCAGGCCGGACGAGCGGATCTCGGCCCGGGTGATCGGGCTGATCGTCAGCTGGCGTGGCGATATGGGAATGCCGCTGCCCGACGACAACCGGCTGGCCTTCTCGTATCTGATCCCCGTCGAGCGCATCGCCGAACTGTCGTCCACGGTCAAGGAGTTGATCGGTCCGGATGCCTGGGACCACGGCTTCGAGGACCGGCTGCTCACCTGGTTCGAGGACCCCGGCGAGGATCCGGTGAAGATCACCGTCGTACCTCCGGACAGCGGCAAGGACCGCTCGCTGCAGTTCTTGCTGAACCGGGCCGGGCTGCGCTACCAGGGCGGTCGCTCCAGCAGACCCGGACTGGCAGACCATGCCATGGGTTACGTCGCGCACACGCCCGGACGGCAGTACCTGGCGTACTGGGACTGGCTGCTCGGCACCAGGCACCGGTCGGACCCGCCGACCCTGCGCGATCCCCGTCACCCCGTCACGGTCGCCGTCGACGGCCTGGACCAGGAGCCCGACCCCCGGCCGTTGATAGAACTCCTGGACAGGTTGCGCAGGGTGGGCTTCAGGCTGCTGATCGTCTTCCGTACCGAGGGCGGCACCGGCTGGACGGCGGCCCGCGACATACTGCTGACGCCGGCACTCGAGGACCACGCAGACCTGCTGCTCACCCGTCTGAACACCTTCGAGGTCAACCGCGCGGTCAAGGAGGGCGTGGTCAGCAGCGGCTCGCTGGGCTCGGAGTCCTTGGTGGCCGATCTGCGCCGCGCCGAACGTCGCGCGATCGACGGCATCAGCGATCCGCAGGAGCGGCTGAAGCGGCTGCGCAAGCTGATCAAGAGCCTGCGTGCGGACATCCGCGCCTATGTGCCCGCGGACCTCCGCTCCCACGGAGGGCCGGCATGACCTCCTGCCTGCACCGCCGCTTCACCGGCGCCCCGTGCGGCGGCGCCGTCCTGCCCACGGGTTACTGCGCCGAGTGCGGTCGCGCCGAGAAGAACGACCCGGGCCTGCCCCAACTCCCCGAGACAACCTTGGAGTTCGGCCCCCGGGAGCTGCTGGCCCTGCCCGAACACGAGCCGCGGGCACCCGAGGAGCGCCTGATCAGCGGCGAGGCCCCGCTGCGTATCCGGATGACCTGCTCCTCGGCGGACTGCGGCATCACCTTCGCCCCGCCCTTCACCGAGGGCCCGGTGCCGATAGAGGGCTACTGCCCGGCCTGCGGTGAGCGCTACTCGTACCGGCCCGAACTGACTCGAGGCGCTGTGCTGGGCGACAAGTACGAGATCATCGGGCCCATCGCGCACGGCGGCCAGGGCTGGGTCTATCTCGCCCGCGACACCAACCTCCGCGACATCGTCGCCGTCAAGGGCCTGCTCAACCGGTACGAGCAGGACGGCGCCAAGCACGCGGACGTGGAGCGCCGCAATCTCGTCGCCATCCGCCACCCCCGCATCGTCCAGATCCGCGACTTCGTCAGCCACCGCGACAAGTCCGGCAAGGTCACCGGCGGCTACATCGTCATGGACGACGTAGGCGACCGCACCCTCCAAGCGGTCATGGAGGAGACCCGGCGAGGGGAGTACGTGCTCGACATCGAGGATGTCGCTGCGTACGGCTGTCAGATCCTCGAAGCCCTCGGTGATCTGCACGCCGGGGGCGAGAAGCAGTTCGTGTACGGGGACATGAAGCCGTCGAACGTCGTGCACCACAAGGACGGCGTCAAGGTCATCGACCTCGGAGGGATGCGCGAGCAGGGCCAGAGCGAGCCGCCCGCCCACGTCACCCCCGGCTACATGGCGCCCGAGTCGGAGAACACCGCCACCCTCACCGTCGCCCACGATCTGCACACCGTCGGCGTCACCCTGCGCGAACTGGCCACTTATGCCGTCGGCGACGACGTACCGGGGCTCGGCACCGCCTCCTTCCACTGGGTCGTCGAGCGCACCACCCGTAAGGATCCCGGCCGCCGCTTTGCCGACGCCCAGGAGATGGCCGGCCAACTGCGCGGCGCACTGCGGGAGATCCGCGCCCTGCGCGGCAAGACCGACCCGCCCGAGCCCTCCGCGTACTTCCGGCCCTCCGCCCAACTGCTCGGCGCGCGGCTCGGCACTGTGCCCGGGATCGACCACTGGCGGTTCCGTCCGCGCCGCGACCGGCACAGCCCGCCCACCGCGCCCGCCCTGGACCTCGGCGCGCCCACGCCCACCGAGATCGCCCGGTATCTGCCGGTGCCGCGGCGCTATCCGGGCGATCCGCAGACCAGCCAGTTCGAGATAAGCAGTGGCTACGACCCCGGCAAACTTCTGAGCCAGGACACCGAGCGACCCACCTCGGTGGAGATCTGCTTGCACAACGTACGGGTCCTCCTGGGCCGGTACCGCAGGGACGACCTGGAGCGAGCGCAGGAGGAGCTCGACACCGCCGACTCCATCCCCGGACCCCGGGCCGTACGTGACTGGCGGCTCCAGTGGTACCGCGGCCTGATCGCGCTGCGCCGCGCCGACCTCCACAACGATCCGCGCCAAGTCGCCGAGGCCCAGGAGCACTTCACCCAGGTCCGCTTCGACCTGCCCGGCGAGTACGCGCCGAAACTGGCGCTCGCCTACTGCCTGGAAATGCTCAGCGAGGCCGCGCGAGCCGGAGCCGGAGTGGGCGGGGGCGGGGAGCCGACCGCCCGGCAGCTGTACGAATCGGTGCTCGCCCGAAACCGCTCGCACGGCGGCGCCGCCCTGGGCCTGGCCAGGATTGCGCTGCGCACCGGTGACCGCGCGGCCGCCCTGGACGTGCTCGGCCGGGTCCCCGTCGGCTCGCTCGACCACACCGTGGCCGCCATCGCCGCCCTGCGCGTCCGGGCCGCACGGCTGCCCGCCGGGTCACGTCCGCTGCCCGCCCCCGCCGACGTGGACGCCGGCCTCGACGAGCTGCGGCGCGCCGGCGAGCAGGCACCGGGCGCCTCCGAGCTGCGGCTCTCCGAGGACGAGGCCTTGCGGCTGCGTACCGAGCTGTACGAGTGGAAGCTCGACGCGCTGTACGCACGCGGCGACCGCCTCGGGCCGCGCCGCCCGCTGCCGGCCGCGGAGCGCGACGTACGCGAACAACTCGAACAGCACTACCGGCAGTTGGCCGTACGCCACCAGGACTCGGCCGCCGCACACGAGCACTTGGTCGACCTGTCCCACGCGATACGACCGCAGACCCTCGTCTGACCCCGGCCCGACCCCGCACAGGCACAGCGACAGCCACACCGAAGCACACACGAGCGCACCAAGCCGAAGGAGCGCTGGAGGATTCATGAGCAGCCCCACCCGGCCGCCACATCTGGACATTCGGCTCTCCGTCGATCACGAACGCGATCTGCCGCCGCACCGCGGCGCACAGCTCGAAGCCCACTTGCGAGTCGAGATCGCCGACACCGGCGTCCCCGCCGAACTCCCGGCCGTCGAACTGGCCGTGATCATCGCCCTCGACGTCGCCGAGCCGCGCCGCCACACCGTGCGGCACGCCCTGCCAGCGGCACTGCGCGCCCTGCCGGACGGCATCTCCTACGCCGTACTCGGCTCCGGCCCCGAGCCGGAACTGTGCTACCCGGTCGGCGGCGAGGAGTGGGCCATAGCCGACACGCACGACAAGCGCCGCGCCGCCTTCGCGGCCCAAGCCCTCGCCCTGCACCGGGACGGCTCGCGCCCGGCCGGGTACGCCGTTTGGATGGCCCGGGTACGGGCCCTGCTCGCCGCCCGCCCCTTGTCCGTACGTCATCTGCTGTTGATCACCGACGGCAGCAGCGGCCCCGGCGAAACCCGCCTGGAGGAGGAACTCGACGCCTGCGCCGGGCAGTTCACCTGCGATGTGCTGGCCATCGGCACGGACTGGGAGCCCGAACCGCTCCTGACCATCGCCGAACGCCTGCACGGCACCGCCGAGTTCGTGGAGGAACGGCTCGGCAACGCGATCACGGGGGCGATCCGGCGGCTGCGCCGGGTGCACAGCCCCGAGCTGCCCATCGAGGTGTCGGCCCGGCTCGCCGTCCGCCAGGTCGCCCTCGGTGAGAAGGCGCCACGGCCGCACCGGCTCGGCGGTCTGTTCGAGCCGGGAGAGCCGGGACGCCCGCACCGCTGGCAGTTCCCGACGTACCAGTGGGAGTCCGGTGTCCGCGACTACCTGCTCACCCTGGCCGTCGACGCCGAGGGCGACCCGCTGGAGACCGACCTTCAGTTCGCCGTGGTCAGCATCGGCGATCAGTCCGTGCCCGTGATAGCCCGCTGGCATCGCGCCGACGAGCGAAAGCCCTGCGTCGTGGACCCGGCAGGAGGCGCAAGCGTCCGCAGCATGCAAGACGTCACTGCCATGCACCTCGCTCTGCGCACCGGCCTTCGCGCCCTCGATCCGCTGCAACGCGAGATCGCCGAGCGGCACTTGGGCGAGGCCGCGCGCATTGCCACGCGGCTCGGCGTCGAGCATGTGCTGGAGAACATACGTGTGTTCGCGGACCTCATCGACGCCGAGGCGGGCCGGGTCCGGCTGCACGCCACGGTGAACACCGAAACGCTCGGCCAGAAGATCCTGTGGGCCGGATCGCGGCCCGGCGGACCGCTGATCCAGGCCCCGGCCAGGACGGGCAGCGGCCCGCGCTGCAGGGACTGTCAGCACCGCGCGGGCCGTGAGGCCCGCTACTGCATCAAGTGCGGAGGGCAACTGCTGTGAGCGACCAGGCGACGAAGCGTCCCGCCGCACCGGCCGGCGCCCGCCCTCGCACAGGAACGGGGCCGTCAGCCGCGTACCGCAGACGACTCAGCCGCTACCGGACCCGCAGGCTCCTGGAGTTCCACCTCCTGGCGATGGCCCTCGCAGCGGTCGTCGCGGTCAGCGCGCTCCTCGTCTCGTACCGCGAGGTGGTGCTGAGCGCAGACGGCCTGCGGTCACAGGCGGCCCCCGCCGTGCAGGACGTGGCCGCGACCCGGCTCGCGCTGCTGCGCGCCGACTGGGAGGCCAACTGGGTTCGGGAGAAGCTCAACGGGGTGCCGGGAGCGGAGGAAAGCTATCAGTCGCAGCTCTCGGCGGCAGACCAGAGCCTGTCCCGGCTCGCCGAGAGGACCAGTGACGATCTCGGCACGATCAACGGCCTGCTCGACTCGTACGGCACCTCCATCACGAACGGCGCCCTCTTCTATTACGACGACACGCCCATACAGGACCAGAAGTTCAGCGAGGCGGGCTCGCTGCTCAACCGCTCAGAGGTGGGCCTGCTGCCGCGCCTGGACAAGCTGCAGAACCGGCAGATGGATCGCGCGGAGGGGCTCGCCACGATGGGAGCACTCGGATACACCGGCTGGGTCGTCGCCGAACTCGCCCTGCTTGTCCTCGTTGTGACGCTGCTGTCCGCGCTGTGGGTACTGCGCGACCGCTGCGGCCGTGACTACAACCCATGGCTGCTCAGCGCCCTCGTACTCACCGTCGCCCTCACCGTGGTCCCACTCCTCGCCACAACCGTCACCCAGCGGCACCTGGACAACGCCCGAGACAAGCTCACCGCGATCACAACCATCGCGAAGCAGACCAAGCCCGAAACGAACGTGGACAACACCGACGCGCGCGCGAAGCTCGACCGCGACCAGAACGACGTCTCCAAAAAGTCTCAGGAAGTACGCAAGGAACTCAGCGCACGCGAGTGGCAGAACTCGGTGTACTACGGCGCGCTGGGCGGCGGCATCCTGGTCGTCCTCCTGCCCGCCACCGGCATCGGACGCAGGCTCAACGCCGACTACTGGAGGGCCCGTTGACCAGGCTCCGCACCGTACTCCTCGTCTGCGCCCTGCTCTTCACAGCATCGGGTTGCGAACTTGCCGTGCCGGGCCAGGCGGAAAGCGAGGAGAAGGTCACCATCCTCGGCACGTGGACCGGCTCCCAGGAAGTGGAGTTCAGGAAGCAACTGGAGGACATCGGCATCCCGTACGAGTACCAGGGCACAGCCGCGCAACGTGAGGTGCTGCTCTCCCAGGTGCAGGCGGGCGAGCCCCCGGACATCGTGATCATGCCCGGACTCGGTGAACTCGCCGATTACGCCAACCAGAGGCGCCTCACGGTGCTGACAAGCGACGTCTACAACAAAAGCGAGTACGGCCCGCCCTGGCAGCCCTCCGGCAAAGGCGCGGAAGAGGTGTACTGGGTGCCGCTGAGGGCCGACCTGAAGAGCATCGTCTGGCACGGGAAGGACACCGAACCGCCCAAATCACCCGCGCCGCCGACCAGTTGGTGCATGGGCATGGGCGACGACGGTCCCTCGGGCTGGCCCGGCAGCGACTGGATCGAGGACCTGGTGCTACAGCGCTCCGGACCCAAGGTGTACGAGCAGTGGGTGCGAGGCAAACTGAAATGGACTTCGAAGCCGGTCATGGAGGCCTGGTATGCCTGGGGCGACCTGCTCACCCAAGGCGACAAGGGGTTGGCAAGGCGGGCCCTGATCGCCGACCATCGGGGTCCCGATCGCAGTAATGGACTCCTGTTCAGCCAGGAGGGATGCACGCTGGAGCACCAGGGCTCCTTCGCGCCCTTCTTCTACAAAGGCAGGGCTGAGGAGGCCACCTTCACGGACTCGGCCGACCTGTTGCCCCGCGGCCCTTACGACGTGCAGGCCCACGAGGTGACCGGAGACTTCGCCGCCCTCTTCAGCGGCAGCACTCAGGCCAAGGAACTGCTGAGCGAGCTCGCTTCCAAAGAGCACCAGCAAACCTGGGCCGACGACGCCGGAGTATTCTCCGCCAACAACAAGGTCCGCCCCAGGAAGGGTGATGTCGCGCGCGCGATCACCAAACGGCTCACCTCCCCAGAAACCCCTCGCTGCCTGGACGCCTCGGACGTGATGCCCCCCGCGGTACGCGACGCGTTCCACGAGGCGACTCTGCTGACCCTCACCCGCTACAGCCAGGGCAAGGGGCCGGAGAGTATCAAGGGCATCCTGGACGACGTCCAGCTGGTGCAGAAGCATCAACCCGAGAACCGGTTCGCCCGCACCGACGTGTGCAGCACGCCACAGTAGCCCCCTTTGTAGAACCCCGACAAGCCAGACCGCCCCTGAGCTGGTGGTTGACCCGCATGCCTCCCGGGTTCTGTTCAGGGGTACCAGGAAAACGACTCGGAGACTGTGAGGAGTCGACGGCCCGCTTTCGTAGGTGGACTTCGTAAGGTCGCTACATGACCGTTTTGGACGATGCCGGATCCTCCGCCCCAGAAGCCGCAGGAGAACCCACCGACGCCCGCGGGCGCGTGGCCGAACTGCACGCGATCCGTGCGGAGGCCCTGCGCGGACCCAGCGACAAGGCGACCGAGGCACAGCACGCCAAGGGCAAGCTGACCTCCCGGGAGCGCATCGAGCTCCTGCTGGACGAGGGCTCGTTCAACGAGGTCGAGCAGCTGCGTCGGCACCGGGCCACGGGCTTCGGCCTGGAGGCCAAGAAGCCCTACACGGACGGTGTGATCACCGGCTGGGGCACGGTCGAGGGACGTACGGTCTTCGTGTACGCCCATGACTTCCGGATCTTCGGCGGTGCGCTGGGCGAGGCCCACGCCACGAAGATCCACAAGATCATGGACATGGCCATCGCCGCCGGGGCGCCCCTCGTGTCGCTGAACGACGGCGCGGGAGCCCGTATTCAGGAAGGTGTCAGCGCTCTCGCCGGCTACGGCGGCATCTTCCAGCGCAACACCAAGGCGTCCGGCGTCATCCCGCAGATCAGCGTGATGCTCGGTCCGTGCGCGGGCGGCGCCGCCTACAGCCCGGCGCTCACGGACTTCGTGTTCATGGTCCGCGACACCTCGCAGATGTTCATCACCGGGCCGGACGTCGTCAAGGCGGTCACCGGCGAGGAGATCACTCAGAACGGCCTCGGCGGCGCGGACGTGCACGCCGAGACCTCCGGTGTCGCGCACTTCGCGTACGACGACGAGGAGACCTGCCTCGCCGAAGTCCGCTACCTCCTGTCGATGCTGCCGTCCAACAACCGCGAGAACCCGCCCCACGCGGACTCCGAGGACCCCGCCGACCGCCGCTCCGAGGTCCTGTTGGACCTGGTGCCCGCGGACGGCAACCGGCCGTACGACATGACCAAGGTCATCGAGGAACTCGTCGACGACGGCGACTACCTGGAGGTCCACGAGCGCTGGGCCCGCAACATCATCTGCGCCCTGGCCCGCTTCAACGGCCAGGTGGTCGGCATCGTCGCCAACCAACCGCAGTCCCTGGCCGGTGTCCTGGACATCGAGGCCAGCGAGAAGGCCGCGCGCTTTGTGCAGATGTGCGACGCGTTCAACATCCCGATCGTCACTCTTCTGGACGTCCCCGGCTTTCTGCCCGGGGTCGACCAGGAGCACGGTGGGATCATCCGCCACGGAGCGAAGCTGCTGTACGCGTACTGCAACGCGACCGTGCCCCGGATCTCGCTGATCCTCCGTAAGGCGTACGGAGGCGCCTACATCGTGATGGACAGCCAGTCCATCGGTGCCGACCTCACATACGCCTGGCCGACCAACGAGATCGCAGTGATGGGAGCCGAAGGTGCCGCCAATGTGATCTTCCGCCGGCAGATCGCCGAGGCCGCCGACCCCGAGGCCATGCGAGCCCGCATGGTCAAGGAGTACAAGGCCGAGCTGATGCACCCGTACTACGCGGCCGAGCGCGGTCTGGTGGACGACGTGATCGACCCCACCGAGACCCGCGAAGTGCTGATCCGCTCGCTGGCGATGCTCCGCACGAAGCACGCCGATCTGCCGTCCCGCAAGCACGGCAACCCGCCGCAGTAACGCCGCGGTCCCCCTGCGGAAACCTCACTCACGGAGACTTACGCCCATGAGCACCCCTGACATTCGCGTCGAGAAGGGCCACGCCGAGCCCGAGGAAGTCGCCGCCATCACGGCCATCCTCCTGGCCCGCGCCGCCGCCGCTCCCACGACCACGGCTCACCGCGGCCGCACCAAGGCCGGCTGGCGCCGCCTTGAGCGCGAGCCGGGCTTCCGAGCCCCGCACAGCTGGCGCTGAGACCCGCGGCCCCGAAGGAGGCCGCAGGCCTCTCAGGGGCGCGGGGCTGTATCAATATGCGGCTCTGCCGCGTGGGCGCGACCAGCCACATACGGCCTGCGGGCGGCCAACTACCCGTAGGGGCAGCCCGGTAGCCGCGCTAAAGCGAAAAAAAGGGGGCGCCCTCTCCAAACGGAGAGGGCGCCCCCTTCGTGCACCGCGCGGCCAGCGCTAGCGCAAGCGCGCCATCAGTGCGTGCTCAACCAGAGTGATGAGGGTCGACTTCGCATCGGCCCGATGCCGCGCGTCCGTCGTGATGATCGGGGTGTCCGGGCCGATCTGCAGGGCCTCGCGGACCTCGTCCGGGTTGTACGGCTGGTTGCCGTCGAAGCCGTTGAGGGCGATGACGAACGGCAGTCCGCTGTTCTCGAAGTAGTCGACGGCCGGGAAGCAGTCGGCGAGACGCCGGGTGTCGACCAGGACGACCGCGCCGATGGCGCCGCGTACCAGGTCGTCCCACATGAACCAGAAGCGGTCCTGGCCGGGCGTACCGAACAGGTACAGGATCAGGTCCTGGTCCAGGGTGATACGGCCGAAGTCCATGGCGACGGTGGTCGTCGTCTTGTCTCCGGTGTGGGTGAGGTCGTCGATGCCCGCGGACGCGGACGTCATGACGGCCTCGGTACGCAGCGGGTTGATCTCCGAGACGGCCCCGACGAACGTGGTCTTGCCCACGCCGAAGCCACCCGCCACCACGATCTTCGCCGAGGTGGTTGAGCGGGAAGGACCGCCGCTAGAGCTTGCGAAGTCCACTGAGCACCCTTTCGAGCAGTGTCACGTCTGGCTGGCCGCCGGCGTTCTCGTCGCCGCCGGGCTGATGGATGGCGACCAGGCCCGCCTCCGCCAAGTCGGCGACGAGAATCCTGGCCACGCCGAGAGGGATGGTGAGCAGGGCCGAGACCTCGGCCACCGACTTGATCTCCCGGCAGAGGTTGCAGATCCGCTGATGCTCGGGCAGCTGGCCCTGCATCTGGTGCGGCTGCGCGGTGGTGTGCACCAGCGCCTCGATGGCGAGCTGGTACCGCGGCCTGGTGCGGCCGCCCGTCATGGCGTACGGGCGCACCAGAGGGTTTGACGCCCCGCCGGCAGGGGACGGCTCAGGGGAGCGGCGATGCGGCTGCACGGGCTGGATGCGCGGGGCCGACGGCTGGTCGTACGGCGAGGGACCAGGGCCCTGGGGGCTCTGGGGCGCGTACGGCTGGCGCTGCCGGTGGCTCGGGCCGGAGGGGAAGTTGTACCGGTTCGGGTTCTGCGAACCGGCACCCTGGTCCTGGCCCTGGCCAGGGCCGTAAGACCAGTTGCCCGAAGACGAACCGCCTGGGGGTGTTGCCACTTTCTCCTCCTCCGACTGTGCCGGGCACCCATCACTCTGGATAGCCGTGTCCGAAACCTTACGGCCACGGGACGCCAAAATGTATCGCTTGTCTGCTAGTTGAGAAGGCTGCCCTGGAGCTCAGCACGCAGATCAGGCGTCAGAACCGTACCGGCACGGTCCACCAGAAGGGCCATCTCGTACCCAACGAGACCGATGTCCGCTTCCGGATGTGCAAGGACCGCGAGCGAAGAACCATCGGAAATGGACATGATGAAGAGGAATCCTCGCTCCATCTCCACAACCGTCTGGTTCACACTGCCACCCTCGAAGATGCGGGACGCGCCCGCGGTCAGCGAGGTAAGACCCGACGCGACGGCCGCCAGCTGGTCGGCGCGGTCGCGCGGAAAGCCTTCGGACATCGCCAGAAGGAGTCCGTCGGCGGAGACCACCACCGTGTGAGACACCCCGGGGGTGTTGTCCACGAAGTTGGTGATCAACCAGTTCAGGTTCTGCGCCGCCTGGCTCATCGGGCTCACACTAACGCTCCTGGTTGTAGGTGCTGTCAGGACCGAAGCCCTGGCCGTTCGTTTCACTACCTGCGTTACGTCCCCGCTGGACGCCCCGGCGCAGGTTGCTCAGCCTGCCCCGGACATCCTCGGGGGCGCGGGAGACCTGGGGGCCGCCCTGGTGCGTGGATTCGGCGGTGCCCTCGACCAGGTTGGCCTTGGGTACCCGCCGCGGCAGGCCGGAGGAGGTGACCCCGCCCGCCTTGGGCTTCTTCAGCTGTTCGGCGCGCTGCCACCGCTGGTCGTTGGCCGACCGCCAGTCGCCGCTGCCGTTGCTGCCGTTGCCGTTGCCGTTGCTGTCCGAGGTGGCCGGCGCTTCCTGGCTCACGGGCTGCCGACTGCTCGCGCCGTTTGCGGGGGCACCGCGGCGCGGAAGCCCGGCGTCGGTCAGCTCGTGCGCGGCGGAGGGGGCCGGTCCCGGACGATCGAAGCCTACGCGGTCCTGCTCGGCCACGTCAGCGGCCTGCGCGGATTCCGTTTCCGGAGCGTACTCGGATCGATACCCGTTCCCGTATTCGTCCTGCTGAGGCCAGTCGTCCTGGTAGGACTGACCTTCGAACGCCGAGAACCTGTCCTGCGGGGATCCGTGGGCCTGCGGCTGCTCCTCCTGGACCGGCTCCGCATAGGAGGGTTCCGGGTAGCCGCCGTTCGACGGGTTCGACGGGAAGTACGTCTCGTCGTACGTCGGCCGCTGCTGCTCCTCGTACGCCGTCTGCTGGTCGTACGCGGGCTGCTCGCTGTAGGCGGACGGTGCGCCGTCGTATGCGGGCCTGCCGTCGTCGTAGGCGGGCTGCTCGGTTTCGTAGCCGGACTGGTTGCTGTCGTAGCCGGACCTGCCGTCGTCGTATCCGGGCTGCTGCCGGTCGTAGTCCTCGCGGAAGGACCCGGCCTCGAGCTCCGGCTGCTGCGACTGGGCCTCCAGGGCCGCTCGGCGCTCCTCACGCATCAGTGAACGGCCGACGGGGTCCAGCTCGCGTATGTCGTCCGGGACGTTGTCATAGCGGCTGTCGTCGAAGCCCAGCTCGGCGGCCGTGCGCAGGGGCGGACCCTGGAAGTTCTCGCCCGGGAAGGACTGCTGCTCCGGGATGATCTGCGAGACGGTGAACTCGTCGCCCTGGAGGTTCTGATCGCCACCGCCACCATGGGTGATCGCGTCGGGCAGCATGACGAGCGAGGTCGTACCGGCCTGCTCGCCGGAGGGGCGCAGCTGGACCCGGATGCCGTGCCGGTCGGACAGCCGGCCGACCACGAACAGGCCCATGCGCTGCGAGATCGCGGCGTCCACGGTCGGCGGGTTGGCCAGCTTGTGGTTGATGTCCGCGAAGTCCTCGGCGGTGAGGCCGATGCCCTTGTCGTGGATCTCGATCATCACGCGGCCGTCGGGGAGACGGGTCGCGGTGACGCGGACCTTGGTCTGCGGGGAGGAGAACGTGGTGGCGTTCTCCAGGAGCTCGGCGAGCAGGTGCACGAGGTCGGTCACGGCGCGGCCGTGGATCTCGGCCTCCGGGACGCCGGAGAGCTCGATGCGCTCGTACTGCTCCACCTCGGAGGAGGCCGCGCGCAGCACGTCGACCAGCGGGACCGGCTGGTCCCAGCGACGGCCGGGCTCCTCGCCGGCGAGGACCAGGAGGTTCTCGCCGTTGCGGCGCATACGGGTCGCCAGGTGGTCCAGCTTGAAGAGGTTCTCCAGCTGGTCCGGGTCGGCCTCGTTGTTCTCCAGGTCGGTGATCAGGGTCAGCTGGCCCTCGATCAGCGACTGGTTGCGGCGCGAGAGATTGGTGAAGATCGCGTTGATGTTGCCCCGCAGCAGGGCCTGCTCGGCGGCGAGCCGGACCGCCTCGCGGTGCACCTGGTCGAAGGCGCGGGCGACCTCGCCGATCTCGTCCGTGGAGGTGATCGGGATGGGTGCGACCCGGGTGTCGACCCGGCCGGGGTCGGTGCGCGAGAGCTGGTCGACCAGCATCGGCAGGCGCTGCTCGGCGACGCCGAAGGCCGCGTTGCGCAGCTGGCGCATCGAGCGGCTCATCTGGCGGGCCATGAGCGAGGCGATGATGAACGCGGCGAGCAGGGCGATGATGACGATCGCACCGTTGATGATGGCGTCGCGCTGGGCGTCGGAGGCGATCTGGTCCGCGTCGGCGACGGCCCTGTCGATGAGGTCGGCCTCGATCTGGTCGTAGCCGTCGAACTTGGCGGTGGCCGCGCCCATCCAGGTCGCCGGGGTGATGCCTTGCGTGACCAGTTCGTCGGGGCGCCCGGCGGCGACTCCCTGGACCATCTTGTCCAGCGCGGGCGGGGCCACGAACTCGCGGCCCGCGGCCTCGGCCTGGCGCTTGGCCTCGGCGACCTGCTGCTTGCCCTCCTCGGTCTTCTGCGCCATGACCGCACGGAGCTTCTCGGCGTCCTGCGCCGTACCGCCGGAGATGTACTCCTGGACGGCGATGCCCTCCAGGTAGGCGTAGGAGGTGAACGCGACACGCTGCCGGTTGTACGTGGCCTCGTCCTCGCTGGGCCTGACGAGCAGATGCATACCGATCGAGCGCTGCAGCGAGGCGGCGCCCTTGGCCAGCGCGACGGCGTACACGGTGCGGCCGTAGCTGGTGATGTTGCCGGTGCCGAGACCCAGCTCGTTCGTGAACTCGAGCAGATAGTGCTCGATGTCGACGTAGTCCTCTTCGGTCTTCACCGGTTCCTGCGACGTCTTGTACGCGTTCTTGCGCAGGTCCGCGAGTTTCGGCTCGGCCCCCTCCACGAGGCGGAGGCGGCGCTCCAGGCCGTATCCGGAGGGCATGCCCTCGACGGACTTGTGGAAGGCTTCGGCCTTCTCGTCGGTGGTGGCGCGGACGTCTTCGACGACCTTCTCGTCCTTGGCGGACGGGTTCTCCTTGAGGCGTGGCTCCGCGGAGAGGTCGCGCTCGTTCAGCAGGGCCGCGGCGTACTCCGAGGCGGAGGCCACGATCTGCGCGATCTTCTCGGCGTCCTGAGCTTCGTTCCAGGTGTCGATCGAGCTCTTGACGTTGAAGCCGCCCATGACGAGGCCTACCAGCACGGGTATGAGCAGGATGGCATTCAGTCTGGTCGGTACGCGCCAGTTACGCGGAGACAGCCGGCTGCCGCTGGACGCGGGTGGGGCCGTCGGCTCCGCCTTCCGGGGCGCGGGTGCGGGTGCCGCTCCTCGCGGCGGCGGGGTGAAGTTGCCCCGCGCCGACGGCTCGGGACCGTTCTTGCTTCGCCTCACTCGACCAACAACCTCTCGGCGTCGGCACCAACGTTGTGCCGCGTGTGTCTTCCCAGCCCTGGGCTACCGGGCAGTTCAGGCATTCCAGCACGTCAGGCTGTGCTCGTCCAAACACTCGGAACCGAGGATTCCGGGCTGCGTAAGCCCCAGATAAAACGGTCATAAAGAGCGAGCCCCGCCAAAAGGCGGGGCCGATATGAGCACAGCGGCACCATGCGACCGCGACGCGTGTCGATGCCACGCAATTTCTCTGTCGAAACGTTATGAACAGCCTGGCCGGCCGTGTCAAAGGACACAGCCGGCTCCAAGGCTTCTACGACAACTGCCGTATGACATGGCTGATTTCAGTGCTATCGAAGACGCGCCATGAGCGCGTGCTCGACCAGCGTGATCAGCGCACTCTTGGCGTCCGCGCGATGCCGGGCGTCCGTCGTGATGATCGGGGAGTCGGGGCCGATTTGCAACGCCTCCCTCACTTCGTCGGGGGTGTACGGCTGGTGCCCGTCGAAGCCGTTGAGGGCGATGACGAACGGCAGTCCGCTGTTCTCGAAGTAGTCGACGGCCGGGAAGCAGTCGGCGAGACGCCGGGTGTCGACCAGGACGACCGCGCCGATGGCGCCGCGTACCAGGTCGTCCCACATGAACCAGAAGCGGTCCTGGCCGGGCGTACCGAACAGGTACAGGATCAGGTCCTGGTCCAGGGTGATACGGCCGAAGTCCATGGCGACGGTGGTCGTCGTCTTGTCTCCGGTGTGGGTGAGGTCGTCGATGCCCGCGGACGCGGACGTCATGACGGCCTCGGTGCGCAGCGGGTTGATCTCGGAGACAGCTCCGACGAACGTGGTCTTGCCCACGCCGAAGCCACCCGCCACCACGATCTTCGCAGAGGTGGTCGCCCGCCCTCCGTCAGAGCTTGCGTAGTCCACTGAGCACCCTTTCGAGCAGTGTCACGTCCGGCTGGCCACCGGCGTTCTCGTCGCCGCCGGGCTGATGGATGGCGACGAGACCGGCCTCCGCGAGGTCCGCGACGAGAATCCGTGCCACGCCCAGGGGCATGGACAGGAGCGCCGACACTTCGGCGACAGACTTCACCTCACGGCAGAGGTGGCAGATGCGCTGGTGCTCGGGGAGCAGCCCCATCAGCTGCGCCGGGTCGGCCGTGGTGCTGATCAGTGCCTCTATGGCGAGCTGGTAGCGCGGCCGGGTCCGGCCGCCGGTCATCGCGTACGGACGTACCAGCGGCTGGTCGCCCTCGTCTCCGTACGGCTCTGCGTACGGATCGTGAGAGGCGGTGGGCGGGGTCATGAATCCTCCGGGCGGGACAGCATGTCGGTCATTCGTGCCGTCGATGAGGGCCGGTGGGGGAACGGGCGGCCTGACGGTGGGTCTTGCCTTGTGGGGCGATCTAGTGCAACAGGCTGCCTTGCAGTTCGGCCCGCAGATCGGGCGTCAGTACGGCGCCCGCACGGTCGACGAGCAGGGCCATCTCGTATCCGACGAGACCGATGTCGCAGTCCGGGTGGGACAGGACCGCGAGCGACGAGCCGTCGGAAATGGACATCAGGAAGAGGAAGCCGCGCTCCATCTCGACCACCGTCTGCGCCACCGTGCCGCCCTCGAAGATCCGGGAGGCACCGGCGGTGAGCGAGGTCAGTCCGGAGGCGACGGCCGCGAGCTGGTCCGCGCGGTCGCGCGGAAAACCCTCCGACAACGCCAGAAGGAGACCGTCGGCGGAGACGACGACGGTGTGGGACACCCCGGGGGTGTTGTCAACGAAGTTGGTGATCAACCAGTTGAGGTTCTGTGCCGCCTGGCTCATCTGGCTCAACTAACGCTCCTGCTGGTGAGTGGGGCTGGGGAAGCTGCCGGTCTGGCCCGAACCGGCCTGGCGACCCTGCTGGATGCCCCGACGGAGATTGGTCAGCCGGCCGCGTACGTCATCAGGCGCACGCGAGACCTGCGGACCGCTTTGGTGCTGTTGCTGCTGAGCCGTCCCCGCGACGAGGTTCGCACGGGGCACCCGGCGCGGCAGACCCGAGACGGTCACGCCACCCGCGGTGGGCTGGCGTACCTTCTCGGCCTGGCGGCCGAGTTCGTCATTGGGAGAGGCCCGCCAGGACGACGTGACGGCCGGAGCCGGCTCCGGCGCCGGGCGCTGTGGGGCCGCGGGTGCCCGGTTGGGCTGCGGCGGGGTGTCCATGGAGGACGCCGAGGACGCCGACTCGGTCCGGGAGCCGTTGCTCCGGCCCTGGTCCTGGTCCTGACCTCCCTGACCCTGGTGGAACCAGTTGGTCTCCAGGGTGTCGTACAGCGGTGTACGTCCGTCGCCGGGACCCGACGCCGGAGGCAGACCCTCCGGCTCACGCGGGGGATGCGACGGCTGCGGGGGGAGCGAGGGGCGCCGACGCGGCTGCGGACGCTGGGGGCGCCGGCTGCCGTTCGGACCGTTCGTCCCGTTGGTTCCGGGTCGCTCGAACTGGCCGGTGTCTCCACCGCCCTGGCGCTCGCCGCGGCCGTCCCGGTCCGTGGTGGAACCGTTGTAGCCGGACGCCGGGGGCTGCCCGTTCGAGGGCTGGTCCTGGCGGCCATCGCGACCCGGCACGGCGAACTGGCCGGTCGAGGACGGGTCCTGCCTGGCGGAAGGATTCGGTGGACCGAACACATCCGGGCGTACGAACTGTCCGGTGCCCTGGCCGGGACCCGGGATGCCGAAGTCGGCGGGACCCGTACCAGCATCGGAACCGGGACGCTGAGCGTCGAAGTCCGGCCGGGCGTACTCACCCGTGGAACTCGAACCCTGGCGGTCGTCGATCCGGGGGATCTCCTCGGTCGAGCCCGGACCCTGGCGGCCGTCCACGCGCGGCATGCGCGAGGTGGCGTCCGGCTCCTCGTGGCCGCGCGGGGCGTCCATCGAGTCCCGCCGGCCCGGCTCGTCGCTCCAACTGCTCACGCGCGGCTTGGGATTGCCACCGGGCAACTCGGCACGAGGACCACCGGGCGGCGGCAGCTGCGGCTGCCCGGGACGATGGCCCTGCTCGAAGTTGTCGCTCTCGGGGCGCCGCTGCGGCGGTACGGGACCACGGGAGCCGAACGCGTCCTGGCGGCCACTGTCGCTGAAACCGTCGAAGCCCTGCGGAGTACCCGTACCGGCGCCCTGAAGACCCTGCGGAGCACCGGCCGGAGCCGGCCTGCCCTGCGGGGGCGCGGGCGGCATGGGCGGCTGTGGTCCACGTGAGCCGCCCGGCCCACCCGGACGACCACCCGAGTCGCTGCCGGTCAGCGCAGGCCTCGGACCCGAGCCCGCACCGACCTGCCCGCGCTGCGGACCCGCGTTCAGGCGCCCGGGGCCACCGGGCGCACCGGCACCAGCACCCGCGCCGAGCGCGGGACCGCTGCCGGCCCCGCCACGACGGGCTGCCGCGACACCGGCCGCGGCCTGCGCGGCGGCCGGACCGCCGGAACCCGCACCCTGGCCGGGCTTGCCCGGCGCCTTCTTGCCGCCCTGGGCGACATCGACGGGGAGCATGACCAGCGCGGTCGTACCACCGGAGTCGGAGGGACGCAGCTGGATTCGGATGCCGTGCCGTTGCGAAAGACGGCCGACCACGAACAGACCCATACGGCGGGAGACCGAGACGTCCACGGTGGGCGGCGAGGCGAGCCGCTCGTTGATCGCCGCGAGGTCCTCGGGGGAGAGACCGATACCGGTGTCGTGGATCTCGATCAGTACGCGGCCGTCGGGCAGCGCGTGACCGGTGACCTTGACCTTGGTCTGCGGCGAGGAGAACGAGGTGGCGTTCTCGAGCAGCTCGGCGAGCAGGTGCACGAGGTCGTTGACGACCCGGCCGGCGACCTCGGTCGCGGGGACCGAGGCGAGTTCGATGCGCTCGTACTGCTCCACCTCGGACGCGGCGGCGCGGAGCACGTCGACCAGCGGGACCGGGCGGGTCCAGCGACGGCCGGGCTCCTCACCCGCGAGAACGAGGAGGTTCTCACCGTTACGGCGCATACGGGTCGCGAGGTGGTCCAGCTTGAACAGCGAGGACAGCTGGTCCGGGTCGGCCTCGCGGGACTCCAGCTCGGAGATCAGCGACAGCTGACGCTGGATGAGGCCCTGGGAGCGCCGCGAGAGGTTGGTGAACATCGCGTTGACGTTGCCCCGCAGCAGGGCCTGCTCGGCGGCCAGTCGTACGGCCTCGCGGTGCACGTCGTCGAAGGCCGCGGCCACCTGGCCGATCTCGTCCTTGGAGTGCACACCGACCGACTGCACGGAGGTGTCGACGTCCTGCGGGTCGGACTCGGACAGCTGCTTGACCAGTTCGGGCAGCCGGTCCTGGGCGACCTTGGTCGCGGTGTCCTGGAGCCGGCGCAGCGAGCGGATCATGGATCGGGCCACCACGAAGGCGCCGACGAGAGAGACACCCAGCACGAGCAGGATCAGCGCACCGGAGATGATCGCTTCCTGCTCGGACTCGTTGCGCAGCTCACGGGCCTTCTGCTCCATCTGGTTGAGCAGCGTGAGCTCGATCTTGGACATCTCCTGGAGCTTGGCCGAGTCGGCGTCGACCCAGTCCAGGTACGAGCGCTTCTCCCGCTGCTCCAGGCCGTCCTGCCGGCCGAGCACGCGCTGCGCGTAGTTGTCGGCTTCCTCGATGGTCGGGCTGCCGTCGTCGATCGGCTTCATCAGGGCCGACGCGTTGCCGTCGTAGATGCTGGCGAAGCCGGAGAGTTCGGACTCCTGGTTGTCCAGCGCGGAGAGGGCGTACTGGCGGTCGTTCTCCGAGAGAGAGCCGAACGTCTTGTTGGTCGCGGGCAGCGCCGCGGCGATCACGGCACGCTGGATGGACGCGTACTCCTTGGCGGAGGAGAAGGCCGCCAGGGCGCGCGTGCGCTGGATCATCTCCGGGTTGCTGGTCGCCTGCGCCATGTCCTGGGAAAGGCCCAGCAGCCGCTCGATGAGCCGGTGGTACGCCTCGACCGTCTGGGAGGAGTTCTCACGGTCCGTGTAGGCGCTGTTGCGGATGTTCTTGATCTTGCTCAGCTCGGAGACGATGGAGACGACGTTGTCGCGGACGCCGTCGAGGGTTTCGTCATTGCTCGCGTCGTCGATCTCGCGCGAGCCCTCCATGAAGGCGGTGCGCGCGCGGTCCGTCTTGTCCCGTACACCCTTGACCGTGAACTCGGTCCCGTCCGCGCCGTGCGAGAGCGGTCCGGCCGACTTGTCGCGCTCCTCCTGGAGCGCCGCGGCGAGCTCGGTCGCCTGCTTGGTCATGTCGGTCAGCAGCCTCATGTTGTCGAGCTGCTGGATGTCGTCCATGGAGTCGCTGATGCGCAGCGCGCCGAGCGAGGTCGCGGCGACCACGGGGAGCGCGAGCAGCGAGACCAGGCGGGTGGAGATGCGCCAGTTGCGCAGCGCTATTCGGGAGCCGGGGCCGGTCGGGCCCTTCGGCTTCGCCACCGGGGCGGCGGGTGCCGAGGCGGCGGGTCCGCCCGACGGACCTGCCAGGCCTGGGCGCGAGCCGCGATCACCGCTGTCGCCGGTCTGTGCCGGTCCTTGGTTCTGGGCGTGCTGGGGCGACGAACCGCGGTCGGTCCCGCCGTGCGGCTCCGCCGAAGCGCTGCCATCCCTCTTGAAACGTCCCTGCACTAGCGTCGCAACCTCTGGACCAGGCGCCCCTCCGCAAAACGGTGGGACGGTGTCGGCGTCGTACCGGCGCAATGCGCCTTTTGTCGGTCTCCGGTGACCGGCGCTGGCTTCCCTTCCCGCCGCCACGCGGCGCTGCGTTGCGCCCCCTGTGCGCCGGTTCTGTCCCGCGGCGGTTCGTGGAATTCCAGCACAGTGCCCGATCTCCAACAAGGGCCATGGGTCATGCTGTGACCTACGTGACCCCTTGTGAGGGGCGAGTCACCGGTCGTAGAAAGTGATCCCCCGCAAAACGGCCACAACCGGGCGATCCGCTCGTGCGCGAGACGTGTCCCAGTCGCCATGATCAGGAGCGGAATGATGTATTCAGTGGGGCAATGTCCGTTTTGTTTGCGTGGAAGGTCGGCGTGAATTGACCGTTTTGACGGGCGGTTCGTGAGGAAACTCACACGGTGATCATGGGGTCTTCACAACTTTCTCCGGGAACCGGACGTTTAGCCTGAGGCTTTACAGGCACAGCAAATCCGACAACACGCGCTTGTGCGACGGCCGTTGGCCGCGCAGGCGCCCGTACGACGGGGTCGAACACCGCACATGAAGACGCTGATGTTCCAGAACATAGCCAATCCGCGACGCACCACGCTGGCGCATCTCGAAGACGCCGGCGAGCTGCGCACGGAGCAGCAGGAACACCAGGAGCACGCCGTCGAGCTCCCCGCCCAGACCGCCAACCCCCGCCGCACGGTCCTGGTGGACGTCCCGGAGGGCGCGGGCGCCGAGCAGTAGGGCCGCAGTACGACTCGGAGTCGAGGACGAGCCCTACCGGCCCCGCGTAATTGCGTGAGGTGGCACCCCTTCCCCGCGTTAGCCTGGAGCGTCATACTCCGGCCGGCTCAGTAGAGGGGCGCAAGGTTCCCGTGCGCATCGCCAGGTTCTCCATCGACGGCAACGTCGCGTTCGGCGCGGTCGAGGGCGACAGCCCTCCTGGATCGACCGACGGGCTCGTCCTCGACATCATCAAGGGCATCCCCTTCACGGACTTCGAACTCTCCGGTACGAAGCTGCCGCTGAGCAAGGTCAGGCTCCTCCCGCCGGTGCTCCCGAACAAGGTCGTGGCCTTCGGCCGCAACTACGCGGAGCACGCGAAGGAACTCGGCAACGAGGTGCCCGACGCCCCCTTTGCCTTCTTCAAGCCGTCCACCTCGGTGATCGGCCCCGGCGACGAGATCGCGTACCCCGCCTTCTCGCGGGAACTGCACCACGAGGCCGAGCTGGCTGTGGTCATCGGCCGGATGTGCCGCGAGGTCCCGCGCGAGCGCGTCAAGGACGTCATCCTCGGCTACACCTGCGCCAACGACGTCACCGCGCGCGACGTCCAGAAGCGCGAGAAGCAGTGGGCGAGGGCCAAGGGCTTCGACTCCTCGTGCCCGCTCGGCCCCTGGGTGGAGACGGATCTCGACCCCTCCGACCTGACGATCCAGTGCACGGTCAACGGCCAACAGCGACAACTGGGTCGTACCAGCGAGATGATCCACCCCATCGAGGATCTGATCGTGAACATCACGGAGGCCATGACGCTGCTCCCCGGCGACGTGATCCTCACGGGCACCCCGGCAGGGGTCGGCCCGCTCAGTGTCGGCGACGAGGTCGCCGTCACCATCGAAGGCATCGGCACTCTCACCAACAAGGTGATCAAGCGTGGCTAACGCGAACGTCCGCGTACGTTTCTGTCCCTCGCCGACCGGCAACCCCCATGTGGGCCTGGTCCGCACCGCCCTGTTCAACTGGGCGTTCGCCCGCCACCACGGCGGCACCCTGGTCTTCCGCATCGAGGACACCGACGCGGCCCGCGACTCCGAGGAGTCCTACGAGCAGCTGCTGGACTCCATGCGCTGGCTCGGCTTCGACTGGGACGAGGGCCCTGAGATCGGCGGGCCGCACGCGCCGTACCGCCAGTCGCAGCGGATGGACATCTACAAGGACGTCGCCCGCAAGCTCCTGGACGCCGGCCACGCGTACTACTGCTACTGCTCGACGGCGGAACTGGACGCCCGCCGCGAGGCCGCCCGCGCGGCGGGCAAGCCCTCCGGCTACGACGGCCACTGCCGCGCGCTCACCGATGAGCAGATCGCCGCGTACAAGACCGAGGACCGCGAGCCCATCGTCCGCTTCCGCATGCCCGACGAGGCGATCACCTTTACCGACCTGGTCCGCGGCGAGCTGACGTTCACCCCGGAAAACGTTCCGGACTTCGGGATCGTTCGAGCCAACGGAGCGCCCCTCTACACGCTCGTGAACCCCATCGACGACGCCCTCATGGAGATCACGCACATCCTGCGCGGCGAGGACCTGCTGTCCTCCACCCCGCGGCAGATCGCCCTCTACAAGGCACTGATCGAGCTGGGCATCGCCAAGTCCGTACCGGCCTTCGGGCACCTGCCGTACGTGATGGGCGAGGGCAACAAGAAGCTCTCCAAGCGGGACCCGCAGTCCTCGCTGAACCTCTACAGGGAGCGCGGTTTCCTCCCGGAGGGCCTGCTCAACTACCTCTCCCTGCTGGGCTGGTCGCTCTCCGCCGACCAGGATGTCTTCTCGATCGACGAGATGGTCGCGGCCTTCGACATCAAGGACGTCGTCCCGAACCCGGCCCGCTTCGACCTGAAGAAGTGCGAGGCGATCAACGCCGATCACATCAGGCGGCTGGACGTCAAGGCGTTCATCGAGGCGTGCGGGCCGTGGCTGAAGGCACCGCACGCACCGTGGGCGCCGGAGGACTTCGACCAGGCCAGGTGGGAGGCGATCGCCCCCCACGCACAGACACGCCTGACGGTCCTGTCCGACATCACGAAGAACGTCGACTTCCTGTTCCTGAGGGAGCCCGTCGAGGACGAGGCGTCCTGGACGAAGGCTATGAAGGAGGGCTCGGACGCGCTCCTGCGCACGGCCCGCGCGAAGCTGGAAGCCGCGGACTGGACATCACCGGAGTCCCTGAAGGACGCCGTCCTCGCGGCCGGCGAGGAGCACGGCCTCAAACTGGGCAAGGCCCAGGCCCCCGTCCGCGTAGCCGTCACCGGCCGCACGGTGGGCCTCCCCCTCTTCGAGTCCCTGGAAGTCCTGGGCAAGGAGAAGACCCTGTCCCGCATCGACGCGGCCCTGGCGAAGCTGACCGCGTAGCGCACCCTGCAAGGAGGGGCGGCACCCACGCCGGTGCCGCCCCTTCGCGCTGCGTGCCCGAAGGGGTCTGGCGGCGCAGCCCCCAGTTTCGGGAAGGGGCGGGGCTGGGGAAGGTCACACCATGACGATCAGAGCCGTGGTCTGGGATGTGGACGACACGATCTTCGACTACACCGCGGCCGACCGGGCCGGAATGCGCGGGCATCTGGCGGCCGAGGGCCTGCTCGAGGGGTACGCGTCCGTGAAGGAGGCGCTCCGGCGGTGGCGGGAGATCACCGATCAGCAGTGGGCCAGGTTCGCGGCCGGAGAGGCCTCCTTCGAGGGGCAGCGGCGGGACCGGGTGCGGGCCTTCCTGGGGGAGGAGCTGACCGACGCCGAGGCCGACGCCTGGTTCCTGCGGTACATCGACCACTACGAGGCTGCCTGGGAGCTCTTCCCGGACGTTCTGCCCGCGCTCGACATCCTCGCCGTCAGCCACCGACACGCCGTGCTGTCCAACTCCAGCCTCCACGTCCAGGACCGCAAGCTCCGCGTCCTTGGTGTATACGACCGCTTCGAGGCGGTGTTGTGCGCGGCCGAGCTCGGCGTCTCCAAACCGGAGGCCCAGGCCTTCCACGCCGCCTGCGAGGCACTTGCGCTGCCCCCGCATCAGGTCGCGTACGTCGGTGATCACCCGGAGATCGACGGACAAGGTGCGGCCGACGCAGGGCTCTTCTCGGTCTGGATCGACCGCACGGGCGTGAGCGCGGTCACCGGCGCGGGCCCGGACGCCGGCGCACGGGCCGCTCCGGATCAGCCCGCCGGCCTGCGCCGCATCACTTCACTGGCCGAACTCCCCGCGATCCTTGCGGCCGATACCCGTTTTGGAGCGCCGTCCACCTTCGGGTAATGTTCTTCCTGCGCCCACCGGGAGCGGGTCGAACGGCCGACCCGGAAGCGCAAACTAAGACAAGATCCCCGCCGGGGGTTGCGTTTCAGTGGCCTATGGTGTAATTGGCAGCACGACTGATTCTGGTTCAGTTAGTCTAGGTTCGAGTCCTGGTAGGCCAGCTCGCAGAGCTCATCTGCAATGCCCCCGTTGTGTAGCGGCCTAGCACGCCGCCCTCTCAAGGCGGTAGCGCCGGTTCGAATCCGGTCGGGGGTACAGATCCTTCCCAGGGAGACAGTCCGGGTCGCACCCGCTGCTTCTCATGCAGGATCGCTAGGGCCCCCGTTGTGTAGCGGCCTAGCACGCCGCCCTCTCAAGGCGGTAGCGCCGGTTCGAATCCGGTCGGGGGTACAAACTGGTCTAAACCACTTTGGTCTATGGTGTAATTGGCAGCACGACTGATTCTGGTTCAGTTAGTCTAGGTTCGAGTCCTGGTAGACCAGCTCGGATCTGCGGAAACGCAAGATCCTCGCCCCCGTTGTGTAGCGGCCTAGCACGCCGCCCTCTCAAGGCGGTAGCGCCGGTTCGAATCCGGTCGGGGGTACGTGACGAAGAAGCCCTCCCCAGCAGGGGAGGGCTTCTTCGCGTTGATTCCTCGTGTTGAGTTGAACGGCAGGACAACCTCAACGCCAGCCGGTCGCTGCGGCGTTGAAGCGACCGGTCGGATCGACTCGGTGTATCAACCGGTGCGGCGCAGCGCCTCCGAGAGGCGGGAGGCCGCGTCGATGACGGCCTGGGCATGCATCCGGCCCGGGTGCCGGGTCAGGCGCTCGATCGGCCCGGAGACCGAGACGGCGGCCACCACCCGGTTCGAGGGTCCGCGCACCGGCGCAGAGACGGACGCGACGCCCGGCTCGCGCTCACCGATCGACTGAGCCCAGCCCCGGCGCCGTACGCCCGACAGCGCCGTCGCCGTGAAGCGGGCGCCCTGCAGGCCACGGTGCAGGCGCTCCGGCTCCTCCCAGGCCATCAGGATCTGGGCCGAGGAGCCCGCCTTCATGGTGAGCGTCGAGCCGACCGGGACCGTGTCCCTGAGGCCCGACAGACGCTCCGCCGCGGCGACGCAGATACGCATGTCGCCCTGGCGGCGGTAGAGCTGCGCGCTCTCGCCCGTGACGTCACGGAGGTGGGTGAGGACCGGCCCCGCGGTGGCGAGGAGACGGTCCTCACCGGCCGCCGCGGCCAGCTCGGCCAGCCGCGGACCGAGAATGAAACGGCCCTGCATGTCCCGCGCCACCATGCGGTGGTGCTCAAGTGCCACGGCGAGACGATGTGCCGTGGGTCGTGCCAGTCCGGTCGCCGCGACCAGGCCCGCGAGGGTGGCCGGACCGGACTCCAGAGCGCTCAGGACAAGGGCTGCCTTGTCCAGAACGCCGACGCCGCTACTGTTGTCCATGCAACGATACTCGCGTCTCACTCTGTGAAACGCAAGTTCAATTTTCCGTGGAACGCGCCACCCTGTACGTACAACGGCCCGTAGACCAGCGGGCCCGGCGGCGGACGTCCGGTGCGGGGGTGACGGACGCGGCCATCCCGAAGTCTCTAGTTGGGCCGGCGCCATACAGGCCGGCCGGAGGGAAAGCGATGGGTAGGACACTCGCGGAGAAGGTCTGGGACGACCATGTCGTCCGGCGCGCGGAGGGCGAGCCCGACCTTCTCTTCATCGATCTGCACCTGCTGCACGAGGTGACCAGCCCGCAGGCCTTCGACGGCCTCCGCAAGGCGGGGCGCCCCGTGCGCCGCCTCGACCTCACCATCGCGACCGAGGATCACAACACTCCGACCCTCGACATCGACAAGCCCATCGCCGACCCGGTCTCGCGCGTCCAGCTGGAGACGCTGCGCAAGAACTGCGCCGAGTTCGGCGTACGCCTGCACCCGCTCGGCGACGTCGAGCAGGGCGTCGTCCACGTCGTGGGACCCCAGCTGGGACTGACACAGCCTGGCATGACCGTGGTCTGCGGCGACTCGCACACCTCCACGCACGGCGCCTTCGGTGCTCTGGCGTTCGGCATCGGCACCTCTCAGGTCGAGCATGTGCTGGCCACCCAGACGCTGCCGCTGGCCCGCCCGAAGACCATGGCCATCACGGTCGACGGTGAACTGCCTGAGGACGTCACGGCCAAGGACCTGATCCTGGCGATCATCGCCAAGATCGGTACGGGTGGCGGCCAGGGCTACATCCTGGAGTACCGCGGCTCCGCCATCGAGAAGCTCTCGATGGAGGCCCGGATGACCATCTGCAACATGTCCATCGAGGCCGGTGCCCGCGCGGGCATGATCGCCCCCGACGAGACCACCTTCGAGTACATCAGGGGCCGCGCCCACGCTCCCGAGGGCGAGGACTGGGACGCCGCCGTCGCGTACTGGAAGACCCTCAAGTCGGACGAGGATGCGGAATTCGACGAGGAGGTCGTCATCGACGCCGCCTCCCTCGCGCCGTTCGTCACCTGGGGCACCAATCCCGGTCAGGGCTCGCCGCTTTCGGCGTCCGTCCCCGACCCTGCTTCGTACGAGGACGCTTCGGAGCGCCATGCCGCCGAAAAGGCCCTGGAATACATGGGGTTGACCGCCGGGCAGCCGCTGCGCGACATCAAGGTCGACACCGTCTTCGTAGGCTCCTGCACCAACGGCCGTATCGAGGACCTGCGTGCCGCCGCCGCGATCGTCGAGGGCCGTAAAGTCGCCGACGGCGTACGGATGCTGGTCGTTCCCGGCTCCGCGCGCGTGGGGTTGCAGGCCGTCGAGGAGGGACTGGACCTCGTCTTCAAGGAGGCCGGCGCCGAATGGCGGCACGCGGGCTGCTCGATGTGTCTGGGCATGAACCCCGACCAGCTGGCCCCCGGTGAGCGTTCCGCGTCCACCTCCAACCGCAACTTCGAAGGCAGGCAGGGCAAGGGCGGCCGTACGCACCTGGTCTCGCCGCAGGTCGCCGCCGCCACCGCCGTGCTGGGCCACCTGGCGTCCCCCGCCGACCTGAACGATCAGTCTGCCGTCCGTACGCCCGCTGGAGTCTGAGAACCATGGCCATGGAAGCATTCACCACACACACCGGACGGGCCGTCCCGCTGCGCCGCAGCAACGTCGACACCGACCAGATCATCCCCGCCCACTGGCTCAAGAAGGTCACCAGGGACGGCTTCGAGGACGGACTGTTCGAGGCCTGGCGCAAGGACCCGTCCTTCGTCCTCAACCAGCCTGAGCGCAAGGGCGCCACGGTCCTCGTCGCGGGTCCCGACTTCGGTACGGGTTCCTCGCGCGAGCACGCCGTGTGGGCGCTGCAGAACTATGGGTTCAAGGCCGTCATCTCGTCGCGTTTCGCCGACATCTTCCGCGGCAACTCGCTCAAGAACGGTCTGCTCACGGTCGTTCTGGAGCAGAAGATCGTGGACGCGCTGTGGGAACTCACGGAGAACGACCCGCAGACTGAGGTCACTGTTGACCTTGAGGCCCGTGAGGTTCGCGCGGAGGGAATCACCGCCTCCTTCGAGCTCGACGAGAACGCCCGCTGGCGGCTGCTGAACGGGCTCGACGACATCAGCATCACGCTCCAGAGCGAGGCGGACATCGCCACGTACGAGTCCAAGCGGCCCGCCTACAAGCCGCGGACACTCCAAGTCTGAGCGGACGCTCTGAGTCTCGGAGTCCGAGAACGAACGGACCCAAGCCCGCAAGGCTGATTCCAGCCACCTCAATAGGCCTCAGTACCCCCAATCGTGGACGGTTGGGGGTACTGCCGTATGTGCCGGAGGACGAGGTCAGCGGCCTGTTCTGATTGGCTTCAACTCCCCTTGTTTCAAGGGGGTTTGTTGGGGTAGTCGAGCCTTGGCACAGCCTTGTGCGGAGGGACGCGGGAAGCGCCTGGGAGGCGGCAGTTACCCCCACCGCAGGCGACAACTCGCCCCAGATGGCACAATCTGTGCATGGAACACGACGGCCAACTCGAGCTCTATACGGCAGTCGCGTCCCAACTCAAGGAAGCGCACGCAAGGGTGCGCGCACTGCAAGTCCCGGAGGGCGTACGGATGGCGCTGACCCGGAAGCTGCTGGTCATTACGGCCGTGGCCAAGCACGATCTCGCCGATGCGACAAGGCGTCTGGAGCGGTTCACCGCGGACCTCGATGAGGGGCGATTCCCCGAAGAAGGTCTCTGAGGAACTCCGCGACAGTCCTGGTTCGTTGCGGCACTAGGGTGATTAGCCCGTTTCGTGTTTGATTTGCGGTATATATCTGCCTAACGTGCGAAAAAGCTAGAACACTTTCGTTCTGGCAATGTCTCCGAAGGGGAAGACGTGAACAAGGCGCAGCTCGTAGAAGCGATTGCGGACAAGGTCGGCGGGCGTCAGCAGGCCGCCGACGCGGTCGACGCCGTACTGGACGCCGTGGTCCGTGCGGTTGTCGCAGGGGAACGGGTCTCGGTCACCGGTTTCGGTTCCTTCGAGAAGGTTGATCGTCCGGCCCGCTATGCACGTAACCCCCAGACCGGGGAGCGTGTTCGGGTCAAGAAGACCTCCGTGCCGCGGTTCCGCGCGGGCCAGGGTTTCAAGGACCTGGTGAGCGGTTCGAAGAAACTCCCGAAGCACGATGTGGCGGTCAAGAAGGCGCCCAAGGGCAGCCTGTCCGGAGGCGCTGCCGCCACGGTCAAGAAGGCGGCGGCCAAGAGGACCGCCGCCAAGAAGGCGGCGACGCCCGCCAAGAAGACCACGGCCAGGAAGACGACCGCCGCCAAGAAGGCGACGACCGCCAAGACCGCGGCCAAGAAGACCACCACCAAGAAGGCGGCGACCGGCAAGACCGCTGCGGCCAAGAAGACCGCCGCCAAGAAGGGGGCTGCCAAGAAGGCGCCCGCGAAGAAGTCGACGGCGCGCAAGACCACCGCCAAGAAGACCACCGCCCGCCGGTAGACAGGGCGCTGGGACACTCACGCGCCGGGCCGGGCTCCACACGGAAGAGAGCCCGGCCCGCGGCGTATTCAGAGATCTTGGGGCCTTGGGTACGGCCCTGAGGGTCTTCAGGGCGTCATCAGGGCGTCTTCAAGGGGCTTCAGAGGGTTTGCAGCGTGACCAGAGTGATCCGGCGCGCGTCCCCCTCGCCCTCCGTCTCGATCCGCACCCGCTGCCCCGGCCGCAACAGCCTGAGCCCGCCCGCCTCGAACGCCGGGCCGTCGAAGGGCACCGGAGTGCCGTCATCGAGCAGCACCTGACCGCTACGGGTCTCGGGGTCGTACGTATACGCGGTCGCCTGCATGAGGCCCAGACTAGGCGACGTTCAACGCCGCGACCGCTGCCGCCGTGCGCGGGCCCACGCCCAGGGCCAGAGCCGCTCGCAGGTCGTCGCCGGTGTCCACGTCCTGACGTACGGAATCCACCGCGTCCAGGGGGAGTTCCACGGCGCCCGATGCCCGGTGGCGGGCGCGGGAATCCAGGCCGAACGTGGGGAGCAATTCACGGTCCGCGGACGCGGTCAGCAGAGTAGTGCCGGTTCCGGCGGCATCCGCGAGAAAGGCGCGAGGGAATTCGGTGGCCGCGTCGAGGACGCGGGCCAATTCCAGGGGGCGCAGTGCGGGGAGATCGGCGTTCAGGGCCGCCAGAGGGCTTTCGGGGCTTTGGGAGCGTACGAGCGACGCCCCGTGCGCGAGGGCGGCGTTCAGGCCGCCCGCGGGCTCGTCCGGGACGATCCGGGCGCCCAGAGCGGCCAGTTCGCGGCCGGCCAGCACGTCGTCCGTGACGACCGCCACATCGCGTACCGCGGCACAGGCGAGGGCCGCCGCCACGGTGTCCTGCGCGAAGGCGAGGGCGAGCCCGGGGCGCAGTCCGTCGGCGGCGGTGTCCGACAGCCTGCTCTTCGCCCGCGTGAGGGCTTTCAGGGGTATGACCAAGGTCCACTGCACCAGCGATCCATCCCTCTCTTGTCGCGCCCATTGTGACCTGGACAGTGAGTGAGACACCCTGGCGGGGCCGGTCCCCTGAGCGCAGGGGGCGAAGCTCCTTGCCAGGGCGGTGGCGGGAGACGGGCGGGCGTACGGTGTTCTCGACAGACCGTCGGCCTGGAGCGACACTTGTGCGGCCCACCCAGGTCCTGGAGGAAGGTGTCCGCGTGCCCCGCCGCAGAATCGGCTTCTGGTACCGCTTCGCAGCGGTCCTCTGCAAACCACCGCTGGTGGTTCTGGTCAAGCGGGATTGGCGTGGAATGGAGAACATTCCGGCCGAGGGCGGATTTATCACCGCGGTGAACCACAATTCTCATGCGGATCCGTTCGCCTACGGGCATTATCAGTACAACACCGGGCGCGTTCCACGTTTTCTGGCGAAGGCCGGGCTTTTCAAAAAGGGATTCGTCGGGGCCGCGATGCGCGGTACTGGACAGATTCCCGTGTACCGCGAGAGCACCGACGCGCTGAGCGCCTTCCGGGCCGCTATCGACGCCGTGGAACGGGGGGAGTGCGTCGCCTTCTATCCGGAAGGCACCATTACCCGCGATCCCGGCCAGTGGCCGATGATCGGCAAGACCGGTGCCGCACGCGTCGCGCTGCAGACCAAGTGTCCGGTCATTCCGGTCGCCCAGTGGGGAGCCAACCTGCTGCTGCCGCCGTACGCCAAGAAACTCAACATCCTTCCCCGCAAGACCCATCACGTGCTCGCGGGCCCCCCGGTGGATCTGTCGCGCTTCTACGACAAGGAGATGACCCCGGAGGTCCTGAAGGAGGCCACCGAGGTCATCATGGCGGCGATCACCGTGCAGCTGGAGGTGATCCGCGGCGAGAAGGCACCCCAGACGCCGTACGACCCGAAGCAGGTGCGCATCGAGCAGCGGCGCAGGGCGCGGGCTCACGAAACGCGGCCACACGAAATGACAGAACAGGAAGAGGGGCACGGCAAGTGACGACATCCGGCAAGCCCGTCAGGGCGGCCGTCTTCGGGACCGGATCGTGGGGCACGGCCTTCGGCATGGTGCTCGCCGACGCCGGATGCGAGGTGACCCTGTGGGGACGGCGGGCCGACCTCGCCGAAGCGGTCAACTCCACGCGTACGAACCCCGACTACCTGCCGGGCATCGAACTCCCCGAGAACCTGCGCGCCACCACGGACGCGGCCGAGGCGGCGCACGACGCCGATTTCACCGTGCTTGCCATCCCGTCGCAGACGCTGCGCGGAAACCTCGCCGAATGGACCGGGCTGCTCGCGCCCGGCACCGTCCTCGTCTCGCTCATGAAGGGCGTCGAACTCGGTTCCGCGATGCGGATGAGCGAGGTCATCGAGGACGTCGCCAAGGTCGGCGCGGACCGCATAGCGGTCGTCACCGGACCCAACCTCGCCCGGGAGATCGCCGCCCGGATGCCGGCCGCCGCGGTGGTCGCGTGCAGCGACGAGGCGGTGGCCCAGCGCCTCCAGGCCGCCTGCCACACGCCGTACTTCCGCCCGTACACCAACACCGACGTGGTCGGCTGCGAACTCGGCGGCGCCGTCAAGAACGTGATCGGCCTCGCCGTCGGTATCGCGGACGGCATGGGGCTCGGCGACAACGCCAAGGGTTCGCTCATCACCCGCGGGTTGGCGGAGACCACCCGCCTCGGCCTCGCCATGGGCGCCGACCCGCTGACGTTCTCCGGACTCGCGGGCCTGGGCGACCTCGTTGCCACCTGCTCCTCGCCGCTCTCGCGCAACCACACCTTCGGCACCAACCTGGGCAAGGGCATGACCCTTCAGGAGACCATCGCGGTCACCAAACAGACCGCAGAGGGCGTCAAGTCCTGTGAGTCCGTGCTGGATCTGGCACACCGCCACGGCGTCGACATGCCCATCACGGAGATGGTCGTCGGCATCGTTCATGACGGCAAGCCGCCCGTGGTCGCCCTCAAGGAGCTGATGGCGCGCAGCGCCAAGCCGGAGCGGCACTGACACTCGGGAGCCCGGCAGGCGCTGACTCACCGCACTACCAACGGGTACTCTCAACGCGATATGAGCACCGAGAACCTCCCCCAGAGCCCTGGGCAGAAGCCTCGTAAGCCGCGTGTGGCCGTCGTGTTCGGCGGCCGCAGCTCCGAACACGGGATCTCCATCGTCACCGCCGGCGCCGTCCTGCGCGCCATCGACCGGACGAAGTACGACGTCCTGCCGATCGGCATCACCCAGGACGGCCGCTGGGCCCTCACGGCGGACGAGCCCGAGCGGATGGCCATCGTCGACCGGCGCCAGCCGAGCGTGGAGCAGCTCGCCGAGTCCGACGAGGGCGGGGTGATCCTCCCCGTCGACCCCTCCAACCGCGAAGTCGTCTACAGCGAACCCGGTTCGGTCCCCAAGGCCCTCGGCGAGGTGGACGTCGTCTTCCCGGTGCTGCACGGCCCGTACGGCGAGGACGGCACCCTCCAGGGCCTCCTGGAGCTGTCCGGTGTCCCGTACGTCGGCTCGGGTGTGCTCGCTTCGGCCGTCGGCCAGGACAAGGAGTACATGAAGCGGGTGTTCACCTCCTTCGGGCTGCCCGTCGGCCCGTACACGGTGATCCGCCCCAGCGAGTGGGAGCGCGACGAAGCAGCGGCCCGCAGGAAGATCGTCGACTTCGCGGGCGAGCACGGCTGGCCGCTGTTCGTGAAGCCCGCGCGCGCGGGGTCGTCGATCGGCATCACCAAGGTCGACGGTCTGGGCGGTCTCGACGAGGCGATCGCGGCGGCCCAGCAGCACGACCCGAAGATCATCGTGGAGGCGCTGCTGCGCGGTCGCGAGATCGAGTGCGGGGTCCTGGAGTTCGAGGACGGGCCGCGCGCCTCGTTGCCCGCCGAGATTCCGCCGGTGCAGTCCCACGAGTTCTACGACTTCGAGGCGAAGTACATCGACTCCGCCCCCGGGATCGTGCCCGCGCCACTCACCGACGAGCAGACCGCCGAGGTGCAGCGGCTGGCGGTCGAGGCCTTCGAGGCGGCATCGTGCGAGGGTCTCGTACGGGCGGACTTCTTCCTCACCGAGGGCGGCGACTTCGTGATCAACGAGATCAACACGATGCCGGGCTTCACGCCTATCTCCATGTACCCGCGCATGTGGCAGGAGAGCGGGGTCAGCTACCCGGAGCTGGTGGACCGTCTGGTGCAGGCGGCGCTGCGGCGCTCCACGGGGCTGCGCTGAGCCCTGGCGATCCCCTTCGTGGAGTGCGAGCTAGTCGGCGATCCCTTCGGGGATCGCCTTCTTGATGGGCTCGGCAAAGTCGACGAGCGGGCCCGCGCCCTTCGCGGCCTGTTCCTTGTTGAACGCGACCTCCACGTATGCCTCGCGCAGGCCCGTGGTGAAGACGTACGAGCCGTCGTCCTGTTCCTGTACGAGCCAGGCCACGCCGTTCACCTCGGTCGTGGACGCCTTGGGGTCCAGCATCTCGGCGGGCTGTTCGACGCCGCAGCGCAGTATGATCGCCGGGCCTCCCCAGCCCGCGGTCAGCGTGGACCGGGGCTCGGGATCCTCCCGGTCGAGACCGTCCACCTTCGGCGGCAGCCGTTCGTCCAGGTTCTGGCACAGCTTGGTGACCTTCGTGTCCGGGCTGGGAACCGCGGCCGACGCGCTGTCGTCTGCCGAGGAGCAGCCTGTGGCGGAGATCAGCAGGACAAGGGCGGGGAGACCGAACAGCCGGGAACGGAACAAGTTCACCGGCACAGGGTAGACGGGGGCTACAGGTGCACCACCGGGCAGGTCAGGGTACGGGTGATGCCGTCCACTTGCTGGACTTTCGCGACCACCAAGCGGCCGAGATCGTCAACGGTGTCGGCTTGGGCCCGCACGATCACGTCGTACGGTCCGGTCACGTCCTCGGCCTGGATCACCCCCGAAATCTTGCTGATCGTCTCAGCGACGGTCGACGCTTTGCCGACCTCCGTCTGGATCAGGATGTACGCCTGTACCACGGAACCTCCAGGGCGGCCACGAGGATCATGTGGGGAAAAGGAACGCCACGGTATCGCGTCGCCGCTCACCGCGGGGAGACCCGCGGGGGCCGATCTTGCACGCCGAGGTGCATGGACGACAGAAGTTGCCGGTCGACTCGACCGTACCCAGGTCCGTGACAGCTCGCGACCGGGCGGCGGCAAGTGACAGGCCGGGTAGCGGCAGTAACAGAAGGAGACGTACGACAATGAAGGGAACCGTGGGCGAGTTGGGGGAGTTCGGGCTCATCAAGGAGCTCACCTCACGGCTCACCACCACACCGGCGGTACGCGTCGGGCCGGGCGACGACGCCGCCGTGGTGGCCGCCCCCGACCGCAGGGTCGTGGCGAGCACCGACATCCTCCTGGAGGGGCGGCACTTCCGTCGCGACTGGTCCACGGCGTACGACGTCGGGCGCAAGGCGGCGGCGCAGAACCTCGCGGACATCGCCGCCATGGGGGCCGTACCCACCGCGCTGCTGCTCGGCCTGGTCGTCCCGGCCGAACTCCCGGCCACCTGGCCCTCCGAGCTGATGGACGGCCTGCGCGACGAGTGCCAGGTGGCGGGCGCGGCCGTGGTCGGCGGCGATGTCGTGCGCGGTGACACCATCATGGTCTCGATCACCGCGCTCGGCGATCTGCGCAACCACGAGCCGGTCACCCGCGCGGGCGCCCAGCCCGGTGATGTCGTCGCCGTCACGGGCTGGCTGGGCTGGTCCGCGGCCGGCCACGCGGTGCTCTCGCGCGGCTTCCGCTCGCCGCGCGCATTCGTCGAGGCCCACCGGCGGCCCGAACCGCCGTACCACGCGGGCCCCGCGGCCGCCGGGCTCGGCGCGACCTCGATGACAGACGTCAGCGATGGGCTGATCGCCGACCTCGGACACATCGCGGAAGCCAGCAAGGTACGGATCGACGTCCGCTCCGGCGCCGTCGACATCCCCTCGCAGATGAACGACATCGGGCAGGCCGTCGGCGTCGATCCGCTCCAGTGGGTGCTCACCGGCGGAGAGGACCACGCGATCGTCGCCACCTTCCCCCCGGATGTGAAGCTGCCCGCACGCTGGAAGGTGATCGGCGAGGTCCTCAACCCCTCGGCCCTGCCCCAGGTCACCGTCGACGGGGCGGCGTGGACCAGCAAGGGCGGCTGGGATCACTTCGCGGACATCGAGTCATGAGCGCTCCGCCGCGTGTGCTGACGGTCGCGGGTTCCGACTCCGGTGGAGGGGCCGGAATCCAGGCCGACTTGAAGACGATGCTGGCTTTCGGCGTGCACGGCATGAGCGTGCTCACGGCGGTCACCGCCCAGAACTCCCTGGGCGTGCAAGGCGCTTGGGAGCTTCCGGTGGAGGCAGTGCGGGCCCAGTACCGCAGCGTGGTCGACGACATCGGGGTGCAGGCGGTCAAGACCGGGATGCTGGCCTCGGCCGAACTCGTCGAGACCGTCGCCGAGTTGATCGGTGGCACGGACGCGCCCACGGTCGTCGACCCGGTCGGCGTCTCCAAGCACGGTGACTCCCTGCTGGCCGAGGACGCCCTGGATTCCCTACGCACAAAGCTGCTGCCCGTCGCCACAGTGGCCACCCCGAACCTCGACGAGGTCGCCCAACTCACGGGCGTACGGGTCGAGTCGGAGGACGGGATGAGGCGGGCCGCGGCGGTCCTGCTCTCGTACGGGCCGCAGTGGGCCCTCATCAAGGGCGGCCATCTCGTAGGTGACGCCGTGGACTTCCTCACCGACGGCTCCGAGGAACACTGGCTGCGTGCTCCCCGTCTCGACAACCGGCACACCCACGGCACCGGCTGCACACTCGCGTCCGCGATCGCCTCGGGGCTGGCGAAGGGGCGGTCCGTGCCGGAGGCGGTGGCCGCGGCCAAGGAGTACGTCACCGGGGCGATCGCGGCGGGGTTCGCGCTGGGGAGCGGGATCGGGCCGGTGGATCATGGATGGCGGTGGGCGGCGGGGCGGCGCGCGTAAGCGTTCGCGTAGACGTGTGCGCGCCGTCCGGGCACAGCAAGAAGCCGGCCCACCCTCCGGTGGACCGGCCATGCAGCGAACCAGCAGTGGCCGCGCGCTAGCAGAGCGTCAGCGCGAGACCTTGCCGGCCTTGATGCACGAGGTGCAAGCGTTCACGCGCTTCGGCGTCCCGCCCACCACGGTACGGACGCGCTGGATGTTCGGGTTCCAGCGACGGGACGTACGGCGGTGCGAGTGCGAGATGTTGTTGCCGAAGCCCGGCCCCTTGCCGCAGACGTCGCAGTTGGCAGCCACGGGTCACTCCAAAGACTTCAGATGCTCTTACGGTTGATCCCGGCATGCCGGAATCAGGATCTAGGAATCCAGGATCTGAGTGGCGGTGCCAGGGGAAGGCCCGATCGGATCGGGCAACCGGAGCAGCATACAACGACTGCGTCCGTGCAACGAAACTACCATGGTCGGCCCGGGGCCCGCCCCGGCCCACTACCGGCGGAAACCTGACCCGGGTCTACGCTGCGTCCCACGTTCGCTGCTCAAGGAGGCGCAGGTGCCGCAGGTGCCAGAGAGGGAGGAGCGGCCCGAAGGGCCTCGGTTGAGGGCGGCGGTGGGAGACGGGCGGGCATTGGACGCTGTCGCGGTGCGCGCCTGGTGCGGATTCGCGCTCGAGGCACTCGGCCGCGCGCGCGAGGAGATCGACGCGATCAACGTCTATCCGGTCGCGGACGGGGACACCGGTACCAATCTGTATCTGACCGTGGAGTCGGCGGCCGGGGCGGTCGAGGCGGTGTTCGCGGCGCACGACGCGGTCTCCGGTGGTGCCTCCGAGGCCTCTGGTACTTCCGGCGCTTCCGGCGTTTCCGGTGCCTTCGGCGAAGGAGCGGCGGGGGCGGTCGAGCGGCCGACGCTCGCCGACGCGGTACGTGCGATGGCCCACGGCGCGCTCATCGGGGCCCGGGGGAACTCCGGGACGATCCTCGCTCAGCTCCTGCGGGGCATGGCCCAGGTGCTCTCCGCCGACGGCGAGACCGCCCGCACCGACGGCCAGGGACTGCGGCTCGCCCTCAGACAGGCGGCCGACTCGGCACGGCATGCCGTCGCGCACCCCGTCGAGGGCACGGTCCTCACGGTCGCCTCGGCCGCCGCGGACGCGGCCTCCGGGGCCGAGGGCGACTGCGGGGCGGTGGCACGGGCGGCGTACGAGGGCGCTCGGGCCGCCCTGGCGGCGACTCCGGGGCAGTTGGCGGCCCTGAAGCGGGCAGGAGTGGTGGACGCGGGCGGGCGCGGGCTCGTGGCCGTACTGGCCGCGCTGGTCGAGACGTTCACGGGGGAGGCGCCCGGTGCCTCGGGCGCGGTGCCGGTTCTCATGGGGCACGCGCGCGTGGAGGCCGCTGCCGTGGAGCCGCTCGGGGACCTGGGGGAGTGCGCGGACCCGGCCCCGGCTCCGGAGGAGGGCGGGCCCGCGTTCGAGGTGATCTATCTCCTGGAGGCGGAGGACGCCGCTGTGGACCGGCTGCGGGAGCGGCTCGACGGGCTGGGCGACTCGCTCGTCGTGGTCGGCGGTGACGGGCTGTGGAACGTCCATGTGCACGTCGACGACGCGGGCGCGGCCGTGGAAGCGGGCGTCGAGGCCGGGCGGCCGTACCGGATCCGGATCACGCACTTCGGGGCCGGTGACGCGCATATGGCGGGCGCCGCCGGGCGGCCGGTCCGTGAGCGGGTGCAGCGCGCGGTCGTGGCCGTGGTCCCCGGAGAGGGGCTGGCCGGGCTGTACAGCGAAGCCGGAGCGACCACCGTCCTCGCGCGCCCGGAGGAGCCGCCCGCGAGCGGAGAGCTCGTCGAGGCGATACGGCGGGCCCACGCGCGCGAGGTGGTGCTGTTGCCCAACGACGCCGAACTGCGGCACACGGCTGCCGCCGCGGCCGAGCAGGTCCGCGCGGACGGAGTCCGGGTCGCCCTGATCCCCACGCGTTCCGCGGTGCAGGGGATCGCGGCGCTCGCCGTGCACGAGCCGGAGCGGCGCTTCGACGAGGACGTCGTGTCGATGACCTCGGCGGCCGGGGCGACCCGCTATGCCGAACTCGCCGTCGCGGAACGGGAGTCCTGGACCATGGCCGGCATCTGCCAGGCCGGGGACATCCTGGGCCTCATAGAGGGCGATGTCGCGGTGATCGGCACCGACATCACGGCCACCGCCGAAACCGTCCTCGACCGCATGCTCTCGGCGGGCGGCGAGATGGTCACTCTGGTCCTGGGCGACGAAGCTCCCGACACGATCGCCGCCCACCTCGAAGCCCGGGTGCGCGAGTCCTACCTGGCCGTCGACACGGTGGTGTACCGGGGCGGTCGACAGGGCGCGTTGCTGCTGATCGGCGTGGAGTAGCCCGGGAGCTGAGGGCGTGGGTTCGGGCAAGCCGAACCGCTCGAGAGCGGATCCGACTGACCAGCGGATTTCCGTGACGTATACGGCATTGTCAGTGGTGTGGTGTGCAATGGATCTCGTGCCCGCGCTAGATGAACCACTGAGCAAAGTGCTCGGCCCCGCCACCGCGAAGGTGATGGCCGAGCACCTCGGCCTGCACACCGTCGGCGACCTGCTGCACCACTATCCGCGCAGGTACGAGGAGCGTGGCCAGCTCACCCACCTCGCCGACCTGCCCATGGACGAGCACGTCACGGTGGTCGCTCAGGTCGCCGACGCCCGTCTGCTCACCTTCGCCTCGCCCAAGGCGCCCCGCGGGAAGGGCCAGCGCCTCGAGGTGACCATCACGGACGGCAGCGGCCGTCTCCAGCTGGTCTTCTTCGGCAAGGGCGTCCACAAGCCGCACAAGGAGCTCCTGCCTGGCACGCGCGCGCTGTTCGCGGGCAAGGTCTCCGTCTTCAATCGCCGACTCCAACTCGCCCATCCTGCCTATGAGTTGCTCCGTGGAGACGGCGAGGAGGCCATCGACAAGTGGGCAGGATCGCTCATCCCGATCTACCCGGCCACCGCCAAGCTGGAGTCCTGGAAGATCGGCAAGTCCATCCAGACCGTACTGCCGAGCGCCCAGGAGGCCGTCGATCCGCTGCCGGACTCCCTCCGGGCCGGCCAGGGCCTGGTCCCCCTCCCCGAGGCGCTGCTGAAGATCCACCGCCCGCACACCAAGGCGGACATCGAGGACGCCCGCTCCCGCCTCAAGTGGGACGAGGCCTTCGTCCTCCAGGTGGCCCTGGCCCGCCGCCGCCACGCAGACGCCCAACTCCCGGCGGCGGCCCGCAAACCCAAGCCCGACGGTCTCCTCACGGCCTTCGACGACCGCCTCCCCTTCACCCTCACGGAGGGCCAGCAGAAGGTGTCGAAGGAGATCTTCGACGACCTGGCGACTGAGCATCCGATGCACCGGCTGCTGCAGGGAGAGGTCGGATCGGGTAAGGCTCAGCCCCTCGACTCACTCGTGCTCACGCCTGCTGGTTTCCGCCGGATGGGGGAGTTGAGGGCCGGGGACGAAGTCGTCGCACCGGACGGGGAGATCGCACTGGTCGACGGTGTCTTCCCGCAGGGAGAACGCGATGTCTGGCGGCTGGTTCTCTCCGACGGAAGCTCCGTCGAATGCGACGACGAGCACCTCTGGATCGTTGGTACGAGTTGTGCGTGGCATCGAGGTCAGGCTCCCAAGATCATGACAACTCGGGAGATCCGCCTGGACACCTTCGAGGCCAACGGATCTTCGAAGTGGTACCTCCCGGCAGCCACTCCGGTCGATCTCGGGGGCGACTCCGGGCTGCCTCTCGATCCCTACCTGTTCGGCCTCCTCCTGGGAGACGGCTCATTCCGGCATGACCTGCGTCTGTCCACGATGGACGCCGAGATCCGTGATGCAGTGGCGACGGCCGTGGCACCCGAATGCCTCCTGGTTCCGGTGAAGGGGTCCCGCTGCGACTACACGATCCAGTCGACCAGCCGTACAGGAGACGTTCGCAATCCAGTGATCCAGGTCTTGCGTGGCTTGAGCCTTTGGGGTGTGACCTCGCATGGCAAGTTCGTTCCTGACGTATTCAAGAACACGTCGATCAAGAACCGTCTCGCTGTCCTCCAAGGGCTCATGGACACCGGTGGCACCGTGCACACAGGCGGCCTCAGCGCCTCGTTCTGCTCGGCCTCGCTCAGTCTCGCGGAGGATGTCGCCTGGCTGGTGCGCTCGCTTGGAGGACGAGCGCGAATCCTGCCGAAGCGGGCGGCAATCAACGTCTCGGTGTCCCTGCCTGACCTGTACGCCCCGTTCAGGCTGACGCGCAAGGCCGAACAGGTAGGTCCCCGCCCGAAATACAACACCTTCCGACGCGGAATTCGCGCGGTCGAGTACGTGGGGCGAAAGCCGGTCCAGTGCATCAGCGTCGCTCACCGGAGCCACGCCTACATCACTGACAACTTCACAGTGACCCATAACACAATGGTCGCCCTCCGCGCCATGCTCGCCACCGTCGACGCCGGCGGCCAGGCCGCCATGCTCGCCCCCACAGAGGTCCTCGCCCAGCAGCACCATCGTTCCATCGTCGAGATGATGGGCGAGCTGGCCGAGGGCGGAATGCTGGGCGGCGTCGAGCACGCCACCAAGGTGGTGCTGCTCACCGGCTCGATGGGGACGGCAGCACGCCGCCAGGCCATGCTCGACCTGGTTACCGGCGAAGCCGGAATCGTGATCGGCACGCACGCGCTGATCGAGGACAAGGTGCAGTTCCACGACCTGGGCCTGGTCGTGGTCGACGAGCAGCACCGGTTCGGGGTCGAGCAGCGCGACGCCCTGCGCGGCAAGGGCAAGCAGCCGCCACACCTGCTGGTCATGACCGCCACACCCATCCCGCGCACGGTCGCGATGACCGTCTTCGGTGACCTGGAGACGTCCGTCCTCGACCAGCTCCCCGCCGGGCGCTCACCCATCGCCAGCCATGTCGTCCCGGCCGCCGACAAGCCGCACTTCTTGTCGCGCGCGTGGGAGCGCGTGCGCGAGGAGGTCGCGGGCGGCCATCAGGCATACGTCGTCTGCCCCCGTATCGGGGACGAGGAAGACGGCTCGGTCAAGAAGAAGTCCACCGAGGACGAGGCCGAGAAGCGTCCGCCCCTCGCCGTCCTGGACGTCGCCGACCAGCTCGCCAAGGGCCCGCTCCAGGGGATCAAGGTCGAGGTACTGCACGGCCGTATGCAGCCGGACGACAAGGACGCCGTGATGCGCCGCTTCGCCGCGGGCGAGACGGACGTGCTGGTCGCCACGACGGTGATCGAGGTGGGGGTGAACGTCCCGAACGCCACGGTGATGGTGATCATGGACGCGGACCGGTTCGGTGTATCGCAGCTGCACCAGCTGCGCGGCCGGGTCGGCCGGGGCTCGGCTCCGGGGCTGTGCCTCCTGGTCACCGAGATGCCGGAGGCCGGCGCGGCCCGGGCCCGCCTCGGTGCCGTGGCCGCCACGCTCGACGGCTTCGAGTTGTCCCGCATCGACCTCGAACAGCGCCGCGAGGGCGACGTCCTCGGCCAGGCCCAGTCCGGCGTGCGTTCCTCGCTGCGCATGCTCACCGTCATAGAGGACGAGGACATCATCGCCGAGGCCCGCGAGGAGGCGACCGCGGTCGTCGCCGCGGACCCCGATCTCACGGGCCTGCCCGCCCTGCGCACCGCTCTCCAGGCCTTGCTGGACGAGGAGAGGGAGCAGTACCTGGAGAAGGGCTGACAGACTGGGACTGTCACAGCCGCTCGTTCCACGACAAGGACAGAGATGACCCGCGTGATCGCCGGCCGAGCCGGCGGACGCCGCTTGGCCGTCCCGCACGGAACCCGTACCCGGCCCACCTCCGACCGGGCACGCGAAGGCCTCTTCTCCACCTGGCAGTCCCTGCTCGGCGGCCCCCTGGAGGGCGAGCGCGTCCTCGATCTGTACGCCGGCTCCGGCGCCGTGGGCCTGGAGGCACTGTCGCGCGGCGCCGGGCACAGCCTCCTGGTCGAGGCCGACGCCCGAGCGGTGCGCACCCTCAGGGAGAACGTGAAAACGCTCGGGCTGCCCGGCGCCGAGGTGAGATCCGGCAAAGCGGCGCAGATCATCCGCGCGGGGGCGCCGACAGCCCCGTACGACCTGATTTTTCTCGATCCGCCGTACGACGTCCCGGACGACGATCTTCGCGAGATACTGCTCACACTCCGTGCAGAGGGCTGGCTCGTGGGCGAAGCTCTCGTCACCGTTGAACGCAGTACTAGAGGCGGCGAATTCCGGTGGCCCGGCGGCTTCGAGGCACTGCGCTCCCGTCGTTACGGCGAGGGAACGTTTTGGTACGGTCGCGCCGCCTCTACGTGCGAAGACGCACGATGACCGGACCGGAGAGCGAGGGACCTCAGTTGCGCCGCGCCGTCTGTCCCGGGTCATTCGACCCGATCACCAACGGACACCTCGACATCATCGCCAGAGCGTCCAAGCTGTACGACGTCGTGCACGTCGCGGTGATGATCAATCAGTCCAAGAAGGGCCTCTTCGAGATCGACGAGCGGATCGACCTGATCCGCCAGGTCACCGCGGAGTTCGGGAACGTCGAGGTGGAAGCCTTCCACGGCCTCCTCGTCGACTTCTGCAAGCAGCGCGACATCCCCGCGATCGTCAAGGGACTCCGCGCGGTCAGCGACTTCGACTACGAGCTGCAGATGGCCCAGATGAACAACGGCCTCTCCGGAGTCGAGACCCTCTTCGTCCCCACCAACCCCACCTACAGTTTCCTGTCCTCCTCGCTCGTCAAGGAGGTCGCGGCCTGGGGCGGCGACGTCTCCCACCTGGTGCCGCCGGTGGTCCTCGAAGCTCTCACCGAACGCCTCAAGAAGGACTGAGCCGGGCGCCTCAAGGAGACCGTGCCGGCCCCTGCGGGCTGACAGTGCGTCATCCGGTGTCGGATGGTGCGGGAGTGGCCGTACAGTCGATCCGTCCGTCTCCATCACAGCTGTAGAGAGTGGCGAGCACACGGTGGACGTGCAGAAGAAGCTCGATGAGATCGTCTCGGCGGTCGGCAGCGCCCGTTCCATGCCCATGTCGGCCTCGTGCGTGGTCAACCGCGCCGAGCTCCTCTCCCTGCTCGAAGAGGTGCGCCAGGCCCTGCCCGGCTCCCTCGCCCAGGCCCAGGAACTCATCGGCGGGCGCGAGCAGTTGGTCGAGCAGGCCCGCGAGGAGGCCCAGCGGATCATCGAGTCCGCGCACGCCGAGCGCGGCTCGCTGATCTCCGGCACCGAGGTCGCCCGTCGCTCCCAGGACGAGGCCGATCGCATCCTCGCCGAGGCCCGCAAGGAGGCCGAGGAGATCCGCGCGGAGGCCGACGACTACGTCGACTCCAAGCTCGCCAACTTCGAGGTCGTCCTCACCAAGACCCTCGGCTCCGTCGGCCGGGGCCGCGAGAAGCTCCTCGGCACCGGACCCGGCCTCGACGAGCACGGTTACGAGGACGAGGACGCGCCCGAGCGCAGCCACGACCCTCAGACCTTGCGTCGCAATGCCGATGAATACGTCGACGTCAAGCTCGGCGCCTTCGAGGCCGTCCTCGCCAAGACCCTGGAGGCCGTCGGCCGCGGTCGCCAGAAGTTGCACGGTCGTATCGCCTCCGACGACCTGGGCGCGCTCACGGACGACGGTTCGCCCGTGCAGCACACCACGGACGCCGAGTACCTGGACGGCCTCGCGGCTCCCGCGGACACCTCCGCCCGGCCCGCCGGACCCGCCCCTGCCGTTCCCGCCCAGCAGCCGTACGGCGGGCAGGACCAGCAGCAGTACGCGTATCAGCAGCACACCGACGCGTACGGCTATCAGCAGGCATACGGGCAGCAGGATCAACAGCAGTTCGCGTACCAGCAGCAGGCCGATCCGTACGCTGCCTATCCGCAGCAGGCCTACGACCCGAACGCCCAGCAGGCCGGATACGACCCCGACCAGGGGCAGCAGGCCTACGGGCAGCAGCCCGAGCCGCAGGCGCACGCCCTCGACGAGACCAGCCTCTTCGACACGAGCATGATCAGCGCCGAGCAGCTGCGCCAGTACGAACAGGAGCGCGGCGGACGCTGAGGGGTGCTCCCAGCGGCGTACGCCGGTGTCCTGGACGGCCGGTGCGCACCGGATTGGGCCGAGAGCGCAAGGTCCAGTATCCTGGCTCTTCGGTCGCGCGTTCGTCCGCGATCCACGCTGCCCGGGAACATAGGGCGGCGAACTCTGAGTTTCAAGATCGAAAGCAGGAATGGCCCTGAACGCCCGCCTCGACCACCGCAACCCTCTCGTGTTCGACACACACGAGCTGGGGCGACGTCCTGGTGCGCTGCAGCGGCTGACCCGCGCGGTCGGCGCTCCCAAGGACTTCGGTATCCAGGGAGTCATCGGAGTGCCGGAAGGCGCGCCGGTGGAGCTCGAACTCCGGCTCGAGTCGGTCATGGAAGGTGTGCTGGTCACAGGCACCGCCCGGGCCGTCGCCGAGGGGGAGTGCGTAAGGTGTCTGGAGCCGCTTCAGCTGGAGCTCGAAGCGGACTTCCAGGAGATGTTCTCGTACCCTGACGCCGACGACCGGGGCCGCCCCAAGGCGGAACCGGCCGACGACGCCGAGGGATCCACAGAAGACGAGGACAGGCTTTTCATCGAGGACGGCTTGTTCGACCTCGAGCCTGTGCTGCGTGATGCGGTGGTGCTCGCACTGCCGATGCAGCCGGTGTGCCAGGAAGACTGTGAGGGACTGTGCTCCGAGTGCGGAGTACGTCTCTCGGACGAACCGGGCCACCACCATGACGCCGTCGACATCCGTTGGGCGGCACTGCAGGGACTCGCCGGTTCACTCGAAGATGGCGAGAAGGACGAGATCAGCGGCGCCGAATCGGGCGCCGACGAGAAGCAGGAGAAGTAGCCGTGGCTGTTCCGAAGCGGAAGATGTCGCGCAGCAACACGCGCCACCGCCGGTCGCAGTGGAAGGCTGCGGTCCCCAACCTGGTTGCGTGTGAGCGCTGCCACGAGCCCAAGCTGCAGCACATCGCGTGCCCTGCTTGCGGCACCTATAACAAGCGCCAGGTCCTCGAGGTCTGAGCGGCTGGTGAGAGGCTTCATGTCTGACGCCAAGGCGGATTCGAACGCCAAGAAAAAGGCGGACAACACAGCCTCGTCCCACACGCTTCTGGAAGGGCGGCTCGGCTACAGGCTCGAGTCCGCCCTTCTGGTGCGTGCGCTGACCCACCGTTCGTACGCATACGAGAACGGCGGTCTGCCGACCAACGAGCGACTGGAGTTCCTCGGGGACTCCGTGCTCGGCCTGGTCGTCACGGACACGCTGTACCGCACCCACCCCGACCTGCCCGAAGGCCAGCTGGCCAAGTTGCGGGCCGCGGTGGTCAACTCGCGTGCGCTGGCGGAGGTCAGCCGCGGGCTGGACCTGGGCTCCTTCATCCGGCTCGGCCGGGGCGAAGAGGGCACGGGCGGCCGGGACAAGGCTTCCATCCTTGCTGACACCCTGGAAGCGGTGATCGGCGCGGTCTATCTCGACCAGGGGCTCGACTCGGCGGCGGAGCTGGTGCACCGCCTGTTCGACCCGCTGATCGAGAAGTCCTCGAATCTCGGTGCCGGCCTGGACTGGAAGACCAGTCTCCAGGAGCTCACCGCGACCGAGGGGCTCGGCGTTCCCGAGTACCTGGTCACGGAGACCGGCCCGGACCACGAGAAGACCTTTACTGCTGCCGCCCGCGTCGGAGGCGTCTCGTACGGCACCGGCACCGGCCGCAGCAAAAAGGAAGCGGAGCAGCAGGCCGCGGAGTCCGCCTGGCGGGAGATCCGCTCCGCCGCGGACGAGCGCGTGCAGGCGACGAAGGCCGCCGCGGACGCCAAGGGGGAGGCCGACATCCCCTCCGCCGCGAGCTCCGACGCCGCTCCCGCCTGACCCACGGCCACAGCCGTAGCCGATCGCCCGCCCCCTGACAGCACGTAGGGGGCGGGCGATCGTGTTCCGCGACCCCACTCGGGCCCGCCCATGGCGCGGCGGTACGCTGCGGGCGCGCGGCCCCAGGGGGCGCCCGAGTCGTCCACGCATCCCGAAGGAGAAACCGTGCCCGAGCTTCCTGAGGTCGAGGTCGTACGGCGCGGTCTGGAGCGCTGGGTCAGTGGACGGATCGTCGCCGACGTACAGGTGCGGCATCCGCGCGCGGTGCGCCGGCACATCGCGGGCGGCGAGGACTTCGGGGCCCGGCTGAAGGGGCACCGGATCGGGCTGCCTCAGCGTCGCGGCAAGTACCTCTGGCTACCGCTCGCGGATCAGCCGAGTGCCGTTCTCGCGCACCTCGGTATGAGCGGCCAGCTGCTCGTCCAGCCGGAGGGCGCGCCCGACGAGAAGCACCTGCGCATCCGTGTTCGCTTCGACGACACCCTCACCACCGAACTCCGCTTCGTCGACCAGCGCACCTTCGGCGGGCTCTCCTTGCACACGACCACCCCCGAAGGGCTGCCCGACGTCATCGCGCACATCGCCCGCGACCCACTGGACCCGCAGTTCGACGACGCCGCCTTCCACGAGGCGCTGCGGCGGAGACGTACGACCATCAAGCGGGCTCTGCTCGACCAGTCGCTGATCAGTGGCGTCGGCAACATCTACGCGGACGAGGCGCTGTGGCGCGCGCGACTGCACTACGAGCGCCCGACCACCGGTTTCACGCGCCCGCGCACCGCCGAACTCCTCGGCCACGTACGGGACGTGCTGTACGAGGCCCTCAGCGCCGGCGGCACCAGCTTCGACAGCCTGTACGTCAACGTGAATGGTGAGTCCGGCTACTTCGACCGGTCCCTCGACGCGTACGGGCGGGAGGGCGAACCGTGCCGGCGTTGCGGCACCGCGATCCGGCGGCGGCCCTGGATGAACCGGTCCAGCTACTTCTGCCCGCGCTGTCAGCGGGTGCCGCGCGCCTCGTCGTAACGCTCGCGCGCCGCCAGGACCTCGCCCATGCGCCCCTCCGTGAAGTGGATGAGGGCCAGCAGCCGCTCGGCGACCCCGCGGCCGAGCGGCGTCAGTTCGTAGTCCACGCGCGGCGGATTCGTGGGCTGCGCCTCGCGGTGCACCAGACCGTCGCGCTCCAGTGCGTGCAACGTCTGCGACAGCATCTTCTCGCTCACGCCGTCGACGCGCCGCCGCAGCTCATTGAAGCGGAACGGGCCTTCGTACAACGCCCCGAGCGTGAGTCCGCCCCAGCGCCCCGTGACGTGCTCCAGGGTGCCCCGCGAGGGACACCCCTTGGAGAACACGTCGAACGGAAGATCCTGTGTCTCCGTGAGGTCCATACCTTCAGCGTACTCCGGCGCAGCGCCTACCAACAGGTGGCGCTAACCAAGAGAAACCGCTCAGTGGTCGCTCAGTAGCCGAAGTCCTGCGTCCACCAGGGGCCGCCCGCAGCGAAGTGGGCGCCGACTCCGAGGGTCTTGAAGTCGCAGTTCAGGATGTTCGCGCGGTGGCCGGGGCTGTTCATCCAGGCCTCCATGACCGCCTCGGCGTCGGCCTGGCCACGGGCTATGTTCTCGCCGCCGAGGTTCGCTATGCCGAGTACATCCGCCCGGTCCCACGGGGTGGCCCCGCTCGGGTCGGTGTGGTCGAAGAAGTCCCGCTCGGCCATGTCCTCGCTGAATGCCTGGGCCAGCTTGGCGAGCGTGCCGGACGCCGTCACCGGGCTGCAGCCCGCCTTCTCCCGCTCCTGGTTCACCAGCTTGAGTACCTCGGCCTCAGCCGCGGTCTGCGGGGACACCGCCTTGGGCGGGGTCGGCTTGGGCACCTTCGTGGCCGTACGCGACGGAGTCGGAGTGGGCTTCGGCTTCGACTTCTCCGGAGTTTTCGTGGTCGGCTTCGCCGAAGGCTCCTTTGCGGGCTCCTTCGTCGGCTTCGTGGGCGTCGGCGAAGGCGAAGGGGAACGGTCGGCGTCACGGCTCGTGCCGGAACCGTCGCGGTCGTCGGCGGAGCCGTCCGCACCGCCCTGGGTGCCCAGGCCGGTCGGGAAGTCCGAGGTCTGCACCTTGCCCGCGTTGTTGCCGCCGGCCGTGTTGGTGTCACCGCCGCCCGGAATCAGCCCGGAGGCGACTGCGACGGCGCCCATCGCGACGGCCGCGGAGGCCCCGAGCAGACCGGTGCGCACGGGCACTGCGGCCTTGGCCTTCTTGCGGCGGCGGTGCGAGCGCCCGCCGCGGGGGCCGGGGACGGACGCGAAGCTGGTCGTGGCGTACGCGTCGACGTCGCCCGTCGCGTAGAGGTACGCGGCACTCCCCGGAGCGGTGTCGCCCTCTGCGAAGAGATATGCGTCACTGTGCGCGTAGGCATTGTTCTGCGGGTGGAGGGCATGCCCCTCGTAACGGCCCTGCCCGGCCGCCGAGATGGCGTCGGTCGCGTAGTAACCCGCACCGGCCGTTGAGTAGCCGCCGGTGCGTGATCCGTACGTTTGCGTGACGCCGGTGGCGCGGCCTGTGGCGGCGCGGCCGGCGGCGGAGCGTCGGTGGCGTCCCATCTCCTGGCCTTCCTCATCCTTGCAGTCAACGTTCCTCACCCGAACGAGTGAGGTGCATTGCGTCGGGACGGTACCGCATGACGCATGAGGAGGAAGTGCTCAGGAACCAAATGACTGGTTAGCGTGCACCCATGAACGACGATGTGCGACTCGTGGCCTGGGTGCGCGGAAGCGTCCAAGGTGTGGGTTTCCGCTGGTTCACCCGTGCCAAGGCGCTGGAGCTCGGCGGCCTGAGTGGCTTTGCTCTCAATTTGCAGGACGGCCGGGTTCAGGTGGTCGCCGAGGGGCCGCGGGCCGGCTGTGAGGGACTGCTCGACTGGCTGCGAGGGGACGACACACCCGGCCGGGTCGACGGAGTCACCGAGATTTGGGACACACCCCGCGGCGGCTATGACGGCTTCGCCATCCGCTGAGATCCACTGCTCCTCGCGGGCCGCAACACCGCAGGCCGGGGAGCGTGAGCGTCCTGGGGCACCTGCCGGAGGCAGAAACTACCTGGTGGTTGCCAAGAACGGCTTGCCGTGGCAGGCTCGCGAAGGAAGGATGATCTCTACGCCCTCGGGGCCCCGCAGGAGAGGCAGCGCCGCCCGTTTCCAGGCCGCGCGCCCCGGGTCGCCCGTCAATACGGGGCGTGATCGTGTTGACCGTCAAACTTTTTGGTGAGACGCTGAAAGCCCCGCGCACCTTAGCTGTTTGGCATGTAAGAACGGCAGCAACAACTGAACAGTGCCAAGCACCACGGGTGCGATTCCCTCACGACCCAACCGCTTCGGTCGGTCACTCATTGTGGAGGACCATCCATCATGGCAAAGGCGCTTCTCGGTTACGTCGGCGGCTCTGACCCGCGACTCCTCGCCGAGATGCGACGGCTCCAGCAGCGCGTCCAGGACCTGGAATCCGAGCTCGTACGGATCCAGGCCGAGAACGACGAGCTGACGGCTGCCGCTTCTCACGAACAGCTTCTGAAGAGCATCGACGTACCCCAGGCGGAGCCTGCGCTCACCTGACCACTACGGCAAACGACGCCGCCAGTGATCAGGCTGTCCGTGTCAGCCGCTAACCAGAATTGCAAGGGACGCTTCGGCGTCCCTTCTTTTTTGGCCCCGCCTCTGTCCCGCGCACTCTTTCACTGTCTTTAACGTCTGGTCTGCCCTGCACGTTCATGGGTGAAACCGTTCGTTCATGGAGTGAGACAGACCCGGACGGTAGAGTCCGGCGGCGTGCACCTCAAGGCCCTGACCCTGAGAGGGTTCAAGTCGTTCGCTTCGGCGACCACGCTCCGGTTCGAGCCGGGGATCACGTGTGTCGTCGGTCCCAACGGTTCGGGCAAGTCCAATGTCGTGGACGCGCTCAGCTGGGTCATGGGCGAGCAGGGCGCCAAGTCGCTGCGCGGCGGCAAGATGGAGGACGTCATCTTCGCCGGCACGACCGGGCGACCGCCCCTCGGCCGCGCCGAAGTGTCCCTCACCATCGACAACTCCGACGGTGCGCTGCCCATCGAGTACGCCGAGGTCACCATCACGCGGATCATGTTCCGCAACGGCGGCAGTGAGTACCAGATCAACGGTGATACGTGCCGATTGCTGGATATTCAGGAGCTGCTGTCCGACTCCGGCATCGGCCGCGAGATGCATGTCATCGTCGGCCAGGGACAGCTCGACTCCGTGCTGCACGCCGATCCGATGGGCCGCCGTGCCTTCATCGAGGAGGCCGCGGGCGTCCTCAAGCACCGGAAGCGCAAGGAGAAGGCGCTGCGGAAGCTGGACGCGATGCAGGCGAACCTCGCGCGCGTGCAGGACCTGACGGACGAACTGCGGCGCCAGCTCAAGCCGCTCGGCCGCCAGGCGGCCGTCGCGCGCCGGGCCGCCGTCATTCAGGCCGACCTGAGGGACGCCCGGCTGCGGCTGCTCGCCGACGATCTCGTACGACTCCGCCAGGCGCTCCAGGCCGAGATCGCCGACGAGGCCGCACTCAAGGAACGCAAGGACGCCGCCGAGGCCGAGCTGAAGAAGGCCCTCCAGCGGGAGGCGCAGCTCGAGGACGAGGTGCGGCGCCTCACACCGCGGCTCCAGCGGGCACAGCAGACCTGGCACGAACTGTCGCAGCTGGCCGAGCGGGTGCGCGGCACGATCTCGCTGGCCGACGCCCGGGTCAAGAGCGCGACCTCCGTGCCGCCCGAGGAGCGGCGTGGGCGCGATCCCGAGGACATGGAGCGCGAGGCCGCACGGATCCGTGAACAGGAGGCCGAGCTCGAAGCGGCCCTCGAGGCGGCCGAGCGGGCACTGGAGGACACGGTCGCGCACCGGTCCGAGCTGGAGCGCGAACTGGCGCTGGAGGAACGGCGACTGAAGGACGTGGCCCGCGCCATCGCCGACCGCCGCGAGGGGCTCGCCCGGTTGAACGGCCAGGTCAACGCGGCTCGTTCGCGTGCCGCCTCCGCCCAGGCGGAGATCGACCGCCTGGCCTCCGCACGGGACGAGGCCCAGGAGCGGGCGGTCGCGGCGCAGGAGGAGTACGAGGCGCTCAAGGCCGAGGTCGACGGCCTGGACGAGGGAGACGCGGAGCTGGCCGAGCGGCACGAGTCGGCCAAGTCCGCGCTGGCGGAGGCGGAGTCCGCCCTGGCGGCGGCCCGCGAGGCGACCACCTCCGCGGAACGCAAGCGCGCCGCCACCCAGGCCCGCCACGAGGCCCTGGCCCTCGGCCTGCGTCGCAAGGACGGCACGGGGGCCCTGCTCGGTGCAAAGGACCGTCTCACCGGCCTGCTGGGCCCGGCCGCCGAACTCCTGTCGGTCACCCCGGGCTACGAGGTCGCCCTGGCCGCCGCCTTCGGGACGGCAGCGGACGCCATCGCGGTGACCACCCCGAACTCGGCCGCCGACGCCATCCGCCTGCTCCGCAAGCAGGACGCCGGGCGAGCGGCCCTGCTGCTTGCGGGGGCACCCGAGGAGGTGCCGGCATCGGGCGACGGCGCCCCCAGTGGTGTAACCCCGGGGCACGACAGACCTCCGTACGCCGCCGACCTGGTCCGAGGACCCGCCGAACTCATGCCCGCCGTACGGCGCTTGCTGCGGGGCATCGTCGTGGTGGGGACCCTGGAGGACGCCGAGGATCTGGTGAGTGCGCGGCCGGAGTTGACCGCGGTGACCGCCGAAGGCGATCTGCTCGGGGCGCACTTCGCGCACGGAGGGTCGGCCGGGGCGCCGAGTCTGCTCGAGGTGCAGGCCTCCGTCGACGAAGCCGCAGCCGAGCTGGAAGAACTCGCCTTGCGATGCGAGGGGTTGACCGAGGCGCAGCATTTCGCAGCCGAGCAGCGCAAGGAACGGGCCGCGCTCGTCGAGGAGTTGGGGGAGCGGCGGCGAGCCGGGGAGCGGGAGAAATCAGCGGTCGCCCAGCAGCTCGGGCGGCTGGCCGGGCAGGCCCGAGGGGCGTCAGGAGAGGCCGAGCGCAGCACCGCCGCTGCCGCGCGGGCGCAGGAAGCCCTGGACAGGGCCCTGGAGGAAGTCGAAGAGCTGGCCGAACGGCTCGCCGTGGCCGAGGAGATGCCCGTCGAGGAGGAGCCCGACACCTCCGTACGGGACCGGCTCGCCGCGGACGGCGCCAATGCGCGGCAGACCGAGATGGAGGCCCGGCTCCAGGCACGTACGCACGAGGAACGGGTCAAAGGGCTGGCCGGACGGGCCGATGCGCTCGACCGGGCCGCGCGCGCCGAACGTGAGGCACGCGCGCGTGCCGAGCAGCGCAGGGCGCGGCTGAGGCACGAGGCCGCCGTCGCCGAAGCCGTCGCCTCCGGTGCGCGGCAACTGCTCGCGCACGTCGAGGTCTCGGTGGGCCGGGCGGAGGAGGAACGCACGGCGGCAGAGAGCGCCAAGGCCCTGAGGGAGCAGGATCTCGTCGTCGCCCGCAACGAGGGGCGGGACCTCAAGGCCGAACTCGACAAACTCACGGATTCAGTGCACCGCGGCGAGGTACTCGGCGCCGAGAAGCGGCTGCGTATCGAGCAGTTGGAGTCAAAGGCGCTGGAGGAGCTCGGTGTGGAACCGGCGGGTCTCGTGGCCGACTACGGCCCCGACCGGCTTGTGCCGCCCTCGCTCGCCGCCGAGGGCGAGGAGCTGCCCGAGGACCCGGAGCACCCGCGCAACCAGCCCCGGCCGTTCGTCCGCGGAGAGCAGGAGAAGCGGCTCAAGTCGGCCGAACGGGCCTACCAGCAGCTCGGCAAGGTCAACCCGCTCGCCCTGGAGGAGTTCGCGGCGTTGGAGGAACGTCACCAGTTCCTCAGCGAGCAGCTGGAGGACCTCAAGAAGACGCGTGCCGATCTACTCCAGGTCGTGAAGGAGGTCGACGAGCGCGTCGAGCAGGTCTTCACCGAGGCGTTCCGGGACACGGCCCGCGAGTTCGAAGGCGTCTTCAGCCGGCTGTTCCCGGGCGGCGAGGGACGGCTGATCCTGACCGATCCCGACAACATGCTCACCACGGGCGTGGATGTGGAGGCCCGGCCGCCGGGCAAGAAGGTCAAGCGCCTCAGCCTGCTCTCCGGCGGCGAGCGCTCGCTGACCGCCGTGGCGATGCTCGTGTCGATCTTCAAGGCGCGGCCCAGCCCGTTCTATGTGATGGATGAGGTCGAGGCGGCGCTCGACGACACCAACCTGCAGCGGCTCATCCGCATCATGCAGGAGCTGCAAGAGGCCTCGCAGCTGATCGTGATCACCCACCAGAAGCGCACGATGGAGGTCGCCGACGCGCTGTACGGCGTCTCCATGCAGGGCGACGGGGTGTCGAAGGTGATCAGCCAGAGGCTTCGGTAGCTCGGCATCGCCGACTCTCCGGATGGCCGGACGGTTGCTCGATGGTCACAACATGGGCTAGCCATTCAAGTTTCGAACACAAAACCCTTACCTGCTTATAGCCCTGGCCTCATCTGGCCCGGTTGACTTCGAGACTTGAATGAATAACCTCGAAAACGTTGCCTTCACCTTCAGTTGAAGGTCTTGCCCACCCCCCGGCAGCGAGGCCGGCGGCCCGAGGAGTACACGTGACCCGCGCAGCGCAGCTACCCAAGTCAGGGGCCCGAGAGGCTCATCCCGAACACCTCGGGCACGTCATCTTCATCGCGGCGGCGGCCGCGATGGGCGGCTTCCTCTTCGGCTACGACAGTGCCGTGATCAACGGCGCCGTCGAAGCCATCCGGGACCGCTACGACATCGGCTCCGCGGCCCTGGCGCAGGTGATCGCCATCGCGCTGATCGGCTGCGCGATCGGCGCCGCCACGGCGGGCCGCATCGCCGACCGCATAGGCCGCATCCGCTGTATGCAGATCTCGGCCGTCCTCTTCATCGTCAGCGCCGTCGGCTCCGCACTGCCCTTCGCGCTGTACGACCTGGCCTTCTGGCGCATCGTCGGCGGCTTCGCCATCGGCATGGCCTCCGTGATCGGCCCCGCCTACATCGCCGAGGTCGCCCCCGCCGCGTACCGCGGACGCCTCGGCTCCTTCCAGCAGGCCGCGATCGTCATCGGCATCGCCGTCTCCCAGCTGGTCAACTGGGCCATCCTGAACGCCGCGGACGGCGACCAGCGCGGCAAGCTGATGGGCCTGGAAGCCTGGCAGGTCATGCTCGGCGTGATGGTCATCCCCGCCATCCTGTACGGCCTGCTCTCCTTCGCGATCCCCGAGTCACCCCGCTACCTCATCTCCGCCGGCAAGGAGACCCGCGCCCGCGAGGTGCTCGCCGAGGTCGAGGGCAAGAACGTCGACCTGGACGCCCGCGTGCGGGAGATCGAGCACGCCATGAAGAGCGAGCACAAGTCGACCTTCAGGGACCTGCTCGGCGGCAGCTTCTTCTTCCGGCCCATCGTCTGGATCGGCATCGGGCTCTCCGTCTTCCAGCAGTTCGTCGGCATCAACGTCGCGTTCTACTACTCCTCGACGCTGTGGCAGTCCGTCGGCGTCGACCCGACGGAGTCCTTCTTCTACTCGTTCACGACGTCGATCATCAACATCGTCGGCACCGTGATCGCCATGATCTTCGTCGACCGCATCGGCCGCAGGCCCCTCGCGCTCATCGGCTCCGTCGGCATGGTCCTCGGTCTCGCGCTCGAAGCCTGGGCCTTCTCCTTCGACCTCGTCGACGGCAAGCTGCCGGCCACCCAGGGCTGGGTCGCGCTGATCGCAGCCCACGTCTTCGTGCTCTTCTTCGCCCTCTCGTGGGGTGTGGTCGTCTGGGTCTTCCTCGGTGAAATGTTCCCGAACAAGATCCGCGCCGCCGCCCTCGGCGTCGCCGCCTCCGCGCAGTGGATAGCCAACTGGGCCATCACCGCGAGCTTCCCGTCCCTGGCCGACTGGAACCTCTCCCTGACGTACGTGATCTACACCGTCTTCGCCGCACTCTCCATCCCCTTCGTGCTCAAGTTCGTCACGGAGACCAAGGGCAAGGCGCTGGAGGAGATGGGATAGATCTGCTTCGAAAGGGCCCCGAAAGGCCCCCGAGCACGAGGAGACGGGCCAAGTCCCCGCTGCCCTCTCCTCGTTCCGTAAGGCGTGCTGCCCCGGCTCAGCCCTCGTGGTTCTCGAGGTTCTTGAGCCGGGGCAGTACGTTTTCGCAGAACAGATGCATGCTGCGCCAGCCCTCGTCGACCGGCATCCCGCCGGACAACGGATGCAGTACGTAGTTGTCGAGGCCCTGGGCCAGGCACTCGTCCGGCGTCACGATCCGGTACACGCCCTCGGCGCGCAGCTCGCCGACCGTCGTGGCCTCCGACTTCACCGCCGAACGGACATCGCCGGACTGCCAGGACGCGTACGTCCGCGCCTCGTGCAGGAAGTGCTCGCCGTGCTCCGCCCACACGCGGTCCGGGTCCTCGGCCAGGTGCAGCAGCGGGGTCTCGGCCGGAGGCATCATGGTCCAGCCCTCCGTGCCGTACTCCACGAGACGCTCCTTGTAGTACGCCTCCAGCTCCGGCAGATGCGCGCTCGGGAAGAACGGCAGTCCGAGCCGTGCGGCACGCCGGGCCGCCGCCTGCGAGGAGCCGCCGACCAGCAGCAGCGGATGCGGCCGGGTGTACGGGCGCGGGGTGATCCGAACCGTACGGCCCCGGTACTCGAAGTCCTCGCCCGTCCACGCTTTGAGCAGCGTCTCCAGCAGCTCGTCCTGGAGCTTGCCGCGCCGCTTCCACTCGACGTCGAAGAGCGCGTACTCCTCGGGTCGGTAGCCGATCCCCGCGACCGTCACCAGCCGGCCGCCGCTGATCAGATCGAGTACGGCGATCTCCTCGGCCAGCCGCAGCGGATCGTGCAGCGGACCAATGATCGCCGAGACCGTGACCGCGATCCGGCGGGTGGCGCCGAAGACCGCGCCCGCGAAGGTGAAGGGTGAGGGCAGCCAGTTATTGGCGACGCCATGGTGCTCCTCTGTCTGCACGGTACTCATCCCGCGGTCGTCGGCGTAGGCGGCCATTTCGAGGGCGGCCTGGTAACGGGCGCTGAGGGATTCGCTCGTCGCGTCGGGCTCCACCAGGTTGAAACGTACGACCGTCACGGGCATGGCGGGTCCTCCTTCGGGCTGGTGCCGGGGAAGGGGGACGGTAGCTGACGGGGCGTCAGACAGCCAGGGGTCGACAGGCCCCTTGTACGAGGGTTGTGGCAACCCACGTCATGAGCTGCCACAACGCCCTGTGCGCCTCGCGCACGATACGGAACCGCATACCGGTCCCGTTGTGACTCCGCCCCAATGGGCTTCTCGCCGAACCGGGGCAAGGCGACGGGCCAGCCCGGCCCGCAGGGACAAGGAGTCCCCGCGAGGGGAACGAACGATCGCCGGCCGGGTCACGCGCATACTGGTGGGGTTATGGAAATCGTCATCCTTCTTGTAGTCATCGCCGTAGTCGTGATCGGTGCGCTCGGCGGGCTCGTCGTCGGCAGCCGCAAGCGGAAGCAGCCGCCCCCGCCGCCCCCCGCCACGCCCGACATCACCGCCCCTCCGGCCGAGCCGCACGTCGGCGACGAGGCCGAGACGCCGCGCGAGGAACCGCGCCGCACGATCGAGGAGGTGGATCTTCCGGACACCTCGGGGGCCGTCGCCGTCGAGGAACGACCGGCCGCACCCGAGATCGAGATCCCGGAGCCGGCCGCGGGGCGCCTGGTGCGTCTGCGCGCCCGGCTCTCCCGCTCGCAGAACGCGCTCGGCAAGGGGCTGCTCACCCTCCTGTCGCGCGAGCACCTGGACGACGACACCTGGGAGGAGATCGAGGACACGCTGCTCACCGCCGATGTCGGCGTTCAGCCCACCCAGGAGCTTGTCGAGGGGTTGCGTGAACGAGTGAAGGTGCTCGGCACCCGTACGCCCGAGGAGCTGCGCGGCCTGCTGCGCGAGGAGCTCCTCAAGCTGGTCGGCACCGATATGGACCGCACCGTGAAGACGGAGCCCGAGGCCAGCAAGCCCGGGATCGTGATGGTCGTCGGCGTCAACGGCACCGGCAAGACCACCACCACCGGCAAACTCGCCCGCGTTCTTGTCGCGGACGGGCGCACCGTCGTCCTGGGTGCCGCCGACACCTTCCGTGCCGCCGCCGCCGATCAGCTCCAGACCTGGGGCGAGCGGGTCGGCGCGTACACCGTGCGCGGGCCCGAGGCCGGCGATCCTGCCTCCGTGGCCTTCGACGCGGTCAAGGAGGGCAAGGAGATGGGCTCGGACGTCGTGCTCATCGACACCGCGGGGCGCCTGCACACCAAGACCGGTCTCATGGACGAGCTCGGCAAGGTCAAGCGCGTGGTCGAGAAGCATGCGCCGCTGGACGAGGTGCTGCTCGTCCTGGACGCCACCACCGGTCAGAACGGCCTCGTCCAGGCCCGTGTCTTCGCCGAGGTCGTCGACATCACCGGCATCGTCCTGACCAAGCTCGACGGCACGGCCAAGGGCGGCATCGTCATCGCCGTCCAGCGCGAGTTGGGCGTACCGGTCAAGCTCGTCGGCCTGGGCGAGGGCGCGGACGACTTGGCGCCGTTCGAGCCGGAGGCGTTCGTTGACGCTCTTATCGGAGAATGAGCAGCTACTGAAAGTAATAGGTGCTGGGAGAAGCGCGCGTTCCCGAGGTGCAGTCGGGGACGCGCGCTTCGCTGTTGCCGCCCCGCAGGGCTACGCCCGCGAGCGGTGCGCCACGTAGGCCAGTGTCCCCAGCAGCAGTCGTGCCGCGGGCGGCTTTGTCGCCGAGTCGAGGGCGGGGGAGCGGAGCCAGCGGACCGGGCCGAGGCCGGCGCGGTCGGAGGGCGGGGCCGTGATGTACGTGCCGGGGCCGAGGTCATGCAGGTCGAGGGTGGCGTCGTCCCAGTCCCAGCCCATGCGGTAGAGGAACTCGGGCAGTTCGGCCGCGGTGCCGGGGGCGACGAAGAAGTGGGCGCGGCCGTCCGGGGTCGCCGTCACGGGACCCAGCGGGAGGCCCATCCGTTCGAGGCGGATCAGTGCGCGTCGCCCGGCGGGTTCGGCGACCTCGATCACGTCGAAGGCGCGTCCCACCGGCAGCAGGACCGCGGCGCCGGGGAATTCGGCCCAGGCTTCGGTCGCCTGGTCGAGCGTGGCACCGGCCGGGACGACCGGTGCGAAGTCCAGCGGGTGCGCGCCGGGTGCCGGGCAGTCCGCCCGGCCGCATGAGCAGGAACCCGCGACCGCTCGGGCGCCGGGCACCACGTCCCAGCCCCACAGTCCGGTGAACTCGGCCACAGCGGTGCACTCCGAGGCGCGGCCGCGGCGACGTGAGCCGGGCCTGATCTCGCGCATCCCACGGCTGCCGCCGATCGTGAAGCCCATGCCCCCTCCAACAGGTTCAGCGCACCGATGGTTACGTGACGGAATCGGAATGTAACCCTGCGTTCCCGGCGTCGACTTGGAGCAAGCAGCGTCCAGAAGCGTTCCGGGTGGTGCGCTTGTCTTCGCGCGCCCCGGCGTGCACCGTTCCGCCACCCCTGGCCGCCCTGTGTCAAGTGAATCGCGGACAGGCAACCGTGAGTTCATTCGAAGGGGTGGCGAATGGTGGCGTTTCCGCATCCGCCATGGCCGGGGAGGTGATCGTAGGATTACTGTGAGTGCACGACTCCTGGGAACGCTCAACTCGTGAGTATGCCGGAGGCAAGTCGGCTCTCCGTTCGACAGGTGAGAACCGCCGGACGGGCGACCGTATGTACCGGCAATCTGGTAGGGCTTGGCGCACACAGCGCAACAAGTGGTTTCAGGAATGGGGGCGTGCCAGTGGGCGGCAACGGCGGAAGCGGGACGACCGCGGCTGGCGCTGACAAGCGCCCCAATGAGCTGCTCGGCTCCTGGTTCGTGCGCAGCGGCTGGTCCAAGGGCGAGCTGGCGCGTCAAGTGAACCGGCGGGCCCGCCAGTTGGGCGCCAGTCACATCTCCACGGACACCTCCCGTGTACGCCGCTGGCTGGACGGGGAGAATCCGCGCGAGCCGATCCCGCGCATCCTGTCCGAGCTGTTCTCCGAGCGCTTCGGCTGCGTCGTCGCCATCGAGGACCTCGGCCTGCGCTCCGCCCACCAGTCACCGTCCGTGTCCGGCGTCGACCTGCCGTGGACTGCCCCGCAGACCGTCGCCCTGATCAGCGAGTTCTCCCGCAGCGACCTGATGCTGGCCCGCCGCGGCTTCCTCGGCACCTCGCTTGCCCTCTCGGCCGGTTCGTCCCTGATCGAGCCCATGCAGCGCTGGCTGGTCCCCAGCCCCGCGGGCCCTCGCGAAGAACCCGAACCCCAAGGCGTCACGCGCCGCGCGAGCCGGCTGTCCCAGCCCGAGCTCGATCTGCTGGAGGCCACCACGGTCATGTTCCGGCAGTGGGACGCGCAGTGCGGCGGCGGCCTGCGCCGCAAGGCCGTCGTCGGCCAGCTGCACGAGGTGACGGACCTCCTCCAGGAACCTCAGCCCGCGGCCACCGCCAAGCGCCTGTTCAAGGTCGCCGCAGAGCTGGCCGAGCTGGCGGGCTGGATGAGCTACGACGTCGGGCTGCAGCCCACCGCGCAGAAGTACTTCGTCCTCGCCCTGCACGCCGCCAAGGAAGCCGCCGACAAGCCGCTCGGCTCGTACATCCTGTCCAGCATGAGCCGCCAGATGATCCACCTCGGGCGGCCCGACGACGCCCTGGAACTGATCCACCTCGCACAGTACGGAGGCCGCGACTGTGCGAGCCCTCGTACACAGTCCATGCTGTATGCGATGGAGGCCCGGGCGTACGCCAATATGGGCCAGCCCGGCAAGTGCAAGCGCGCCGTCCGGATGGCCGAGGACACCTTCGTCGATGCCCAGGAGTTCGACGAGCCCGAGCCCGACTGGATCCGCTTCTTCAGCGAGGCTGAGCTGCACGCCGAGAACTCCCACTCCTACCGTGACCTCGCCTATGTCGCGGGCCGCAGCCCCACGTACGCCTCGCTCGCCGAGCCCGTGATGCAGACGGCCGTCGACCTCTTCGCGAAGGACACCGAGCACCAGCGTTCGTACGCACTCAACCTCATCGGGATGGCCACGGTGCACCTGCTGCAGCGGGAGCCCGAGCAGGGTGCGGCGCTCACCAGGAAGGCGCTCACGGTCGCCAAGAAGGTCCGCTCCGAGCGGGTCAACACCCGTATCCGAAAGACCGTCGACACGGCCGTACGCGATTTCGGGGACCTCGTCGAAGTGGTGGATCTGACCGAGCAACTGGCCTTGGACCTGCCCGAGACCGCCGACGCGGTCTGACTCGCAAAGCCCCGGCCGCGGCCCGCCGTCCCTTACCGCCCGACTCGGCTCCCCACGCCAGGTCATCGGATGGCAGGCCGCGGTCGGCTGCGCGCTTTCGCCGGAAGGTTGCGCCACGATAACGATCGCGCGAGCGGACATCCGGCAGTTCATCAACGCGTAACACGCAAGGCGTCTTCGTCACGGCGGCGAAACATCGAGGGGCCTCGACGGAAACGGCGCTGCGTCAATCTCCTAGCACAGTCGGCCCTCCCCACAGCTTGAGCATCCGCACGGGCCGTTCCGACGACGAGGAGATATCGGCCTTGAACGGCACAGATACCGGATTCGTATTGATCAGCGCGGCGCTCGTCATGTTGATGACGCCGGGCCTCGCCCTCTTCTACGGCGGCATGGTTCGCTCCAAGAGCGTGCTGAACATGCTGATGATGTCCTTCATCTCGCTGGGCATCGTGAGCGTCCTGTGGGTCCTGTACGGGCACTCCCTCGCCTTCAGCGGCGACGTGGGCGGCTTCATCGGGAACCTGGACATGATCGGGCTGAAGGGCGTCAACGCCGACAGCACGATGGAGAACTTCGCCGGCGAGAAGATCTCACTCCTCGCCTTCTCCCTCTTCCAGATGCTGTTCGCGGTCATCACCGCCGCCCTGATGAGCGGTGCGCTGGCCGACCGCGTCAAGTTCAGCTCCTGGATGGTCTTCATCGGCGCGTGGGTCACCGTGGTGTACTTCCCGGTCGCCCACTGGGTCTGGGGCGGTGGCTGGCTCGCCCAGCTCGACCCGGCCGTGATCGACTTCGCCGGTGGTACCGCGGTGCACATCAACGCCGGTATCGGCGCCCTCGCGGCGGTCCTCGTCGTGGGCAAGCGGGTCGGCTTCAAGAGGGACCCCATGCGCCCGCACAACCTGCCGCTGGTCCTGCTCGGCACCGCCCTGCTGTGGTTCGGCTGGTTCGGCTTCAACGCGGGCTCCGAGCTCGGCGTCGACGGCACCACCGGTCTGATGGCGTTCAACACGCAGATCGCGACCGCGGCCGCCATGCTCGGCTGGCTCATCTACGAGCGCATCCGCCACGGAGCGTTCACCACGCTGGGCGCCTGCTCCGGTGCCGTCGCCGGTCTCGTCGCGATCACCCCCTCCGGCGGCAGCGTCAACGCCTTCGGCGCCCTGCTGATCGGTGTCGTAGCCGGTGCGCTCTGCTCCTGGGCCGTCAGCCTCAAGTACAAGCTGGGCTACGACGACTCGCTGGACGTCGTCGGTGTCCACCTCGTCGGCGGTGTCATCGGCACCCTGATGGTCGGCTTCCTGGCCATCGGCGGAGTCGGCGGCGGCAGCCAGTTCCTGTCCCAGGTCATCGGTGCCTTCTCGGTCATGGGCTACACCTTCGTCGTGACCTTCATCCTCGCCTTCCTGATCAAGAAGACGATCGGCTTCCGGGCCTCCGAGGACGACGAGATCAGCGGTATCGACCAGGCGGCCCACGCCGAGACTGCATACGACTTCAGCTCTGCTGCCAGTTCCCACATGACCGCGTCCACCACTTCCGCGCAGAGCAGCGACGCTGCTGAGGCCAAGAAGGTTGAGGCATGAAGCTCATCACCGCAGTCGTCAAGCCGCACCGGCTCGACGAGATCAAGGAAGCCCTGCAGGCCTTCGGGGTGCACGGCCTGACGGTCACCGAGGCCAGCGGTTACGGTCGTCAGCGGGGACACACCGAGGTCTATCGCGGCGCCGAGTACACCGTCGACCTGGTCCCCAAGATCCGTATCGAGGTGCTGGCCGAGGACGACGACGCCGAACAGCTGGTCGACGTCATCGTCAAGGCGGCCCGTACCGGCAAGATCGGAGACGGCAAGGTCTGGTCCATCCCGGTCGAGACGGCCGTCCGGGTCCGGACCGGCGAGCGCGGACCCGACGCGCTGTAAAGAGAAGAAGAACAGGAGTCGCTGGGTGACGAGTACGGACGTACGTACGGAAGCAGAGGACTCGGGACCCAGCGGCTACGCGGCGGCCCGGCTGCGCCTCCTCCAGGAGGGGGCGCGGTCCGGGCCGCCGCGCCGTGCGGCCCTCGCGGAACTGACCGACGACTGGCTCACCGGTCTGTTCGACGCCGGAGCCGAAGGACTGCGCGGCGTCTCCCTCATCGCCGTCGGCGGCTACGGCCGCGGCGAACTCTCGCCCCGCAGCGACCTCGACCTGCTGCTCCTGCACGACGGCAGCGCCGACCCGGACGCGGTCGCCGCCCTCGCGGACCGCATCTGGTACCCCGTATGGGACCTCGGCCTCGCCCTCGACCACTCCGTCCGTACGCCGGCCGAGGCGCGCAAGACCGCGGGCGAAGACCTGAAGGTCCAGCTCGGCCTGCTTGACGCCCGCCATCTCGCGGGCGACCTCGGCCTGACCGCCGGACTGCGTACGGCCGTCCTCGCCGACTGGCGCAACCAGGCGCCCAAACGCCTCCCCGAACTCCAGGAGCTGTGCGCCGAACGGGCCGAGCGCCAGGGCGAGCTGCAGTACCTCCTCGAACCCGACCTCAAGGAAGCCCGCGGCGGCCTCCGCGACGCCACCGCCCTGCGCGCCGTCGCCGCATCCTGGCTCGCGGACGCCCCGCGCGAGGGCCTCGCCGACGCACGCAAGCGGATACTCGACGTCCGCGACGCCCTGCACCTCGCGACCGGCCGCGCCACCGACCGGCTCTCGCTCCAGGAACAGGACCAGGTCGCCGCAGAACTCGGTCTGCTGGACGCCGACACCCTGCTGCGCCAGGTGTACGAGGCCGCCCGCGTCATCTCGTACGCCAGTGACGTCACCTGGCGTGAAGTGGGGCGCGTGCTCAAGTCGCGCGCTGTACGCCCGCGCCTGCGTGCCATGCTGGGCGGCGGCAAGCCCGCCCCCGAGCGGTCCCCGCTGGCAGAAGGTGTCGTCGAGCAGGACGGCGAGGTCGTCCTCGCCCGCGCCGCCCGCCCCGACCGCGACCCCGTACTGCCGCTGCGCGCCGCCGCCGCGGCCGCCCAGTCCGGACTGCCGCTCTCGCTGCACGCCGTCCGCCGGATGGCCGCCGCGGCCCGCCCGCTCCCCACGCCCTGGCCCGCCGAGGCCCGCGAACAGCTCGTCACCCTGCTCGGCTCCGGGCGCCCCACCGTCGAGGTCTGGGAGGCGCTGGAGGCGGAGGGCCTGATCACCCAGCTGCTGCCCGACTGGGAACGCGTACGCTGCCGCCCGCAGCGCAACGCCGTGCACATCTGGACCGTCGACCGGCACCTCATCGAGACCGCGGTGCAGGCCTCCGAGCTGACCCGCCGCGTCGGTCGCCCCGACCTCCTCCTGGTCTCCGCGCTGCTGCACGACATCGGCAAGGGCTGGCCGGGCGATCACTCCGTCGCCGGCGAGATCATCGCGCGCGACGTGGCCGCCCGTATCGGCTTCGACCGCACGGACGTCGCGACACTCGCCACCCTCGTACGCCACCACCTGACGCTCGTCGAGACGGCGACCCGGCGCGACCTGGAGGACCCGGCCACCGTGCGCTCCGTCGCAGAGGCGGTCGGCTCGCAGGGCACGCTGGAGCTGCTGCACGCGCTCACCGAGGCGGACGCGCTGGCCACCGGGCCCGCCGCCTGGTCCTCGTGGCGCGCGTCCCTGGTGGCCGACCTCGTCAAGCGGGTCTCGGCCGTACTCGCCGGGGACGCCCCCGAGGAGCCGGAGACCGCCGCGCCCACCGCCGAGCAGGAACGTCTCGCGATCGAGGCGTTCCGCACCGGCAGCCCCGTACTGTCCCTGCGCGCCCAGACCGAGCCGCCGGCCGAGGACCCCTCGGGCGAACCGGAACCTCTCGGTGTGGAACTGCTCATCGCGGTACCGGACCAGCCCGGGGTGCTGCCTGCCGTGGCCGGCGTGCTCGCGATGCACCGGCTCACCGTGCGTACGGCGGAACTGCGCGCACTGGATCTGCCGGACTCCGTCCAGGAGTCCGAGGACTCCCCGGCTTCAGAGGGCTCTGTGCTGCTCCTCGACTGGCGTGTCGCCGCCGAGTACGGCTCGCTGCCGCAGGCCGCCCGGCTCCGTGCCGACCTCGTCCGCGCCCTCGACGGCTCCCTCGACATCGCGGGACGGCTCGCCGAGCGGGACGCCGCATATCCCCGGCGGCGGGGGATCATCGCGCCGCCGCCGCGGGTGACGGTCGCTTCGGTCGGGTCGCGGCGGGCCACCGTGATCGAGGTGCGGGCTCATGACGCGCCCGGGCTGCTGCACCGCATCGGCCGGGCCCTGGAGGACTCGGACGTACGGGTGCGCAGCGCGCACGTCAGTACCTTGGGGGCGAACGCGGTGGACGCCTTCTATGTGACGGGTCCCGAGGGGGCGCCCCTGCCGGGCGAGGAGGCGGCATCGGTGGCTCGGGCGCTGGAGGAGACGTTGCGGGAGTAGGCGGGGGGCGCCTGCGGCGCCGTACGACTGAGGGCGCCCTCCGGCTTCGTACGAACGGGGTGAAGACCCCACTTGGCGCGTGCGGATACCCTGGAGGGCGACCCTGTCCGCCTGCTCCCAACTTGAGGATTCGCGACCGCCGTGTTCGACACTCTTTCCGATCGCCTCGCAGCGACATTCAAGAACCTCCGCGGCAAAGGGCGCCTCAGCGAGGCGGACATCGACGCCACGGCGCGTGAAATCCGTATCGCCCTGCTGGAGGCGGACGTCGCGCTGCCCGTGGTGCGCGCCTTCATCAAGCAGGTCAAGGAGAGGGCGACCGGGGCCGAGGTCTCCCAGGCGCTCAACCCGGCCCAGCAAGTGATCAAGATCGTCAACGAGGAACTGGTCGGCATCCTCGGTGGCGAGACCCGGCGGCTGCGCTTCGCCAAGCAGCCGCCGACCGTGATCATGCTCGCGGGTCTCCAGGGTGCCGGTAAGACGACCCTCGCCGGAAAGCTCGGCAAGTGGCTCCAGAGCCAGGGCCACGCCCCCGTGCTGGTCGCCTGCGACCTCCAGCGCCCGAACGCCGTGAACCAGCTGAGCGTCGTCGCCGAGCGTGCGGGCGTCGGCATCTTCGCGCCCGAGCCGGGCAACGGCGTGGGCGACCCGGTGCAGGTCGCCAAGGACTCCATCGAGTACGCGAAGCAGAAGCTGCACGACGTCGTCATCGTCGACACTGCCGGCCGCCTCGGTATCGACACCGAGATGATGCAGCAGGCCGCCGACATCCGTGACGCGGTCTCGCCCGACGAGGTCCTCTTCGTCGTCGACGCGATGATCGGTCAGGACGCGGTCAACACCGCGGAGGCCTTCCGTGACGGCGTCGGCTTCGACGGGGTGGTCCTGTCGAAGCTCGACGGCGACGCCCGCGGTGGTGCGGCGCTGTCGATCGCGCATGTCACCGGCCGCCAGATCATGTTCGCCTCGAACGGCGAGAAGCTGGACGACTTCGACGCGTTCCACCCGGACCGCATGGCGTCCCGCATTCTCGGCATGGGCGACATGCTCACGCTGATCGAGAAGGCCGAGCAGACCTTCTCGCAGCAAGAGGCCGAGAAGATGGCCTCCAAGCTGGCGTCCAGCAAGGGCAAGGACTTCACGCTCGACGACTTCCTGGACCAGATGGAGCAGGTCAGGAAGATGGGCTCCATCTCCAAGCTGCTCGGCATGCTTCCCGGCATGGGCCAGATCAAGGACCAGATCAACAACCTCGACGAGCGCGACGTCGACCGTACGGCCGCGATCATCAAGTCGATGACTCCGGCCGAGCGCCAGGAGCCGACGATCATCAACGGCTCGCGCCGCGCCCGTATCGCCAAGGGTTCCGGTGTCGAGGTCAGTGCGGTCAAGGGCCTGGTCGAGCGGTTCTTCGAGGCCCGCAAGATGATGTCCCGCATGGCCCAGGGTGGCGGTATGCCGGGTATGCCTGGGATGCCGGGCACGGGAGGCGGCGCCGGCCGGACGAAGAAGCAGGCCAAGAAGGCCAAGGGCAAGCAGCGCTCCGGCAACCCGATGAAGCGCAAGCAGCAGGAGCAGGAGGCCGCCGCCCGCCGGGAGGCCGCGAGCCAGGCCGGGGGTGCCCTGGGCCTGCCGGGCGGTCAGCAGCCGCAGGACTTCGAACTGCCCGACGAGTTCAAGAAGTTCATGCGCTGACGGCTATTCCCGTACGCCTTTTCTCGTACGTCGCTGGGGGCGCCCTTCTCCGGGAGGGCGCCCCCAGCGACGTATCGGGCCTAGGGCATACGTGCGATGAGGTACCGGAACACATTCGGCATCCACACCGTGCCGTCGTGCCGCTGATACGGATGGAGCGCTTCCGCCAGCTCCTTGTCGACCTGGGCCTGGTCGGTCGCGGCGGCGGCTGCGTCGAAGAGCCCGGTGGACAGGAGTCCGCGTACGGCGTTGTCCATGTCGGCGTACCCGAAGGGGCAGGCCACCCGTCCGGAGCCGTCGGGCCGCAGGCCGGCGCGCTGGGCGACCTCCTCCAGGTCGTCGCGGCGGGCGGGGCGCCAGCTGCCCGTGCTGCGCAGGGGGTCCGCCAGTTTGGTGGCGACCCGCAGCACGGACGAGGTGGTGCAGCGTTCCGGCGGGCCCCAGCCGACGAGTACGGCCGGTGTGCCGCGAGCGGCTAGCGGTGTTGCGGCCTCCAGGAGTTCACCGAGTCCCTCGGAGTCGCCGGCCGTGCAGCCGATCGGTTCGAAGGCGGTCACCAGGTTGTACGCGGGCGTCTGCGCGTCGGCGGCATCCGCGTCGTCTGCGGCGTCTTCAGGGGGCCCGTCGACCAGCCGTACGTCTCGTACGTCGGCACGCGCGCGCGTGCCCCACGCTTCGGGCAGCAGACGTTCCCGCGCGAGGGCCAGCCGTTCGGGTGTGCACGAGTCGACACCGGTGACCGTGGCGCCCCGTGACGCCGCCATCAGGAGAGCGAGGCCGGAACCGCAGCCGAGGCCGAGCAGGCGGGTCGAGTGGCCTACTTCGAGTCGTTCGTAGACGGCTTCGTAGAGCGGGACGAGCATCCGTTCCTGGATCTCGGCCCAGTCACGCGCGCGTGAGCACGGGTCCACACGGGACGTGGGTCCTGCGTGAGGCAGGTGCTGCCGCACGAGCGTAGGTGTCATAAAGCGCCCCAATCCACCGAGAGTTGCTGCTGTGCCCCGTTTCCTTTGCCCCCGTGCAATGCGCTCTTACTCCCCCCGTATGCCAGGAAACTCCGCGCTCGTCGTGGCGTCCAGGGGTTGCGGCCTTCTGCTTGAGTGCCACCTGTGTGCGCCTCAATGCGCCCTGGCCGCTTCGAGTGCGGAGGAATAAATCGGTCACGATCGGGACAGTGGCCGCCGTACCCTTCGCGCATGGCGAAGGCACCTGTTCTCACTCCCAGGGCGGACGATTTTCCGCGCTGGTACCAGGATCTGATCACCAAGGCCGAGCTGGCCGACAACGGTCCGGTGCGCGGCACCATGGTGATCCGACCGTATGGGTACGGGCTGTGGGAGCGGATGCAGCAGGACATGGACGCCCGCATCAAGGAGACAGGCACCCAGAACGCGTACTTCCCGCTCCTGATCCCGCAGTCGTACCTCGCCAGGGAGGCCGATCACGTCGACGGTTTCGCGCCCGAGCTGGCCGTGGTCACCCATGGCGGCGGCAAGGAACTCGAGGAGCCCGCCGTCGTACGCCCCACCTCAGAGATGATCATCAACGCTTCCTTCTCGAAGTGGGTGCAGAGCTACCGGGATCTGCCGCTGCTGATCAACCAGTGGGGGAACGTCGTGCGCTGGGAGCTGCGCCCGCGCTTGTTCCTGCGGACCACCGAGTTTCTGTGGCAGGAAGGGCACACCGCGCACGCCACGTACGAGGAGGCGCGTGATTTCGCGGCACGTATCCAGCGCCACGTCTACGCGGACTTCATGGAGAACACCCTCGCGATGGATGTCGTCCTGGGCCGCAAGACCGTCAAGGAGCGTTTCGCGGGCGCCATCAACACCCTCACGCTCGAGGGCATGATGGGCGACGGCAAGGCCCTCCAGCTGGGCACCAGCCATGAACTCGGCCAGAACTTCGCGAAGGCGTTCAACACCCGCTTCCTGTCGAAGGAAGGCACGCAGGAACTGGTCTGGCAGACCTCCTGGGGATCGACGACCCGCATGATCGGCGCTCTGGTGATGATGCACGGCGACGACGACGGACTCCGTGTCCCGCCCCGTCTCGCCGCCGTCCAGGCCGTAGTCCTCGCCGTGAAGGGCGATGAGGCGGTTCTGGCCAAGGTCCGGGAAATCGGCGACCGGCTGAAGGCGGCAGGCGTACGCGTCCACGTGGACGACCGCACGGATACGCCGTTCGGCCGCCGCGCCGTCGACTGGGAGCTCAAGGGCGTTTCCGTGCGCATCGAGGTCGGCCCCCGTGACCTGGAGAGCGGCACCGTGATGCTGGCCCGGCGCATTCCTGGGTGCACCTCCGGGACGGAGTCTGGTGGAGGCAAGGAGCCGGTGGCGATCGACTCGCTCGCCGGCCGGCTGCCCGCTGTCCTCGAGGAGGATCAGGCGCTGCTTCTGCGGCAGTCGCGCGAGCGCCGTGAGTCCCGTACGGCTCAGGTGTCGACAATCGAGGAGGCCGTCGAGGCGACCGCCGCGGGCGGCTGGGCGCACATCCCCTGGGCCGATCTCGGCGCGGAAGGCGAGGCCAAGCTGGCCGAGCACGCGGTGACCGTGCGCTGTCTGGTCGCCGAGGACGGGTCGGTTCCCGGGTCCGAGGACGCACCCGGTAACGTCGCCGTTGTCGCGCGCGCCTACTGAGGCCCCCGACAGCGGCTGAAACGCCTCTTGCGCAACTGATGACTCCAGGTGCCCCGACGCGCGGACATCGTCTACGTGCCAGACCAAAAGGGCGGCCCGCAGGGCCTCAGTTGAGGGTGGTGGTGGGAGACGGGTGGGCGTACGCATTACTACGTACCGGCTTGGTATGAGCTGCGAGGCTTCTCCGCAGATCAGCGCACCCGCCCTCGTCCGGACGTATCAGCGGCAACTGACGGGTACGTGCAAATTATTTGGGATGCCCCGGAATAGGAACACACGGGCACTCAGGCTCGTTGTCACGACGTGAGCACGACACCACCTGTTCTCGCCGCAGAGCTGGCAGGGGCGTGGGCCGACATTCAGCGGCACCACTCCGAACTGCCGGATCTTGCCGCGCCCGAGTCCCTGATCGGGGAGTCGTCGTCCGCCTGCGGACGCGAGCTCTCCTTCGAGCGACTGCTTCACGAGGCAGTCCACGGCATCGCCGCCGCCCGAGGAGTCCGTGACACCTCGCGCGCCGGTCGCTACCACAACCGCAGATTCCTCGCGATCGCCGAGGAGCTGGGCCTCGACCACCCCGAGGAGCCGCATCCCAGCAGTGGCTTCTCGCTGGTCACGCTCAGTCCCGAGGCGAAGCGGCGCTATCGCCCGACGATCGAGCGGCTGACCCGCGCCCTCAAGGCGCACTCCGCCGCGACCGCGGCCGACACGGCCCGCAGCTTCCGGGGTCCGGCCGCCCGGCACGGCTCCTCCGGAGGCGGTGTCCGAGTCAAGGCGGTCTGCGACTGTGGGCGTAACGTCCGTGTCGTCCCGTCGGTCCTCGCCCAGGCCCCCATCGTCTGCGGCGGCTGCGGGAAGCCGTTCCGCATCCCCGAGGTGGTCGGCGCCGCAGCGGGCTGAGCGGCGCCCCTCACGGGCCGGTGACGCCCGTGGTCGTCCTGGTGACGGCCACGGCCCCGGTTCGGCATGCCCGTCCACGTATGGCAGAATGGCTGGCTGTACTCGACAGCCGAACAGGACCCCTCTCTCCTCCGGCTGACGCGTCCATCGGGCACTCGGGTACCGCAACCCCACGCGGCAATCTCGCCGTGCCCAACCACGTCAAGACCAGGAGACACCACTTCCGTGGCAGTCAAGATCAAGCTGAAGCGTCTGGGCAAGATCCGTTCGCCTCACTACCGCATCGTCGTCGCCGACTCCCGTACCCGCCGTGACGGCCGGGCCATCGAGGAGATCGGCCTGTACCACCCGGTACAGAACCCCTCGCGCATCGAGGTGGACTCGGAGCGCGCGCAGTACTGGCTGTCCGTCGGCGCCCAGCCGACCGAGCCGGTTCTCGCCATCCTGAAGAAGACCGGCGACTGGCAGAAGTACAAGGGCGAGCCCGCCCCGCCGCCGCTGCTGCAGCCGGCCGAGAAGGCCGCGCGTCCGTCGTTCGAGGCCCTGGGCGGCGACGACGAGGGCAAGGGTGAGGCCATCACCCAGAAGAAGAAGGCTGAGAAGAAGGACGAGGCCAAGGCCGAGTCGTCTTCGTCTGAGTCGACCGAGGCCTGAGCATGCTCGAGGAGGCTCTCGAGCACCTCGTGAAGGGCATCGTGGACAACCCCGACGATGTGCAGGTCGCCTCGCGCACCCTGCGCCGCGGGCGCGTCCTCGAGGTCCGGGTGCACCCCGACGACCTCGGCAAGGTGATCGGTCGCAACGGCCGCACCGCGCGCGCCCTGCGCACTGTCGTGGGCGCCATCGGCGGCCGTGGTGTCCGCGTCGACCTAGTCGACGTGGATCAGGTTCGCTGACGTATACGCAACACCGGCTCGGGCCGGGGAGGGCCACTGGGCCGTCCCCGGCCCGTAGTCGTCTACGAGTAATGCCGTAGGCACACGACTAATGCGGCAGGCACACGACAGGAGATCAAACACAGTGCAGCTGGTAGTCGCTCGCGTCGGCCGCGCCCACGGCATCAAGGGCGAGGTCACCGTCGAGGTACGCACCGACGAACCGGAGCTGCGGCTCGCGCCCGGCGCAGTACTGGCCACGGACCCCGCCTCGGCCGGTCCGCTGACCATCGAGACGGGCCGTGTGCACAGCGGCCGGCTGCTGCTGCGCTTCGAGGGCGTACGCGACCGGAACGCCGCCGAGGCCCTGCGCAACACCCTGCTGATCGCCGAGGTCGACCCGGATGCGACGCCCGAGGATCCGGACGAGTACTACGACCACCAGCTGATGGACCTGGACGTCGTCACGAAGGACGGCGCCGAGGTCGGACGTATCACGGAGATCTCGCATCTGCCCTCGCAGGACCTGTTTGTGGTGGAGCGGGCCGACGGCAGCGAGGCGCTGATCCCCTTCGTCGCGGAGATCGTCGTAGAGATCGACCTGGAGGAGCAGCGGGCGGTCATCGACCCGCCGCCGGGACTGATCGACGACCAGGTCGCCCGCGACGAAGTCGCTGATGGACACAGCGTCTCCTCCAGGGACGTCGAGAACACGTCCTCCGGGGAAGAGGCGTAATGCGGCTCGACGTCGTCACGATCTTCCCCGAGTACCTGGAGCCCCTGAACGTCTCCCTCGTCGGCAAGGCACGCGCGCGTGGACAGCTGAATGTGCACGTGCATGATCTGCGGCAGTGGACGTACGACCGGCACAGCACCGTCGACGACACCCCCTACGGCGGCGGCCCCGGCATGGTCATGAAGACCGAGCCCTGGGGCTGCGCCCTGGACTCCGTACTCGCCGACGGCTACGAGACCGGCTCCCACGAGCCCGCCCTGGTCGTCCCCACGCCCAGCGGACGGCCCTTCACCCAGGAACTCGCCGTCGAGCTCTCCGAGCGGCCCTGGCTGCTCTTCGGGCCGGCTCGCTACGAGGGCATCGACCGCCGCGTCATCGACGAGTACGCGACCCGGATGCCCGTCCACGAGGTCTCCATCGGCGACTACGTCCTGGCCGGCGGCGAGGCTGCCGTACTCGTGATCACGGAGGCCGTTGCGCGACTGCTGCCCGGAGTCCTGGGCAATGCCGAGTCACACAGGGACGACTCCTTCGCACCCGGCGCCATGGCGAGCCTCCTGGAGGGGCCCGTTTATACGAAGCCGCCTCAGTGGCGCGGCCGAGGCATCCCGGACGTCCTGCTCAGCGGCCACCACGGGAAGATCGCCCGCTGGCGCCGCGACGAGGCCCTGCGGCGTACGACAGCCAACCGGCCGGACCTCATCGAGCGCTGCGACCCCTCGGTCTTCGACAAGAAGGACCGAGAAATGCTCTCCACCCTGGGCTGGGCGCCGGACCTGGAGGGGAAGCCCCACGGCCGATTTTGGCGCAGGCCAGAGGGCGTGGAAGAATAGACCGCTGCTGTACGTCGTCCAGCGTGCGCCCCTGCCACAGGGGGATAGGACGCCCGCCCCGACATGGCAGCACACCTCCCGGAAACCTAGTTCCCGTTGATGACCTGTGGCATCAGCGAAGAAAGCAGACGATCATGTCTCACCTGCTCGACTCCGTCGACGCCGCGTCGCTGCGCAGCGACGTCCCGGCCTTCCGCCCGGGCGACACGGTCAACGTCCACGTCCGCGTCATCGAGGGCAACCGCTCCCGTGTGCAGCAGTTCAAGGGCGTAGTCATCCGTCGCCAGGGCGCCGGTGTCCGCGAGACCTTCACGGTCCGCAAGGTCTCGTTCTCCGTCGGCGTCGAGCGCACCTTCCCGGTGCACACCCCGATCGTAGAGAAGATCGAGCTCGTCACCCGCGGTGACGTGCGTCGCGCCAAGCTGTACTACCTGCGCGACCTGCGCGGCAAGGCTGCGAAGATCAAGGAGAAGCGCGAGAGCTGAGCTCGCGCCGGGGTCCACAAGAGGGCCGGATAGCATCTGGCCCGATGGACGCCGAACCACAGTCGACGGAGCGCGACCGCTCCTCCCGCCCCACCGAAGCCGAGGAGCTCTCGGCCACAGAGGGGACGGAAGGACGGTCGCGTTTCTCGTTGGTCTCCCGGACCGCCGACTGGCTTCCCGGTGGTCGCATCAGCCTCACAGTGCTCGCCTCCTTGGTTTTTCTGCTGCTTTTGAGTCGGTTTGTGATGCAGCCGTTCCAAATTCCCAGTGGTTCGATGGAGCCAGGATTGAGGATCGGGGACCGCGTTCTCGTAAATAAGTTGGCGTACCGTTTTGGTGCCGAGCCGAACCGCGGCGATGTCGTCGTGTTCGACGGCACCGGCCATTTCGGTACCGCCGACTACATCAAACGAGTAGCCGGTGTGGGGGGAGACCGTGTGGTCTGCTGCGACAGGCAGGGGAGGATCGAGGTGAACGGCCGGTCGGTCGACGAATCGACGTTTCTGTACCCGGGGGACAAGCCGTCCGAGGCCCCCTTCGACGTCGTTGTGCCAGACGGCACCCTGTTCGTCCTCGGAGACCACCGCGGCGACTCCAGCGACTCCCGCGACCATCTGGGCTCACCGGGCGGAGGCATGGTCCCCGTCGGTGACGTGATCGGCAGAGCCGACTGGATCGCCTGGCCCACTGACCACTGGACCCGCCTGGATCCCGCCGATGTCTACGCGCGCGTGCCCGACCCGGAGGCGAACGAGCTGAACACGACGGTCGGTGCGCATGGGTAACCGAGGACGACCGCGCGGAAGCCACCGCGTCGACACCCGACTGCCCACCGGATACCGGCCCACCAGTGGCCGCGTAGGCCCCGGCCGGGCCGAGCGGCGCAAGCTCGCCCGCAAGGTCAAGCGGCGCAGACAACGCTCGGCGATCAAGGAGATACCGCTCCTCATCGGTGTCGCCCTGCTCATAGCCCTCGTTCTGAAGACGTTCCTCGTCCAAGCCTTCGTGATCCCGTCGGGCTCCATGGAGCAGACGATCCGGATCGGCGACCGCGTCCTGGTCGACAAGCTCACCCCGTGGTTCGGCTCCAAGCCCACACGCGGCGACGTCGTCGTCTTCAAGGACCCCGGGGGATGGCTCGAGGACGAGCAGCCGATCGCGAAGAACGAAGACCCCATCGTCGTGAAGCAGGTCAAGCAAGTGCTGACCTTCATCGGCCTGCTGCCCTCCGAGAACGAACGGGACCTGATCAAGCGGGTCGTCGCGGTCGGCGGTGACACCGTCAAGTGCTGCGACGCCCAGGGCCGCGTCACCGTCAACGGCATGCCTCTCAATGAGGCTTACATCCATCCCGGCAACAAACCCTCCTCGATCCGGTTCGAGGTGAAGGTGCCCGCGGGCCGTCTGTGGGTAATGGGCGACCACCGGGAAAACTCCGCCGACTCCCGATTCCACCGCACCGAGGCCTACAACGGCACCGTTTCCGAGGAGGAGGTCGTCGGCCGCGCCATGGTCATCGCCTGGCCCATCGGCCACTGGCGAGGCCTGGAAGAACAGGACACCTATGTGTCCGTGCCCGACGCGCCCGGCGGGTCGACCACCGCCCTCGGCGCTTCGCATAGGCTGGCCAATGCGGATCGATACGGATTGATCCCGCTCCCGAGCCCTGCGGAACTCCCGCTCGTTATGGGAGTGGTGGGCCTGCGCCGCATCGGGCGCGGCCGATGGCACGGATTGAGGAGTGGATGTGGGGGATTTGGCGGTCGGAGCACGGTCCGGACACGAGGGTCCGGAGGAGAAACCGGAGCGCCCCGAGAAGACGGCTCCCCCGGCCACTGAAGACGTCGTGCCCTCCGGGGGTGACTCCGGTTCCGGAGCCGGAGACGGCGATAACGGGGACGAGCAGGGCGGCGGGGACGCCCCGAAGCCGAAGAAGCAGCGGTCCTTCTGGAAGGAACTCCCGCTCCTGATCGGTATCGCGCTGGTCCTCGCACTGCTGATCAAGACCTTCCTGGTGCAGGCGTTCTCGATCCCCTCGGACTCGATGCAGAACACCCTTCAGCAGGGTGACCGCGTCCTGGTCGACAAGCTCACCCCGTGGTTCGGCTCCGAGCCCGAGCGTGGCGAGGTCGTCGTCTTCCACGACCCAGACGGCTGGCTGGCGGGCGAACCGGTCCCGAATCCGAACGCGGTCCAGACGGCCCTCAGCTGGATCGGCCTGATGCCGTCCGCCGATGAGAAGGACCTCATCAAGCGGGTCGTCGCGGTCGCCGGAGACACCGTCGAGTGCAAGGGCACCGGGCCGCTGAAGGTCAACGGCAAGGAGCTGGACGAGCCTTACGTGTACCCAGGGGACACGCCGTGCAGCAACGACGACTCGGGCGGCCAGTTCAAGAAGACGGTACCCCCGGGCAAAATCTGGGTCATGGGTGACCACCGGCAGAACTCGCTGGACTCCCGCTATCACCAGCAGGACGACAACGACGGCTTCGTCCCCGCGGACAACGTCGTGGGCCGCGCCATCGTGGTCGCCTGGCCGCCCACCCGCTGGTCCACGCTGCCGGTGCCGGAAACCTTCGACCAGGGACTCAGCGCCGCGGCTCCCGGCGCGCTCGGCCTCGCGGGCGCGGTGCCCCTGGTGTGGTGGCGCAGGCGCCGGATCACCGTCGAAAACACCAGGGTTTCTGGGCGGGGTACTGCCAGGTAGGGTGCCGTCCCAGATCGCCGATCTTCCGGGCCGGGGCCACAACGAGCGCCCCGGGGTCGATTCTCCGAGTTGGGGAGCACTGGGATGAGCCAGACACGTCGTACGGACGAGGGTCAGGGACGGCTCGGCAGCATGCTGTCGAACCTGGCTGTGGCCCTCGGCTGTGTGCTCTTCCTCGGAGGGTTCGCGTGGGGCGCGGTCGTCTACCAGCCCTACACCGTGCCGACGGCCTCGATGTCGCCCACCATCGCGGCCGGCGACCGGATCCTCGCCGAGCGGATCGACGGCAGTGAGGTCCAGCGCGGCGACGTCGTCGTCTTCAAGCAGGCCAGCTGGGGCAACGTCCCCATGGTCAAGCGGGTCGTCGCGGTCGGCGGCGACACGGTCGCCTGCTGCACGGACGGCAAGCTGACCGTCAACGGCAAGCAGATCGACGAATCGTATCTGGCCAAGGGCTCCGAGGCCCGGGCGAGCAAGATCCCGACCATCACGGTTCCCGAGGGCCGGCTCTTCCTGCTCGGTGACGAGCGCAGCGGCTCCCTCGACTCGACCGCCCATCTCACGGAGGCCGGTAACGGTTCGGTGCCGCGCGGTTCGGTGGACGCGCGGGTCGATGCAGTGGTGTGGCCCATGAACGGGATTCTCGACCGTGCCACCGGCTTCGAGACACTGGGCGGCATTTCCCAGCCCGGACCCCTGAGGCTGGTCCTCGCCGTGATCGTGGCGGGCGCGGTGCTCGTCCTCGGCGGGGCCGCGTACGGGCCGCTCGCCAAGCGGGCGGCGCGGCGGCGGAGCGGTAGGCCGGCCAAGGAGCAGGTTCTTGTCGGCTGAGGTGCCTCAAGACCTCGGGGGGATGCCGCCCGAGGGGCAGGAGGGGCTCGGTGAGCTGCGGAGAGTCGCGCGGGTGGTGCTTCTCGATCCGCGGGACCGCATCCTGCTGCTGCACGGCCACGAGCCCGGGGATCCGTCGGACAACTGGTGGTTCACTCCGGGTGGCGGCGTGGAAGGCGACGAGACGCGCGAGGAAGCCGCATTGCGGGAACTCGCGGAGGAGACCGGCATCACCGACGTCGAGCTCGGCCCGGTGCTGTGGCGACGGATGTGCTCCTTCCCGTTCGCGGGGCGCCGCTGGGACCAGGACGAGTGGTACTACCTGGCCCGTACGAGCCAGACGGGGACCCAGGCCCTGGGCCTGACCGAGCTGGAACGGCGCAGTGTCGCAGGTGCACGCTGGTGGACGTGCCAGGAACTACTCCAGGCACATGAGACGGTGTATCCGACCAGACTCGCCGAGTTGCTGCGAAGGCTGCTCGACGAGGGGCCCCCGGCCAGGCCCGAGATCCTGGACACCGAAATCGTCTAGGGGTTCGCGGGGCTGGCGCACAATAGGGGGACGCACGGCTGAAGGGGAACATGCCATGAGCGCCGAGGACCTCGAGAAGTACGAGACCGAGATGGAGCTGAAGCTCTACCGGGAGTACCGCGATGTCGTCGGTCTGTTCAAATACGTGATCGAGACCGAGCGGCGCTTCTACCTCACCAACGACTATGAGATGCAGGTCCACTCGGTTCAGGGTGAGGTGTTTTTCGAGGTGTCCATGGCGGATGCCTGGGTGTGGGACATGTACCGGCCTGCTCGTTTCGTGAAGCAGGTCCGCGTACTCACGTTCAAGGACGTGAACATTGAGGAGCTGAACAAGAGCGACCTGGAGCTGCCGAGCGGCTGACCCGGACCTGTCGGCGGCCGCTGACTGGAGGTGCCGGCGGCCGCTGATCACCCGCAGGAGCGGCGACTTTGTCCACAAGCCCACGGTTGTCCACCAAGATCCAATAGCTTGCTGAGCTGCCCTCATCGTTGGCGCCGGAGGTGGTGCCGACATGAACGCACGCAATGCACGCGGCGCACTCGGCCGGTACGGCGAGGACCTGGCCGCGAGGCGGCTGGGCGAGGCCGGGATGACGGTCCTGGAGCGCAACTGGCGCTGTGGCAGGACCGGTGAGATCGACATCGTGGCCCGGGACGGCGACGCGGTGGTCGTCTGCGAGGTCAAGACCCGCCGGGCCGGTGCCTTCGAGCACCCGATGGCCGCCATCACGCCCCTCAAGGCGGAGCGACTGCGAGGCCTGGCCGAGCGCTGGGTGCAGGAACACGGAGGGGCGCCGCCCGGCGGTGTACGGATCGATGTCGTCGGCGTCCTTCTCCCCGACCGCGGCGCGCCCGTCGTCGAGCATGTACGGGGGGTGGCCTGATGGGGTTCGCCCGTACGTGCTCGGTGGCTCTGGTCGGCGTGGAGGGCGTCGTCGTCGAGGTCCAGGCGGACCTGGAGCCGGGGATCGCGGCGTTCACGCTGGTGGGGCTGCCCGACAAGAGCCTGACCGAGAGCCGGGACCGAGTCAGGGCGGCCGTGGTCAACTCCGGCGGCGAGTGGCCCCAGAAGAAGCTCACGGTGGGACTCAGCCCGGCGTCGGTGCCGAAGGGCGGCAGTGGGTTTGATCTCGCCGTCGCTTGCGCCGTACTGGGGGCCTCCGAGCGGATCGACCCACGGGTCCTACCCGACATCGTGATGATCGGGGAGCTGGGCCTGGACGGCCGCGTGCGGCCGGTACGGGGCGTGCTGCCCGCGGTGCTGGCGGCGGCCGACGCCGGATACGAACAGGTGGTGGTGCCCGAGTGCGCCGCTGCCGAGGCTTCGCTGGTGCCCGGCGTCTCGGTGCTCGGCGTCCGCAGCCTGCGCCAGCTGATCGCCGTCCTCACGGACGAACCGGTGCCCGAAGAGGAAGCGGACGAACAGGGCCGCCCCGACCCGCTCCTCGCGGGCCTGCGCATGCCGGGTACACGCGCCGCCTCCGGCATGCACAGCATGGGCGCCGGGCAGCACGATCATGACCATGACCTCGCCGATGTCGTCGGCCAGACGTCGGCGCGGACGGCGGTGGAGATCGCCGCGGCCGGCGGACACCATCTGTTCTTGGAAGGCCCGCCAGGTGCAGGCAAGACGATGCTCGCCGAGCGGCTGCCTGCCATCCTGCCGCGGCTGGGCAGGGAGGAGTCCCTCGAGGTCACGGCGGTCCATTCCGTCGCGGGCCTGCTCCCTCCGGGAAAGCCGCTCATCGACATTCCGCCCTACTGTGCGCCCCACCACTCGGCGACGATGCAGTCCCTGGTCGGTGGCGGCCAGGGTGTCGCACGACCCGGCGCGGTTTCGCTGTCTCACCGCGGCGTTCTATTTCTGGACGAAACCCCAGAATTCAGCAGCCGGGCGCTGGACGCGCTGCGCCAGCCTTTGGAGGCGGGACACATCGTGATCGCGCGCACCGCGGGTGTCGTACGCTTCCCGGCGAGATTCCTGATGGTGCTCGCGGCCAATCCATGCCCCTGTGGCCGCTTCTCGCAGGCGCCGCAGGCGGGTAGCTCGTGCGAGTGCTCTACTCCGATGATCCGCCGGTACCAGGCCAGACTCTCCGGTCCGCTGCTCGACCGGGTCGACCTCAGGGTCGAGGTGGACCGTGTCACGCGCTCGGCGCTGATCGACGCAGGCATGCGGGGCGAATCCACCGCGACAGTCGCCGACCGGGTACGAGCGGCCAGGGAGCGCGCGGCCGCCCGCCTGACAGACACACCGTGGCGGACGAACAGCGAGGTCCCCGGAAGCGAACTGCGCAGCCGGTGGTACGCCACGATCGGTGCCATGGACGAAGCCGAACGGAGCCTGGAGCGCGGCCTCCTCACCGCCCGCGGTCTCGATCGCGTACTGCGCGTGGCCTGGACCGTCGCGGACCTCGTCGGCCATGACCGGCCCGAGGCCACGGACGTCGCCCTCGCCCTGCAATTGCGCACAGGGGTGCCGCGGGGAGTGCCCATGGCGATCGGAGCCATGCCGTGAGCGGGGTGATGAGCGCGTGAGTGGGGACAGCGAGGGCAGGAGCGGACGCGGCGACCGGCTGATCGGGGACGAAGAGCGGCTCCACCGGGTTTTCCTCACCCGCGTCATCGAGCCCGGGGACGAGGTCTGCGGGCGCTGGCTCCGGCGGTTCGGGACCGGCGAGGTAGTGCGCCGCCTCTTCGGACAAGGGGAACAGCTGCCGGGGGTGACGGACAAACGGTGGGCGGGCCTGCGGGCCAGGGCAGAGCGGGCGAATCCGGAGCGGGTCCTGGCGGCAGCGCGGGACGTCGGGATGCGTTTCGTGTGTCCTGGGGACCCCGAGTGGTCTGCGCAGCTCGACGACCTGGGGGACGCGCGGCCCATCGGACTGTGGGTGCGAGGGCGGCCCAACCTGCGGATATGGGCGCTGCGGTCCGTCGCGGTCGTGGGCGCCCGTGCCTGCACCGAGTACGGCGCCCATATGGCGGCCACCCTCGGCGCGGGGCTCGCGGAGCGGGGCTGGGTCGTGGTGTCAGGGGGCGCGTACGGAGTCGACGGCGCGGCGCATCGCGGTGCGCTCGGGGCCGGCGGAGCCACCGTCGCCGTGCTCGCCTGCGGGGTCGACCAGCCGTACCCGCGCGGGCACACACAGTTGATCACCAGGATCGCGGAACAGGGCCTGGTCGTCGGCGAGTTGCCACCCGGTGATCACCCGACACCGAGCAGATTCATCCTCCGCAACAGGGTCATCGCGGCGCTGACCCGTGGCACGGTGGTGGTCGAGGCGGCCTACCGCAGCGGGGCGCTGGTGACCGCGCGCGCCGCACAGCGGTTGGGGCGCTACACGATAGGAGTGCCGGGCCCCGCCACCAGCGGGCTCTCGGCCGGTGTCCACGAACTGCTGCGTGGGGACGCGGTGCTCGTCACCGACGCCGCCGAGATCGCCGAGCTGGTCGGCGACATGGGTGACCTGGCGCCGGACCGGCGCGGGCCGGTTCTGCCGCGGGACCTCCTGGACCCGGACGCCCGCCGAGTGCTTGCCGCGCTGCCCGCCCGAGGGATCGCGCCGGCCGAGGAGATCGCCAGATGTGCCGGGACGACGCAGGACGACGCGGTCGGCAGGCTGTACGAACTCCGGTCACTTGGCTACGTCGAACGACACGGCGACGGCTGGAAGTTGACACGCGAAGCGGTGATCCCCGTCCACTCGGATCGGGGGCGATGCTGACCGAGCGTGTTCCTCCGTCCGGGCGACACCCCGATGTCCATGGCAGTTCCCGCAGTTGGTGCCTCGCGGTGGTCACGTACGGCGACGGACGTGACCCTGAGGGGCGCCCAGCGGAACGTATCTGCGCACGGCGGATCCCCCGCTCTTCGCTCACTGCGACTCCCCAGTCACGCTACGCTCACGAGGATTGCGACTCAGACAAGGACCCAAGCAACTCAGACAAGCAACTCAGCCGAGCAATCCAGACAAGCACCTCGACTTCGGACCGACAGCTCACTCAGGCACCGCCTGTTCACGGCAGAACGGCACAAGACGACGAATGCCCCAGCACACCTCCGGGTCAGACAGGGCGGCTGTTCCCCCCGCTGCCCGCGGCGACGTGCGGCCGCCCGCGCCCTCGACGCTCGACGAGTTGTGGAGGTCGTACAAGGCGACGGGCGACGAGCGGCTGCGCGAGCAGCTGATCCTCCACTACTCGCCGCTGGTGAAATACGTCGCGGGCCGGGTGAGTGTGGGGCTGCCGCCCAATGTGGAGCAGGCGGACTTCGTCTCATCCGGGGTGTTCGGTCTGATCGACGCGATCGAGAAGTTCGACATCGAGCGGGAGATCAAGTTCGAGACGTACGCGATCACCCGGATCCGGGGCGCGATGATCGACGAACTGCGGGCGCTGGACTGGATTCCGCGGTCCGTGCGGCAGAAGGCGCGCAACGTCGAGCGGGCCTACGCGACGCTGGAGGCCCGGCTGCGGCGCAGTCCGTCGGAGGGCGAGGTGGCCCACGAGCTGGGCATCGGAGTGGACGAACTCCACGCCGTCTTCAGCCAGTTGTCGCTGGCGAACGTGGTGGCCCTCGAGGAACTGTTGCACGCAGGCGGCGAGAGCGGTGACCGGCTGAGCCTGATGGACACGCTCGAGGACACCGCGGCCGACGACCCCGTGGAGGTCGCCGAGGACCGCGAGCTGCGGCGATTTCTCGCACGGGCCATCAACACGCTGCCCGAGCGCGAGAAGACCGTGGTCACGCTGTACTACTACGAGGGCCTCACGCTCGCCGAGATCGGCAACGTACTTGGGGTGACGGAGAGTCGGGTCAGCCAGATCCACACGAAGTCGGTGCTCCAGTTGCGGGCGAAGCTTGCGAGCTTCGGACGCTGACCGCTGCTGACGGTGGCTGACAGCCGACGGCCTCCGCCGACCTGGCACGCGCCTCCTGCTCCTCTCCGCTCCCTTCGGTCGGGGCGTCCTCGGACCGTCCGGCCGAGGAGTCCTGATCAGACCCCGTCATGCGGAGTGACTCCCCTCGCGGGTGGTCCATCCGTAAAGTGGAGGCGTGCCAAGGATTCGAGCGGCCTCCGTGGCCGAGCACCGGTCGATGCAGCGAGCCGCCCTGTTGGACGCGGCACGATCATTGCTGTCGCAGGGTGGGACTGAGGCGCTGACGTTTCCCGCGCTCGCCGAGCGCACGGGACTCGCGCGGTCCTCCGTCTATGAGTACTTCCGGTCACGGGCGGCCGTGGTGGAGGAACTCTGCGCGGTCGACTTCCCGGTATGGGCGGCCGAGGTCGAGGCGGCGATGTCGCAGGCCGAGACGCCCGAGGGCAAGGTCGAGGCGTATGTCCGCCAGCAGCTCGCCCTGGTCGGCGACCGGCGGCACCGGGCCGTCGTCGCCATCTCCGCGAGCGAACTCGACGCGGGCGCGCGCGAAAAGATCCGCGCTGCGCACGGCGGCCTCGTCGCCATGATCGTGGAAGCGCTCGGGGACATGGGCCACGACCAGCCCCGCATGGCCGCCATGCTCCTCCAGGGCATCGTGGACGCTGCCGTACGGCGCATCGAACTGGGCGCGGCCGAGCATCCGGACGCCATCACCGATGCCGCTGTGGCGATGGCGTTGCGGGGGGTGCGGGGCTGAGGCCCTTCTCGGTTGATCGGAGGGTGAGTTCGCTCTTCCGGGCTTCCTTCCGCCTCCGCCTCCTGGGCTTCTCCCACCCTCCCCCTCCGCCTCTGCGGCAATACGGTCAACTGGACGCGACGTCCGGCCACGCCGGCACTGCTCCCCCTACGTCGGTGGTCCCTCCGGTACGCCGATGACCGGGAGCAGGCGTGAAGGGCCGCGGCGGAGTAGACCCGGAGGCAGCAGGGAGAGCGGGTCCAGGTAGGTGTCGGCTCGGAGTAGGCCCCAGTGCAGGCAGGATGCCTGGCAGTGGGAGCCCGTGGATTCCACGACACCGACGATGTCGCCCGGCGCCACCTCGTCTCCCTTCTTCGCTGTCGCACGCACCGGTTCGTAGGTGGTGCGCAAGGGGGGATCGCCGGTGCTGCCGAGTTCGATCGAGACGACTCCGCGGCCCGCGACCCTGCCCGCGAAGGTGACCCGGCCTGGGGCGATGGCGCGGACGGGCGTGCCCGGTGGCGCCGCGAGGTCCACGCCGCGGTGGCCCCGGCCGTACTCCGTCGTCGGCGGGTCCCAGCCGCGGGTCACCGGCGGGCGTACTCCCACCGGCCAGGCGCGGCCGACAGCCGGGACCGACGAGCCATCGGCTCCCGGCGGTGGCGGACCGTCCGCGTCTCCGGGGGCCGATGCCCCGGCCGCGGGTAAGGCGAGGCCGAGGGCGATCACCGTCAGGCCCAACAGCAAGGCCGGCCACGTACGAAGACACCGCTGACATCGTCGAACTCGTCGACATCGATCTGCTTGCATGCGAGAACGCTCCCGCGATCCGCGGGGAAAGGTGGATCTTGGCCAGGATCTGTGGAGTACCGGGCGGTTGTGGACAGCGGCGTCACCCGGTGCCTCGCGTGTCCCGTACACTTCTGGTGGCGATCCGGGTCACCGGGTCGACTTCGCACGCCCCGACATCGGGCCACCAAAAGCCGGTGTCAGCGCCCCTCGGTCCCTAGTGGCAGGCGCATCGCGGGCGTCAGGCGCGAGTGCCGTCCGGCACGCGCGGCACAACCGAGAACACCAAGGAGTACGGCCATGGCCGTCGTCACGATGCGGGAGCTGCTGGAAAGCGGCGTCCACTTCGGTCACCAGACCCGCCGTTGGAACCCGAAGATGAAGCGATTCATCTTCACGGAGCGCAACGGCATCTACATCATCGACCTGCTCCAGTCGCTGTCGTACATCGACCGCGCCTACGAGTTCGTCAAGGAGACCGTCGCCCACGGCGGCACGGTCATGTTCGTCGGCACGAAGAAGCAGGCGCAGGAGGCCATCGCTGAGCAGGCCACCCGCGTCGGCATGCCTTACGTCAACCAGCGCTGGCTTGGCGGCATGCTCACCAACTTCTCGACCGTCTACAAGCGCCTGCAGCGCCTGAAGGAGCTCGAGCAGATCGACTTCGAGGACGTGGCCGCCTCCGGCCTCACCAAGAAGGAGCTGCTGGTCCTCTCCCGCGAGAAGGCCAAGCTGGAGAAGACCCTCGGCGGTATCCGCGAGATGCAGAAGGTGCCCAGCGCCGTCTGGATCGTGGACACCAAGAAGGAGCACATCGCGGTCGGCGAGGCCCGGAAGCTCAACATCCCGGTCGTCGCCATCCTCGACACCAACTGCGACCCCGATGAGGTCGACTACAAGATCCCGGGCAACGACGACGCGATCCGCTCCGTCACCCTGCTCACCCGTGTGATCGCCGACGCCGTCGCCGAGGGCCTCATCGCCCGCTCCGGTGCCGCTGCCGAGGCCAAGGGTGAGAAGGCCGCCGGCGAGCCTCTCGCCGAGTGGGAGCGCGACCTGCTCGAGGGTGGCGAGAAGAAGGCCGAGGAGGCCACCGCCACCACCGAGGCGGCGGCCCCCGCTGAGGCTGCTGCTGAGGCCCCCGCCGAAGCCCCCGCTGAGGCTGCCGCTGAGGCCCCCGCCGCCGAGGCCGAGAAGCCGGCCGAGGCCGAGCAGGCCTGACCCCGGCGTCGCAGGCCTTGACCTCCGCGTCGCGGGCCTGACTCCAGCGTCACGGCTCAAAGTGACGGCGGGCGGCGCCAGCGCGCCGCCCGCCGTTCACCCGTAGACCGTAGATCTTCGGTGGACGCCCGCCCGATCAGCGGCGGACGCCGACTTCGAGACTTCGAACTCCGAGAAGAGATTCACTGATCATGGCGAACTACACCGCCGCCGACGTCAAGAAGCTCCGCGAGCTCACCGGCGCCGGCATGATGGACTGCAAGAAGGCGCTCGACGAGGCCGACGGCAACGTCGACAAGGCCGTTGAGGCCCTGCGCATCAAGGGCCAGAAGGGCGTCGCCAAGCGCGAGGGCCGCTCCGCCGAGAACGGCGCCGTCGTCTCCCTGATCGCCGACGACAACACCTCCGGTGTCCTCGTCGAGCTGAAGTGCGAGACGGACTTCGTCGCCAAGGGCGAGAAGTTCCAGGCCGCCGCGAACGCGCTCGCCGCGCACGTCGCCGCCACCTCCCCGGCCGACCTCGAGGCGCTGCTCGCCTCCGAGATCGAGCCCGGCAAGACGGTTCAGGCGTACGTCGACGAGGCCAACGCCAACCTGGGCGAGAAGATCGTCCTGGACCGCTTCGCCCAGTTCTCCGGCGAGTACGTCACCGCGTACATGCACCGCACCATGCCCGACCTGCCCCCGCAGATCGGTGTCCTCGTCGAGCTGGACAAGCCGGACGCCGAGACCGCCAAGGGCATTGCCCAGCACATCGCCGCCTTCGCGCCCAAGTACCTCTCCCGTGAGGACGTTCCGGCCGAGGTCATCGAGAGCGAGCGCCGGGTCGCCGAGGAGACCACGCGTGCCGAGGGCAAGCCCGAGGCCGCCCTGCCGAAGATCGTCGAGGGTCGCGTCAACGCCTTCTTCAAGGACGCCACGCTCCTCGGCCAGCCGTACGCGCTCGACCAGAAGAAGTCCGTCCAGAAGGTCCTGGACGAGGCCGGTGTCACCCTGAAGCGCTTCGTGCGCATCAAGGTCGGCATCTGAGTCCGTGCCGCGATCCACGCGAGAGCCCGCTAGGGTCGACAACAGTCGTCCTCGCACGTGGGCACGCGCGCGTGCGTGACGGACGACAGCAGATCTGACGAGGAGGCCATTGCCGCGCATGGGATGAGACACCCCACCGGCAATGGCCTTCTTCGCATGTGCGACACGTAAAAGAGGCGAGATCTCCATGACCACCACCAAGGCCGACAAGGACGACAAGAGCGATCACGGCAAAGGCGCGGGGCGCTTTCTGCTGAAGCTTTCCGGTGAGGCGTTCGCCGGTGGCGGGGGACTGGGCGTCGACCCCGACGTGGTGCACAAAATCGCCCGAGAGGTGGCAGCCGTTGTCCGCGGCGGTGCCCAGATCGCCGTCGTCATCGGCGGCGGCAACTTCTTCCGCGGTGCCGAGTTGCAGCAGCGCGGCATGGACCGGGCCCGCTCCGACTACATGGGCATGCTCGGTACGGTCATGAACTGCCTCGCCCTTCAGGACTTCCTGGAGAAGGAAGGCATCGACTCGCGTGTGCAGACCGCCATCACCATGGGGCAGGTCGCGGAGCCGTACATCCCGCTGCGTGCCGTACGCCACCTGGAGAAGGGCCGCGTGGTCATCTTCGGCGCCGGTATGGGCATGCCGTACTTCTCCACCGACACCACCGCCGCCCAGCGCGCCCTGGAGATCGACGCCGAAGCCCTGCTGATGGGCAAGAACGGTGTGGACGGGGTCTACGACTCCGACCCGAAGACCAACTCCGGGGCCGTCAAGTTCGACTCGCTCAGCTACGGCGAGGTCATCACCCGCGACCTGAAGGTCGCCGACATGACAGCCATCACGCTCTGCCGGGACAACAAGCTGCCCATCCTGGTCTTCGAGCTTCTGGCGGAGGGCAATATCGCGCGCGCCGTCAAGGGTGAGAAGATCGGCACTCTCGTGGGTGATCAGGGCAGCCGGGCCTGACAGGGGCAGTCCCTGCCAGGAGGACGGACCCTGACCGGGGGATGGACAATGTCCTGTCGGTCGGGAACCGTGCAGTAATAAGACGCGACGCAGCCGGCTGCCGACCCCGACCAGGAACAGCTGCCGGGCCTACTCAAGACACGCAGGAGCAAGTGGTGATCGAAGAGACCCTCCTCGAGGCCGAGGAGAAGATGGAGAAGGCCGTCGTGGTCGCCAAGGAGGACTTCGCCGCGATCCGCACCGGTCGTGCGCACCCGGCGATGTTCAACAAGATCGTGGCCGACTACTACGGCGCACTGACGCCGATCAACCAGCTGGCCTCGTTCTCGGTGCCGGAACCGCGGATGGCCGTGGTGACCCCATTCGACAAGAGCGCGCTGCGCAACATTGAGCAGGCGATCCGCGACTCCGACCTGGGCGTCAATCCGAGCAACGACGGCAATATCATTCGGGTGGTGTTCCCCGAGCTGACCGAGGAGCGCCGCAGGGACTACATCAAGGTCGCCAAGACCAAGGGTGAGGACGCCAAGGTCTCGATCCGATCCGTCCGCCGCAAGGCCAAGGACGCCATCGACAAGATGATCAAGGATGGCGAGGTCGGCGAGGACGAGGGCCGCCGTGCGGAGAAGGAGCTCGACGACACCACCGCGAAGTACGTCGCTCAGGTGGACGAGCTGCTCAAGCACAAGGAATCAGAGCTGCTCGAGGTCTGATGAACGACTCTTCCTGGGGGGCACCGCCACAAGCCGGGTACTGGGGGCCGCCCGACCAGGGGCCTGCCCAGGGCGCTGCCCCGGCGGGTCCCGCGTACGACGCGCACAACGCCCAGCAGACTCGCCCCATGCCCATCGTGCCCGACGTACCCGCGCATGGCGGAGACCAGGATGACGACCGGGGGGCCGCTTTGGCGGGTGGCCCCCTGTTCCGCGACGAGACGCCGCCGCACCGGGCTCCGTCGCACCACCAGCCCCAGCCCCAGCCGCAGGAGCCCATGTCCAGCGCCCCACAGCCGGCGTCCGCACCGCAGAAGAAGAACGCGGGTCGCGACCTGGGTGCTGCCATAGGTGTCGGCGTCGCGCTCGGTGCGGTGATCGTCGTGTCGCTGTTCGTCGTCAAGGCCGTCTTCGTCGGCGTCATAGCGGTCGCCGTCGTGGTCGGCCTGTGGGAGCTGACCTCGCGGCTCCAGGAGCGCAAGAGCATCAAGGCGCCTCTTGTGCCGCTCGCGCTCGGCGGCGCGGCGATGGTCGTCGCCGGATACGTGCGGGGGGCCGAGGGCGCCTGGGTGGCGATGGCGCTCACCGCTCTCGCCGTCCTCGTCTGGCGCATGACGGAACCACCCGAGGGCTACCTCAAGGACGTCACAGCGGGCGTCTTCGCGGCCTTCTACATCCCGTTCCTGGCCACGTTCGTGGCCATGATGCTCACCGCCGACGACGGCGCGCGGCGGGTCCTCACATTCCTGGCGCTGGCCGTGGTGAGTGACACGGGCGCCTACGCCATCGGCTGGCGCTTCGGCAAGCACAAGCTCGCTCCGCGCATCAGCCCCGGCAAGACCCGCGAGGGCCTGCTCGGTGCGGTCACCTTCGCCATGGCTGCGGGCGCCCTGTTCATGGAGTTCCTGATCGAGGACGGCACCTGGTGGCAGGGCCTGCTGATGGGCTTCGCGGTCGCGGTCACCGCCACTCTCGGCGACCTCGGAGAGTCCATGATCAAGCGTGACCTGGGCATCAAGGACATGGGGACGCTGCTTCCGGGGCACGGCGGCATCATGGACCGCTTGGATTCCCTGCTGCCGACAGCGCCGGTGGTGTGGCTGCTGATGGTGATCTTCGTCGGCTCCGGGTGACCTTTGTGCATCGCCGCTGACCTGCACGTTCATACGTGAGGGGCTCGTTGTCCACAGGTGGCGAGCCCCTCTTCGTATGTCTGCGACACTTGTATGGCCATGCCTAAGCCCGGAGAACTCGTTTTCGTCGCCCCCCGCGGAGCCAAGAAGCCGCCGCGGCACCTTGCCGATCTCTCGCCCGCCGAGCGCAAGGAAGCCGTTGCCGCGATCGGTGAGAAGCCGTTTCGTGCCAAGCAGCTCTCGCAGCACTACTTCGCGCGGTACGCGCACAACCCGGAGCAGTGGACCGACATCCCCGCCGGTTCGCGCGCCAAGCTTCAGGAGGCGCTGCTTCCCGAGCTGATGACGGTCGTGCGACATCTGTCGACCGACCAGGACACCACCCGCAAGACCCTGTGGCGGCTGTTCGACGGGACGCTCGTGGAGTCCGTGCTGATGCGCTACCCGGACCGGGTCACCATGTGCATCAGCTCGCAGGCGGGCTGCGGCATGAACTGCCCCTTCTGCGCCACCGGACAGGCCGGGCTCGACCGGAATCTGTCGACTGCCGAGATCGTGCACCAGATCGTCGACGGCATGCGGGCCCTCAGGGACGGCGAATTCGGGGGGTCTGGGGGGTCGTCCCCCGAGAATGGAAACAGTCCCGGTGGTCCGGCGCGGCTCAGCAACATCGTCTTCATGGGCATGGGCGAGCCCCTCGCCAACTACAAGCGCGTCGTCGGGGCGATACGGGCGCTCACCGACCCCGAGCCGGACGGCCTCGGGCTGTCGCAGCGCGGCATCACCGTATCGACCGTCGGACTGGTCCCCGCAATCCACAGGTTCGCCGACGAGGGCTTCAAGTGCCGGCTCGCCATCTCGCTGCATGCGCCGGACGACGAACTGCGCGACACCCTCGTACCCGTCAACACGCGCTGGAAGGTGCGGGAAGTCCTCGACGCCGGATGGGAGTACGCGGCCAGGTCCGGGCGCCGGCTGTCCATCGAGTACGCGCTGATCCGGGACATCAACGACCAGGCGTGGCGCGGCGACCGGCTCGGCCGGCTGCTCAAGGGCAAGCCCGTGCACGTCAACCTGATCCCGCTGAACCCGACGCCCGGCTCCAAGTGGACCGCCTCCCGGCCCGAGGACGAGAAGGCCTTCATCGAGGCGATCGCCGCGCACGGGGTGCCGGTCACCGTCCGGGACACCCGTGGCCAGGAGATCGACGGGGCGTGCGGACAGCTCGCGGCCACCCAGCGCTGACGGGAGTCAGGGCACGGGCTGATCACAGCGTCCGCCGAGCGGTGGGCACGGGCGGATCAGGCGGTACCCTGACCTCCGTACACACCTTCATACCTGCAAAATCCGACAGGGGAGCGCCACAGCGCTGAGAGTGCGGCACGGCCGCAGACCCTCTGAACCTCGCCCAGGTCATTCTGGGTAGGAAGTTCGGTCTTCACTCGAGCCAGCTGTTGCGCCCTGCCCGGGAGCCTCGGGAGTTCTCCGAGAGTGCCGGGCAGGGCCGCGTCTCTTCTGGTCATCCCCAGGAGGGATCCAGTGAGCACCACCAAGAAGTTCGTGGCCGTGGCCGTCGGGCTCGGTCTGGTCACGCTGTCCGCATGCACGTCGTCCGGCTCCGGGGACGGGGAAGGGGCCTCGGAGTCCAAGACCGTCACCCTCGTCAGCCATGACTCGTGGGCGGCGTCCGAGAGCGTGATCAGCGACTTCGAGAAGCAGTCCGGCTACCAGGTGAAGGTCCTCAAGGACGGGGACGCAGGCCAGGCCCTCAACAAGGCGATCCTCACCAAGGACAACCCGCAGGGCGATGTCCTCTTCGGCGTCGACAACACCCTGCTGTCCCGGGCGTTCGACAACGACCTGTTCCAGGCGTACGAGGCCAAAAACTCCGATCTGCTGCCCCCGGAGTACCGGATCGACCAGCAGAAGAAGCGGGTCACGCCCATCGACTTCGGCGACATCTGCGTCAACTACGACAAGGCCTACTTCGAAGAGAACGACCTGACCCCGCCGGAGTCCTTCGACGACCTCGTCAAGCCCGAGTACAAGGACCTCCTCGTCACCGAGAACGCCTCCACCTCCTCGCCCGGCCTCGGCTTCCTGCTGGGCACCGCCGCAAAATACGGCGGCGACGGCTGGCAGGACTACTGGACGAAGCTCAAGGCCAACGGCGTGAAGGTCGTCGACGGCTGGGAGCAGGCCTACAACGAGGAGTTCTCCGGGTCCGCCGGCGGCAAGAAGGCGAAGGGGGACCGGCCGCTCGTCGTCTCCTACGCCTCCTCTCCGCCCGCCGAGGTCGTCTTCGCCGACCCCAAGCCGGACACCGCACCGACCGGCGTCGCCTACGGCACCTGCTTCCGGCAGATCGAGTACGCGGGACTGCTCAGCAACGCCGAGAACGCAAAGGGCGGCAAGGCCCTCATCGACTTCCTCATCTCTAAGAAGTTCCAGGCCGACATGCCGCTCAACATGTTCGTGTACCCGATGCGCGAGGACGCGCAGATCCCCGAGGAGTTCACGAAGTACGGCGCGCCGGCGGAGGACTCCGAGGTCATGGCGCCCAAGGAGATCGCCAAGAACCGTGACCAGTGGGTCAAGTCATGGACGTCGCTCGTACTGAAGTAAGGGCCGGACGCCCCATGACACCGGCTCCCGGGAAGAACGCGGCGCGGCTCGCCCTGCTGATCGTGCCCGTCGTGTTCTTCGCGCTCTTCTTCGCCTACCCCGTCGCCGCGATCGTCGCGCGCGGCCTCGAGGCCGACGGGGGCTGGCACTTCGGCCGGATCACCGATGTCGTCACCCAGCCCGACATCCGGCATGTGCTGTGGTTCACCACCTGGCAGGCGTTCGTCTCCACGGCGCTCACGCTGCTCATCGCGCTCCCCGGCGCGTATGTCTTCGCGCGCTTCGACTTTCCGGGCAAGCAGATCCTGCGCGCGGTCGTCACCGTCCCGTTCGTCCTGCCGACCGTCGTCGTCGGGTCGGCGTTCCTCGCCCTGATCGGCCGGGGCGGTCTGCTCGACGAACTGTGGGGCGTCCGCCTCGACACCACCGTCTGGGCCATCCTGCTCGCGCACGTCTTCTTCAACTACGCCGTCGTCGTACGCACCGTCGGCGGCCTCTGGTCGCAACTCGACCCACGTCAGGAGGAGGCAGCGCGGGTGCTCGGCGCCTCACGGTTCGCGGCCTGGCGCAAGGTCACGCTCCCCGCGCTGAGCCCCGCCGTGGCCGCCGCGGCGCTGATGGTCTTCCTCTTCACCTTCACCTCCTTCGGTGTGGTGCAGATCCTGGGCGGTCCCACCTTCGCCACTCTGGAAGTCGAGATCTACCGGCAGACCTCGGAGATCTTCGACCTCTCCACCGCCGCCGTGCTCACCATGATCCAGTTCGTGGCGGTGGGGGCGATCCTCGCGGTCCACGCATGGACGGTACGCCGCCGGGAGACGGCCCTGCGCCTGGTCGACGCCTCCGTGACCGCGCGACGGCCGCGTGGCGCCGGGCAGTGGACGCTGCTCGCCGCGGTCCTCGGCACCGCCGCCGTACTGCTCGTATCGCCACTGGCCGTGCTGGTCCAACGCTCGTTGGACGCGCCCGGATTCGCGTACTACAAAGCGTTGACCGATGACGAGAGCGGCGTCTTCCTCGTCCCGCCCATCGAGGCCGTCGGCAATTCACTGCAGTACGCCTGCGCCGCCACCGCCCTCGCCCTGCTGATCGGCGGTCTCGCGGCCGCCGCGCTCACCCTCCCCCATTCTCGGCTTCGCTCGAACGGGGGGACCCCCATGGACGCAGGCCGTCTCGTGCGGGGCTTCGACGCGCTGCTCATGCTCCCGCTCGGCGTTTCCGCGGTGACCGTCGGCTTCGGTTTCCTGATCGCGCTCGACGAGCCGCCGCTGGACCTGAGAAGCAGTTGGATCCTGGTGCCCCTCGCCCAGGCGCTGGTCGGCGTCCCTTTCGTCGTACGCACCATGCTGCCCGTCCTGAGAGCCGTGGACGTACGGCTGCGTGAGGCAGCGGCCGTGCTCGGAGCCTCGCCATGGCGGGTTTGGCGCGAGGTCGATCTGCCGATGGTGCGGCGGGCCCTGCTGATCGCGGCCGGGTTCGCCTTCGCCGTCTCGCTCGGCGAGTTCGGCGCGACCGTCTTCATCGCCCGGCCCGACAACCCGACCCTGCCGGTCGCCGTGGCCCGGCTCCTCGGACGCGCCGGCGAGCTCAACTACGGCCAGGCGATGGCCCTTTCGACGATCTTGATGGTGGTGTGCGCGGTGGCGCTGCTCCTGCTCGAACGCATCCGCACCGACCGGACGGGGGAGTTCTGACGATGCCTAAGCGCGATGCGATGCACGAGCGGGACTCGAAGCTCCAGCGGGACGCGATGCTCACGCTCGATGAAGCGACCGTACGGTTCGGGAGGCGTACCGTCCTCGACGCCGTCGGCCTCGACGTCGCCGAGCACGAGATCGTGTGTGTGCTCGGGCCCAGCGGCAGCGGCAAGTCGACGCTGCTGCGAGTCGTCGCGGGTCTGCAACACCTCGACTCCGGGCGGGTGTTCCTGGACGGCCGGGACCTGGGCGGGGTCCCCGCGCACAAGCGGGGCGTCGGCCTGATGTTCCAGGACCACCAGCTCTTCCCACAGCGCGATGTGGGCGGCAACGTGGCCTTCGGCCTGCGGATGCACGGTGCGGCGAAGGCCCAACAGGGCGCACGTGTGCAGGAGTTGTTGGAGCTCGTCGGCCTGCCGGGAGCCGCTTCCAGGGCCATCGCCTCCCTCTCCGGGGGCGAGCAGCAGCGCGTAGCCCTCGCCCGCGCGCTCGCCCCGCGCCCCCGGCTGCTCATGCTCGACGAACCGCTCGGCCAGCTCGACCGCTCCCTGCGCGAGCGGCTCGTGGTCGAACTCCGGGAACTCTTCGGCGAGTTGGGCACCACCGTGCTCGCGGTCACCCACGACCAAGGTGAGGCGTTCGCGCTCGCCGACCGGGTCGTGGTGATGCGCGACGGGCGGATCGCCCAGTCCGGTACGCCACTTGAGGTGTGGCAGCGGCCGGCGGACGAGTTCGTGGCCCGCTTCCTCGGCTTCGAGAACGTGATCGGCGCGAGTGTCAGCGGGGAGGCCGCGGACACGCCGTGGGGCAAGGTTCCGGTGCCCGACGGTGCCCCGCAGGGCGAGGTCATGCTGCTGATCAGGCCCGCGGGCGTACGGCTCGTGGCGCCGGCGGAGGGGCTGCGCTGTACGGTCGCGGCGCGCACGTTCCGCGGCACCCATGTCTCCGTACATCTGCAGCCGGAGGGCGCGCCGCGCCTGGAGGCGGCGTGCGCACTGCGGGACGCACCGGAGCCCGGCGACGAGGTCGGGGTGGCCTTCGACTCGGCAGAAATCGTCGTGCTGGACCAGGAGCAGGCGACCTAGGGTGCCGGGTATGACGCCACTCGGAATCGACCTCGGGCATGACCGCTACTGCGATGAGATCGTCGCGCAGACCGAGCTGTTGAGGAAGCACTTGAACGGCGCCGATCTCGGCGTGACCGTCCCGACCTGTCCGGACTGGACACTGCGGGAACTTGCCGTGCACGTGGGCGGCGCACACCGCTGGGCCGAGCACATCGTGCGTACCAGGGCGACCGAGGAGGTCCCGGAATCGCCGGTGTCCGGCTTGGCGGAGCCCGAGGACGACGATCTCGCGGCCCTCGACGCCTGGCTGGCCGAGGGTGCCGAGAAGACCGCCGCGACCCTGCGCGCCGCCGGGCCCGACACCGCGGTTTGGACCTGGTCCTGGGAGCGGACAGCCGGTTTCTGGGCGCGGCGTATGACGCTGGAGACGGTGATCCACCGGGCGGACGCGGCGATCGCGGCCGGTGCGCGCTACGAGGTCGCGCCCGAGCTGGCCGCCGACGCGATCGACGAGTGGCTGCAGATCGTCCAGTACGCGCAGCGGGCGATGCCGGAGGACGCGGCGAGTGAGCTGCGCGGGCCGGGCCGCAGCATCCACCTCCACGCGACCGACACCCCGGCCGAGTTGAACGCCGAGTGGTTCATCGTGCTCACGGAGGACGGTGTGACCTGGCGCCGCGGCCACGAGAAGGCGACGGTCGCGCTGCGCGGGCCGCTCACCGAGGTGCTGCTCGCCTTCTACCGCCGACTCCCGCTGAGCGGAGGGCAGTTGGAGGTCCTGGGCGAACCGGGGCTGCTGGGGTTCTGGCTGGAGCGGGCCACATTCGAATGACAGATGCGGCCCGCCCAGGCCCGCCCTCGGCTTCAGCCGACGGTTGTCCGAGCCAGCCGGACCAGTGCCTCCGGTGCCTCCTCGACATGGTCCACGAGGGCGATCCGTGGCTCCATCGAGCGGTTCCTGGCCAGCGACTGGAGCAGCGGCCAGACCGGCAGCCGCTCCGTCCAGTGGACGCGGTCGACCAGGACCATGGGGGTGGGCTCGCCGCGCGACTCGTAGTAGTTCGGCGTCGCGTTGTCGAAGACCTCCTGTACGGTCCCGGCGGCGCCCGGCAGGAAGACGACGCCCGCGTTCGAGCGGGCCAGCAGGCCGTCCTCGCGAGTGGCGTTGGCGAAGTACTTGGCGATGTGGGAGGCGAAGGCGTTCGGCGGCTCATGGCCGTAGAACCAGGTGGGGATCCCGACCGAGTGGTTGCCCTTCGGCCAGCGCTCGCGCACCTCGAAGGCGCACCGCGCCCAGTCGGTGATCGAGGGCGTGAAAGACGGCGCCTTGCCGAGGAGTTGGCAGGTATCCTCCAGCATCGCGTCGTCGTACGGCGCTGCGTACGCGCCCAGGTTCGCCGCCTCCATGGCTCCCGGGCCGCCGCCCGTCGCCACCGTGAAACCGGCCCGTGCCAGCGCACGCCCGAGCCGCGCGGCGCGCTCGTACGCCTGAGTTCCCCGGGCCATCGCGTGGCCGCCCATCACGCCCACCACCCGTGTCCCGCGCAGGAGTTCGTCCAGGGCGTCCGAGACGGAGTCGTCGTGGACGGAGCGCAGCATCGACGCGTAGACGTCGCCATCGGCCTTGGTGTGCTGGAACCAGGCGTAGGCGAGGGCGTCCGGCGTCTGCTCGTAGCCCTTGTCGAGTGAGGCGAACAGCTCGCCGGGCGTGTAGACATGACCGCGGTACGGGTCGAAGGGCAAGTCTGGGACCGGCGGGAAGACGAGTGCGCCGGCGGCGCGGACCTTCGCCGCCGCCTCCTCCCGCATCGGGCAGCCGAGGAAGACGGCGCCCGCGGTGTCGGTGGTGAGCAACTCCCGTGTACGGTCCGTCAGATCAACTGCCTGGACGCGGAATCCGGCGAGCGTGCCGCGAGCGGAGACGATCGCGTCGAACTCTTCGAGGGTCTCGATCTCGTTGTCTTGGTGGTGGGCCGCATGGGCGGGCATAGTCTGCACCCCGCCCATGCTAGGAGTGGCCGTGTAAGCAACGCGTTGCGCCTGGACCTCAGCCCTCGACGGCCGCCGGGTCCATCCACATGATCTCCCAGGTGTGGCCGTCCGGGTCGTCGAAGGCGCGGCCGTACATCTGGCCGTAGTCCTGGGGCTCGCGGGTCTCCGTACCGCCCGCGGCGACGGCCTTGTCGACCAGCTCGTCGACCTTCTCGCGGCTCTCGGCGCTCAGACACAGCAGCACCTCGCTGGTCTTCGTCGAGTCCGCGATCTCCTTGTCCGTGAAGTCCGCGTAGCGCTGCTTCGTCATGATCATCGCGACGATCGTGTCGCTGATGACGATGCTCGCGCAGTTCTCGTCGGAGAACTGCTTGTTGATCTCGTAGCCGAGCTCGGTGAAGAACTTCTTCGAGGCGTCGAGGTCGTTCACGGCGAGGTTCACGAAGATCATCTGCTGGTACATGTGCGGTCTCTCCCCTTTTGTGCGGTGAAGTGTTGTTCGCAGGGTTGGACCAGATCCTCGTGGAAAACTCATCGGCCGGCGCGAACTTTTTTGGTACGGGGGATCAGTCGGTCAGCGGCACTGCCGCCAGCCCCGCGATCGCCCAGGTCAGCGGACCGAGGACGGCGAGCAGCGCGCCCGCGCGGAGTGCGGCGGCGCCGCGCAGCAGTGTGGCGGGCGCGCCGAGCCCGAGCAGTGCCGTCGTGGTGTCGGTACGGTCCTGCCTGGCCTCGACCGCGGCCGTCAGCAGCGTCCCGACGGCGCAGCCCGCCACGAGCAGCACGCCCAGCACGGTGAGCGGCCCGATCTCGGGGCGCGCGTCGGTATACAGCGCGGCCATGGCGTACGCCCCCGAAGCCACCGCGCACACCACGCCGAGCGGTCGGCCGATGCGCCCCGCCTCCTCCATGAGGATGCGCCCGGCCAGCAGTCGCAACGTGCCCGGCCGCACCGCCTGGAGCAGCCGGCCGCTCAGGTGGGTCAGCGCGGGGCCCGCCATCGCCAGGCCCAGCGTGGTGAGTGCCCAGCCCATGAGCACTCCGGCGGAGCCGCCCGCGAGCGAGCCGGGCAGGTCTGGACCGGACGCGGGGCCGCCGCGACTCGCGTACGTCTCGACTGCGAGCCCGGCGGCGAGCACCGCCACGCCCCAGGGCAGGCCGGTGGGAGTGGGGGTGGGAGCGGGGTACGGGTGCACCGGCGGGCCGGGGTCGTCGGAGTGAGCGTTGCTGAGCGCGGAGCCGTTGGCTTCGGTGATGCCTGTCTGAGTGCCGGTCCCGTAGGTCGTACGGGCGCCGGACTGTCTGCCTCCGCGTGGGCGCAGGGACAGCGCACTCGCCAGCGACGCGGCGATCGGCACCAGCGCCAGCAGCGTGATCGTGGCCGCGAGGGGCAACGGCTGGTTCCCGGCGAGCAGTTCGGCGGCCCCGCCGTCGAAGGGCAGACCGCTCAGATCGCCGCGCAGATGGAGCACGCAGAGCAGCGCGACCAGCGAACCGAGCGCGCAGGACACCGCGGTGGAGATCGCCGCCAGCAGCATCAGCCGGCCCGGTCCCAGGCCGATGGCGAAGAGTCCGGGGCGGGGACGGGTGGCCGGGTCGGTACGTGCCACCGCCACCGCGAACTGCACGGTGGCGGCGAGCGGCGCCAGACACCACGCGAGCCGGATGACCGCGCCGGACGAATCGTGCGAGTGCCCCATCGCGAACCCCAGGGCGCACAGGAGCAGGAAGCCCGTGCCCGCCGACGCCACCGCGACCAGGAATCGGCGCAGTTGCACGGCGGGCCGGGCGCCCCGGGCTAGGCGGAGAGCGAGCACGCGGCCCGGCCTTCCGACTCGGTCTCGGTGGCCTCGGGCAGATGGACGGTGTTCACGCGCCGCCCGTCGAGCAGGGACACCCTGCGGTCGGCGAGGGCCGCGGTGTCCGCGTCGTGCGTGGCCAGCACCACCGTGATGCCGTGCGAACGGGCCGCCGACGTGAGCGTACGCAGGACATTGGCGCGGTCGACGTGGTGCAGTGGCGCGGTCGGCTCGTCGGCGAAGAGCACGGTGGGCGCCGGGACCAGCGCGCGAGCGATGGCGACGCGCTGGCGCTCGGCCTGGAGCAGGGCGTACGGGCGCCGACGGGCACAACTGCCGATGTCGAGGCGTTCCAGCCACTCCAGGGCAGTGGTCTTGGCCTGGCGGCGCCCAACGCCGCGCAGCATCAGCGGCAGCGCGGCGTTCTCCCAGGCGTTCAGCTCGGGTACCAGGACGGGCGCCGGGTCGATCCAGCCGAAGCGGTCGCGGCGCAGGCGTTCGCGGGTGTGCGGGCCCATGGTGTGCACGGGCGTGCTGTTGAACCAGACCTCCCCCTGCTGCGGCAGGAGTTGCCCGGACAGGCACCTCAGCAGCGTGGTCTTGCCACTCCCGCGCGGGCCGCCGACGGCGAGGATCTCGCCCACGCGAACCCCGAGCGAGACGCCGCTGAGCGCGGGGGAGCCGTTGTGCTTGACATGCAGAGCGCGTGCCCAGAGCACGTCGTTGTCCGGCGGGGCCATCATCGCGTACACCTCGGTTCGATCAGAAATGCCGTGCTGAGTCCCCCGTACGAGGGAACGAAGGCAGGGGCATTCGGTCACGGCCCCGGTCACGCGTAGGGTGCGTCGTGGGCAGTGCGTCGCGAGAACCAAGCACGCGCTACCTCCTAGGCATTTATGCCGTCCGGGCTGGTTTCAACCCGGCTGGTGTTGATCGCGTAAGACTCGATCGTTCGCCGAGCGACCGAGCGGCGTGAACCAGGAATCCCCCTCGGCCACGAGGGGGAGGATTCAATGGGCACGCTAGGGAGTCAGTGGCGTGAGTACAGACAGCACGCGGCCCCGGGCCACCCGTTCTCACTCGAACGGGCTCCACCGGGGCCGGTGTTGATCACCTAGAAGGAAGATCAGAGCTGGGTCCACGCCTCCGTCAGCACCTGGCGGACGATCGACTCGATCTCGTCGAACGTGGACTGGTCCGAGATCAGCGGCGGCGCGAGCTGCACCACCGGGTCACCGCGGTCGTCGGCGCGGCAGTACAGGCCGTACTCGAAGAGCTTCTTGGAGACGAAGCCGTAGAGCACGCGCTCCGACTCCTCGTCCGTGAAGCTCTCCTTGGTGGCCTTGTCCTTCACCAGCTCGATGCCGTAGAAGAAGCCGTTGCCGCGGACGTCGCCGACGATCGGCAGGTCGTGCAGCTTCTGCAGGGTCGTCAGGAATGCGTTCTCGTTGTCGAGCACGTGCTGGTTGAGCTTCTCGCGTTCGAACAGGTCGAGGTTGGCGAGGCCCACCGCGGCAGACACGGGGTGGCCGCCGAAGGTGTAGCCGTGCAGGAAGGTGTTGTCGCCCTTGTAGAACGGCTCGGCGACGCGGTCCGAGACGATGCAGGCGCCTATGGGGGAGTAGCCCGAGGTCATGCCCTTGGCGCAGGTGATCATGTCCGGGACGTATCCGAACTTGTCGCAGGCGAACATCGTGCCGAGCCGGCCGAAGGCGCAGATGACCTCGTCGGAGACGAGCAGCACGTCGTACTGGTCGCAGATCTCGCGTACCCGCTGGAAGTAGCCGGGCGGCGGCGGGAAACAGCCGCCCGCGTTCTGCACCGGCTCCAGGAAGACGGCCGCGACCGTCTCCGGGCCTTCGAAGAGGATCTGCTGCTCGATCTGGTCGGCGGCCCAGCGGCCGAAGGCCTCCGGGTCGTCGCCGTGGATCGGGGCGCGGTAGATGTTGGTGTTCGGGACCTTGTGGGCGCCGGGGACCAGTGGCTCGAAGGGAGCCTTCAGGGCGGGCAGGCCGGTGATGGACAGGGCGCCCTGCGGGGTGCCGTGGTAGGCTACCGCGCGCGAGATGACCTTGTACTTGGTCGGCTTGCCCTGGAGCTTGAAGTACTGCTTGGCGAGCTTCCAGGCGGTCTCGACCGCCTCGCCGCCACCCGTGGTGAAGAAGACCTTGTTCAGATCGCCGGGGGCGTGGCCGGCGAGGCGCTCGGCCAGCTCGATCGCCTTGGGGTGGGCGTACGACCAGACCGGGAAGAAGGCCAGCTCCTGCGCCTGCTTGGAGGCGGTCTCGGCCAGCTCCACCCGGCCGTGTCCGGCCTGGACCACGAACAGCCCCGCGAGACCGTCGAGGTAGCGCTTGCCCTGGTCGTCGTAGATGTAGGTGCCCTCGCCCCGGACGATGGTGGGGACGGGCGCGTTCTCGTACGAGGACATGCGGGTGAAGTGCATCCACAGGTGGTCGTACGCGACTTTGCTGAGGTCCTTGCTCACGGCTATCGGGTTCCCCACATGTAGGTCTGCTTCTTGAGCTTCAGGTAGACGAAGCTCTCGGTGGAGCGCACGCCGGGCAGGGCCCGGATGCGTTTGTTGATGACGTCCAGAAGGTGGTCGTCGTCCTCGCAGACGATCTCGGCGAGCAGGTCGAAGGAGCCGGCTGTCATCACCACGTACTCGACTTCCGGCATGTCGCTCAGTGCGTCGGCCACGGTCTCGGTGTCGCCCTCGACATTGATGCCGACCATCGCCTGCCTGCGGAAACCCACGGTGAGTGGGTCCGTGACGGCGACGATCTGCATCACGCCCTGGTCGAGCAGCTTCTGGACGCGCTGGCGGACGGCCGCCTCCGAGAGGCCGACGGCCTTGCCGATCGCCGCGTACGGCCTCCGGCCGTCTTCCTGGAGTTGCTCGATGATGGCGAGCGAGACATCGTCCAGCGGGGGAGTGGTGTTCCCCGACCGGGTTTCTCGGGAGCCCTTTGGCTCTGCGCTGCGACTGACCACGTGCTCACTGTGCATGAGACCTCGGCAGTTCCGCAAGGGATGTTCGATGAAATCCGTTGTTTGCAGGGCTGGTAGTTGCGGATTTCGCAGCTCTGGGCCGATCGGGGGTGTTGAAAACGTGGAGCGTCGGACTAGGGTGGGTGTCTCAAGGACTGGACACCTGACAGGAGGGCCGGCAGTGAGCACTGAGCTGCGTCGTCTGCGCAACTACATCGACGGAGAGTTCCGCGATGCCGCCGATGGACGGACGACCGAGGTGGTCAACCCCGCGACGGGCGAGGCGTACGCCACCGCGCCGCTGTCCGGGCAGGCGGACGTCGACGCCGCGATGGCCGCCGCGGCCGCGGCCTTCCCGGCCTGGCGCGACCTGGTACCGGCCGAGCGTCAGAAGGCCCTTCTCAAGATCGCGGACGCCTTCGAGGAGCGGGCCGAGGAACTCATCGCCGCGGAGGTCCAGAACACCGGCAAGCCGATCGGGCTGACCCGGTCCGAAGAGATCCCGCCCATGGTCGACCAGATCCGCTTCTTCGCGGGTGCCGCCCGGATGCTCGAGGGCCGCGCGGCCGGGGAGTACATGGACGGCATGACCTCCATCATCCGCCGCGAGCCCGTCGGCGTCTGCGCGCAGGTCGCGCCCTGGAACTACCCGATGATGATGGCCGTATGGAAGTTCGCCCCGGCGCTCGCCGCGGGCAACACGGTGGTGCTGAAGCCGTCCGACACCACCCCGGCCTCGACCCTCCTGATCGCCGACATCATCGGCTCGGTCGTCCCGAAGGGCGTCTTCAACGTCATCTGCGGCGACCGTGACACCGGCCGTCTGATGGTCGAGCACCCGACCCCGGCGATGGCTTCGATCACCGGTTCCGTACGGGCCGGCATGCAGGTCGCCGAGTCCGCCTCCAAGGACGTCAAGCGGGTTCATCTGGAGCTGGGCGGCAAGGCGCCGGTCGTCGTCTTCGAGGACACCGACATCGCCAAGGCCGTCGAGGACATCTCGGTCGCGGGCTTCTTCAACGCGGGCCAGGACTGCACGGCCGCGACCCGCGTCCTTGTCCAGGAGTCCATCCACGACGAGTTCGTGGCCGCGCTCGCCAAGGCCGCCGCCGACACGAAGACGGGGCAGCCGGACGACGAGGACGTGCTGTACGGGCCGCTGAACAACCCGAACCAGCTCAAGCAGGTCAGCGGCTTCATCGAGCGGCTGCCCGCCCACGCGCGCGTGGAGACCGGCGGCAAGCGCGTCGGCGACAAGGGCTTCTTCTACGCCCCGACCGTCGTCTCCGGCCTCAAGCAGGACGACGAGATCATCCAGAAGGAGGTCTTCGGGCCGGTCATCACCGTCCAGTCCTTCACGGACGAGGCCCAGGCCGTCGAGTGGGCCAACGACGTCGAGTACGCCCTCGCCTCCTCCGTCTGGACGAAGGACCACGCGCGCGCGATGCGCATGTCCAAGTCCCTGGACTTCGGCTGCGTATGGATCAACACACACATCCCGCTGGTCGCGGAGATGCCGCACGGCGGCTTCAAGAAGTCGGGTTACGGCAAGGACCTGTCGTCGTACGGCTTCGACGACTACACGCGGATCAAGCACGTGATGACATCGCTGGGCTGACCCACGACGGACCGGGGGGGTGCGGGCCTGCTCTGGACAGAGCAGGCCCGCACTTTCGTGCTCAGGACCCGAAGGCGGCGCGGAGGATCCGCTCCTCCACCGGGTTCATGGCCACGGCCTTCGCGTCGGTCGCGTTGATCGAGTGGACGAGGGTGCGGGAGAGATCGGGGGTCGTGGTGATCACCGTGCGGTGGCCGGGACGGGAGCCGGACTTGAGCCAGAGGGTGAGGCCGTCCTTGCTGTAGTACTGCAGACCCGCGCTCATGGTCGCCTCGCTCTCCTCGACCTTCGGCAGGGTGAGCATCTCCTTCTTCAGCAAGGGCTGTGGGACGACCTTTCCCCGGAACAGGCCGAGGAGCAGACGTTCCAGGTCCGCCGCTGTGGAGATCATGTCACCTGCCGCCCAGCGGTCCGACATGTTCCACTCCGTGGCGTCCACGAGGCGGCCGTCGGTGAGTTTCTGGTAGCCGCGGTTGTGGGGGCCGTGGATGCGGGGGTCGGCTCCGCAGGGGAAGGATGTGTTCTGCATGCCGAGCGGCTTGAAGATTCGTATGGCTGCCTGGTGTTCGTACGAGTCGTTCGTGACCTTCTCGATGAGCATGCCGAGCACGGTGTAGTCGATGTTGCCGTACACCTGCCGCCGGCCCGGATCGAACGCGGACCCCTTGGCGACGGACGAGGCCACGACCTCCTCGGGCGTCAACGTCCTGTAGCGGTTCTCGAAGCCCTCACCGTCTACGTCGCCCAGTGAAATGCCCGGTCGCAGGCCACTGGTGAAGGTCAGCAACTGCCGTACGGTGATGGGGTCGAAGTCGTCCGAGAGCAGGCCGGGAAGGTACGTCTGGACGTGCCCGTCCAGGTCCACCTCCCCCTCGGCCGCGAGCTGGAGCACGACGGCCGCCGTGACCACCTTGGTCGTGGTCAAGAGTGTTGTCAGGGGCATCCCTTAAGGTCCTCGGTCGTATCCGTGAAAAAGTTGTTATCGCGAAGAGGTTTCGCCGTCTCCTGTGCACACGCGGCACACAAGCCCCACCTGACACCAACAAGCCGCGGCCCCAGACTCGTTGTCGTACAGGAGCTCTTCATGGCAGAGCACAACAGGCACCGCATAAGCCGTCGCAACATGGTCAAGATCGCCGGAGGCGTGGCCGCCGGCGGCGTGGTGGGCGGCATGGCGGTCTCGCTGAGTGGCCGCGACTCGGCCGGTGCCGCGCAGACCGGTACGCCCGCCTCCTCGCCCAGCACCTCCAGTACCGCCGCCCCCAAGGCGGCCTTCGCGCATCCCGGGATGCTGCACAACGCCGGCGACCTCAACCGGGCCAGGACGCGCGTGGCCGCGAAGGCGGAGCCCTGGCTGGCGGGCTGGCAGCGGCTGACGGCCAACCGGCACTCCGCGAGCACCTGGAAGCCCAACGCACGGGACACCATCATCCGCGGCGGCGCGGGCCAGAACTACGGCATCCTCTTCAACGACATCCACGCCGCCTACCAGAACGCCCTGCGCTGGAAGATCGCCGGCACCAAGGAGAACGCCGAGACGGCCGTCGCGATCCTCAACGCCTGGTCGGGCACGCTCACCACGCTCACCGGGAACTCCGACCGATTCCTGGCGTCCGGCATCTACGGCTACGAGTTCGCGAACGCCGCCGAACTCGTGCGCGACTACCCCGGCTTCGACCTGTCCCGCTTCAAGAAGATGCTGCTCAACGTCTTCTACCCGCTGAGCGACGACTTCCTGAAGCGCCACAACGGCGCCTTCATCACTAACTACTGGGCGAACTGGGACCTCTGCAACATCGCCGCCATCATGGCGATCGGCATCCTGTGCGACGACACCGCCAAGTTCGACCAAGCCGTGGAGTACTTCAAGAACGGCGAGGGCAACGGCTCCGTCAAGCACGCCGTCCCCTTCGTGTACGAGAACCAGGGCCTGGCCCAGTGGCAGGAGTCCGGCCGCGACCAGGGCCACACCGTGATGGGCATCGGCCTGATGGGCTCGATCTGCGAGATGGCGTGGAACCAGGGCGTCGACTTCTACGGCTACGACAACAACCGCCTGATGAAGGCCGCCGAGTACGTCGCGAAGTACAACCTGGGCGGAAATGTCCCCTTCACCAAGTACACCTGGGGCACCGGAACGCGGGGCGCCCGCCGCGAGCAGGCCGTGATCTCCAACATAGGCCGGGGCCAGATTCGTCCGGTTTGGGAGCTCTTGCACAACCACTACGCCCGGCGCCGCAGAATCTCAGTCCCCCACGTCACGGCGATGGCTGAGAAAGTACGTGCCGAAGGAGGCGGAGGAGACTACGGAGCCAACAGTGGCGGCTTCGACCAACTGGGCTTCGGGACGCTCCTTTACAGCAAGTGACACGTGTGCGGGAAGGGACGTACGTGGACGGTCGGCAGTGGCGTACGACCATCGCGGCAGCGCAGGCCGGTGACCGGCGTGCCCTGGACGAGCTGGTCAAGGGCTGGCTGCCGCTGGTCTACAACATCGTCGGCCGTGCACTCAACGGTCACGCGGACGTCGACGACGTCGTGCAGGAGACCATGCTCCGGGCCGTGGACAACCTGGGCTCGCTGCGCGATCCGGACAGTTTCCGCTCCTGGCTGGTCGCCATTGCGATGCGGCAGATACGGGACCGGGCGCGGCGCCGTACGTCCGAGTCGCTGGCCGAGAACGCCGCGCACGACGCCGCCGACTTCGCCGAACTGACCGTACTGCGGCTTCAGTTGGAGGGGCAGCGACGCGAGGTCGCGGAGGCGGTGCGCTGGCTCGACGACGAAGACCGGCAGCTCCTCTCGCTGTGGTGGCTGGAGGTCGCCGGCGAGCTCACCCGGCGCGAGCTGGCGTCGGCCCTCGGCATCAGCCGGCAGCACACCGCCGTGCGCGTCCAGCGGATGAAGGCCCGCCTGGAGACCGCGCGGGGCATCGTGCGGGCGCTCGACTCGTCCTGCCCTGATCTGCGCGAGGTCACCGCCCGCTGGGACGGGCAGCCCGACTCGGTGTGGCGCAAGCGGCTGGCCCGGCACATACGGGACTGCCGCCACTGTTCCGGGCGGCGCGAGAAGGTCGTACCGGCCGAACGCCTGCTCGTCGGGCTCGCGCTCGTCCCCGTCCCGGTCGGCTTCACGCTGTCGCTGGTGTTCGGCGGCAAGACGGCGGTCGCCGCGACGACGGCCGCCACGACCGTCGGCTGGTCCGCCAAGATCGTCGGCGTTTTCACCAAGCCGGCGGTGGCCATGACGGCCGGGGCGACGATGGTCGCGGGCGGCGCCTACGTCGTCACACAGCCGCCGGACGAGCCGCGCCCCCCCATCGCGGCCCCCACGGCGCGGAGCACGGTCCGCCCGAGTCCGTCGCCCACGCCGACGCCCACCCCCTCACCGACGAGTAGGCCCAGCCCGTACGGCACGGTCGTCGACGCCGTCGACCAGGCACCCGACCCGAACGCACGTCCCGCCGAGCTGCCGCGCCGGACCGAGTCCGGCATCACCAGCACCGGCGGCCCGCGGGCCGTGATGCAGCACCGCGGCGAGAGCGTGACGCTCAGCGGCCAGGGCTACGTACTGGTGCGCTGGCAGATCGCCCCGCACGACCGGCCCGGCGGCCTGGTCATGCCGACCTGGACGGGCCTGCGGGGCAAGCTCTTCCATGTCGCGTCCGGCGGCGGTCGCCGGATGGACGATGTCATCGGAGCCCGGCCCGGCTATGTCACCGGCATGGGCGGCCCGGACGTCGGCTACACCGTCCTGCCGGAAGGCACCCAGCAGATGTGGCAGAACGAGTACTTCTACGTCGACGGCACCGTCACCCTCAACGTCAACGAGCGCGGCGCCTCCTATGGCCTGACCGTCTTCCCGACGGACTGGGAAGCGGTGAACAAGGACATCACGACCGGCCCCGAACAGGGCGCCGTCCGCTACGGCCTCACCCGCGACAACGGCAAGGACACCGCTCCGGTGCCCCAGTACGTCACCCGCTCGAGGCCCACCGACCCGGCGACGGTGCCACAGCGCTCCCGGGTGACGACCTAGGGGGCTTCTGACGGCACCTGGCGCAGTGAGCACAGCGTGTCGATGCGGTTCGTCGTGATCGAGTCGGCTCCCGCGTCGAGGAGGCGGCGCATGGAGCGGCGGGTGTCGGGGGTCCAGGCCGACAGGAGGTAGCCGTCGCGGTGGACGCGGGCGGCGATGTCGCGGTCCACCAGGCTGAAGCGGTAGTTGAGCCAGCGGGGGCGTATTGCTTCGAGGAGGATGGGGCGCGGCGGCGCCAGGGTGGTCCAGGTGAGGGCGATCTCCGCGGCGGGGTCGGCCGCGCGCACGGCGAGCATGGTCTCGGGGCCGGCGCTGTAGTACACGCGCTCGTCGGCGCCGAGATCGCGGATGACGTCGACGATCCGGCGTACGGCCCGGGGGTTCGCGGTGCCCGGCAGGTCGACCATGAAGCGGCCGTGGCCGGTCGCCTTCAGGGCCTCCTCCAGGGTGGGAATGCCACCGGAGGTGAGCCCATGCACCTCGTCCGCGGAGAGCGAGAGCAGCGGCCGGTCGTGTTCCCACAGCCGCTTCAGCGTCGCGTCGTGCAGCAGCACCGGCACATCGTCGCGGGTCAGCCGGACATCGAACTCGACGGCGTCCGCGCCCCGTTGGAGTGCGGAACGCAGCGAGTCGATCGTGTTCTCGCGGACGCGGTAGGGGTCGCCGCGATGGGCCACGGCAGTCACGGTGCGCATGGGCCCATTGTGCTGGCAGGGCCTGTCCGGCGGATCAGGTCGGAGGAAAGTAACGGTGTCTGATCAGCGGGCGTGAGCGGGGCCTGGCACGCACATCTGCGGCGTTGTCGTCAATCGCCGACGCTGCATCTTCCTCGTATGAGGCTGGGGGAGGTGGAACGGCTCCGGGGTGAGTTATCGGAGTTTGTTGCCGATGTTTTCGGGTCGGTGCCGCGGCGGGATCAGCGGCGGTGGGGCGCTTGTTATCTGCGAGGTCTGATGCCGGACGGCCGTCGGAAGTCGATCCAGCCGATGGCCGAGAGGCTGCCGGATGGGAACATGCAGGCCCTGCAGCAGTTCGTGAACCAGTCGCCGTGGGATCCGCTGCCGGTGTGGCGGCGGATCGCCGAGGGGTTGTGCAAGGCGATCAGCCCTGAGGTGTGGGTGATCGACGACGTGTCGTTTCCCAAGTGCGGCACCGCGTCGGTGAGGGTGGCCCGGCAGTACTGCGGGGCGTTGGGCAAGCGGGCGAACTGCCAGGTCGCGGTCAGTGTGCATGCGGCCACTGACATCGCGTCCTGCCCGCTGGAGTGGGAGTTGTTTCTGCCCGAGGAGCGGGTGCAGGACCAGCAGCGGCGTCGTCGGGCCCAGGTGCCCGACGAATGACACCCGCTTGGAGTCCGTCACCTGGCGGCAGGGCAGCAAGGGCACGATGACCTCGCGGTTCACCGTGCTCGAGGTGCGGCCCTCGGGCAAGGAAGCCACCCGAACCGCGCAGGAAGCGGCCGGCGGACGCAGCCGCTGGAACGGGGTACTGCCGTTGCGGACCCTGCTGCTCGAGCAGCCCGAAGACGCGGCCGAGCCCACCGGCTACTGGATGACCAACCTGCCCGCCACCACCCCGATCGCCGACCTGGTGCGGTCGGCGAAGATGCGCTGGCGCATCGAACACGACTACCGCGAGCTCAAACACGGCCTGGGCCTGGACCACTTCGAGGGTCGCACCTGGCGCGGCCGGAACCACCACGTCACCCTCGTCACCGCCGCCCAGGCCTTCCTCACCCTGCGGCGGCTCGACCCAAAAGCCCCGTCGCCGGCCTGACCCTCTACCAAGTCCTGGACACCTTCCAGGATCTGCTGAGGTGCTGGACCGGCACCTGCACCGCCTGCGGCCGCCCCCTCACCACACGCAGAAGAAGAGCCAGAACCTGACGAAGCACTACTGGTTCGCGAGCCATGCCGCGGTGTAGGTGTCGATCTCCCCGGCCAGCCCCGCCTTGCCGACCGGGTCGAGGAACGACGCCGCGACGGCGCTCTTGGCGAGCGCGGCGAGCCCCTGTTCATCGAGGTCCAGGAGACGGGCGGCCACCGCGTACTCGTTGTTGAGGTCCGTGCCGAACATCGGCGGATCGTCGGAGTTGATCGTCACGAGCACCCCGGCCCGTACGAACTCCTTGATCGGGTGCTCGTCGAGCGCCCGGACCGCGCGCGTGGCGATGTTGGACGTCGGGCAGACCTCCAGGGCGATGCGGTGCTCGGCGAGGTGCGCGAGGAGCTTCGGGTCCTCGGCGGAACTCGTGCCGTGTCCGATGCGCTCGGCGCGCAGCTCGGTCAGTGCGTCCCAGACGGTCCCCGGCCCGGTCGTCTCACCCGCATGTGGCACGGAACGCAACCCGGCCGCGATCGCGCGGTCGAAATACGGCTTGAACTGCGGCCGGGCCACACCGACTTCCGGCCCACCGAGCCCGAACGAGACAAGGCCTTCCGGCCGGAGCTTGTCCGTGGTGGCGAGCCGCGTGGTTTCCTCGGCGGCCTCGAGGCCCGCCTCTCCCGGAATGTCGAAGCACCAGCGCAGTACGGTCCCGAAGTCGGCCTCGGCTGCCTTGCGGGCGTCCTCGATCGCGTCCATGAACGCGCCCTCGTCGATGCCGCGACGGGTCGAGGAGAACGGCGTGACGGTCAGCTCGGCGTACCGGATCTGCTGCCGCCCCATGTCGCGGGCGATCTCGTACGTGAGCAGGTGCACGTCCTCCGGGGTGCGGATGAGGTCCACGACGGACAGGTACACGTCGATGAAGTGGGCGAAGTCCGTGAACGTGAAGTAGTCGACGAGCGCCTCGGGGTCGGTCGGCACCTTGGAGTCGGGGTGACGGGCGGCCAGTTCGGAGACGATACGGGGGGAGGCGGAGCCGACGTGGTGCACGTGGAGTTCTGCCTTGGGCAGCCCGGCGATGAAGTTGTGCAGGTCGCGCGGAACGGGCCCGGCGGGCACGGCGGGCGGGACGCTCGGGTCGCGGTGGTCGGTCACGGGTTCCTCCCCGGGAACGGCGCCCTGCCAGTGTCCGGCGGGCGCGGGTGATCGGCTGATCGGTGATGCGGGATGGTGCGGGGATCATCGTAGGCCGGGGCCATGGGCCCGTGGTCCGGCCGTAGCATGACGGAACGTACGACAGAGGGGACTCCGCGCATGTCCGACGCCGCGCAGCCGCCGGGTACGCCGGGGAACGGCGACCCGAACCCATGGGCTCCGCTCGAACAGCGGACTCAGGCGGCCGGAGCCGCGAGCCCTGGTCCGCGGGACGCGGCTCCCCAGCCGGGGGTTCCTCTGGACAAGGCGGGCGCTGAGCCGAATCCGTGGGGTGCGCCTGACGAGGCCGCGTCGCTACCGGGCGCGGGTTCACGTCCGGGAGCGGGGGCGTCCGTGCCGCCCGACGGTGCCGAGGGCTCCGGGCAGCGGGGCGGGTCCGGCTCGCCTTCTGTGCATGACCAGCCGACAGTCACCTCGATACCGGGCACGGGTACGCCGCCTTCGCCGGGCGCCCAGCCCTGGGCCAATCCTGTGGCTCCGCCGGGTGCGTCTGCCTACGGCAATTCGTACGCGGGCCCGGGCGCTGCGCCCCCGAATCCGTCGAACCCGTCCGGCAACCCCTTCGCTGCCCCGGGCGGCCCCGGCGAACCCGTTCCTCCGCCTCCCATCTCCCCGGAGGGGCCGGGCCAGGCGCCCTATGGATATGGCTACGGCTACCAGGGCCAGCCCTACTACCCGGCCACCCCCGGCGGCGGCCCCGGTTACGGCTGGCCCGGGATGCCGATGGCGCCGAGCAACGGGATGGGCACGGCGGGGCTGGTGCTGGGGATTGTCTCGGCGGTCGGTTTCTGCCTCTGGCCGCTGGCCATCATCCTGGGCATTCTCGCGGTGATCTTCGGTGCGATCGGGCGCGGTAAGGCGAGGCGTGGTGAGGCCACCAACGCCGGACAGGCGCTGGCCGGGATCATCTGCGGTGTCGCGGGCATGGCGCTGGGCGTGACCATGCTCGTGCTGTTCATCATCGCTCCCGGGCTGCTGTCCGACAGCGAGTCCGACTACTCGAACCCGGGCGACGACGGATTCAACACGTCCTTCGTCGTCTCACGCTAGGGCTCCCGCCTGGGGGAGGGTTTCTTTTCCCCAGCCCCGCCCCTTCCCGAAACTGGGGGCTGCGCCCCCAGGCCCCCGCCAGGGGGTGGGGGGTGACAGGCCGGTTCTCGACTGCGGGCCCGTCGTGGCTGGTCGTGCCCACGCGGCGGAGCCGCAAATTGATACAGCCCCGCGCTGAAAGGCAAAAGACTGCGACTCCCCGCCCCCCCCCGAACGGACCGGCACCCTGAAAGCCCGTACCCCCAACTACCCGCACTCTCCCACCGGCGGGAGGGGACGTGGGCCGGTGCGTCGTACGCCCGTCGCGTAGGTTCTGTCTCAGGCCACCCGCGCCCGGTATCAGCAAAGGGCCGTATGCCCACCCAGCGACGGGCTGACGCACCGGCCCACGGCCCCGACCCCCAACGAACCCAGGGGCGCGAGGAACTGCGCGACCAGCCACCCACAAACCCGCACCCGAAAACGAACCCACCCGCCCAACCGCCGGAGGCAACCCGCTCCCACGAACCTGATCAACAGATTCCGTCGCTTAATCAAATGGCAACAACGGAATCACTTGTTGGACAGGTCCTCCTCTGTCAGGATCAGCCTTCAAATCGAGCTGGAGCCACGCCACCCCACCCCGGAGGGGATCGCGACGGCGGAGGAGATCGACATGGACCACCAACGAAACGGCCGGACCTCCCTCAGCCGCCGCTCGCTACTACGCGTCACCACCGGCGGCACCCTCGCCCTCGGCGGTGCCGCGACGCTGAGCGCCTGCGGCATCCCGGCGGCGAAGAACACCGCAGGTGTCGACTCCGACGACCACTCGGCCAAGGAGAAGCGGATCAGCTTCTCCAACTGGACCGAGTACATGGATGTCGACGACAGCGAGAAGCGTCACCCCACCCTCGACGCGTTCGCCGAGCGCACCGGCATCAAGGTCAAGTACACCGAGGACATCAACGACAACGTCGAGTTCTTCGGCAAGATCAAGCCACAGCTGGCGGCAGGCCAGGACACCGGCCGCGACCTCATCTGCGTCACCGACTGGCTGGCCGCCCGGCTCATCCGCTTCGGGTGGGTCCAGAAACTGGACCCGTCCAACCTGCCGCACGCCTACGCCAATCTCTCCCAGCAGTTCCGCAACCCCGACTGGGACCCGGGACGCGCGTACTCCTATCCCTGGACCGGCATCTCCACGGTCATCGCGTACAACAAGAAGGCACTTGACGGCGTCGAGGTGAAGTCCGTCTCCGACATGCTCGACAACCCCAGGCTCAAGGGACGCGTCGGTTTCCTGTCGGAGATGCGCGACAGCATCGGCATGACGTTGCTGGACCTGGGCAAGGACCCGGCGAAGTTCACCGACGACGACTACGACGCGGCGATCGCCCGCCTCCAGAAGGCCGTCGACAAGGGCCAGATCCGCCGCTTCACCGGCAACGACTACACGGCCGACCTCACCAAGGGCGACTTCGCGGCCTGTATCGCCTGGGCCGGTGATGTCGTCCAGCTCAAGGCGGACAGCCCGGACGTGGACTTCGTCATCCCGGACAGCGGCTACATGACATCGACCGACAACCTGCTGGTCCCCAACAAGGCCCGCCACAAGACCAATGCCGAACGGCTCATCGACTACTACTACGAGCCCGGCCCGGCCGCCCAGCTCGCCGCGTACATCAACTACGTGTGTCCGGTGGACGGTGTGAAAGCCGAACTCGCGAAGATCGACGAGGACGCGGCGAGCAACCCACTGATCATTCCCGACGCGGCCATGGCCGCCAAGTCGCGCTCCTTCCGCTCACTGAGCACAAAGGAAGAGACGGCCTACGAAGAGAAGTTCGCAAAGCTCACAGGGGCGTGACCACCATGACGAACGACACCAGCGGCGATGTCCGCCTCTCCGGAATCAGCAAGACGTACGGCTCCTTCACCGCCGTGCACCCGCTCGACCTGACCGTCCCCCAGGGATCGTTCTTCGCCCTCCTCGGGGCGTCGGGCTGCGGCAAGACCACCACCCTGCGGATGATCGCCGGCCTGGAGGAACCCACGTCGGGCACCGTCGCACTCGGCGACCAGGACGTGACGAACCTGCCGCCGTACAAGCGGCCGGTGAACACCGTCTTCCAGTCGTACGCCCTCTTCCCGCACCTCGACATCTTCGAGAACGTCGCCTTCGGTCTGCGCCGGCGCGGCGTCAAGTCGGTGAAGAAGCAGGTCGAGGAGATGCTGGAGCTCGTCCAACTCGGCGAGCAGGCCCGGAAGAAGCCGCACCAGCTCTCCGGCGGCCAGCAGCAGCGCGTCGCCGTCGCCCGCGCGCTGATCAACCACCCCAAGGTGCTGCTCCTCGACGAACCCCTCGGCGCCCTCGACCTCAAGCTGCGTCGCCAGATGCAGCTCGAACTCAAACGCATCCAGACCGAGGTGGGCATCACCTTCATCCACGTCACGCACGACCAGGAGGAGGCCATGACGATGGCCGACACGGTCGCCGTGATGGACGCGGGCCGGGTCGAGCAGCTCGGCTCGCCCGCCGACCTCTACGAGAACCCCAAGACGACCTTCGTCGCCAACTTCCTCGGCACCTCCAACCTCATCGAGGCCGAGGTCGACACCAAGAGCGGCGACGAGGTCGTGCTCAGGGCGGGCGACGGCAAGCTGTCCCTGCCGGCGGCGCGCTGTTCGGCGCCCACCACGACAGGCGGCAAGGTCCTCGTCGGCATCCGCCCCGAGAAGATCTCCCTCACGCACGCCGACGACGCGGGCTCGATCCCCGATGGCCGCAACCGCATCACCGGGACAATCGCCGACGCCAGTTTCATCGGCGTCTCCACGCAGTACGTCATCGACAGCCCCGTCTGCCCCGAGTTCGAGGTCTACGCCCAGAACATCGACCGCGACGCCCGGCTCGTCCCCGGCGCCGACGTCGTCCTGCACTGGAGCCCGTCGCACACCTTCGGCCTGGACGCGACGCAATCCATCGACGCGGGTGTCGCGGGCGTGGAGACCGTCTCGGGAGAGGCCTCGGCATGACGACCCTCACCGAGGCGCCACCGCCTCTCGCCCCAGCCCCTCAGAAGAAGCCCCCGCGCAGAAGAGGCCGCCTCACCCCGTACTGGCTGCTCCTGCCCGGCATCCTCTGGCTGCTGCTCTTCTTCGCACTGCCGATGGTCTACCAGGCCTCCACGTCCGTGCAGACGGGCTCCCTGGAGGAGGGCTACAAGGTCACCTGGCACTTCGCGACCTACTGGGACGCGGTGTCCGAGTACTGGCCGCAGTTCCTGCGCTCGGTGCTCTACGCCGGCACCGCCACCGTCCTGTGTCTGCTGCTCGGCTACCCGCTCGCGTATCTGATCGCGTTCCGCGCGGGCCGCTGGCGGAATCTGATCCTGATCCTGGTCATCGCGCCGTTCTTCACCAGCTTCCTGATCCGTACGCTCGCCTGGAAGACGATCCTCGCGGACGGCGGCCCGGTCGTCGGCGCCCTGAACTCGCTGCACCTGCTCGATGTGACGAGCTGGCTCGGCATCACGGCCGGTGACCGCGTACTGGCCACGCCGCTCGCGGTGGTCTGCGGACTCACGTACAACTTCCTGCCGTTCATGATCCTGCCGCTCTACACCTCGCTCGAGCGCATCGACGGACGCCTCCACGAGGCGGCGAACGACCTGTACGCCAAGCCGTTCACGACCTTCCGCAAGGTGACCTTCCCACTGTCCATGCCGGGTGTCGTCTCCGGCACGCTCCTCACGTTCATCCCCGCCAGCGGTGATTACGTCAATGCCGATCTGCTCGGCTCCACGGACACCCGCATGGTCGGAAACGTGATCCAGGGCCAGTTCCTGCGGGTTCTCGACTATCCGACGGCCGCGGCTCTTTCGTTCATTCTCATGGCCGCGATCCTCGTCATCGTCACTCTCTACATTCGCAAGTCGGGGACGGAGGATCTGGTCTAAATGTCCCTCGTACGCTGGCTCAAGCGCCATCTCGTCGTCATTGCGGGCCTGTTGACGCTCGGATACCTGCTCCTGCCGAACGCCGTCGTCACGGTCTTCTCCTTCAACAACCCGAAGGGCCGCTTCAATTACGAGTGGCAGCAGTTCTCCACGGAGGCGTGGACGGATCCGTGCGGGGTGGTTGATCTGTGCGGTTCGCTCGCGCTCAGCCTGCAGATCGCGGCCTGGGCGACGCTCGGCGCCACAGTGCTCGGCACGCTGATCGCTTTCGCGCTGGTCCGCTACCGCTTCCGTGCGCGGGGCGCCGTGAACTCGCTGATCTTCCTTCCCATGGCGATGCCCGAGGTAGTGATGGCTGCCTCCCTGCTGACCCTTTTCCTCAACATGGGGGCTCAGCTGGGTTTCTGGACAGTCCTGATCGCCCACATCATGTTCTGCCTCAGCTTCGTCGTGACAGCCGTCAAGGCGCGCGTCATGTCGATGGACCCGAAGCTGGAGGAAGCCGCGCGCGACCTGTACGCCGGGCCGTTCCAGACCTTCGTCCGGGTCACCCTGCCCATCGCGGCCCCGGGAATCGTCGCGGGCGCGCTGCTCGCCTTCGCGCTCTCCTTCGACGATTTCATCATCACCAATTTCAACGCGGGCGCGACGGTCACCTTCCCCATGTTCGTGTGGGGCTCGGCGCAACGCGGCACACCGGTCCAGATCAATGTCATCGGTACGGGCATGTTCATCGTCGCCGTTCTGATCGTGCTGGCCGGAATGGTCATCAGCGGTCGCCGGAACAGGCAAAAGGCATGACCCCTCATGAACGCTGGACAAAATCCCTCTCTGAGGCCCAGCCCGTCTCCTACTGGCTGGACGACCCCCGAAAGCCCCACCCTGAGCCCGCCCTCACCACCGCCGAGACCTGCGATCTGCTCGTCGTCGGCGGCGGCTACAGCGGACTGTGGACCGCGCTGCTCGCCAAGGAACGCGACCCGCAGCGGGACGTCGTGCTCGTCGAAGCCCGCGAGACGGGCTGGGCCGCCTCCGGACGCAACGGCGGCTTCTGCGCCGCCTCACTCACGCACGGCCTGGCCAACGGCCTCAGCCGCTGGCCGGATGAGATCGACACCCTCCAGGAACTGGGGGCGCGCAACCTCGACGCGATCGAGGCCACCGTCGCCCGCTACTCCCTCGACTGCGACTTCGAGCGCAGCGGCGAGATCGATGTCGCCACCGAGCCATACCAGGCCGCCGAACTCCGTGACTGGTACGGGGAGTTGGAAGGCCACGGACTCGCGGACGGCATCGAGTACCTGGACGTCGACGCCGTACGGAAACAAGTCGACTCACCGACATTCCTCGCCGGCCTCCACGACCGCCACGGCGTAGCGCTCCTGAACCCCGCCAGACTCGCCTGGGGCCTCAAACGCGCCTGCGTCGAGCTGGGCGTCCGCGTGTACGAGCACACGCCCGCGCTCGGCCTGAAGGCACACGGCGCAGGTATGGCCGTACGCACTCCGTACGGCGGCGTCCGCGCCCGCCACGTCGCCCTCGGCACGAACATCTTCCCGAACCTGGTCCGACGCGTCCGCTCGTACACCGTCCCGGTCTACGACTACGCCCTGATGACCGAGCCGCTCACCGACGCACAACTCGCCTCCCTCGGCTGGAAGAACCGCCAGGGCCTCGGAGACAGCGCCAACCAGTTCCACTACTTCCGGCTGTCGGCCGACAACCGTGTCCTGTGGGGCGGCTACGACGCGGTCTATCCGTACGGCGGCCGGGTCCGCGCCGAATACGACGACCGCCCGGAGACGTACTCCAGGCTGGCCAGGCACTTCTTCGCCTGTTTCCCTCAGTTGGAGGGCGTCCGCTTCACTCACGCGTGGGGCGGCGCGATCGACACCTGCTCCCGCTTCTCGGCCTTCTTCGGTACGGCACATCAGGGGCGGGTCGCGTACGCGGCGGGCTACACGGGACTCGGCGTCGGGGCGACCCGCTTCGGCGCGGACGTGATGCTCGACCTGCTGGCCAGGGAGCGCACGGAACGTACGTCCCTGGCCATGGTCCGCAAGAAGCCGCTCCCCTTCCCGCCGGAGCCCTTCGCCTGGACCGGCATCGCCCTCACCAAGTGGTCGCTGGCACGGGCGGACGCGCGCGGCGGCCGGCGCAATCTGTGGCTGAAGACGCTGGACAGACTGGGCCTCGGCTTCGACAGCTGAGGCATGGGCTTCTAGCGGCGCCGAAAGCTGCGGGAGTTCAGGAACCTCCTGAGCGCGATCAGGAGCATCGCGCTCAGAACCAGACTCGCCACCACGTCCAGCGGCCAGTGGTAGCCGCGCCGGACCAGGCCCCAGCCGACGGCGACGACCAACACCAGGCATCCGATGGTGAGTTCACGGCGTATGTACGAGCCGCGCAGCCAGGGCAGCAGAAGCAGGACGGCCGCTCCGTAGGCGACGGCGGCCGTCGCCGTGTGGCCCGAGGGGTAGTAGCCGTCGCCCGCCACGCCGGCCGGACCTGTGCGCCCCACGGCCTCTTTCAGCGGGACGACCAGCGCGGGTACGGCGGCCATGGTGACCAGGGCCGCGAGCGCCGGCAGCCACCAGCGGGGCGTACCGGCGCGACGCGCGCGCCAGGCGACGTACGCAAGGGACACGACCAGGACGGGGACGGCGACCGTGAAATTGCCGAGATCCGCGAGGAGTTCGGCGAAGCCGTCCGGCGACGGACCGTCCGCGATCGCCCGCCCGAGGCGCTCGTCGGCGCGGCGCAGCGGGCCGTCGCCGGCGACCTGCCAGGTGAGGAACGCGAAGACCAGGGCAAGAGCCGTCAGAGCCGCTGGGGACAAGGTCGGCCGCCCCGGAACAGGGGGGGTAGTTCCGAGACGGCCGTAAAGACCGGGTCGTCGCACGCCCCGGGGGGTTTGGGGCGAGCGACTGTCCGATCGGTGAGGAGACCCTCCGGAGCCGGAGGCTCCAGTAGTGTGCGCGAGGGCACGACCAGGGCGAAGCTGGGGAGGCCCCGACCCTGTATCGCCCACAGTCCCCTGTGGGCGGGGTGTATCTCTCATCTGGGTAAAACCTACGACAGGGGATCGGCGTCCGACAGGCCGATTCGCCTCCCGCCATGCACCTCGCACACGTTCTTCACATTGCCTGCTCCGTGCCACCCCGCAGCGGAACCGGATGAGAGAACTCCTGTTCAGATGCCGGCGAATGCCTGCTCCAGGATGTCGAGGCCCTCGTTCAGCAGATCCTCGCCGATGACCATGGGTGGCAGGAAGCGCAACACGTTGCCATATGTGCCACAGGTCAGGACCAGCAGACCTTCCTGGTGGCAGGCCTTGGCAAGCGCGGCGGTGGCCTCCGGGTTCGGCTCCTTGGTCCCTGGGTCCTTGACGAGCTCGATGGCCAGCATGGCGCCGCGTCCGCGGACGTCGCCGATGATGTCGTACTTCTCCTGCATGGCACCCAGACGCGCCTTCATGACCGTCTCGATGTGCCGTGCCCTGGCGCTCAGGTCGAGCTCCTTCATCGTCTCGATCGACCCGAGGGCGCCCGCGCAGGCGACGGGGTTGCCGCCATAGGTGCCGCCCAGGCCGCCCACGTGCGCGGCGTCCATGATCTCGGCGCGGCCCGTGACGGCGGCCAGCGGCAGACCGCCCGCGATGCCCTTCGCCGTGGTGATCAGGTCCGGGACGATGCCCTCGTCCTCACATGCGAACCACTGACCGGTGCGGCAGAACCCTGACTGGATCTCGTCCGCGACGAAGACGATTCCGTTGTCCCGGGCGAACTCGCTGAGCGCCGGCAGGAAGCCCTTCGCCGGCTCGATGAAGCCGCCCTCGCCGAGGAGCGGCTCGATGACGATCGCGGCCACGTTCTGAGCGCCCACCTGCTTGCTGATCTGGTCGATGGCCTGAGCGGCGGCCTCGGGGCCGCAGTTCTCGGGGCCGGTCGGCCAGCGGTAGCCGTACGCCATCGGCATGCGGTGGATCTCCGGAGCGAAGGGGCCGAAGCCATGCTTGTACGGCATGTTCTTCGAAGTCAGCGCCATCGTCAGATTCGTACGGCCGTGGTAGCCGTGGTCGAAGACGACGACGGCCTGGCGCTTGGTGTAGGCGCGGGCGATCTTGACGGCGTTCTCGACGGCCTCGGCGCCCGAGTTGAAGAGGGCCGACTTCTTCGCGTGGTCGCCGGGGGTCAGCTCGGCCAGTGCCTCGGCGACGGCCACGTAGCCCTCGTACGGCGTGACCATGAAACAGGTGTGGGTGAAGTCGGCGAGCTGCGCGGATGCCCGGCGTACGACGGCTTCGGCGCTCGCACCGACGCCGGTCACGGCGATTCCGGAGCCGAAGTCGATCAGCCGGTTCCCGTCGACGTCCTCGATGATCCCGCCGTCGGCGCGCGCGGCGAACACGGGCAGCACGGACCCCACACCCGCCGCGACCGCGGCCGTACGGCGGGCCTGCAACTCCTGCGACTTCGGGCCGGGGATGGCGGTGATGACGCGGCGCTCCTGCGGAAGTGCGCTCATGGGGGGCTCCCTGGGGTCTTGCGGCGGGGTCTGGCGAAGGCTGTGCGGCGGGGTCTTTTCGGACAGTCCGCTTCTTTCTCCTTCTTTCCTCGCAGGCTAGGGCCGGGGGTGGGGAGTGGGCATGCTCCATGTGGGCGCTGTTGGCCTGTGGGGTTGTCCGTGGTGGACATGGCGGTGGCCGAGGAGTCAAGCCCTGGCCCGGCCCGGTAAGCGGTGAACTCCCCCTGCGGGGGCATTAGATTGGCTCGCTGATGGTGGATCGAACGGCTGGTCAGGGGACAAGGGCGATGGACAGCGACGGCACGCAGGACGCACGGGGCACACACGCCGAACGTGTGCCGCGCCCGGCGGGGCCGCCTCAGGTACCGCCACGGCCCGCGCAGGCGCCGGGCGCGCCGCCGATGCCGGACGGCTCCGCCTTTCTGGCCTGGCTGCGGGCGCCCCGGCCCGAGGCGGCGCCGGGGGTGTGGCGGTTCGGGCACCGGCCGCGGCCGGACGAGGAGCCGGAGGCCGTCTCGAACCGGCAGTTGCTCAGCGGCGCGCTGATCGCCTTTCTCGTGGGTTGGCTGATCTGGTCGCTGCTGTGGAACGGCTACCTGGGCGGCTGGTGGCTGGTGCCTCTCTACGCGATGATTCCCGACTCCTGGGCAGGGCCTGGCTCGTACAGTCGCGTGGTTCTCAGCTATACCTGGTACACCGTCGTGGCCATGATGATCATGGTCAGCGTCGGGCGCCTCGGCCGCTGGGGCGAGGTATGGCGCCGGTTCGTGACCTCGCGCCTGCGACGGCAGCGGGAGCGACCCGTCGCGCCGCCACCGCAGCGGGACCCCGCCGAGTGGCCCGGGCTCCGCGACGCCGGAGCCACCGACGCCGCCGAACGGCTCGCCGCCGAGGCCCGCTCCGGGCTGATGCGCGACGTCGACCACGCGCGCATCACCCGCGCCTGGCAGGGCGTACGCAGCGGGCGGCACAGTCTCGCCACCTTCACCGGCGCCGTGCTCAAGGACGGCGCCGCCGCCTGTCTGCATCCTTCCGGCGAGCGTGATCTTCCTGGGCGACTCGCCCAGCACGACCTCGTCACCGGACAGGTCCGGCTCGGTACGACCGCCGACGACGCGCGCAATCCGTACGCCTACCGCGGCACCGGACTCGGCCTCGGTCCGGAACTCCTCGGCACCTCCCTGCTCGCCGTCGGCCCCGCCGGATCCGGCAAGACCGACGGTGTCGTCCGACCGCTCGCCGAGTCGCTGTGCCTGCACGCGCTCGCCGGGCGGGCCGCCGTCGTCGTGGTCGGGGCCGCGGGTGCGGGGCTCGGGCCCGTGGATGCGTACGACGTCGTCGTACGGGTCGGAAACCCCGAGTCCGTCTACGACCTCGACCTGTACGGCGGCACCGCCGACCCCGACGAGGCGGCGGCCGTCCTCGCCGAGGCGCTGGTCGGCGACCTCACCGATCCGCACCCCGGCGGAGACAGCCGCCGGTCCACCACCGTGCTCGCCCAGCTGCTCGGGCCGTATCGCGCGGTCCACGGGCGCTTCCCCTCCGTGCCCGAACTGCGGCAGCTTCTCGATGGCGCGCCCGGTCCGCTCGGTGCGCTGCGCAAGGCGCTCACAGAGGCAGGACAGGAATCCCTGCTGCGCGAACTCGACGCACGAGAGCGGCAGTTGGGGCATCCGGGCGATGTCGGCGGAGCGCTGGCCGATCGAGTGGCGCTGCTGGACCGGCCCGCCTTCGCCGGGTTCTTCGATACGTCCGGTCAGTCCCGGCCGTTCTCCCTGCGAGCCCTGGACCACCCGGTGCGGGTACGCATCGACCTGCCCGAACGCGGGCACGCCGACGCCTCGCGGATCCTGGCCCGGCTGGTGCTCGCGCAGTTCACGGCGAGTGTGGCGGTGCGCGAGGACCGGTCGTTGTTCGCGTGTCTGGTGCTGGACGACGCGACGGGGGTCATCACGCCCGAGGCGGTACGAGGAGTGCAGCGGCTGCGGTCCGCCAACGCCGGGGTGGTCATGACCCTGCGTACGCTCGACGATGCGCCGCGGCCGCTCAGGTCGCCGTTGCTCGGGGCGATCGGCTGCCGGGTGGCGTTGTCCGGGCTCACGCCCTGGGACGGGCAGGACTTCGCCGAGGTGTGGGGCAAGGAGTGGACCGAGGCGACGGACGTCACCGACCGGCAGATCATCGCCGAGACCCCGCTCGGCAAGACCGCCCACGCGCTGCGCCGAGTGATCACGGGACGTGCGCCCACCGCCCGGGCAGTCACCGTCCGCCAGGTCGAACGTGAGCGGTGGTCCGCGTCCGAGCTCGCACATGCCGTTCCGCCTGGGCATGCGGTGCTGTCGCTCACGAGTGTGCGCGGGGAGCATGCGCCGCCCTTGCTGGTGGATCTTCGCGGCTGAGTCCGACAGGTGGCAGGACATCTGGACATAAGGTGACGCGGTCACCGTACAGTGAGGCAGAATCGACACAGGTCGTTCATACGTGGCGGCCAAAAGATCACACCCTCCGCTACTCACTGCACTTCCGCCGCTCCGGTGAAGGCCTGGCCAGGAAGACCTGAAGGTCCCATGCCCCCGACGCTCGCCTCGCTCGTCCAGCACTCGGCGCTCAAACTCACCGTGCGCGCGGGCGAGGAACGCCTGGACCGGCCCGTCCGCTGGGCCCACGCCAGCGAACTCGCCGACCCCGTCCCGTACATGGAGGGCGGAGAGCTGCTCCTGATCACCGCGCTCCAGCTGGACGCGGAGGACCCCGAAGCCATGCGGCGCTATGTGAAGCGGCTCGCGGGGGCGGGAGTCGCGGGGCTCGGGTTCGCTGTCGGGCTCCATTACGATGAGGTTCCGAAGGCGCTGGTCGACGCCGCGGAGAGCGAGGGTCTGCCCCTCCTCGAAGTCCCCAGGCGTACTCCCTTCCTCGCCATCAGCAAAGCCGTCTCCGCCGCGATCGCCGCCGATCAGTACCGCGCTGTGACCGCCGGCTTCGCCGCCCAACGCGAGCTGACCAAGCGGGCATTGAGCGAAGGACCCGAGGGCCTGCTGGCGGCGCTCGCCTCACAGATCGACGGCTGGGCCGCCCTGTACGACGCGACCGGTGCCGTCGTCGCGACGGCACCCGACTGGGCGGAGCGGCGGGCGGCTCTGCTCACCTCCGACGTGGAAAGGCTTTGGGAGCGGTCCGTGCCCGCCAGTTCCGTCGTCGGAGGGTCCTCCGACGACGGCGAGGACGAGGACCGCGTCGAGCTGCACTCGTTGGGGACGGGGCGGCGGCCTCTGGGGGCGCTGGCCGTGGGTACCGCCGCGGCACTGGGTACGGCCGAGCGGTACGCCGTGCATTCCGCGATCGCTCTGCTGACGCTCACGACGGAGCGGTCGCGGTCGTTGTATGCCGCGGAGCAGCGGATCGGGGCGGCCGTACTGCGCATGCTGCTGGCAGGGCAGCCGGACCATGCCCGGGCCGCCGCCGGAGATCTGTACGGGGAACTGCTCGATGCTCCGTATCGCGTGATCCTGGCGGAATCCGGGGCTGTGCCGGGTGCGCGGGGCCGAGGCGTGGGCGGGGGCCTGCTCTCGACGTCGGCTTCACCTTCGCCCTCGGCTCCGGGAGCTGATGCGATGGCAGCCGAAGCCGGGGGCGACCCGGTGGAGGGGTTCGCGGAGGTTGTCGAGGCCGCGGCTGCTCGGTCGGGGGAGGCCGTGCTGGTCGTGCCCGATGGGGAGCGGCTGGTGGTGCTGGCCGCGGACGGGGGTGCGGTGGTCGCGTCCTGCGCCCAGTACGCGGAGGCACTGCTGGCCGATCGGGGTGCGGTGGAGCAGGGCGTGGACGAGGACGAGCTGGTGGTCGGACTGTCGGCTCCTGCCGGACCCATTGCCGCCGCGGCTGCCTATAAGCAGGCCGAACAGGCCCTGTCCGTTGCCCGGCGGCGGGGGCGGGTGCTGGTCGAGCACGAGGAGTTGGCCGCCGGGTCTGTGGTGCCGTTGCTCGCGGATGACGCCGTGCGGGCGTTCGCGGACGGCTTGTTGCGTGCGCTGCACGAGCATGATGCGACGGGGCGGGGGGACTTGGTGGCTTCCTTGCGGGCCTGGTTGTCGCGGCATGGGCAGTGGGATGCGGCGGCGGCGGATCTTGGGGTGCATCGGCATACGTTGCGGTACCGGATGCGGCGGGTGGAGGAGATCCTGGGGCGTTCACTGGACGATCCGGATACGCGGATGGAGCTTTGGCTGGCCCTGAAGACGTCGGCGTCCGGCGGATAGTCGGGGTGCGGGTGGGCGGGGTGCGGGTGGGAGGCTTTCTTCCCCAGGCCCGCCCCTTCCCGTAACCGGGGGCTGCCGCCCCCAGGCCCCCGCCAGGGGGTGACACGTAGTGTCGCGGCTGCGGGTTCGTCGTGGCTTGTCGCGCGGTCGCCCGCGCCCCTCAAAGCAAAGCCTGCGCCTCCCGGCGCGGCCCCGACCCACGCACGGACACCAGGGGCGCGGGGCTGTGACATATGCGGCTCCGCCGCGGGGCGCGACCGGCCACCCACCAACCCGCACTCGCCAAACTGGAGCACCAAGCACGGCGAGTGGTACAGGCTGGACAAGCCACCACCCTGGCCGGCAGGCCTACCGTGGGCCACGTACAACACCACGCCAATCCGAAGGGCCGGACCCCATGAAAGACACGCACGCCTTCTGGCTCGCCGGCCGCCAGGCCACAGGTGACACCACGTTCGAGGTCACGTCCCCCTGGGACGGCCACGTCGTCGGCACCGTGAGCGTGCCGAGCGACGCACAGGTCGAGGAAGCCGTCGCCGCCGCGCACGGCGCCCGCGACGAGTGCGCCGCCACCCCGGCCCACACCCGCGCCGCCACCCTCGACCACGTCTCCCGCCGTCTCCGAGAGCGAACCGAGGAGATCGCCCGTCTCATCTCCGCCGAGAACGGAAAGCCGCTCAAGTGGGCCCGCGGAGAAGTCGGCCGAGCCGTCTCCGTGTTCCGGTGGGCGGCCGAGGAGGCGCGCCGCTTCAACGGCGGAGAGGCCCAGCGCCTCGACAGCGATCCCGGCGGACAGGGACGGCTCGCCATCACACGCCGCTTCCCCAAGGGCGCCGTCCTCGGCATCGCACCCTTCAACTTCCCCCTCAACCTCTGCGCCCACAAGATCGCCCCGGCCATTGCCGCCGGCGTTCCGATCATCCTGAAGCCCGCCCCCGCGACCCCGCTCTCAGGCCTGATGATCGGCGAACTGCTCGCCGAAGCCGAAAGCGAAGCCGGCAGCGAACTCCCCGCCGGAGCGTGGAGCATCCTCCCCGTCGCCAACGACCGCATGCCCGCCCTCGTACAGGACGAGCGCCTGCCCGTCATCTCGTTCACCGGCTCCGAGAAGGTCGGCTACTCGATCATGGACTCGGTGCCGCGCAAGCACTGCACCCTGGAACTGGGCGGAAACGGCGCGGCCGTGGTCCTGGCCGACTACGCACGCGACGAGGACCTGGACTGGGCGGCAACCCGTATCGCCACCTTCTCCAACTACCAGGGCGGCCAGTCCTGCATCTCCGTCCAGCGGGTGATCGCCGACGCCTCTGTCTACGACCGGTTGGTGCCGCGTATCGTCGCCGCCGTCGAGGCCCAGGTGACCGGAGACCCCGCCGACGACGCGACCGACGTCGGCCCGCTGGTCAGCGAGGATGCTGCCAAGCGCGTGGAGGCGTGGGTCGACGAAGCGGTCGAGGCGGGAGCCAGGCTGCTGACCGGAGGCAAACGCGACGGGGCCTCTTACGCGCCGACCGTTCTCGCCGAGGTGCCGGCCGACGTCACCCTGTACTGCGAGGAGGTCTTCGGGCCCGTCCTCACCCTCCAGAAGGTGGAGGGGGAGGCCGCCGCCTTCGCCGCCGTCAACGACTCCAAGTACGGCCTCCAGGCAGGGGTGTTCACGCATGACCTGCAGACCGCCTTCCGCGCTCACCGGGTGCTGGAGGTCGGCGGCGTGGTCATCGGCGACGTCCCCTCGTATCGCGCCGACCAGATGCCGTACGGCGGAGTGAAGCAGTCCGGAGTCGGGCGTGAGGGCGTGAAGTTCGCGATGGACGACTACACGTACGAGCGGGTCATGGTGCTGACCGGGCTCAACCTCTAGCTTGTGACAATCGTTTTCATGTAGGCTCGGGTCGTATCCCGGGATGAAGAGGGCCCGGCACCGCTGCCTTCCGGTGCCGGGCCCCTTCTGTGTGTCGGCCTGGTCCGGACCCTCAACCGGAGAAGCCGACGCGCGCGAGCCGCACCCGGCCGCGCAGTCTGATGTGCAGGTCGTGGATCCCGATGACATGCGCCGTCGGGCCGGTCACGGTGGTGTAGTCGTACGGGCCTGTCGTCGCCGGGATGTCGATCCGCGCGAGCACCGCGCCATCCGCGAGTGCGAGCTCGACCGTACCCTCGCCCGCCACCTCGACGGAGGCCGCGCTCGTACCGCCGGCGAAGTCGCAGACCCGGAAGACCAGTTCGGCCTCACCATCGCCCGCCGGCGTCACCGCGTCGCCCGACACCTTCGTACGGTCGAGGATCTCGGCGTCCCGCTGCTCGTCGAAGTCGGCGGCGTTCAGGCCGAGTTCGAGGGCCGGACGGGGAGGAGTGGGAGTGCCGTCGAGGTCGATCGTGCAGCACAGGCGGATGTCCTCGCTGGATGCGCCCACGAGTACCTCGTACGGTCCCGGCTCCAGCCGCCACCTGCCGTGTGCAACGTCCCAGAACTCGAAGATGTGCAGCGGAAGTTCGAAGGAGAGCTCGGCGGAGGCGCCGGGGGCCAGGTGGACTCGGCGGTGTGCCGCCAGTTCCCGGCGCGGGCGCGGGACCGAGGGGTGCACCGCGCGCGTGTAAAGCTGGACGACCTCGTCGGCGGCCACCCCGCTCGCGTTGGTGACCGTGACTGATGCCTTCAACTCGCCATTGCCGGGCTCGACTTGAAGGCCGTCGTAGGTGAAGGACGCGTACGACAGGCCGTGACCGAACGGGAAGAGCGGGGTGCCCTCGAAGTAGAGGTACGTCTGGCGGCTGCCGATCACGTCGTAGTCGAGGAGGCCGGGGAGGTCCGTGTCGGAGGCGTACCAGGTCTGTGGGAGGCGGCCGGCCGGGGAGACGTCGCCCGCCAGGACGCGGGCCAGGGCGGTGCCGGCCGCCTGACCGCCGTGGGCCGTCCACAGCAGGGCCGGGATGTCCCCGGGATTCACCGCGTACGGGTAGGCGGAGACGAGCGCCAGGGCCGTGTTCGGGTTTGCGGCACGGGCTGCCCGCAGCAGGCGCTCCTGGTGCTGGGGGAGGCGGAGGGTCGTGCGGTCCTGCGTCTCGCGGCCGTTGATGTGCGGGTCGTTGCCCGCGACCACGACCACCACGTCCGCGGTCGCGGCGGCCCTGGTCACCGCGTCCTCGCCGCGCTCCGTGACGATCAGCTCGAAGATCTCGGCGTCCCGCGGGTCCTTGGCGGCAACCTTTGCGCCATCGGCGGTGACAGAGACGTACCGACCCGTTCCTACGTGCTTCAGGAGGTGCCCGTTCACGTGGGAATCACTGGGTTCCAGGCGGAATGTCTCCTGGACGACCCAGCCGCCGGGCTGGTCCGCCGACGCGCGTACGTAGCCGTCGTCGGCGACGGAGAGGTAGCGGCCGTCGGGTGCGCGGAGGGTGAGGATGCCCTCGCCCCAGTCGATCAGCGCGAGGTCCGTACCGGTGACGTCGGTGGTCAGCGGGGACAGGTCGGTTCGGCCCGAGAGGAGGGCCGGGTCCAGCGCGCCCTCGGCGCCGCGGGCTTCGTCGGTCACGTCGTCGGCCGGGGGCACGCTCAGATACGTACCGGCCGAGGTCTTCAGTTGGACCCGGTCCACGCCCTCGGCGAAGTCGACGTGCTCGGCGCCGAAGCGCTCGTACAGGCCCTCCAGGGGCGTGGAGCGGTGGATGAGCGTGCCGCTGTACCAGTCGAGCTTGCACTCGTCCGCGAGGAGGCCGACCACGGCGATGCGGGTGCCTTCGGCGAGGGGCAGCAGGTCGTCGTTCTTGAGGAGGACGATCGCCTGTTCCGCGGCCTCCTGGGCGAGTGCGCGGTGGGCGGGAGTGTCGAAGTGCTTGGTGTCCGCGTACGGGTCCAGATGCGCGTCGAACTCGCCGAGCCGGAAGCGGACCGCGAGCTGGCGGCGGACCGCCGCATCGATGTCCGCCTCCGTCAGCAGGCCCTGGTCCAGGGCACCCTGGACGCGTTCGATGATCTTCGAGCTGTCCGTGCCGTGGTCCGTGAAACTGTCCACGCCGGCGCGCAGGGAGGCGGCCGTCGCCTCCTCGTGGGTGTCGAAGTAGTGCTCGGAGTCGACCAGGTTGGAGGGTGCGCCGGCGTCCGAGCAGACCAGGAGTTCCTGGTCCGTCCAGGTGCGCAGGTGCTCGCGCAGATACGGCGACACGTGGTTGGGGCGGCCGTTGACCAGGTTGTACGCGGGCATCACGCCGGCCACCGCGCCCGCCTCGACACTGGCGCGGAAGGCGCGCAGGTCGTACTCGTGCAGGACGCGGGGGCGGACGGACGACGACGTGATGTCCCGCTTCGTCTCGTTGTTGTGTGCGAGCCAGTGCTTGAGGACGGGGGCGGTGCGCCAGTACGCCGGGTGGTCGCCGCGCAGGCCGCGGGTGTACGCCGTCGCGATCGCCGAGGTCAGTTCCGGGTCCTCGGAGTAGCCCTCCTCGTTGCGGCCCCAGAGGGGGTGGCGCAGGAGGTTGACCGTGGGCGCCCAGACGTTGAGGCCGACGCGGTCGTCGCGGGCGCGCATCGCGCGGGTTTCGGTGGAGACGGCCTCGCCGACGCGGCGTACGAGCTCCTCGTTCCAGGTCGCGCCGAGGCCCACCGCCTGCGGGAACACGGTCGCCGGGCCCATCCAGGCCACGCCGTGCAGCGCCTCCTGGCCGGTGCGGAACGCGGCGACGCCGAGCCGCTCCACCGCGGGCGCGAACTGGTGCAGCAGCGCGATGCGTTCGGCGACGGTGAGTCGCGACAGGAGGTCGTCGACGCGCTTCGCGAACGGCAGCTGCGAGTCGCGGAAAGGCGGCGTTTGTGCGGTCACGCTGGGACCCCTTTGTGGAGGAGCGATGAAGAGCTTTCGAAGCGCTTCGATGCTCATTCGACAGAGGGGTGGGTGTCAAGACACTCAGCGGCAACAAGTGCGACCCTTCGCCGACATCGCAAGAGCGAGAAAAGACGGTTTCAGTCCCGTACGCCTACGAGGAAAGTCGGAAGCGACTCTTGTGCACCCTCGGGCGTTCACTTAATCTCGCAGCAACATCGAAGCGCTTCGACTGGATCGAAGGGGCCCATCCGGTGTCCACCTGGTGCGCACAGGCTCCGAGGTCCGCTTCAGCTCAGCCAGCTTTCACTCAAGACACCGCAGCCGACGGCCATACCGCCGGGTGTCCTGGTGTGCGCCATGAAGGGTTGACGCAATGACGCCGAACTCCGCCTCCGCCTCCTCCGGACCCAGTCGGAGAAGCTTCCTCGCCTCCACGGCGGTCGCCACCGCAGCCGTGGCAGGTGGAATGCCGCTGCTCTCCGCCTGCGGCGGCTCGCAGGAGGCCCGCAAGGACGGCACCACGTCCGGGAAGGACGCCGCGAAGATCCTTCCGGCGTACGTGGCGTCGACTGTGGTGGCGCCCGACATCCCGGCGAAGAACGGCTCGGCGGCCGGTTTCACCAAGGCGATCCCCGCGGCCGAGCTGAAGACGTCGGTGGCCAAGAAGATGGGCAGCGGCGGCAAGCTCACGATCTTGTCGCCGTTCTACGGCACCCCGCCGAAGACGGACAACCCCTACTACAAGGCCATGAACGAGGCCATCGGCGTCGAGGTCACCTGGCAGAACCAGGACGGCGTCACCTACGACCAGAAGCTCGGCGCGGTCCTCGCCGGCAGCAACATCCCCGACGTGGTCACCGTGCCGGGCTGGAACCTGATGGGCCGGATTCCCAGCGCCATCAACGCCAAGTTCGCGGACCTCGGCCCGTACCTGTCCGGCGACAAGGTCAAGGACTACCCGAACCTCGCGGCCGTTCCCACCGAGGCCTGGCAGCGCGGCATCTTCGGCGGTCAGCTGCGGGCGATCCCGTTCCCCGCCCCGAACGTCACCGACATCGCGCCCCTGTACCGCGTGGATCTGTTCAAGGAGAAGGGCTACAGCATCCCCGCCAGCCCCGACGAGTTCCTGTCCTGGGCCAAGGAAGCGACCGACGCCAGGTCGAAGCTGTGGGCCTGCGACGACATGAAGTGGTCGGCGTTCCACATCTTCGGATGCCTGTCGGGCAGCGACAAAGCGCTGTGGTGGAACATGGACGGCGGCAAGCTGATCAACCGCATCGAGACCGAGGAGTACCTCGAGGCCCTGGAGTGGACGCGCAAGCTCTACGCGGCCAAGGTGGTCCACCCGGACGCGGTCCAGGGCAAGGAAGGCGGCACGGCGGGCAACCGCTTCACCGCTGGGCAGGTGCTGGTCTACAACAACAACATCTCCGACTGGTGGGGCAAGACCGCCGAACAGGCCACCCAGAACTCGGACTTCGAGATGGGCGCGTTCGACTTCTTCGGCCCGGACGGCGGCGACCCGACGCTGTGGGCGGGCCAGCCCGCCAACATCTTCACCTTCATCAGCAAGAAGGCGACCGAGGCGCAGATCAAGGACTTCCTGGCCCTCTGCAACTTCTGCGCGGCGCCCTACGGCACCAAGGAGTTCATGCTCACCGCCTACGGCGTCGAGGGCATCGACTACGAGATGAAGGACGGCCTGCCGGTCAAGACGACCCAAGGCGTCAACGAGGTCAACGGCGCCTACGACTACACCGGCAACCCCGCCCCGTACGTCGCCTACCCCGACTTCCCCGAGGTCACCAAGGGCATCGTCGAGTGGCAGCAGCGCATGGGCGCCTTCACCAAGAAGTCCTCCTTCTTCGGCCTGACCGTCACCGAGCCCAACCGCTGGGCCAACCTCGCCGACGACTTCGAGCAGCTCGAGGACGACGTGGTGCGCGGCCGCAAGAAGATCAGCGATGTCCAGCAGGCGGTCGCCGACTGGAAGAGCAAGGGCGGCGACGACCTGCGCGACTGGTACAAGAAGCTGCTCGACGACAACGGGTCGGCGAGCTGATTCGGGGCTGAGGCAAGGAGGAAGCCGTGTCGCACAGCACGGTGCCCCGGTCCAGAGCCGAGGCAAAGACGCCCGCGGAGGATCCGGCGACGTCCGACGGCGCCGCCGGACGCCTGTCCCGGTCGCGGTCACGGAAGGACAAGCGTGCCGGGAATCTGAGCCTCCGGCTCAGATTCAAGCGCGACCGCACGCTGGTCCTGATGACGCTGCCGGCGGTGCTGCTGGTCCTGGTCTTCAACTACGTACCGATCCTCGGCAACGTGGTCGCCTTCCAGGACTACGACCCGTACCTCAGCGAGAACGGCTTCGTCGCCATCTTCCAGAGCCCCTGGATCGGCTTCGAGCAGTTCGAGCGGATCTTCGCGGACTCGGCCTTCTGGCACGCGGTGCAGAACACGTTCGTGCTGTTCTTCCTGCAACTGGTGCTGTTCTTCCCGATCCCGATCCTTCTCGCGCTCCTCATCAACAGCGTGGTCAGGCCCCGGGTACGGGCTCTCGCCCAGGCGATCATGTACCTGCCGCACTTCTTCTCCTGGGTCCTCGTCGTCACCGTCTTCATGCAGATCTTCGGCGGCGCGGGCATCATCGCGCAGACCCTCCGTCAGCACGGCTACGAGGGCTTCGACCTGATGACCAACCCGGAGACCTTCAAATACCTGGTCACGCTCGAGATGGTCTGGAAGGACGCGGGCTGGGGCATCATCGTCTTCCTCGCGGCGCTGTCGTCCGTCTCCAACGACCTGTACGAGGCCGCCGCCATGGACGGCGCCGGACGCTGGCGGCGCATGTGGCACATCACGCTGCCCGCCCTGCGCCCGGTGATCGCCCTGCTTCTCGTGCTGCGCGTCGGCGACGCTCTCACTGTCGGCTTCGAGCAACTGCTGCTCCAACGGCAGGCGGTGGGCGTCGCCGCCTCCGATGTGCTCGACACCTACGTGTGGTGGAACGGCATTCGCAACCAGGACTTCAGTTATGCCGCCGCCGCAGGTCTCATCAAGGGCTTTGTCGGCCTGGCACTGGTGCTGACCGCCAACAAGGTCGCCCATCTCATGGGTGAGCAGGGGGTGTACAAGAAGTGAGCGCTGTCCTCGACAAGCCGGCCGACGAGAAGCCGGCGGCGAAGAAGCCCAGCCCCTGGGCGGCCCCTCCCCGCCCGGTCTGGGAGGAGGAGCCGGCCAAGGCCGGCCTTGCGGGCAAGGGTCTCGTCCTGAGCCTCGCCTGCCTGGCGATCCTCTTCCCGCTGTGGATCGTCATCGTCACCAGCCTCCAGTCGAAGAAGACCATCGACGAGGCCGGCGGCCTGGTGGTGATCCCCAAGGGCATCACCTTCGTCGCCTACCAGGAACTCCTCAGCGGCGGCCAGGTCCAGCGCGCCACACTGGTCAGCATCGGAGTGACCCTGGTCGGCACGCTGTTCAGCATGGCCGTGTCGGTGCTATGCGCGTACGGCCTCTCGCGCAGCGGCTCGCTCGGTCACCGCTGGATCCTGATGACGCTGCTGGCGACCATGTTCTTCGGCGCGGGCCTGATCCCGACGTACCTGCTGGTGCAGGGGCTCGGACTGACCGACACCTACCTGGCGCTGATCCTCCCCAGCGCGGTGAGCGTCTTCAACATCCTTGTCCTGCGAGCGTTCTTCATGGGCATCTCCCAGGAACTGATCGACAGTGCCCGGATCGACGGGGCCGGCGACTGGCGCATCCTGTGGAAGATCGTGATGCCGCTGTCGCGCGCGGTCCTCGCGGTGATCGCTCTCTTCTACGCGGTGGGCTACTGGAGCGCCTGGTTCAACGCGTCGATCTATCTGACCGACCAGGACATGATGCCGTTGCAGAACGTCATGATTCAGTTGGTCCAGAAACAGGAACGGCCGGTTGGGCTCTCCGCACAGGTCAACACGGGTGAGCTGTCCGCTCTCGCTCTTCAGATGGCCGTTATGGTGCTGGCCCTCATCCCGGTGGCTGTGCTCTCGCCGTTCGTCCAGCGGCACTTCAAGAAGGGCATGCTGACCGGCGCGGTCAAGGGCTGACTCCGGTCAGCCCGCTTTGTTGGGTCAGTTGAAAACTGCGTCCGGGTTGTTCGTGGCTGGTCGCTCCCTCACTCTCGGCCTCGCTCGAGCGGGGGACCCCCATGAGCGGGGGACCCCCATCGCGGCGGAGCCGCATATGTCACAGCCCGCGCCCTGAAAGGGGCGCCCACCCCCGCTCGTACGGGGGGCGCCGTCCGCCGCTGGTTACGAGCCACCGTCCCCCCCCAATCCACCCCCCTCTCGCAGAACGAGGTATGTCATGCGCACGCCCCGCCCGAGTAGACGCGCCGTTCTCGCCGGGACCGCCGCTGCCGCCGCGCTTTCCACCGTCGGTCCGCCGGCGCATGCAGCCCCGGCCCCATCGCCGGCCGGCGCCGACGCCGATGCGACCCCCTACCGCTGGCGCAATGTCGTCATCGGCGGCACCGGATTCATCACCGGCGTGCTGTTCCACCCCTCCGTACGCGGCCTCGCCTACGCCCGTACGGACATCGGTGGCGCCTACCGCTGGGACGAGCGGGCCGCCCGCTGGACGCCGCTCACCGATCACCTCGGCTGGGACGACTGGAACCTCCTCGGTGTGGAGGCGATGGCCGTCGACCCCGCGCAGCCGAAGCGGCTGTACCTGGCGCTCGGCACATACGCCCAGGCCTGGGCCGGCAACGGTGCGGTCCTGCGCTCCGAGGACCGCGGTGCCACCTGGGCCCGTACCGATCTGGACGTGAAGCTCGGCGCCAACGAGGACGGCCGGGGCACGGGAGAGCGTCTCCTCGTCGACCCGCGTGACAGCGACACCCTTTGGCTGGGCACCCGGCACGACGGGCTGCTCAAGTCGACCGATCGCGGGGCCACTTGGGCAGCCGCGAACGGCTTCCCGGCGAAGGCGAACGCCTCCGGGCAGGGCGTCACGTTCCTCGTCGCGGCCGGGCGCTGCGTCTACGCCGGCTGGGGCGACGGCGACGGTACGTCCGGCACGGCGAACCTTTACCGCACCGCCGACGGCACGACGTGGGAGGCCGTGCCCGGGCAGCCGTCCGGCGCCTCCGCCAAGGTCCCGATCCGGGCCGCGTACGACCGGCACACCCGCGAGCTGTACGTGACGTACGCCGACGCGCCAGGCCCCAACGGCCAGAGCGACGGCAGCGTGCACAAGCTGCGCACCGCGACCGGCAAGTGGACCGCGGTGACCCCGGTGAAGCCCGGCGGCACCGCAGCCGACGGCTCCACCGACAACTTCGGCTACGGCGGAGTCGCCGTCGACGCCCGCCGCGCAGGCACCGTCGTCGTGTCCACCAACAACCGCTGGACGGCCATCGACACACTGTTCCGCTCCACCGACGGCGGCCGTACCTGGACGTCCCTCAAGGACGCTGCCGTGTTCGACGTATCCGAGACTCCCTTTCTCAACTGGGGTGGTGACAAGCCGAAGTTCGGCTGGTGGATCCAGGCGCTCGCCCTGGATCCGTACGACTCGAAGCACATCTTGTACGGGACCGGCGCGACCCTCTACGGCACCCGTGACCTCAAGCGCTGGGCGCCGCAGATCCGCGGCCTGGAGGAGACGTCCGTGCGCCAGCTGATCTCGCCCCCGGTCGGTGAGGCGCATCTGCTGAGCGGGCTCGGTGACATCGGCGTGATGTACCACGAGCGGCTCACGGCGTCTCCGTCGCGCGGCATGGCGGCGAACCCCGTGTTCGGGTCGGCGACGGGACTCGCGCAGGCCGCGGTCAAGCCGTCGTACGTCGTCCGGGCGGGCTGGGGCGACAACGGCAACGGCGCGTACTCGAACGACGGCGGCCGGACCTGGGCGCCCTTCGAGGCCCAGCCGGACATCGCCAAGAGCGCACCGGGGCCGATCGCCACCAGCGCCGACGGCAGTGCGCTGCTGTGGTCCTTCGTGCACTGGGACGGCACGAAGTACGCAGCCCACCGCTCCACCGACAACGGCGCGACCTGGTCCGAGGTCTCCTCCTTCCCGAAGGGCGCCGCGCCGGTCGCCGACCCGGCCGACCCGACGCTCTTCTACGCATACGACACCGACACAGGAACGCTGTACGCCAGCACTGACAGTGGCAGATCCTTCACGGTCCGTGGCACTGGACTGCCCTCCGGCGACAGCCAGTTCAAGGTGGTGGCGGCCCCTGGACGCTCCGGTGACCTGTGGATCTCCGCGAAGGAGAACGGTCTCTTCCGGTCCACCGACGGCGGCGCCGTCTTCTCGAAGGTCACCAGCTGCCGGTCCTCCCACTGCCTCGGCTTCGGCAAGGCCGCCGCCGGCGCCGACTACCCCGCGATCTACCAGGTCGGCGCGACCGGGACGGGGGCCGTCACCGGCGTCCTCCGCTCCGACGACCTGGCCGGCACCTGGGTCCGTATCAACGACGACGCCCACCAGTGGGGCTGGACCGGCGAGACGATCACCGGCGACCCGCGCGTCCACGGCCGCGTCTACCTCGCCACCAACGGGCGCGGCATCCAGTACGGGGACCCGGCCTGATGCCCGCGCACCAGGGGCCGAGCCTCGCCGACACCACTCGTGGCCGCATCCTCTTCGGCGGCGACTACAACCCCGAGCAGTGGCCCGAGGAGACCTGGCACGAGGACGTACGCCTCATGAAGGCGGCCGGTGTCAACTCCGTCACCCTCGGCGTCTTCTCCTGGGCGAAGCTCGAACCCAGGCCCGGGGCAAGGGAGTTCAGCTGGCTCGACCGGCTCCTGGACCTCATGCACGACGACGGCATCGGCGTCGTCCTCGCCACGCCCACCTCTTCGCCCCCGCCCTGGATGGGCCGTCTGCACCCCGACACCCTGCCCCGCGACGAGGACGGCCGCACCGAATGGTGGGGCGGCCGCCAGCACTTCTCGCACTCGAGCGCCACCTACCGCCGCTACGCCGCCGCCATCACCGAGGACCTGGCCGCCCGTTACGGCAGCCACCCCGCCCTCACGATGTGGCACATCAACAACGAGTACTGCACCTACGACTGGGGCGACGAGGCCGCCGCCACCTTCCGCCGCTGGCTCAAGGACAAGTACGGCACGCTCGACGCGCTCAACACCGCCTGGGGAACGGCCTTCTGGAGCCAGGGCTACGGCGACTGGGACGAGGTCCTCCCGCCCCGCCACGCCCACTACCTCAAGAACCCCACACAGGTACTGGACTTCAAGCGCTACACCTCCGACATGCTCCTGGAGTGCTACGTCGCCGAGCGCGACATCGTCCGTCGTCACACCCCGCACATCCCGGTGACGACCAACTTCATGCCGATGTGGGTGGGACAGGACGCCTGGAGGTGGGCCGAGGAGGAGGATCTCGTCTCCGTCGACATCTACCCGGACCCGCGCGACCCCTTCGGCGCCCAGAACGGCGCCCTCATCCAGGACCTGACGCGCTCCCAGGCCCGCGGCGGCCCGTGGATGCTCATGGAGCAGGCGGCCGGTCCCGTCAACTGGCGGGGCGTCAACCACCCCAAGCCACGCGGCCTCAACCGCCTCTGGTCCCTCCAGGCGGTCGCCCGCGGCGCCGACGCGGTCTGCTACTTCCAGTGGCGGCAGTCCCGGCAGGGTGCGGAGAAGTTCCACTCGGGCATGGTCAGCCACGCGGGGGAGGAGGGGCGTACGTATCAGGAGGTCAAGCGGCTCGGGGCCGAACTCGCCGCGCTCGGCCCCGAAGTGACTGACGGCCGCACAGCTTCCGATGTCGCGATCCTGCACGAGTGGAACGCCTGGTGGGCGGGCGCGCAGGACGGCCGCCTGTCCTCCGAGGTCGACTATCCGCAGGTCGTACGCGCCTGGCACCGCGCCCTGTGGGAGGCCCACCTCACCACCGACTTCGCGCACCCCGAGCACGACCTGTCCCCGTACAAGCTGGTCGTCGTCCCGCAGTTGTACCTGCTCACGGACGCGGCGATCGACAATCTCCTCTCATATGTACGAGCCGGGGGCACCCTCGTCTGCGGATTCCTGACCGGTGTCGCGGACGAGGACGACCGGGTGCGGTCCGGCGGCATGGACGCGCGGCTGCGCGAGCTCTTCGGGATCCGCACGCTGCACGAGTGGTGGCCCCTCGATGCGGGCGAGTGCGCCGAATGTGACGGTTTCCGCGGGACGTTGTGGTCCGAGGAACTCGAGGCGGCGAGCGACGTCGATCTTGTCGTCCCGTACAAGGGTGGTGAGTTGGACGGGTTGCCCGCGCTGCTGCGCAAAGGGCGCGCCTGGTACCTCTCCACGCTGCCCGAACCGCCCGCGCTGCGTGACCTGTTGGCGGATGTGGCGGCCGACACGGGGGTCCGGCCGCCCCTTGACGGCCTCCCCGCGCAGGTCGAGGCCGTCCGCCGGGGCGAGCTGCTCTTCATGTTCAACCATGGGCGCCAGGCGGTCACCGTGGAGCTGCCGGGCGCGCACCGGGACGTCCTCACCGGGGAACAGGTCACCGGGTGCGTGGAGTTGGCGCGCTACGGAGTAGCGGTGCTCGCGCCGTGAACAACCGATCCCAGGACTTCCTCCCGAGCGCGCGACCGTTCTCCCCGCTCGCCGGAGAAGACCGCGTCCTCCTCCTGGAGCCGCGGTAGATCCACAACATTTCCCCCCACCCATGGAAGGGACAGCCATGGCAACACGCACACGCAAGAGGGTCGCCAAGGCCCTCATCGCCCCCGCACTCGCACTCGGCGCCACCATCGGCCTCGCCTCCGCGCCGGCCTCGGCCGCAGTCTGGAACTCCTGCGACCAGTGGGGCAACACAGGCCTGAACGGCTACACGCTCTACAACAACATCTGGGGCTCGGGCGCCGGCGCGCAGTGCATCTGGGCCAACTCCGGCACCAACTGGGGCGTCTGGGCCAACCACCCCAACACCGGTGGCATCAAGTCCTACCCCAACTCCAAGAAGGTGATCAACAAGTCGATCACCTCGCTCGGTTCGCTCAGCAGCAGCTACAACGTCACGGTCCCGTCCTCGGGCGCGTACAACTCCTCGTACGACATCTGGGACACCGACTACGACTACGAGATCATGCTCTGGGTGAACTACAACGGAGCCGTCGGCCCGATCGGCACCTCGCAGGGCAGCGTCACCCTCGGCGGTCACAGCTGGAACGTCTACAAGGGCAACAACGGCGCCAACGAGGTGTTCTCGTTCCTGCGCACCTCGGACTCGAACTCCGGCAGCGTCGACATGCTCCCGATCCTCAAGTGGATCAAGGACACCAAGGGCTGGATGGGCAACGAGACCATCGGTGACGTCCAGTTCGGCTTCGAGATCACCTCGTCGTCCGGCGGCCTGGACTTCCGCACCAACAACCTGACGGTCAGCAGCAGTTGACCCAGCGGCCGACTCGGTCGGCCGACTGACCGGCTGAGCGGGCCGGCTCCGCATCCCGGCGGAGCCGGCCCGTGCAGATGTGTGACCCCGTGTACCGGCTCGGCGTGGCCTGGCAGAACACCGGATACAACCAGCCGCCGCAGGTGAGTTATCACCTGGACACCAAGTAGCGGCACACGCGCGTGGGTGCGGCCGGACCTCTCAACGGAGACCGGCCGCCCCACGTCGTCGTGCGACTACTCCGCAACCGGCAGCCGCGCCCCGTCCCGCAGGAACAGCGGAATGCGGTCCAGCGGGGCGTCGACGGTCACGGCCGCGCCACCCTCGTACGTCTCGCCGGTCCACGCGTCGGTCCAGCGCGCCCCCGCCGGGAGATAGGCCGTCCGGGCCGTAGCTCCCGCCGTCAGCACCGGCGCGACCAGCAGATCGGGGCCGAAGAGGTACGCGTCGTCCACCGACCAGGTCGCCTGGTCCTCGGGGAACTCGAGGAACAGCGGGCGCATCACCGGCAGGCCCTCCTCGTGTGCGGCGCGCATGACGTCCAGGACGTACGGCTTCATGCGCTCGCGCAGCCGCAGGTACTTCTCCATGATCGCGGCGGCCTTCTCGCCGTACGACCAGACCTCGTTCGGACCGCCGGTCATCTCCGGGCCGAGTGGCATGCCCGGGACGCGGAAGCCGTGCAGGCGCATCAGCGGGGACAGTGCGCCGAACTGGAACCAGCGGACCATGACTTCCTGGTACGCCGGGTCGTTCGGGTCACCGCCGTGGAAGCCGCCGATGTCGGTGTTCCACCAAGGGATGCCGGACAGCGCGGTGTTGAGGCCCGCCGCGATCTGGCGGCGCAGGGTCGCGAAGTCGGTGCCGATGTCGCCGGACCACAGGGCGGCGCCGTACCGCTGACTGCCCGCCCACGCCGAGCGGTTGAGGGTGACGACCTCGCTCTCGCCGGCGGCCACCATGCCCTCGTAGAAGGCACGGGCGTTCTCGCGCGGGTAGAGGTTCCCGACCTCCAGGCCGGGGCCCGCCCAATAGCGCAGGTTCTCCTGGAAGCCCGGCTTGATCTCCGGCTCACAGGCGTCCAGCCAGAAGGACTGAATGCCGTACGGCGTGAGGTAGTTGTCCCGGACCTTCGACCACATGAACTCGCGCGCTTCGGGATTCGTCGCGTCGTAGAAGGCGACCTGGACCGTGGAGGCGACCTCCTTGTCGGGCCAGTCGGCGTGCGCCATCGGGCCGTACTGCGTGCCGATGAAGTAACCGCGCTGCTCCATGAGGTCATGGTTCTCGGAGAGCGGGGACACCGACGGCCACACCGACACGACCAGCTTGACGCCGAGCTCGTCCAGCTCCCGCACCATCGCCGCCGGATCCGGCCACTCCGCCGGGTCGAACTTCCACTCGCCCAGATGCGTCCAGTGGAAGAAGTCGCAGACGATGACGTCCAGGGGCAGCCCGCGACGCTTGTACTCCCTTGCCACGTCGAGGAGTTCGTCCTGTGTGCGGTAGCGCAGCTTGCACTGCCAGAAGCCCGCGGCCCACTCGGGCAGCATCGGCGTACGGCCGGTGACGGCGCTGTAGCGGCGCTGGGCGTCCGCCGGGGGGCCCGCGGTGATCCAGTAGTCGATCTGCCGGGCCGAGTCCGCCACCCAGCGCGTGCCGTTGCCCGCCAGCTCCACGCGGCCGATCGCCGGGCTGTTCCACAGCAGGGTGTAGCCGCGGCTGGAGGTGAGCACCGGAATGCTGACCTCGGCGTTGCGCTGCACGAGGTCGAGGACGGCGCCCTTCTGGTCGAGCATCCCGTGCTGGTGCTGGCCGAGGCCGAACAGCTTCTCGCCCTCGTACGCGGCGAAGCGCTGCTCCAGGCGGTGGTAGCCGTTGCCGACGGGGGTGTAGAGGCGCGGGCCCGGCCACCAGAAATGGGCGCGCTCCTCCGTGAGGAGTTCGGAGCCGTCGTCGGTGCGGGTGAAGCGCAGGAGGCCCTCCGTGCTGACCTCCACCGTGAGCGCGCCGACGGTCAGCAGACCGAATCCGTCCTCGATCTTGACGCTGGCCTCGGTGGCCGGCGCCTCGTCGAGCAGCGCGCCCGGCAGGCCCTCGACGACCGGACCGCCGAGGCGCGCCCGGACCCGTACCGCGTCCGGGCCCCATGGCTCGATGCGTACGGTCTCCTGGCGGCCGCTCCACTCCAGGGCGCCGTCGCGTTCGCGGAACGTGCCGACGGTGGGCGAGGACTGGGCGAGGCTGACTGCCCCTTGCCGGGGCTGGTTCTCGGCAGGCTGATTCACCGGTTACCTCCGGCCGCCCACACGAACAGGTGACATGAGCGGTGCGCGTCGCGAGAGCCAAGCACGTGCAACCTCCTTGTCTTTCGGGGCAACCGGGCTGGTTCCAACCCGGCTGGTGTCGATCGGGTAGGACTCGGACCCTCGCTGAGGGACTGAGCGCCGTGAGGCAGGAATCCCCGGTCTTCGGCTGGGGGAGGGGCAATCCGTAGGGAGTACCGCCGCGGGCCGGGGTCATCGCCTACAACTTGCCGGGCGCGGGTCCCGTGCTGGCCCGCTTCGTCAACTCCGGTGAGATCAGGACGACTTCGTCGGTGCCGCCGCCGTCGAGCTTGGCGACCAGCAGTTCCACGGCGTGCCGTCCCATCTCCTGCGCGGGGATGGCGACGGAGGTGAGCCGCACCGAGACCTGCGTGGCGACCTGGTCCGGGCAGACCGCGACCACCGACACGTCCTCGGGCACGGCCCGGCCCTGCTGGCGCAGCAGCCCGAGCAGCGGCTCCACCGCAGACTCGTTCTGCACGACGAACCCCGTGGTGTCCGGGCGCTCGTCGAAGATCCGGGCCAGGGTCACGGCCATCGCGTCGTACCCGCCCTCGCAGGGACGGTGCAGCAGCCGCAGTCCCAGCTCGCGGCTGCGGGAACGCAGTCCGTCCAGGGTGCGCTCGGCGAAGCCCGTATGCCGCTCGTAGACCGCGGGTGCCTCGCCTATGACAGCGATGTCGCGGTGCCCGAGCATGGCCAGATGCTCGACGCACAGCGCGCCCGTCGCTCCGAAGTCGAGGTCGACGCAGGTCAGGCCGCTGGTGTCGGCGGGCAGTCCGATGAGTACGGACGGCTGGTCCGTGCCGCGCAGCAACGGCAGCCGCTCGTCGTCGAGTTCCACGTCCATGAGGATCATCGCGTCGGCGAGCCCGCTGCCGGTGACGCGGCGCACTGCGTCGGGTCCCTCCTCGCCCGTGAGCAGCAGCACGTCGTATCCGTGCGTACGGGCGGTGGTCGCCACGGCTATGGCGATCTCCATCATCACGGGTACGTACATGTCCGTACGGAGCGGGACCATCAGCGCGATGATGTTGGAGCGGTTGCTCGCCAGTGCCCGGGCCCCCGCGTTGGGGTGGTAGCCGAGTTCCTGGATGCTCCGCTCAACCCGCTGCCGGGTGCCTACGGAGATGGACCGCTTGCCGCTGAGGACATAGCTCACTGTGCTGGCCGAGACTCCGGCGTGCTGGGCGACCTCGGCGAGGGTGACCATCCAGCTCTCCAAGGTGTGTGAAGCGCTTCGACAGCGCGTGGTGCGGTTAATTTCAAGGAGGGTGACTCGACAGTAGCCTGGTGGACGGGGGGTGTCCATAGCTTATCGAAGCGCTTCGACTCCGTCGTTTCTGCAGGACGCCTACGGGGGTGGGGATGGGGTTTGTGGGCGGGTGCGGGTCGTAGTGGGCTGGTTGCGCAGTTCCCCGCGCCCCTTACGGGCCCTGCGGACCCCTGCAAGCCTCTTGCGCGCCCCCACAGGGTCTGCTCGCTCCAGCCTAGAGTCCCGCGACAACCTTCGGCCTCTCCGGTGGCGACCAGAAGCCGCGCGAACCGCCCCGGAAGGAATCCCCATGCGGCATCGTCGGCCCCGCCTGGCGTACGACCTGTGGCTGCACGGCGAGAACACCGCCGACTGGCAGGACCAGCCCACCGACGAGATCATGGTGTGGCTCAACCGTCAGGGCGGCGCCGAGCCGCTCGGCTCCAAGGTGGGCCGGGTCAGCCTCGGCGGTGCCATGTGGGACATCTACGAGGGCGACCTCGGGTGGAAGGCGCGCTCCTGCGTCCGGGTCGCCAACACAAGCAAGGCCACCCTCGATCTCGATTACTTCACTCAGGCACTCGTACGGCGCAAGCTGCTGAGCAACGACAAGTACGTCTCCGGCATCGAGGCCGGTACCGAGGTCTTCCGCGGCACGGGCCCTCGGCACCAAAGCGTTCTCGGTGGACATCGGCTGAAACCGGGGCTCGTACGGAGGGGCTCATCCGGCGGAGCGGCGCGCGAGGACTGGTGAGGTTGCCCGGGATCGGGTACATACGATCCAGTAGCACCGGCCAGTAACCGACTGTTCCGAAGATCCCGACTCGCGGCGAGGTGAAGCCCCTCATGTCCGCACCAACCAAGAAGCCCGCCGTCACCGAGCGCGAGGCGCGCCAGGTGGCGGAGGCCGCACGTGAGCAGGACTGGCGCAAGCCCAGCTTCGCCAAGGAGCTGTTCCTCGGCCGCTTCCGGCTCGATCTGATCCATCCGCACCCGATGCCCGCCGACGAGGACGCGCAGCGCGGCGAGGAGTTCCTCGCCAAGCTGCGCGACTTCTGCGAGACGAAGATCGACGGGGCGCGGATCGAGCGCGACGCGCAGATCCCGGACGAGACCATCAACGGGCTCAAGGAGCTCGGCGCCCTCGGCATGAAGATCGACACCAAGTACGGCGGCCTCGGCCTCACCCAGGTGTACTACAACAAGGCGCTCGCTCTGGTGGGCTCCGCGAACCCGGCGGTCGGCGCGCTGCTCTCCGCGCATCAGTCGATCGGCGTACCGCAGCCGCTGAAGCTCTTCGGTACGCAGGAGCAGAAGGACACCTTCCTGCCGCGCTGCGCCCGCACCGACATCTCGGCCTTCCTGCTGACCGAGCCGGACGTGGGCTCCGACCCGGCACGGCTCGCCACCACGGCGGTCCCGGACGGCGACTCGTACATCCTCGACGGCGTGAAGCTCTGGACGACCAACGGCGTCGTCGCGGACCTCCTCGTCGTCATGGCGCGGGTGCCGAAGTCCGAGGGCCACAAGGGCGGCATCACCGCCTTCGTCGTGGAGTCCGCCTCGGAGGGCATCACCGTCGAGAACCGCAACGCCTTCATGGGCCTGCGCGGCCTGGAGAACGGCGTCACGCGCTTCCACCAGGTCCGCGTCCCGGCGGCCAACCGCATCGGCCCGGAAGGTGCGGGCCTCAAGATCGCGCTCACGACGCTGAACACCGGCCGGCTGTCCCTGCCCGCCATGTGTGTGGGCGCGGGCAAGTGGTGTCTGAAGATCGCCCGCGAGTGGTCGGCGGCGCGGGAGCAGTGGGGCAAGCCGGTGGCCTTCCATGAGGCCGTCGGCTCCAAGATCTCCTTCATCGCGGCGACGACCTTCGCCCTGGAGGCCCTACTCGACCTGTCCTCGCAGATGGCCGACGAGGACCGCAACGACATCCGTATCGAGGCGGCTCTGGCGAAGCTGTACGGCTCCGAGATGGCCTGGCTGATGGCGGACGAGCTGGTCCAGATCCGCGGCGGACGCGGCTTCGAGACCGCCGAGTCCCTCGCGGCCCGCGGCGAACGGGCCGTCCCGGCCGAGCAGATCCTTCGTGACCTGCGCATCAACCGCATCTTCGAGGGCTCGACCGAGATCATGCACCTGTTGATCGCACGCGAGGCCGTCGACGCCCACCTGTCGGTCGCAGGTGACCTCATCGACCCGGAGAAGTCCCTCCAGGACAAGGCGAAGGCGGGCGCGAACGCCGGTGTGTTCTACGCCAAGTGGCTGCCCAAGCTCGTGGCGGGACCCGGCCAGCTTCCGCGCTCTTACGCCGACTTCCACCCGGCGGGACACATCGACCTGTCCGGCCACCTGCGCTACGTGGAACGGTCCGCCCGCAAGCTCGCCCGGTCCACTTTCTACGCCATGTCGCGCTGGCAGGGCCGAATGGAGACCAAGCAGGGCTTCCTCAGCCGGATCGTCGACATCGGCGCCGAACTGTTCGCGATGAGCGCGGCCTGCGTGCGCGCCGAACTCCTGCGCTCCACGGGGGACCACGGCCGCGAGGCCTACCAGCTCGCCGACGCCTTCTGCCGCCAGGCCCGCATCCGGGTCGAGGAACTCTTCGACCGGCTGTGGACGAACACCGACGACCTCGACCGCAAGGTGGTCAAGGGTGTTCTCGGCGGTACGTACGCCTGGCTTGAGGAGGGCGTCATCGACCCCTCCGGTGACGGCGCCTGGATCGCGGACGCGACGCCCGGGCCGGCGAAACGGGACAACGTCCACCGCCCCATTCGCTGACCTTTTCCCCAGGAATGCACTGGCGTCCCCGTGGTCATTCTGTTGCTTGCCGCATCGAAGGCGAGCGACACAGAATCGACCTCGGGGACGTCGACGCCCCCATCGGGCCGAGGGGGAATTCCAGTGGCCACTCTCGAGCGCATCACCGGCCGGATCATGCGGGCCGGAGAGGGACGCATGCTGCGCAGGCTGCAGCGCATCGCCGAACAGGTCAATTCCCTGGAAGAGGAATTCGAGGGGATGACCGACGACGAACTACGGGATCTCACCCCCGAGTTCAAAAAGCGCCACGCCGACGGCGAAAGCCTCGACGATCTGCTGCCCGAAGCCTTCGCCGCGATGCGCGAGGCCTCCCGGCGCACACTCGGAATGCGTCATTTCGACGTACAGATCATGGGCGGCGCGGCACTCCACTTCGGCAATATCGCCGAAATGCACACCGGTGAGGGCAAGACCCTCGTCGCGACGCTGCCGGTGTATCTGAACGCCCTGACCGGCAAGGGCGTCCACATCGTCACGGTGAACGACTACCTCGCCCAGCGCGACGCCGAGTGGATGGGCCGGGCGTACCGCTTCCTGGGCCTGACCGTCGGCGTGATCAAGTCGCAGTCGACACCGGCCGAGCGGCGCGAGCACTACGCCCGCGACATCACCTACGGCACCAACACCGAGTTCGGCTTCGACTACCTGCGCGACAACATGGCCTGGTCGCAGGACGAACTCGTGCAGCGTGGCCACCACTTCGCGATCGTCGACGAGGCCGACTCGATCCTCATCGACGAGGCCCGTACGCCGCTGATCATCTCCGGTCCGGCCGATCAGGCCACGCATTGGTACGAGTCGTTCGCCAAGATGGTCACGCGCATGAAGGGCGTCTCCATCCAGGCGGAGCACTTCACCTCGCCGATGGACAAGGACCGCCTCGCCGGGCTGCGGGCCACGCACGACTACGAGTACGACCCGAAGAAACGCACGGTGGCGATCCTGGACAGCGGGGTCGAGTACCTCCAGGACCAGCTCGGCATCGACAGCCTCTACGAGTCCGACCACACGCCCCTCATCGGCCACTTGAACAACGCACTCAAGGCCAAGGAGCACTTCAAGAAGGACAAGGACTACGTCGTCATCGACGGCGAGGTCCTCATCGTCGACGAGCACACCGGCCGCATCCTCGCAGGCCGCCGCTACAACGAGGGCCTGCACCAGGCGATCGAGGCCAAGGAGGGTGTGACCGTCAAGGACGAGAACCAGACCCTCGCGACGATCACCCTGCAGAACTTCTTCCGGCTGTACGGGAAGCTCGCCGGGATGACCGGTACGGCGATGACCGAGGCGGCCGAGTTCCACCAGATCTACAAGCTGCACGTGGTGCCGATCCCCACGAACCGGCCGATGATCCGCGCGGACGACGCCGACCAGATCTACCGCACCGGGGACGCGAAATTCGACGCGATCGTCGACGACATCGCCGAGCGGCACGCGAAGGGCCAGCCGATCCTGGTGGGCACCACCTCCGTCGAGAAGTCGGAGCTGCTGTCCGCGCAGCTGAAGAGGCGGGGCATCCGGCACGAGGTGCTCAACGCCAAGAACCACCAGCGTGAGGCGCAGATCGTTGCCCAGGCGGGCCGCAAGGGCGCGGTCACCGTGGCCACGAACATGGCGGGCCGCGGCACCGACATCATGCTCGGTGGCAACCCCGAGGCGATGGCGCGCGCGGAACTGGCCCGGCGGGGGCTCACTCCGGAGGACAACCCTGGGGAGTACCGCGCCGCGCTCGACCGGATGACGGCGTCCGTCGCAGCCGAGCACGACGAGGTGATCGACCTCGGCGGGCTCTACGTCCTCGGCACCGAACGCCATGAATCCCGGCGTATCGACAATCAGCTGCGCGGACGGGCCGGCCGGCAGGGCGACCCCGGCGCCTCCCGCTTCTACCTCGCCCTGGAAGACGACCTGATGCGGCTGTTCCGGGCCCAGGTCGTCGACCGCGTGATGGCCATGGCGAACGTCCCCGACGATGTCCCCATCGAGAACAAGATGGTCACGCGTGCCATCGCCTCCGCCCAGTCCCAGCTCGAACAGCAGCACTTCGAGTCCCGCAAGGACGTCCTGAAGTTCGACGAGGTGCTCAACCGGCAGCGCACGCTGATCTACGAGGAGCGCCGCCGGGTCCTTGCGGGCGAGGACCTGCGCGAGCAGATCATCCATTTCATGGACGACACCATCCGCGCGTACATCACCGAGGAGACCGCCGAGGGCTTCCCCGAGGAGTGGAACCTGGAGCGGCTGTGGGGTGCCTTCAAGCAGCTCTACCCGATCAAGGTCACCATCGAGGACGTGGAGGACGAGGCCGGCGGGCGCCCGAACCTCACCGCCGACGACCTGATCGAGACGATCACCGAGGACATCCACGTCCGCTACGAGGAGCGCGAGGCCGAACTCGGCTCCAAGGCCCTCCGTGACCTGGAACGCCTCGTCGTTCTCTCGGTCCTCGACCGCAAGTGGCGCGAGCACCTCTACGAGATGGACTACCTCCGCGACGGCATCGGCCTGCGCTGGACGCTGGGGCGCGAGCCGATCATCGAGTACGAGCGCGAGGGCTACGACATGTACGCCGCGATGACGGAGGCCATCAAGGAGGAATCAGTCGGCTACGTCTTCAACCTCGACGCCTCGGGCAAGGCCCGCGACGGTCAGGAGACCCTGGAACCCGGCGGCCGGCGGGACGAAGGCCTCCACTTCAGCGCACCCACGCTGGACACGACGGAAGGTGTGGTCGAGGGAGACTTCAGCCGCTCCGCTGCGGTGCCGACACGCTCGGCCTCGACCTCCCGGTCGACGGAAACGGTCACCGGCACGAAGCCGGCCCCGGCCCGGCGGCCCGCCAAGAAGTCGGCCAAGTCCACCAAGTCCGCCAAGTCCAACAGGTCCAAGAACCGCCGCCGGCGCAAGTAGTGGCCCACGCCGAGGGCGGCGACGCGATCGATGCTGTCGTAATAGACCTGTTGAAGTTCTCTCCCGGATAAATCCCGGAGATTCTCCCCTGGATCGCTCGGGGGAGTTTGACAGGTCATGCCTGTCCAGCGACGACCCTTCCGGCCGCAGGAGCAAGTACGGGACTCACTCGGGCTGTTGGGGACTTGGTTGTCGCCCCCGGTAATGCACTGAGCGTACCAGAGGCGTTACGGAGTGATGCTTCGGTGCTCCGCACCGCCGGGTCGAGGGTGCGCTTTACCATCCCCTCCCGTGAACGGGGTTCACGGAGCAAGATCAGAGGTAGACGCGTCCGGCGGCCTGAGTCGGAGTGCTGAGGAACGTGCCGGTCAGAGCCACGGCTCCGACGAGCGCGGGCAGGGCAGCGCGTATCCGCATGGAGATCCCCCTGGGTGTCGTCCGATGTCCAGGGGAGAAGGAGTATCACGCTTTCTTCACGTGAACTTCACAAACGGCGATATGGCTTTGTCGAGTGATACATGGCGGTAAGGGCGCGCGAAGGGGACGCCCTGTCCTGTCGGTGACTCGATGCGGCCACAATGGAGGGATGAGCGACAGTCCAGCGCCCCTCGCCGATCCGCATCTCGTCTTCGATCCCGTGGCCTCAGACGGGCCCCGGGACGTGGTGATCCTGGGATCCACCGGGTCGATCGGTACGCAGGCCATCGACCTCGTGGAGCGCAATCCCGACAGGTTCCGGGTGCGCGGGCTTTCAGCGGCCGGCGGGCGGGTGGCGCTGCTGGCGGAGCAGGCGTGGCGGCTTCGGGTGCGTACCGTCGCGGTCGCCCGGGAGGCCGTCGTACCGCAGCTGCGTCAGGCCCTGAGCGAGCGGTACGGGAACGGGGAGCCGCTGCCCGAGATCCTCGCCGGAGCGGACGCGGCCACGCAGCTCGCAGCCTCCGAGTGTCACACCGTGCTCAACGGCATCACCGGGTCGATCGGGCTCGCGCCCACCCTCGCCGCACTCGAAGCGGGCCGCACCCTCGCGCTCGCCAACAAGGAGTCGCTCATCGTCGGCGGCCCGCTGGTCAAGGCGCTCGCCAAGCCGGGGCAGATCATCCCGGTCGACTCCGAGCACGCGGCCCTGTTCCAGGCGGTCGCCTCGGGCACCAGGGCGGACGTACGCAAGCTCGTCGTCACCGCCTCCGGGGGCCCTTTCCGGGGACGTACGAAGGAGGACCTCGCGCACGTCACCCCGGCCGACGCCCTCGCGCACCCCACCTGGGCCATGGGCCCGGTCATCACCATCAACTCCGCGACCCTCGTCAACAAGGGACTCGAAGTCATCGAGGCGCACCTCCTCTACGACATTCCCTTCGAGCGGATTGAGGTGGTCGTGCACCCCCAGTCGTATGTCCACTCGATGGTGGAGTTCACGGACGGATCGACGATCGCCCAGGCGACGCCCCCCGATATGCGCGGGCCGATCGCCATCGGGCTCGGCTGGCCCGAGCGCGTCCCCGACGCCGCGCCCGCCTTCGACTGGTCGAAGGCGTCGAGCTGGGAGTTCTTCCCGCTCGACAATGACGCGTTTCCGTCGGTGGGGCTCGCCCGTCATGTCGGGGAACTCGCGGGCACGGCCCCGGCCGTGTTCAATGCGGCGAACGAGGAGTGCGTGGACGCGTTCTTGAACGGCGCCCTGCCCTTCAACGGGATCATGGACACCGTGACCAAGGTGGTTCAGGAGCACGGCTCACCCCGTACAGGAAGTACGGGAACCTCACTCACCGTCGCGGACGTCCTCGATGCGGAGACCTGGGCACGCGCCCGGGCCCGTGAACTGACGAAGACGCAGACCAAGGCGCAGAACATGGCGCGACAGACAGCGCAGACAACCACGGCGGAGGCCGGTGCATGACGACCCTGATGATGATCCTCGGCATAGTCGTCTTCGCGATCGGCCTGCTCTTTTCGATCGCCTGGCACGAGCTGGGACATCTCTCGACGGCCAAGCTCTTCGGCATCCGCGTACCGCAGTACATGGTCGGTTTCGGTCCGACCATCTGGTCGCGGAAGAAGGGTGAGACCGAGTACGGCGTCAAGGCGATCCCCCTCGGCGGCTACATCCGCATGATCGGCATGTTCCCGCCCGGCCCGGACGGCAGGCTCGAGGCCCGCTCCACCTCACCGTGGCGCGGCATGGTCGAGGATGCCCGCGCACAGTCCTTCGAGGAGCTGCAGCCCGGCGACGAGAACCGCCTCTTCTACACGCGCAAGCCCTGGAAGCGCGTGATCGTGATGTTCGCCGGCCCCTTCATGAACCTGATTCTGGCCGTCGTGATCTTCATGGGCGTCATGATGACCTTCGGTATCCAGACCCAGACGACCACCGTCGGCAAGGTCTCCGACTGCGTCATCCAGCAGAGCGAGAACCGCACCAAGTGCGAGAAGGGCGACCAGGCCGCTCCCGCGAAGGCCGCCGGGCTCAAGCTGGGGGACAAGATCGTCGCGTTCAACGGCGAGCCCGTGAAGGACTGGTCCACGCTCCAGAACGACATCCGCTCCAATCCCGGCAAGGACGTCACGCTCACCGTGGAGCGCGGGGGCGAGCGGCGCGATCTGAACACGCACCTGATCAGGAACCAGGTCAGCAAGTCGGACGGCAACGGCGGCTATGTCGAGGGCGAGTACGTGTACGCCGGCTTCCTCGGCTTCACCCCCGCCTCCGGCATTGTCGAACAGTCCTTCGGCCAGTCCGTGGAACGCATGGGCGACATGATGGAGAACGGCGTCGAGGCGTTGGTCGCCCTCCCGTCCAAGGTCCCCGCCCTGTGGGACGCGGCCTTCGGCGACGGCGAGCGCGAGGCGGACTCCCCGATGGGCGTGGTCGGCGCGGCCCGCGTCGGCGGTGAGGTCTTGACGCTGGACATTCCGCCGGAGAACCAGATCGCGATGATGCTGTTCCTCGTCGCGGGCTTCAACCTCTCCCTCTTCCTGTTCAACATGCTCCCGCTGCTGCCGCTCGACGGCGGACACATCGCGGGCGCCCTGTGGGAGTCCCTGCGACGGAATGTGGCGAAGGTGTTCAGGAGGCCCGACCCGGGACCGTTCGATGTGGCGAAGCTGATGCCGGTGGCCTATGTGGTGGCGGGGATCTTCATCTGCTTCACCTTGCTGGTCCTGGTGGCAGACGTCGTTAACCCGGTACGTATCTCCTAGTAAGGCGGAGTTTGCGGCGACCGGGCATGCTATGAGCCCGGTCGCCCCCACTTGTGGCGTCCTGTGCGGGGGATGTGCTCCCGTGTTCGGGGGTGCCGTAATCTCGTTGGCTGGAGCCCGTCAGCTTTCGGGACCGACCGATCCTTACCTTGGGGTTGCACAGCAGATGACTGCGATTTCTCTCGGCATGCCGTCCGTTCCGACCAAGCTCGCCGAGCGCCGGAAGAGCCGGCAGATCCAGGTCGGGACCGTGGCCGTGGGCGGAGACGCACCCGTCTCGGTGCAGTCGATGACGACGACGCGTACGTCGGACATCGGTGCCACGTTGCAGCAGATCGCCGAGCTGACGGCGTCGGGCTGCCAGAT